>NZ_CP062946.1:0-709877 GCF_014898095.1 Thalassotalea sp. LPB0316
GCAATCCTAGTACCTGGTGGTTTTGGTGAGCGTGGTGTCGAAGTAAAATTGCTGCGGCCAAATACGCCCGTGAAAACAAAGTGCCATACTTAGGTATTTGTTTAGGTATGCAAGTTGCCTTAATCGAATTTGCCCGCAATGTTGCTGGGCTAGAAGGCGCTCATTCAACCGAGTTTAACCCTGAAACGCCATACCCTGTGGTTGGCTTAATTAACGAGTGGTTAGACGAAGAAGGCCAAGTAGAATACCGTGATGAATCATCGGATTTAGGCGGTACTATGCGCTTAGGTTCACAATTGTGCCACCTGGTGAAAGGTACAAAGCTTGCGACGTATACGGCAGTGAAACAATTTATGAAAGACACCGCACCGTTATGAGGTAAATAATACCTTAAGAGAAAAAATAGCAAACGCTGGCTTAGTTTTCTCTGGCTTATCGTCTGATAAGAAAATTGGTTGAGATGATAGAAATTCCAGATCACCCATGGTTTATTGCCGGACAGTTCCACCCTGAGTTCAACTCAACGCCTCGCGATGGACATCCGTTATTTGAAAGTTTTGTTGCCGCTTCATTTGAGTACAGCAAACAAGAATCAAACTAAGCAAAGAACCGTAGCCCAGCTACGGTTTTTTTATTAAAAATTAAGTTAATGCCCAAGCAAGGGCGACGTGTATGAGGAAAAACAATGTCGAAAATTGCTAAGATCATTGCTCGTGAAGTGATGGACTCTCGTGGTAACCCTACCGTTGAAGCTGACGTTTATCTTGAATCTGGTGCTTGGGGTCGTGCTGCTGCGCCATCAGGTGCATCAACAGGTTCTCGTGAAGCACTAGAATTGCGCGATGGCGACAAAGCTCGCTACTTAGGTAAAGGTGTTTTAAAAGCCGTTGACGCTGCGAACAATGCAATCGCACAAGCGTTAATTGGTCAAGACGCACTCGACCAAGCAAACATTGATAAAATCATGATTGATTTAGACGGTACTGAAAACAAAGAAAAATTCGGTGCTAACGCAATTTTAGCTGTGTCATTAGCAAACGCGAAAGCTGCGGCAATGGCAAAAGGCGTACAGTTATTCGAACACATTGCTGATCTTAACGGCACACCTGGTCAATACTCTTTACCACTGCCGATGATGAACATCTTAAACGGTGGTGAGCACGCTGATAACAACGTTGATATTCAAGAATTCATGATTCAACCAGTTGGCGCGCAAAGCTTTAAAGAAGCTTTGCGTATGGGTGCTGAAATCTTCCACGCATTAAAGAAAGTACTTTCTTCAAAAGGCATGAACACAGCTGTGGGTGACGAAGGTGGTTTTGCTCCTAACCTAGAATCAAATGCAGACGCTTTAGCTGTAATCAAAGAAGCGACACAAGCGATGACATCACATTAGCATTAGACTGTGCCGCTTCTGAGTTCTACAACAAAGAAGAAGGCATTTACGACTTAGCAGGTGAAGGCAAGAAATACACGTCTAACGAATTCTCTGACTTCTTAGCGTCATTATGTGAACAATACCCAATCATCTCAATTGAAGATGGTTTAGATGAATCTGACTGGGATGGCTTTAAGTACCAAACAGATTTAATTGGCGACAAAGTTCAAATCGTTGGTGATGACTTATTCGTAACTAACACTAAGATTTTAGCCCGTGGTATGAGCAAGGTATTGGTAATCAATCTTAATTAAGTTCAACCAAATTGGCTCATTAACCGAAACATTAGCGGCAATAAAATGGCCAAGATGCCGGTTATACGGCGGTTATTTCACACCGCAGTGGTGAAACAGAAGATGCAACAATTGCTGACTTAGCCGTTGGTAAGCGGCAGGTCAAATCAAACGGGTTCATTATGTCGTTCTGATCGCGTTTCTAAGTACAACCAATTATTACGTATCGAAGAGTTCTTAGGCGACAAAGCGGTATTTAACGGTTTAAAAGAAGTTAAAGGTCAGTAATTATGAAGGGGTCAGAGTCAAATGACTCTGACCCCAAATTGTTTTACTCTGACCCCGAAACAAAAAGCCCGTAATCGATGATTACGGGCTTTTTTAATGATTTAACACCTGAGGCAGGTTAGTGCTACATATTTGGGTAGTTTGGACCACCAGCGCCTTCTGGCGTAACCCAAGTAATGTTTTGGCTTGGATCTTTAATGTCACACGTTTTACAGTGAATACAGTTTTGCGAGTTAATCACAAACTTATCACCTTCTTCCGACGGTTGGATTTCATAAACACCAGCTGGGCAATAGCGTTGCGCAGGCTCTGCGTATTTCTCTAAGTTAACCGTCATCGGAATCGTTGCATCAGCAAGCTTTAAGTGGCAACGCTGATCTTCTTCGTGGTTGGTGTTGGATAAAAATACCGAAGATAAACGATCGAAACTCAACACGCCGTCAGGCTTAGCATACTGAATAACAGGTGCTTCACTTGCTAACATCAATTGCTCATGATCAAGTGATTCATCTTTGAAATTAAATGGTAATTTACCACCAAAGAAGTTCTGATCAATCGTGTTATACGCACCACCTAAGAAAGTACCAAACTTATGCATTGCTGGGCCAAAGTTACGCGTGTTGTATAACTCGTCATATAACCAAGATGCTTTGAAGTTTTCTTCGTAAGTGGTTAATCTTTACCGCCTTCATCACCAGCAACGAGCGCATCGACAATGGTTTCAGCCGCTAACATACCGGTTTTGATCGCGGTGTGATTACCTTTGATCTTGGCAAAGTTAATCGTACCAGCATCACAACCGACCATAATAGCGCCCGGCATCGATTGTTTAGGCAATGAGTTAAAGCCGCCTTTAGCCAAGGCACGCGCGCCGTATGAAACACGCTTACACCTTTTAGATACTGACTGATGGTTGGGTGATGTTTGTAACGTTGGAATTCTTCAAACGGGCTCAAATGTGGATTTGAGTAATTTAAATCGATGATCATACCAACAAACACTTGGTTATTCTCTGCGTGGTAAAGATAACCGCACCACCAGTTTTGCTATCTAGCGGCCAACCAGCAGTATGAACAACTAAACTTCTTGGTGCAGCTCAGGATCAATGTCCAAATTTCTTTAAAACCAATACCGTAGTGCTGTGGTGATTTACCTTCATCTAGGTTGAACTTTGCAATAAGCTCTTTACCTAAGTGACCGCGACAACCTTCGGCAAAGACAGTATATTTAGCACGTAATTCCATACCTGGCATGAACGAGTCTTTTTCATTACCGTTTTCGTCAACGCCCATATCGCCGGTTAAAATACCGGCAACAGAGCCATCTTCGTTGTAAATCACTTCTTGAGCAGCAAAACCAGGGAAAATTTCAACACCCATCTCTTCTGCTTGCTCGGCCAACCAACGACAAACGTTACCCATACTGACGATATAATTACCTTCGTTGTGCATGGTTTTCGGAACAGCGAAACCCGGTAACTTGGTCGCTTTGTCTTCGCCACTAAAGAAATAAATATCATCACCTTTCACCGGTGTATTTAACGGCGCGCCTTTTTCTTTCCAATCAGGGAATAGCTCATTTAATGAGCGAGGTTCAAAGACCGCACCCGATAAAATGTGTGCACCAACTTCCGAGCCCTTTTCGACTACACACACCATTAATTCTTGCTCTTTTTCTTGTGCTAATTGCATTAAGCGACAAGCCGTAGCCAAGCCTGATGGACCTGCGCCAACGATGACGACATCAAACTCCATCGATTCGCGTTCCATAGTTCACCTCTTTTTTATAATAATAGATAAATTCAAACGGTCGTTTGAATTTAAAACACTTGTTTGATAGTATCAAGTTATTATAAATAATTTGCTGATAAATTCTATCCTGTAAATAACTATTTACTTGATATCAGTCAATTGATACTAAATGTCATTAGGTTTGGCTGAGTTAACATTGACGTAAAGGCAAAGTACAGATAGGCTCTCATGCCATATAAAAATAACCACTAACCAGAAAACACACTGGAAAGTTTTCAAACACAGTTTTATACGAAACAAGCAGAGGCGATGATGAAAGTATTAGTCCCGATTAAACGTGTGATTGACTATAACGTCAAAGTACGCGTGAAACCTGACAACTCTGACGTTGATCTTACTAACGTTAAAATGGCAATTAACCCATTTTGTGAAATTGCAGTTGAAGAAGCCGTTCGCTTGAAAGAAGCTGGCACCGCAACAGAGATCGTTGCCGTATCAATTGGCGACAAAAAATGCCAAGAACAACTTCGTACAGCATTAGCACTAGGTGCTGATCGCGCCATTCAAATAGACACAGAAGAGAGCTTAGACTCACTAAACATTGCTAAACTTCTACAAAAAGTTGTTGAAGAAGAAGCACCTGGCTTAGTGATTTTAGGTAAGCAATCTATCGATAGTGACAACAACCAAACGGGTCAAATGCTCGCGGCTCTAACCGGTATGCCACAAGGTACGTTTGCTTCAGAAGTAAAAGTAGAAGGTGACAAAGTTAACGTTACTCGCGAAGTAGATGGTGGTTTACAAACGGTTGCTTTAAACCTTCCTGCAATCGTTACTACGGATTTACGTCTTAACGAGCCACGCTACGCAAAACTGCCAGATATCATGAAAGCTAAACGCAAGCCTTTAGATGTTAAAGCGGCAGCTGATTTCGGCATCGATTTATCACCTCGTGCTACGTTATTAAAAGTAACACCTCCTGCAGAGCGTCAAGCGGGTATTGTAGTAGAGAGCGTTGATGAGTTAGTTGAAAAGTTAAAAAATGAAGCGAAGGTGATCTCATAATGGCTATTTTAGTATACGTAGAACACGACAACAGCGAATTAAAAGCTGATACCTTAAAAACTGTTGCTGCAGCTCAAGCCATTGGTGGTGACATTGATTTATTAGTTGCCGGTGAAAACTGTCAAGCTGTTGCTGATGCTGCGGCTAAAGTAAACGGCGTTCGCAAAGTATTAGTTGCTGACAATGCAGCTTACAGCCATCAGCTAGCTGAAAACGTTAGTGCTTTAGTTGTTGAGCTTGCTGGTGATTACGATCACATTTTAGCGACTGCGCTAAGCGTTGGTAAAAACTTTATGCCACGCGTTGCCGCTTTATTAGATGTTGCCCAAGTATCTGACATCATTGGTGTTGAATCGGCTGACACATTTGTTCGCCCAATATACGCTGGTAACGCAATTGCAACAGTGCAAAGTTTAGATGCGAAGAAGGTGATTACCGTTCGCGCTACAGCATTCGATGCGGTTGCAACAGATGGTAGCGCTGAAGTTGTTGCACTTTCAAACGCAACAGACGCAGGTATTTCGAGCCACGTTAGTGATGAGTTAACTGAATCAGAGCGTCCTGACTTAGGTGCGGCATCTGTGGTTATCTCTGGTGGTCGCGGTATGCAAAACGGCGAAAACTTCAAGTTACTTGAAGGTATTGCTGACAAACTAGGTGCAGCGATTGGTGCATCTCGTGCAGCAGTAGATGCTGGTTTTGTGCCTAACGACATGCAAGTTGGTCAAACAGGTAAAATTGTTGCCCCTGACCTATACATCGCCGTTGGTATTTCTGGTGCCATCCAGCATTTAGCGGGTATGAAAGACTCGAAAGTTATTGTTGCGATCAACAAAGATCCTGAAGCACCAATCTTCCAAGTTGCTGATTACGGTTTAGTTGCCGACTTATTCGACACATTACCGGAATTAGAAAGCAAACTTTAAGATTTTTATCTTAAATTTAAAAGCCACCATTACGGTGGCTTTTTTATATCCTATACTTACAACTTATCAAGGTAAAACAATCGATTAACCTAGATTATTGACAATGTCATGAAAACCCTTCAAAGTGCGTCAAATTTTTACAGGTAGCTGCTTATGCATGAAGAAAATAATTTAGTATATTCCACTGATCTTGGTCGAATAAAAGAAGAAAAAAAGCCAACGGTGACTCCTAGTGATGGCATAGCAAAAGTACGCAGAGAAACAAAAGGCCGTAAAGGCAAAGGTGTAATGACTATCTCAGGTTTAGGCCTTGAGTCCAAGGCACTTAAAGATCTAGCCAGTAAACTCAAGAAAACATGTGGTTGTGGCGGAAGTGTTGTCGGCGAAACAATTGAAATTCAAGGCGACAAACGTGAACAGATCAAGGCTGTACTTGAAAAGAGCGGCTTTAAAGTAAAGTTTATTGGCGGTTAATATGGTGTCATCAGTAGAAGGCGTATCATTGTCAGACTTATCAATTTTATTGATTGAGCCCTCTGATACTCAGCGAAAAATTATCGTTAAGCAGTTAAAAGAACAAGGGATTATTGATTTGGCTGAGGCGAAAAGTAAGACGCAAGCACTAGAAATCATGAATACCCATCCACGTGACTTAATTGCTAGCTCAATGTACTTTGAAGACGGTAGCGCCATTGATTTACTCAATGAAATTCGCAATCACGATGCCTTATCCGACACGCCATTTATGTTGGTGAGTAGTGAAATCAAGCGTGAGAGTTTAGAGGCATATAAGCAAGCCGGTGTTGTTGCGATTTTGCCTAAACCGTTTGAATCTTCTCATCTTAAAGCGGCATTAAAAAATACCGTTGATATCTTAAACGTCGAAGAAATGGATTTAGAACTATTCGATGTTAATGATATTCGCGTACTACTGGTTGATGACAGTAATCTAGCGCGCAAACACATTAAAAAAGTGCTCAACAATTTAGGCTTAATTAAAGTCACTGAAGCGGCAGATGGCCAAGAAGCGATTAATATATTAAATGATCAGATGTTCGATCTTGTGGTGACTGATTATAACATGCCAGAAGTTGATGGCAGAGAATTAGCTCAGTTCATTCGCACTAGCTCCGGACAATCTCATTTGCCAATTTTAATGGTGACAAGTGAAAGCAATGACACCCATCTAGCCAATATTAAACAAGACGGTGTAGATGCGTTGTGTGACAAACCATTTGAAACGCAATACGTTAAAAAGCTGCTGTTTCAATTACTCGATCACGATTAGCTAAAATAAATTAATTGGGGGCCAGACCTGACCAACTCTGCCCCCAACATCTACTATTGATCAATATGACTTAGTTAGCTGTCTCACCATCAATTTTTACTTGCGATAAAATTTTATCGGTAAGCTTCTCAACAGACCAAGAATCTGAGCGCTGGCTGGGCGGGTATGGGATAAAGGTTTGCAGGAATTTAGCCGTCTCTGCAAGACCTAAATAAATATATGGCGCGCGATCAATCACCCACTCCCAGTACATGTTTGAATTATCATCGGCACGTTCGTATGGATCTCTGCGTAAATTAAACACTTTAGGCAAACGCAACATGACGAACGGCTCGGACCAAACCCCCATTTGCTTACCGCGGTTTTCAGCAAAGACAATTTTCCAATCACCAACACGAACACCGACAGGTAGTGCCTCGTCGTTTAAGTAGTGAAATACTTTACGTGGACCTTGGGGTTCTTTACCGGTTAAATAAGGTAAAAAGTTATAACCATCTAAATGTAGCTTTGCAATTTTGCCTTTGTAACGACGTTTACCTTCAAGCAGGTCTTGTTTCAAGCTTGTATCACCCGTTGCCGCGACAAGTGTAGGCATCCAATCTAGATGTGACATTATTTCATTAGAAACAACACCTGCAGGGATTTTACCTGGCCATCTAACCATTGCAGGGACACGGTAAGCACCTTCCCAGTTTGAGTTTTTCTCACTTCGAAAAGGAGTTACACCAGCATCAGGCCATGTATTAAAATGAACCCCATTGTCGGTTGAATACATGACAATAGTATTGTCAGCGATTTTTAACTCATCTAGCTTGTCTAGCATACGCCCTACTAACTCGTCATGAGCAACCATCACATCGTTGTAAAAACCTTGCCCTGACTTACCTAAATGTTTTTGCGCGGGATGAGTTCTAAAATGCATTCCGGTTGTATTTAACCAAACAAAAAACGGCTTGTTGGCTTTGTTTGCTTTTTCAATAAACTTAACGGCATGGCCTTCAAATTCTTCATCTGCAGTTTCCATACGTTTTTTCGTAAGCGGACCTGTATCCTCAATTCGCCCGTCCGCAAAAGAATGAATTACGCCACGAGGCCCAAAGCGTTCACGAAAAGCTGGATCTTTCGGGTAGTCTTCATGCTCAGGCTCTTCTTCAGCATTTAAGTGATATAAGTTGCCAAAGAATTCATCAAAGCCATGATTAGTGGGTAAATGTTTATCTTGATCGCCAAAATGGTTTTTACCAAACTGACCAGTGACATAACCTTTGTCTTTGAAGATAGTCGCCATGGTGATATCGCGTTCATGAATACCCATGTCGGCACCAGGCAAGCCTACTTTAGTCAAACCAGTACGAAGACCTGATTGACCTAATAAAAATGTTGAACGACCCGCTGTACAGCTTTGATCACCATAATAATCAGTAAAGCGCATACCTTCACGTGCTATGCGATCAATATTTGGTGTTTGATATCCCATAATACCATCACTGTAGGCACTAATATTACCGATACCAATATCATCGCCCCAAATAATTAAAATATTTGGGCGCGTGGTGTCACTTGTCGCTAACGCGTTAAATGCTAGCAATGACATAGCTAAGCATAGGGTGCTTTTCACCCACGAGTTGTTTGCCATTATATATATCTCCTGTTGCAATAGTTTTTTTAATCAAAATATTACAACAGGAGATAGGAGTAGAACATGACAATTAACGTTGTTTTAATGACCCATTAATGCCAATTAATAATCATTACAAAATAGCGTCTAAAAACACACCTCATAGTTAGGGCTAGTGTTTTTAGACGAATAAATTACTTAACGATTGCATCGAGTGCATTTAATAATTTCGCTTTGATATCTTGGGTTTGCTGAGTTGAATAATGGACAATTTCACTACGCCCCCAAACGGGGTGAGGCCAATCAATATCCTGCTCGAATCGAACAATGTGGTGAACATGTAACTGAGGGCAAATATTGCCAAGTGCAGCGACATTCATTTTCTTTCCGCCAAATAACTGCATCATCACTTCAGACAACATACTTGATTCATTTAGAAACTGTTGTTGGTCTTGCCAATCCATCTGGTAAATATCGACAACGTCTTCCACGCGAGGTATCAAAATGCACCATGGGTGATTAGCATTGTTCATCAAAACTAGACGGCAAAGTGGTAAATCTTTAATAAACACCGTATCGGCTTCAAGCATTTCATGTAACTTGAATGATTCAGTAGTACTCATGACTATTTCCTTTTATTCTTTCGACCACGACCACGCGCTTTTTTACGCGCTTCACGTTCAGCTATTTTTTGAGCTTCCAATTCATCAAAATAAACGATTTCTTGCTCTACCATATCAGGGGTTTCAAAAGAGATAGCACCTAAGGTTTTATCACGAATTTCATTGATTAAGATTTCAGAAGCTTTATGAAAATCAACCATGCCACCGCTTCGCACACAGCCGCGCTTGCGACCAATCTCTTCGATGAGTTCTATTTCCCTTACTGGCATATCTTCAAGCTTGTATCGTTCAGCGAGTCGCTCTGGGTAAGCTGCTAATAAATAATCAGCGGCAAAACAGGCAATATCTTCATGATCAAATGCGGTATCTTTTACCGCACTGGTTATTGCCAATCGATAACCGCTATTTTCATTAACAATCTTAGGCCAAAGCATACCTGGGGTATCGTATAAATACAGACCTTCTTCAAGACGAATGCGTTGCTGACCTTTAGTTACCGCAGGCTCATTACCTACTTTCGCCTTGGCCTTACCAACAAGTGTATTTAACAATGTTGATTTACCAACATTTGGGATCCCCATGATAACCGCGTTAATTTGTTTTCCTGCTTCGTCCTTATGTGGTACGAGCTTTCTAATTAAGCTTGGAATAGTTTTCGCGACACTCGGGTTATCTGTTGTCAATGCAATGGCTTGAACATTATGTTGGCTTGCTAAATAGTCGAGCCATAACTTGGTAATATTCTCATCAGCTAAATCAGACTTGTTCAAAATCTTAATGAGTGGCTTATCACCTCGTATTTCAGTGATCATTGGATTTTCGCTGCTAAAAGGTAACCTAGCATCGCAAACTTCAATAACCACATCGATTTGCGGAAGTATTTCTTTAATCTCTTTCTGAGCTTTATGCATGTGCCCAGGGAACCAGTTAATCGCCATTTTAAAACTTTTTACTCATTAGGTTGATACCGAAATTTTATCAACAATCACTTAGAAAGTCCGACAAAGTTTTCAGTTAAAAAATAATTAAATAAATGCTTAAATACTATGGCAACTATATGCTATATTTGACCGATGTATAAACATCCCATATAGTTAAACATCTTATACGAATAATTTCGTTTAACTAATAATTACAGGAACGAGAAATGTCGAGAAAAAATCGAAGTCATGACGTCGAAGAATCAGACGTAGATATGACGCCAATGCTTGATATTGTATTTATCTTGCTTATTTTCTTCATCGTAACGACTTCATTCGTTAAAGAAGAAGGCTTAATGATTTCAAAGCCAGAAAAGAATAACAATCCACCTGATAACCCATCTCCAACAATCGTTGTTAAGATTTCTGATCAAGGTTTAGTTAACTTTAACGGTAAAATGGTTGACATCGAACGTTTACCTGCACGTATTGAAAACTTCCTAGCGAAAAACGAAACAAGCACAGCTGTAGTGATCCCTGGTGATAACACACAATACGAACACGTAGTAAAAGTTATTGACCAAATCAAAACATTTAATCAACTTACTATCGCAATTGGTAAGTAGATAAAAAGAAATTCAAAAAAACCCGACCTCGTCGGGTTTTTTTATACCCATTATTCAGCTAATGTAACTTGCACCTATTACATTAGCCCTCACAACGTTAAAACATCTTTTCTTATCTAGATATTAAATAGCTAATTACCCGAATTTCTGAGACTGTTAAAGCACTCTTGATAACTACCTAATGAAGTAACTAGCTAATAATCAAAGGATGAGCGATTGTAATCTCCTAGCTAGCAAATTGCGTCTTCCTCTGATGACCTCATTACCCTCTGATGAACAAAATAAGTCATCCCTAATGGTTAATTACAGGGGTTCTCCAGCCTCTTCTCAGAGTATCTTGAATTAACCTTTAAAAGCTCACGTTGAATGCAGGAGGTTTCCGCATTCGCGAGAATGACATGTTTTGGCTATTAAATTTAGGGCAAGAAAAAAGCCCTGTTATTCTCTATGGAAGGTCGTGAGTCATCCCCTGATGTTGTTACAGGGGATCTCCAGCCGCTGCTCAGCGTTACCTTGAGTTAACTTTCAAAGCTTACGTTGAATCTAGGAGATTCCCGCATACGCGAGAATGACATGTTTTGGCTATTAAATTTAGGGCTAGAAAAAAGCCCTGAAATTCACTATGGAGGGTCGTGAGTCATCCCCTGATGTTGTTAAAGGGGATCTCCAGCCGCTGCTCAGCGGTTACTTGAGTTAACTTTCAAAGCTTACGTTGAATCTAGGAGATTCCCGCATTCGCGAGAATGACATGTTTTGGATATTAAATTTAGGGCTAGAAAAAAGCCCTGATATTCTCTATGGAGGGTAGTGAGTCATCCCCTGATGTTGTTACAGGGGATCTCCAGTCGCTGCTCAGCGGTACCTTGAGTTAACTTTCAAAGCTTACGTTGAATCTAGGAGATTCCCGCATTCGCGAGAATGACATGTTTTCTTAGGTGCCTAGCAATTGGCTGACAGTGCGCAGAGCTTTCGGGCTAGATAAGGGTCAGAGTCCACAGACTCTGACCCCAAACAGCTACAAAGAATTAAAAAACATAAACGAAAAAAACCAGCCGTAGCTGGGTTCTTTCCTTTAATAGGTGTCTAGCAATAAGCCACATGGATGTGGTTAATGCCGAAAACGCATGGACGCAGTTTTCGGTGACCTACTTTATTCCGTACGTCCTGTACTCCACCCTTTGGGTCGCTTTGCGTTCTAAATTGTTCCAGACAATTTAGTCACATGGGACCTCCCACACTACCATCGGCGCAGTTGCGTTTGACGTGCATGGATGCACTAATGCCGTGGAGCCAGGGATGGCAAGGAACGGCCACTTCTGCATTTCTGAGGTATGAGCGCATGGGATCAGGTGATATCACAACACTATTGTCGCTCACCTAAAAGTTCAAATCTCAATAACGAAAAAACCCGCTCATTAAGCGGGTTTTTGGAATGGGTGTCTAGCAATTGGCTAACAGTGCGCAGAGCTTACTGTGAAAAAACGGTACAAAGACAAATTGTTGTCTTTGATAATTTCCGTTTTTCCTCTACTCGAGAGTAGGTCATGTATATTCAATGCTGTTAAACGAAAAAACCCAGCCGTAGCTGGGTCCTTTCTTTTAATAGGTGTCTAGCAATGACCTACTCTCACATGGGACCTCCCACACTACCATCGGCGCAGTTGCGTTTCACTTCTGAGTTCGGCATGGGATCAGGTGGTACCACAACGCTATTGTCGCTAGACTAAAAACGTTACAATCTGGAAATCTGATATCTAATTCTATTCAAGTTCTGAGTACGTGACTTGTCTTCATACAACATGGTGTAAAACCACTTGGGTGTTGTATGGTTAAGCCTCACGGGCAATTAGTACTGGTTAGCTCAACGCCTCACAGCGCTTCCACACCCAGCCTATCAACGTTGTAGTCTCCAACGACCCTTTAGGGAGATTAAATCTCCAGTGAGAACTCATCTTAAAGCCTGCTTCCCGCTTAGATGCTTTCAGCGGTTATCAGTTCCGAACGTAGCTACCCGGCAATGCTATTGGCATAACAACCGGAACACCAGAGGTTCGTCCACTCCGGTCCTCTCGTACTAGGAGCAGCCCTCTTCAATTCTCAAACGCCCACGGCAGATAGGGACCGAACTGTCTCACGACGTTCTAAACCCAGCTCGCGTACCACTTTAAATGGCGAACAGCCATACCCTTGGGACCGACTTCAGCCCCAGGATGTGATGAGCCGACATCGAGGTGCCAAACACCGCCGTCGATATGAACTCTTGGGCGGTATCAGCCTGTTATCCCCGGAGTACCTTTTATCCGTTGAGCGATGGCCCTTCCATACAGAACCACCGGATCACTATGACCTGCTTTCGCACCTGCTCGACGTGTCTGTCTCGCAGTTAAGCTGGCTTATGCCATTGCACTAACCGTACGATGTCCGACCGTACTTAGCCAACCTTCGTGCTCCTCCGTTACGCTTTGGGAGGAGACCGCCCCAGTCAAACTACCCACCAGACAGTGTCCCCAAGCCCGCTAAGGGCCCTAGGTTAGAACATCACGCATACAAGGGTGGTATTTCAAGGATGGCTCCACACACACTGGCGTGCATGCTTCAAAGCCTCCCACCTATCCTACACATGTAGGAGCAATGTTCACTGTCAAGCTATAGTAAAGGTTCACGGGGTCTTTCCGTCTAGCCGCGGGTATACGGCATCTTAACCGCAATTTCAATTTCACTGAGTCTCGGGTGGAGACAGTGTGGCCATGATTACGCCATTCGTGCAGGTCGGAACTTACCCGACAAGGAATTTCGCTACCTTAGGACCGTTATAGTTACGGCCGCCGTTTACCGGGGCTTCGATCATGAGCTTCGCAAATGCTAACCCAATCAATTAACCTTCCGGCACCGGGCAGGCGTCACACCGTATACGTCATCTTTCGATTTTGCACAGTGCTGTGTTTTTAATAAACAGTTCCAGCCACCTGGTTACTTCGACTCTCCTATGCTTACTGAGCAAGTCATTCACATTAGAGAGCGTACCTTCTCCCGAAGTTACGGTACTATTTTGCCTAGTTCCTTCACCCGAGTTCTCTCAAGCGCCTTAGTATTCTCTACCTAACCACCTGTGTCGGTTTGGGGTACGGTTCCTATATAACTGAAGCTTAGAAGATTTTCCTGGAAGTATGGCATCAACAACTTCTGCTCCGTAGAGCATCGTCTCGTATCTCAGCCTTAAGAACCCGGATTTGCCTAAGTTCTCAGCCTACTTACTTTCACATGGACAACCAACGCCATGCTTGCCTAGCCTGCTCCGTCCCTCCATCGCATTATATAGAAGTACAGAAATATTAATCTGTTTCCCATCGATTACACCTTTCGGTCTCACCTTAGGGGCCGACTTACCCTGCCCTGATTAACATGGGACAGGAAACCTTGGTCTTTCGGCGAGGGGGTTTTTCACCCCCTTTATCGTTACTCATGTCAGCATTCGCACTTCTGATACCTCCAGCATGCTTTACAACACACCTTCAACGGCTTACAGAACGCTCCCCTACCACTCACACATAGTGTGAATCCGCAGCTTCGGTGACTAGTTTAGCCCCGTTACATCTTCCGCGCAGGCCGACTCGACTAGTGAGCTATTACGCTTTCTTTAAAGGGTGGCTGCTTCTAAGCCAACCTCCTAGCTGTCTAAGCCTTCCCACATCGTTTCCCACTTAACTAGTACTTTGGGACCTTAGCTGGCGGTCTGGGTTGTTTCCCTCTTCACTACGGACGTTAGCACCCATAGTGTGTCTCCCGGATATCACTCACTGGTATTCGGAGTTTGCAAAGGGTTGGTAAGTCGGGATGACCCCCTAGCCTTAACAGTGCTCTACCCCCAGTGGTGTTCGTCCGAGGCTCTACCTAAATAGATTTCGGGGAGAACCAGCTATCTCCCGGCTTGATTAGCCTTTCACTCCGACCCACAAGTCATCACCGCATTTTTCAACATACGTGTGTTCGGTCCTCCAGTTGATGTTACTCAACCTTCAACCTGCCCATGGGTAGATCGCCGGGTTTCGGGTCTATACCTAGCAACTGAACGCGCAGTTAACACTCGCTTTCGCTACGGCTCCCCTAATCGGTTAACCTTGCTACTAAATATAAGTCGCTGACCCATTATACAAAAGGTACGCAGTCACCCGAAGGCTTCCACTGCTTGTACGTATGCGGTTTCAGGTTCTATTTCACTCCCCTCACAGGGGTTCTTTTCGCCTTTCCCTCACGGTACTGGTTCACTATCGGTCAGTTAGGAGTATTTAGCCTTGGAGGATGGTCCCCCCATATTCAGTCAACATTTCACGTGTGCCGACCTACTCGATTTCACTTGTGTTTGTCTTCGTGTACGGGACTATCACCCTGTATCGTTGTCCTTTCCAGAACATTCCACTAACGCCCACAAGCTTAAGGGCTAATTCGCGTTCGCTCGCCGCTACTAACGAAATCTCGGTTGATTTCTTTTCCTCGGGGTACTTAGATGTTTCAGTTCTCCCGGTTCGCCTCTTTACCCTATGTATTCAGGTAAAGATAGTGCCTTATGGCACTGGGTTTCCCCATTCAGACATTCTAGGCTATAACGGTTTTTATCACCTCACCTAGACTTATCGCAGATTAACACGTCTTTCATCGCCTCTAACTGCCAAGGCATCCACCACATACGCTTAGTCACTTAACCATACAACCCCAAGAAGTCTTAAGCGTTAGGCCATAAGGCGTTAACGTAAAACACTTAACTACACCGCGTGACAAACTTGATGTAGCGTTATCGCCTTAAAGCTTTACAGCTTTTAAGCAACAACTAAGTTGTATCTGACATTTTCACGTACTCAATAGAGTATCTTGAATTAGAATTCTTAATTAAGCGCGACACTTAATTAAGAGGTTTTAAACAATTTCTTGTTTAAGGATATATATCAGCTTTCCAAATTGTTAAAGAGCAGTGTTTCTTTAGCAGAAACTAAACATAAAAGCTTACGCTTAAGTTTTTATGTTTAGTTTCTCAACGAAGTAAGTGGTGGAGCTAAGCAGGATCGAACTGCTGACCTCCTGCGTGCAAGGCAGGCGCTCTCCCAGCTGAGCTATAGCCCCAAAGGCTTCATCTTAAACACTTTCGTTATCAATGCAATTTGTGTGAACACTCAACACGATAAACTCTTCAAGATAAGGAGGTGATCCAACCCCAGGTTCCCCTAGGGTTACCTTGTTACGACTTCACCCCAGTCATGAATCACAAAGTGGTGACCGTCCTCCCGAAGGTTAAACTAGCCACTTCTTTTGCAACCCACTCCCATGGTGTGACGGGCGGTGTGTACAAGGCCCGGGAACGTATTCACCGTGACATTCTGATTCACGATTACTAGCGATTCCGACTTCATGGAGTCGAGTTGCAGACTCCAATCCGGACTACGACGTACTTTCTGGGATTCGCTCCACCTCGCGGTCTCGCTGCCCTCTGTATACGCCATTGTAGCACGTGTGTAGCCCATCCCGTAAGGGCCATGATGACTTGACGTCGTCCCCACCTTCCTCCGGTTTATCACCGGCAGTCTCCTTAAAGTTCCCGGCATCATCCGCTGGCAAGTAAGGATAGGGGTTGCGCTCGTTGCGGGACTTAACCCAACATTTCACAACACGAGCTGACGACAGCCATGCAGCACCTGTCTCAGAGTTCCCGAAGGCACTATTCTATCTCTAGAAAATTCTCTGGATGTCAAGGGATGGTAAGGTTCTTCGCGTTGCATCGAATTAAACCACATGCTCCACCGCTTGTGCGGGCCCCCGTCAATTCATTTGAGTTTTAACCTTGCGGCCGTACTCCCCAGGCGGTCAACTTAGCGCGTTAGCTACGCTACCCACGAATCAAGTTCACAGACAGCTAGTTGACATCGTTTACGGCGTGGACTACCAGGGTATCTAATCCTGTTCGCTCCCCACGCTTTCGTGCCTCAGCGTCAGTATTTGTCCAGGTGGCCGCCTTCGCCACTGATGTTCCTTCCAATCTCTACGCATTTCACCGCTACACTGGAAATTCCACCACCCTCTACAATACTCTAGACTGCCAGTTCGAAATGCAGTTCCGAGGTTGAGCCCCGGGATTTCACATCTCGCTTAACAATCCGCCTACGCACGCTTTACGCCCAGTAATTCCGATTAACGCTCGCACCCTCCGTATTACCGCGGCTGCTGGCACGGAGTTAGCCGGTGCTTCTTCTGTCGCTAACGTCACAGATAGCCGATATTAGCGACTACCCTTTCCTCACGACTGAAAGTGCTTTACAACCCGAAGGCCTTCTTCACACACGCGGCATGGCTGCATCAGGGTTTCCCCCATTGTGCAATATTCCCCACTGCTGCCTCCCGTAGGAGTCTGGGCCGTGTCTCAGTCCCAGTGTGGCTGATCATCCTCTCAAACCAGCTAGAGATCGTCGCCATGGTAGGCCTTTACCCCACCATCTAGCTAATCTCACTTGGGCTAATCTCTAGGCGAAAGGTCCGAAGATCCCCTCCTTTGGTCCGTAGACATTATGCGGTATTAGCAGTCGTTTCCAACTGTTGTCCCCCACCTAAAGGCATATTCCCAAGCATTACTCACCCGTCCGCCGCTCGACGCCGAAGTGCAAGCACTTCTCGTTTCCGCTCGACTTGCATGTGTTAAGCCTGCCGCCAGCGTTCAATCTGAGCCATGATCAAACTCTTCAATTAAAATCGTTTGTGTATCTCTCGATACGGCTCAATGAATTCTGTTGTACATTAAAACTATGTAAGTTTTTATGTGAACATCAACATTGATAAATTTGCCTAACGAAACGTTAGGTCTTTATATGAATTTATTAATGTGAGTGCCCACACAAATTGCATGATAACTATTTGTTAAAGAACGCTACTTGCTTAAAGTAGCTAACTTAAATCGCATTCGTTTAAGCTGTATGCTTCGTGGTTAGTGCCCCGAAGCGAGATGCGCATTCTACGCGTCTCAGTTTTGATGTCAACACTTTTTGAAAACTTTTTTCGTTATTTTTAGAAAACTGTTTTCATAAGTTTTGTTGGCTATTTAATTCTTCTTATGACGAATTAAACGTATCAAAACTAGGCTTTCATTATTGAATGAAAGGATAAGCTCCATTTGTAAAGCTTATCAGATTTCTTCAGTAGGTTGCCCCGTTGAAGTGGATGCGCATTCTAGGGATTTTATTTGTCACGTCAACAGTAAAATTGAAAAAAATATAAATTCTGGTTCAACCGTTCAGAAAGCAGACAATATATGTTCATTATTTCTCATTTATGCTAAAAAGCTTCCTGCAGACCAATATAAAACCCTTGGTTGTCGTCATTTCCTACTGCGACATCAAAACGCAAATGAACTTTGTCTTTTGGCTGCAGGGCATATCTCACCCCCAAGCCTGCACTATAGTATAGACCTTCTCGGTTACTTTCTTGCGCTGTGCCACCTTGAATATTTGCCATCCCGGCAAAGCCGACGAATTTCCACTTCTCAGATATGTGATAACGATACTCAGCTTGCACCGCACTTAATCGTTGCCCTGAGATTTCACCGACATTAAAACCACGCAGTGCACTTCTTCTACCTAAATAGGATTCCCCAGAGTAAGGTGTTTCATCACTAACATACCGCCCGTAATATCCCAATGCGACAACATCTTTATCTCGGACAGTAATATAATGGCTGTATTTCAGCTCTAGTGTATTATAGTCTTCATCTGAACCTAATGATTCTAAATAGGTAAGGGTGTTTGCTTCAAAGATACTACCTTGCATTGGGTAATAGAAATTATCTCTAGTGTCATACATTGCATTGAATCCGAATCCAAACACGCGATTATCTTCTGCGCCAGTGCGCGCGAGAAAGTCTCCGCCAGCTTGGTTATTTGCCGTATAGTTATTAAACATTCCTATACCCTGAATACCGGCAAACCAATTCTCTGCAACCTCCCAACTGTGACGGTGAAACAAACCATACATCTCACTGGTGAATTCCGCACCATTAAAGTCATTGTTAATATGTAACATCCACGCCGCGCTAACAGCTCGTTGTTTACCGTCATCGAAGTGCATCATATTGCGACCACCGATAGAAAAGCTGTCGGTATCAGTATATTGTGCAAAGCCCATTAATTGTGATGTTGGGTTATGCTCATCAGTTTTATACAAATATGAACTTGTCACCCCTAACCCCGTCCCCATATTGGGGCTCGAAGAAATAATAGGCGCTATCGCAAATGCTTTTTGTTCCTCTGCTTCTTCTGCTAATAAGAATGGAGATACAAATGCCGCCGCAATTGTTATGCAGGAAAAGAAATATTTGTTCATGTTATTTTTTTAACGAGATTGAAACAGATAATTAAATCATACCTAAAAGGCGTAATGACGGATGTAATTATTTTTACAAATTAAGATATAAAATGTAAAAAGCCAGCAGTTATGCTGGCTTAAAAACAAATAGGTTAGGCACTACTTTTTGTCATTATCAAAATCAGCATCGTGATCGTCACCAACAACGTGCTCTAATCGTAACCTTTTAACAGAGCGGATCGTTGTTACTGGTCCAGACAGAGCGTATAAGATAAATATCGCCATTAACAATTCAGCAGGGCTTGACGCAACCACCACAAAAACTAGTACGATAAATAGTACAACAAGGAAGTTGACTTTGCCTTTCCAGTCCACTTCTTTGAAGCTGTTATAACGAAAGTTACTCACCATAAGTAAGCCGGTGATAATAGTAACAATCCCCATAACTAGCCCGTAATCATGACCTGAAAGTTGGTACTCAGAACCGACCCAAACAATACTTGCAATAACACCAGCCGCCGCAGGGCTCGCCAAACCTTGGAAGTATCGCTTGTCTGCAACGCCAACTTGCGTATTAAAACGCGCTAAACGAAGCGCTGCTGCAGCAACAAAAACAAAAGCCGCCAACCAACCAAACTTCCCCATCCCCGAAAGAGCCCAGTTATAAGCGACCAATCCTGGGGCTATACCAAACGACACCATATCGGCCATAGAGTCATACTCGGCGCCGAACTCACTTTGTGTGTTGGTAATACGGGCAACACGACCATCGAGGCCGTCGAAGATCATCGCAATAAAAATCGCAACGGCTGCACTTACAAAATGACCATTCATTGATGAAACAACAGCGTAAAAGCCTGAGAACAAGCCCGCTGTAGTTAATAGATTAGGTAATAAATAAATTCCACGATTTGGCGTCGAATCATTTTCAGGTTGTGTCATAAAGGTGTTCAACTTATCTAAAATTGACAGTAATTTAGCATATTAGCGTGACGAGATGTAGCGTTTATGTTGCTAAATATTTGTCAACCGTGTGTTGAATTGTTATAAGTTAAAGCGAACTTGTAAAAAACTGCAGATAAAAAGCATAAAGATGGAGAAAATAAAGCCAATGAAAAAATACGTTTTAGGATTAGTTGTTTTTTCAAGCTTTTGTTTTGGACAAAATGTTGTGGTTTATCGTTGGGTCGATGATAACAATGTGGTTCATTTCAGCCAGCATCAACCAGCACATGATAACTACACGACTATTACTATGTCTTCCCGAGCCAAGAAATCTGCGGAACCTGTGCAAAACACAACGCCAGATACACCTGTTGCAGCAAACTTTTCAGGCAATGACACAGCAGCCTCCAGTTCTGTCGTATCAATGACGATAGAGCAGCGTTGCCAAGACGCACAGAACAATATCAAAACCCTCAGTGCTTTTGATCAAGTCCAGTACACCGATAGCCAAGGTCAAGTGCACGTTTTGAGTGACGATGAAAAGCAACAACAATTATTATTGAGCCAAAAGCAAGTCGAGATTTACTGCCAATAATAGCAGTAAATCTCTCACTTAATCTTTAGACCTATTGAATAACCAACTCACCTGACTGTTGATCAATCGAGATGGTATTTCTATTTTCAAAATCACCCGCGAGTAATTTTTGTGCCAGAGGATTCTCAATACCATTTTGTATTGCACGTTTTAATGGCCGCGCACCAAACAGTGGATCAAACCCTGCTTCGGCAATTAACGATATTGCCGCATCAGTGACGTCAAGTATTAAGCCATTATCAGCTAATCGTTTTTCTAAATTGCTCAACTGAATTCTTGCAATATGTTGGATCTGCTCCGCTTGCAGTGAGTGGAACACAACAGTTTCATCAATACGGTTGATAAACTCAGGTTTAAAGTGGTTGCTAAGTTCAGCCATAACACCCGCTTTCATCGCGTCGTAATTTTCATCACCACCGAAGGTTTGGATGATTTCAGAGCCAATATTTGAGGTCATAATAATCACAGTATTCTTAAAGTCGACTGTACGCCCTTGACCATCAGTAAGGCGCCCTTCATCCAAAACTTGCAGTAAAATATTAAAGACGTCAGGATGTGCTTTTTCAACCTCATCAAGTAATACCACTGAATAAGGTTTTCTGCGCACTGCTTCGGTTAAATAACCACCTTCTTCATAGCCAACATAACCTGGAGGCGCGCCAACTAACCGTGCAACTGAGTGTTTTTCCATAAACTCAGACATATCGACGCGAATTAAAGCCTCTTCGCTATCAAACATAAATGACGCTAGCGCTTTAGTTAGCTCCGTTTTACCAACCCCCGTCGGCCCTAAAAACAGGAATGAGCCGATCGGTTGGTTCGGATCAGCAAGGCCAGCACGTGAACGTCTGATCGCATTTGATACTGAAACAACCGCTTCGTCTTGACCTACTACGCGTTGATGTAGCTCATCTTCCATACGCAGCAGCTTTTCGCGCTCTTGCTCGAGCATTTTTGATACCGGAATACCCGTTGCTCGGCTCAACACATCGGCGATTTCAACGTCTGTCACCTTGTTTTTCAGCAAGTTCATATCTTGCATTTCAGCCTGACTTGCCAAATCGAGCTGCTTTTCTAGCTCAGGGATTTTACCGTACTGCAGTTCAGACATTTTATTCAAATCACCACTACGGCTCGCCATCTCAAGCTCAATACGGGCTTGTTCTAGCTCTTCTTTGATGGTTTGCGTACCGTGAATAGCCGCTTTTTCGGTTTTCCACACCTCTTCAAGTTCGTCGTATTGCGCCTGATTTTCATCGAGCTCTTGTGTTAACGCTGACAAACGCTGTTTCGAGGCACTATCGCTTTCTTTTTCTAACGCTTTTTGCTCAAGTTTTAATTGAATAATACGACGCTCTAAGCGATCTAGATTTTCCGGCTTCGAGTCCATTTGCAATCGAATACTCGACGCAGCTTCATCAATTAAATCAATGGCTTTATCAGGTAACTGACGGTCACTGATATAACGATGGCTCAAGGTTGCAGCTGCGACAATCGCCGGATCAGTAATCTCTACATTATGGTGAAGCTCATAACGCTCTTTTAAACCACGTAAAATGGCGACTGTATCTTCAACACTCGGCTCATCAATTAACACTTTTTGGAAGCGACGCTCTAACGCAGCATCTTTTTCAATGTACTGACGATATTCATCAAGAGTAGTCGCGCCTACACAGTGCAGCTCACCTCTGGCAAGCGCTGGCTTTAACATGTTACCAGCGTCCATTGCGCCATCAGTTTTACCTGCGCCAACCATAGTATGAAGCTCGTCGATAAATAAGATAACTTGCCCTTCTTCTTTAGCAAGTTCATTGAGCACTGACTTTAAACGCTCTTCAAATTCACCGCGATATTTTGCACCGGCAACTAGTGCGCCCATATCCAATGATAAGACTTTTTTATTTTTTAAGCCTTCAGGAATTTCTCCATTGACAATACGCTGTGCTAACCCTTCGGCAATGGCCGTTTTACCAACGCCGGGTTGACCAATTAACACCGGATTATTTTTGGTTCTTCGTTGGAGCACTTGAATAGTTCTGCGAATTTCATCGTCGCGGCCAATAACAGGGTCCAACTTCCCAGCTTCAGCGCGCTCAGTTAAATTGATGGTGAACTTATCGAGTGCTTGTCTTAAATCTTCAGCGTTCTGCTCATTCACATTTTCACCCTGACGAACATGATCAATCGCATCTTTAATGCGCTTCTCTGTCGCTCCTAAATTATTTAAGGTTTGACCCAACACACCTTTGTCGTGTACTGCGGCATAAACAAAGACTTCAGATGAAATATATTTATCACCTAATTTTTGCGCGTACTTGTCGCACAAATTAAGCAAGGTGATCATATTGGTTGAAAATTGAACTTCTCCGCCAACACCTTCTACTTGCGCAAAAGATTCGAGCGTTTTTTCAAGTTTGCCTCTTAAGGCGTTTACATTAATTCCGGCACTTTTTAATACAGTAACCGTGCTACCACCTTGCTGATTCAATAAAGCGAGCATTAAGTGGGTAGGTTCGATAAATTGGTGATCTTTCCCCAATGCCAATGACTGAGCATCAGAAATTGCTAGTTGAAAGGCTTGAGTGAGTTTATCTAATCGCATTCATTTTCTCCTTACGGCCATATTACTGGTCTTACGTTGCTTATGGATAAAAATGAGGGCAGTTGTTTAGAAATTCAACTCAGGAGTTTGATTTAGATTAAAAAAACATCATTTATCTTATGCAAATAATACTAACCATACGGCCTGTTTGACGATCGCGACGATAAGAGAAAAAGCGCTGTGGCTCAAGTAATGTGCAACTCGTATCACATTTAATATCATTAACGCCGGCTTCGATTAACTGATGCTTAGCGATGGCTTGTAAGTCAGCTAAATACTTGCCGCTAGCTTTATCACTAAACGCTTGTTCTAACGCTTTATTTTGGTTAACAAATATATCTTTAACGTCTTTACCTACTTCAAAAGAGGCTTTTGAAATACAAGGCCCAAGCCAGACAGATAGCGAATCTGGTGACGCCTTCATTTGCGCCAATGTGTTAGTAATAATGTACTGACTAAGTGGCCGCCATCCGGCGTGAATTGCCGCAACTTCCTTGCCCTGTTTATCGGCAATAAGTATAGGCAAACAATCTGCGGTCATAATAGCAAGCGCGACGCCCTTTTCACGGGTTATCGCTGCATCAGCGTGTGGCGGTATAGGAGAGACAGTTTTAATCACTTCAACACGCCCACCATGTACCTGATCTAACCATTGAATGGCGCAATGTGCTGGCAAAAATTGCGCTACAACCTTTCGGTTATCAGCAACTTGCTCAGGATCATCATCAACATGTAAAGCGATATTAAAGTCGTTGAAAGGAGGGGTACTAGAGTGGATGTTATCAGGCGTTTGCCGCGTTGTTGAAAAGGCCAATACTTGAGGTATTGGCCAATCAATTGAAATCAGCGCAGAATTAGTATTCGTCTTTTGCATTGAGTTGCGTGTCTTGTTTTAGTAAATCGACAAGCTTTTGGAAATCTTCAGGGATCGGCGCATGCCATGTCATTTGCTCACCGGTTATCGGGTGGAATAACGATAACATAGTCGCGTGTAATGCTTGACGCTTAAAGCTTCGCAAATACTCTAGTAACTCCGGCGTAGCATTTTTGGGTGGACGCGGTCTACCGCCATACACCGGATCGCCAACTAATGGGTGGGTGATATGCGCCATATGCACGCGGATTTGATGGGTACGGCCAGTTTCTAGGCGCAAACGCAATCGGGTATGCAAGCGATACTTTTCCATCACGCGGTAATGGGTTACCGACGGTCGGCCAAATGGCGATATCGCCATTTGTGTTCTTTTGGTGCCATGACGACCAATCGGCTCATCAACCGTGCCTCCTGCCGTCATGATTCCGTTGGCCACAGCTTCATATTCACGCGTTATTTCACGCGCTTGGAGTGCTTCAACGAGATTGGTTTGAGCCGCAATTGTTTTCGCCACAACCATCAACCCCGTGGTATCTTTGTCAAGGCGATGGACAATACCGGCACGAGGTACAACATCGAGCTGAGGGCAATGGTGTAACAAGGCGTTTAACACAGTGCCATCAGGGTTACCTGCGCCAGGGTGAACAACTAAATCTTTCGGCTTGTTGATCACTAAAATATCATCGTCTTCGTAAACAATGTTCAATGGGATATCTTGCGGTTCAAAGCGAATATCGGCTTCTACTTCGGCGTTTATTTCAATATTTTCTCCGCCGACAACTTTCTCACGCGCTTTGGTGATCACTTTGCCATTTAGCATCACATTACCCGCTAAAATCCAATCTTTTAATCGAGAACGTGAATAATCAGGAAACATTTGAGCTAAAGTTTGGTCCAAACGCTTACCTAAGCAAGATTCTGGGACGATATTTTGGTGTTGAATTTTTTCAGCCATTAAACTCTCATTAATTAGCACTGTGCAAGGCATGATTGCTAGGTTAGAATGCTTGCTAGTATTTTACCCCCTCGAGCCGGGGTTTCATAATTTATTTTAACAAAACCGTGTAGTGATACTGAAATATATGGAAAATTTGACAATAAAAGCGATGATTGTCGCGCTAACTATTAGCTTAGCCGGCTGTTCTTCATCAGATAATAATGACGCTGACGTGGTACCAGATAAATCTGCACAAGCCCTTTTCGTTGATGCACGAGACGCTCTTGAAAGCGGTCTATTCCAAAAAGCAATTCAAATTTTATCAGCGATTGATTCGCGCTTCCCTTTTGGCCCTATTTCACATCAAGTACAACTTGATTTGATTTACGCTTATTACAAAAGCGGTGATGCTGCGCAAGGTATCGCGCTAACAGATCGTTTTTTAAAGCTAAACCCTAACCATCCACAAGTTGATTATGTTTACTACATGCGAGCATTAATCAATATTGGTACCGAGGAAAATTTATTCCAAGATTTAGCGGGTATTGATCGCGATGACAGAGATCCAACAGCCTCACGTGAAGCATTTAAAGATTTAAAACACATCCTAACCAATTACCCTGAAAGTAAGTACGCAGCTGATGCACGCAAACGCATGGTTGCAATAAAGTCGCGCTTGGCTAAATATGAACTAGCGATAGCTCGCTATTACATCAAACGCGGTGCATTTGCTTCAGCAGCTAATCGCGGCCGTTATATTGTAGAAAACTTCGCACCCAGCCCAGAGCTTGAACCAGCGTTAGAAATTATGGTGAAAAGCTACGACGAACTAGGCCTAGAAGACTTACGTGTTAATGCACTGCAAGTGTTAGCAGCCAACTATCCAAATAATAAGCTAGTAGATTAATACAGGTTAACTAAATCAAACACAAAAAAGCCGACAAATTGTCGGCTTTTTTATTATCAGGCTCTAGCTATAGTCCTTTAGACTATATAGCGTCACCGTCTTCTTCACCTGTGCGAATGCGAATAACACGTTCAACATTGGTAACAAAAATCTTGCCATCACCAATTTTGCCTGTTTGAGCGGTTGACATAATAGCATCAATACAGCGCGGCGCGGTGTCATCATCGACGACAATTTCAATTTTCACTTTCGGTAAAAAATCGACCATATACTCTGCACCACGGTATAGCTCAGTATGACCTTTTTGACGACCAAAGCCTTTTACCTCTGAAACTGTCATCCCTGTAATGCCAATTTCACCGAGGGCTTCTCGAACGTCATCCATTTTGAATGGTTTAATTATCGCTTCAATTTTTTTCATTATTCAAATTAACTCAAGGCTGTTATAAATTAATCAATATACAGTTTACCCGACAAGGGTTATTTTTGTCTGTATAAATCTCAAATTGAATTAGGTAAACTGTTCGTAACTGATACCAATTGAAATAAATATTTGACCGACTCAGAGCTACGTCAGGGAAGTTAGAATAAAACAAATTTATGCAGGTGTAGTTATTCTACATCTAGTAAATTTGTGAAATTATCACTTTTCTGACGAGCTCCCAAGGGCAAGTTTAAAAGGCTTTTATACTTCGTTACTGATTTTGATAAGGGAATAACCATTATCGGCAATCAAAGCCTTGTCTAAAAGCCTTTTAAATCCCGCTGAGTGATCAAATATTTAATTCACTTGGTAGTAACTATTTAACGCAACTTTCACAAGGTAGAGTAATGGATCGAAAAACGATCATCGAAGAAATGCAAGTTCAAAGCGAAATAAGCCCAGCGTTTGAAATTAAACGTCGAGTAGACTTTATTAAAAAGCAATTGCGCCAGTCTGGCTTAAACCATCTTGTCCTAGGCATTAGTGGCGGTGTTGACTCTTCTACCTGCGGCCGGCTTGCTCAACTTGCAGTTAACGAGTTAAATGAAGAGCACAATGGCAATTATCGCTTTATCGCGGTTCGTTTACCTTATGACGTGCAAGCAGATGAAGATGACGCACAACTAGCGCTAAATTTTATCGAGCCTTCACACGTCGTTACCACTAACATTTTTGATGGTGCCCAAGGTATTCACAATGAAACATTGCGCGCACTAGATGAGGCCAGCTTACTTGTTGCCAATGACGGGCAAATTGACTTTTCAAAAGGCAACGTAAAAGCACGTACGCGTATGGTAACTCAATACCATATAGCCGGTATTCTTGGCGGCTTAGTCTTGGGTACCGACCACTCAGCAGAAAACATTACAGGGTTCTTCACAAAATGGGGCGACGGCGCCTGTGATTTAATTCCATTATTTGGTCTGTCAAAGCGTCAAGTAAGAATGCTTGCAAAAGAGCTTGGTGCGCCTGAAAAACTCATCACTAAAGCGCCGACAGCCGATCTCGAAGAGCTAGAGCCAGGCAAAAAAGATGAAGACGCTTTGGGCTTAAGTTACGATCAACTAGATGACTTCTTAGAGGGCAAAGCCATAGATAAAGACGTTGAACAACGCATTATCGATATCTACCTTAGAACCCAACACAAGCGTCAACCGATCCCAACGATTTACGATTAAGTTCGTCAAGGCGTACTTGCTAGCAGGAGTCATTTGCCATGAATACATTAGTCAAAGGTTTTACTATTATTGAGCTCATGGTTACTGTTGCCATTATCGGTATTATCACCGCGATGGCCATGCCCAATATGACAGAATTTATTGTTAGAATGCGGGTCGATAACGAAGTTACGCAAATTCACAGTTTAACGGTACTAGCAAAAAACTACGCGGTTAACAGTGAAGAAGTAGTGACGATATGCCCGCTAGGCTCCAACAATAGTTGCGACGGTGATTGGAAAAACGAGATTACTGTCTTTATTGATGTCGATGGTGATGCGGTTTACGAAGCAGCGGATCAAGATGCCATTATTAAGGTCAAAGAAGCAATCAAGGAAGGTGACGAACTCGACTTTCCTCGTTCAAGCATTCGCTACTCGCCCACAGGAAGGTTAACTAATGTCAGTAATGGCACCTTTGAATACTGCCCCAAAGGCTATCCAGATCTCTCACGCGGAGTAACTATTTCGCGTTCAGGCAGAGCTTATTTATCAAGCGATACGAACAATGACGGCAAAGAAGAAAACCGCAATGGTACTGCTATTAGTTGTAACTAGAATGGGATCTCCTCAATATTTTATCTGACGCTTAACAGCGCTTCGGTGCCAGTATGTGACTTTACCATACCCTACTACGGAGAGCCGTCATCCCCTGACGTTTTTACAGGGGATCTCCTGCCATTTAGCAGTGCGTTTTTTCATTAATGATTAAAAGCTCGCTTTGAATTTATGAGGTTCCCGCCTCGATAATTGCTCCTGCATTATTCTACTTACTTACATCCATGTAAGCATTCGCGGGAATGACGTTTTGCTATAGTGAAAAATTGAGTTAATTGCTTTATAGCAACAATTTTATAAAAAAAACTTACTTCCGCTTTTCGCTCAGATGTGTCGTTCAGAGAGCTTCCCCGTAATCATAAAACTGTACTAATAAAAAGCAGCGTTATCAAACTCTGTCCCAAAATCTATTTAATCAAGGATTTATTAGCGCAATGTTTGGCGATCAAGTTGACGTGCGATCACGTTGTCAAACTCGTCGGTTTCTTTAACGCATTCTACAACCTGTTCTATTCGCCGATTTTTCGCTAAGCCTTTGGTAAATTTCTTACCAACTAAGTCTGTTTTTAAATAAGGTATGCGCGCTTGTAAACTGTTGATCAAATAAATGCCATCAACACCTGTTGCATCTTTGACATAACATTTCATCTCTTGCTTTTGCGCAGCAAGTGCGTTGGTCGAGCAAAATAAAGCAGTAAGACAAATGAGTGTTCTAATAACCATTGATTACTCCCAACATTTGGCAGAGGTTGCTGATTTAGCACCCGTTTCAGTGATTTGCATATTCAAGCAAACCGCATCCGCTGATGCTTGCTGACCTAAGGCTGTCGCTTTAAGCACAAAGGTATCTTTCGCCGAGTTGACGGTAGCGTCAATCGAGTAATTGCCTGATTCGGTGATAAAAGGATCTGCGCCTAAGCCTAAGTCTTTCATATCATCGGTATACGCGCGATTATCAACGTAAAACATTTCTTGTAAATTGGCGATGCGCATGAGTTCGCGCTGTGGCTCTGCACGATTAGAACGAGTAACAAAGTCAACATAAGACGGATAGGCAACACCCGCTAATATACCAATGATTGCTACTGCAACCATCAGCTCGATAAGCGTTAAACCTCGATTTAATTTTTTCACTTGTTATCCTCTTCTATATACAGGTGGGTCCGCATCGTTTCTAAGGTAAAGCCATTTAGCACATCACAATTTGATGCTTCACATAAGGTTAATGTGCCGCTACCGCTGCCACCTTTGCCGTCACTACCGGCACCTACACCAACAAACATAATTTTACCTGAGCCCGTAACCCCCTCTTCTGGTGGCGGAATCACAACCGTTGGTGTATCAGGTACTCTATCGCCGACATCGAGATAATCTCTGCCAGTACCATCAGTATTTAACCAATTATAGATACTGGTACCTTGGGCTAAATCAACAGCATAAAGCTTGCCCGACCCCGTATTTAATGTACATTGCCCACCACTTACGCTTTCAGCGGGTGTAAAGGTATTGAAATAGGCAACGCCAGCTAAGGCCGTTGCCGATGACATGCTCTTCTCACCTTCTGCAGCAAAATCAATATACCAGCCATCTTTTGCTGACACGGCAATTTCGAGCTCGGTTTGCGCGGTCGCAGATAACGACTGACCAAATGGGTCATTGGTGTAGTCATACAAGTCGGCGAGTTGAATGGGTGCCGGTGCAGGATTTTCACCAACAAATGATCGGGTAATAATATTTTTGTCTTTGATCATAAAGAACATATCAGATGTGTCGATAGACGACGGCGCAGATCTATCACCACTACCAATAAGTAATGCGTCGTAAGGCGTATCTTGTCGAGTAACTTCGATATAGTCATCACCTAACTCATTGGTTTTGGTGGTTGAAATGGTATTGGTGATCAAAGCTCGGACAATTGACGGCTCATTAAAAAAGCGGCGATCGTTGCTTGAATTAGCTTGTTCGCCACCAAGCGCTGCGATTTTAAAAGCCGTCCACGGACTTTCACTATCAAAGGGTGAAGCGCTTGGCATATCAACCCTAAATACGTTGGCACCCGTATCACCAACGTATAACCTATCGGTTAACCCATCAGAATCACTATCTAAAATAGCGATACTGGAGGGAATACTGTCAGTGAGATCGGTAAATTTAGTGTTGGTTGACGAGGTTGCGTCTGGGGTTAAACTCCACTTTAAAACACCAGTTTGTGCGTCAACCATAAATATGGCATTGCCCACGGTATCGTGCTGACCGACGCCGGCAACATCTTTAGCTGTCGAGTAACCGCCACCAAAAATCACCACAGGTTTTGGCACGCCATTGACGATATTGTTCTTTGCGTAGGTTACTTTAGGCTTAGACCAAGATTGTGCTAATCGCTCAAAACCTTCGGTTGTTTCATCAATCTTCCAAAGCATTTTTGGCGTATCAGGATCGCTAATATCAATGCCATAGTACGAGCTACCACCTCGGCGCAGACCAAAATACAACCAAGCTTTATCACCAGAGGCTTCATCAATACTGCCATCACCATTTAAATCTTGTAAATGAACAGTGGCTGAACCATCAATACCATAAATTTTATCAGAACTGGTGTAGTTAGCACGCAATGGCGCAATGTTGGGGAAGAACTCTTTAAACATAATTGCCCAAGACTCTTCAACTGTATCGCCGTTGTCATCAAACATATGCAGAACACCAGCATTGGTGCCGACAATGATACGCACATCTTGTGATGAGGCACTACCACCGTAATTAACGACTAAAGGCTTTGAATGCAGAGGATCGGCAAAGACATCTTCGCGAATATCGGTTGTCGAGTTATCACGGTCAGAATCATCCTCATCAAATCCTATGAACCAGTTAAGGTAACTCTCTAGTTCCTCTTCAGGTACATTCATATAGGTAGCTAATTCTTCATCACCGCCATAAGCATTTGACACATTCGTTTTGTTAAAGCTAACTAACGCATTATTACTGCCAATATCACTATAAAGCTTACGGACGGTTTGAGAACGCAGCATTTCAGCAACACCACCAGAGGTAACGTCTTCGCCATCAGCTACTGGGCTAGTTGACCAAAAGGTTTTGGCAGTTGATTTGATATTGCCATTTTCGTCAATCGCAACATTGCCTTCTCGATCGACCTGCTTACCATCAGTGAGTTTGAGTTTTTTGATGTTTCCTTGCCAACGAGGACCTCGATCAGGTAAAAACATCGCGTAATACACTGAATCTAGGGTTTCTGTTCTATCAAAGTTGTTTGAAGCGATAGAGGGGGAAGTAAAGCTCGCATTAACTCGCAAAATCTCTACCAATGCCGATTGTAAAGCGGCAAGTAAACCGGCGGCATCTTGGGCGGGATAATATTGACCGCCGCCTAATTTTGCCGCCTCTTTAAGAATTGGCGCGGCGTCATCGGCGCCACTACTAAACCCAATCGTATAAGTTGTCGCCGTTTGAACACCTTCGATAGCGTTATTAATATCGTTATTCTTCATCCAACCAGCAAGCGCGGGTAAATAGTTACCACTAAATTTTGAACCAACACCAGGTAGTGCGCCAATCAAACCATCGGCGGCATTATCTTTAGTCGGCTTACCGTCGGTCATCATGATCACGTAAACTTCATTGCTACAGCCTTTATAAGGTGAGGTATAGGTCTTACTGTTGCCCGAACCCGTTTCAATGCTGTAGTCCCTATCTGGTTCATCTTTAGGAGTTCCGCTAGTTCTACTCTCTTTACCGTAGAGTACCGCTTGACCACCAAAGTATCGCATCGCCTCATAAAGTGATTCACACAATGGCGTATTAGTTTGAGGTAATATGCCATTATCAATAATATCGATAAGTTCAGCTGTTGCTGAATCTGTCATATCTTGAATACCAAACACCACACGACCACCATCGTGCTCGTACTCATCATATGCGTTGAAGTTAAACACCTGTAGGCCAAAGTCCACCGACGGTGCAGACTCAATTAAGTCGGTCATTACCGCTTTGGCAATATCCATACGAGAAATAGAGACATTGGTTAATGATGAATTTTGATAGTACCGCAAGTAATTATCGCTATAGAGTGTAACGACCTCACCCGTACCAAAAGCAGTATTACTGGCATTGACGTCATTTGTGTAATAGACAGGGTTACCTTTACTACCTAAGCCATCAACAGGGTAACCATCTGGAAGAGCTTCAATACTGCCATTCTTTTTCTCTATCCCGGCGTTTTTTGGGTTTTCTTCTCTAATGTCATCCCAGCAGTCGATGACTTCAATATTTGCGCCGTTATTGTCAGGAATTTCTTGCCAACTACCAGAATTACCTGAAAAAGCATATTCTCGAATATAGCCCGTATAAAAACCAACCGTTTCAAGTCGAACTCTCGCCTCTTCACAACTGTTAATCGCATCTAAAAACCGACGAGACTCACTCGGACTATCAGGTACAGGCATGCTGGCATTATCTACACCACTGCCTTTGGTAAAATAGATAAAATTTTCGCTAAGTGAGTTCAAGCCACCGACTGCTGGGTATACAGTATTGGGATCATAGAGCGGTTTAACCGTTTCATCGGTTGACATACTTCCGGAGTTGTCAAAGATAATTAACACTTGTGGTTTATTACCTGTACGTTGGGCTGTATTACCGACATACAGTTCTATGTCCTCAGCAATCAGTGATGTTGAAACTAAGGCTAATAAGGTACTGACTATAAACTTCTTCATCATTAATTCCCTATATTTAATAGCTGTTGAGCAACACCGGATTGAACAACGATATCTTGGTGTTTTTTACGGCCATACTGTCTTGTTACTTGAACATTGAGCACGTTGCACTTAAATACTTGTACAGACGAGCCAGAGCGAGAGTGAGGGCAATCTGACTCTAAATTATTCGGGTTAGCTACCGATAACACAGCAACAGTGTCGGCTGCAGAAACAACCTTCTCTTTGGGAAACGTTTCTATTTTGTCGGTAAAAGCATTAGTACCGGAAGTTTGTGTCACTTCGTTAAAAATGACTTCATCGGTGGCACTTAAGGTTTCTTGTACGGCAGTCGTTTTATCTTCAGTTGCACCAGACATTTTCATATCTGTGGTCGTTACTTGCATTAATGCGGAGGCGACAGCCGTGAGTGCGATCAGAAAAATTAGCGAGATTAAGAGAACTACCCCGTGCTGACGCTGTTTAGTTATTACCATGAGTCAGTCCTCGTGTTGTAAAGTGTTACGGTCGAAGAGAAGAGCAAACGCCGATAGTTATCGCCTTCACCGTTAGCATTCATAAAGTCGACGCTGATATCACCTAAAGTATAGGTGTTTTTGTTTTCATAATCGAAATCTGGGTATAAGTCGCGCACTAACACATACATAGTAACGGCAAGAATTTGATTATCACCTTCGTTATCCCACAGGGCTTGCGTCATATTATCTGCTGACACAAACGCGTTCACCACGCCGTCATTATCCGTATCAACACCGTAGGTAAAACGAATCATTTCAACACCGTCAATCACAGGATCAAATAAAATAGGCGGATTATCGTTTCTCAGTAAACCTTTTACTAAAACCGGAATTTTATTACCGCCCACGGTGTCTTCGCGCACATAGTATATATAGTGTTGGTATTCCCAGATACTGCCATTATCAATCGTTGGCACTGGTTCATCGCCTGCAAATATTGCCCCCTGATTCATATTGGTCATTAGGTAATATCTGTCTTCAGAAATATCAGCAGCGGCTAGTGTTGAAGATACGACTCGTTTGAGCTGCAAAACATCACTACCTTGCACTGCGTTAGTAATGCAGCCCAGTGCATTACTGGTGTTACTCGTTTCACCCCAAATTTCACGAAAGTGGCCAACATCTTGTGGAAACGATGTATTGTTTGCCCCTTCGCCGACACAATCAGCTGCATTTTGCGCGGGTACTTGTAGTACTTTGTTAGTGGTGAGCTCACCAGATAAGTCGCCCCAAAAGCCGACTCGGATCAGATCTTCAGTTAACAGCTGAACAGCAAAACGGCCATTTTCTTGTAATGAACCAAAACTCGTTGTTTCAGTTGTTGTTGTTCTCATCGATACAAACGCCGCTAGTACGCCGGCGACAAGTACAGTACCAACAGCAAGTGAGATAAATATTTCAATTAAACTAAAACCGAATTGCTGCTTTCTCATAGAACCCCTTAGAAAATAAACGCCGAAATTTGCACCTGGCGACGTTTATCAGATGCCGTGCCACAACCAAATGCTAATGTATCATTTGAGTCAGCTGAATCTTGCGTTTGAACCCGGCCTTGCCAACTGACCACTACGGTAACCGCTTGATTATTATGTTCAATACAGCCTTGTGCTCCAACCAATCCACCGAGTGATTTACTCCCCTGACTAACGTTACTACCGATTAATTTTTGTTCCCATTCATAAAGATCATTACTCACCATTTGCAACGAATTACAGGGGGTGTCGGGGTCGTCACAGCGATTGTCGGGAGCACTCAAGTTACCTGCGCCATAGCTGCCTTGGTAGTTCTCTAAATTAAGTGGATCTGAGTCATTAGCTCGCATACGCTCAATGATGTCTTGAGCAAGCGCACTCGCCATTGAACGTTGCATAGCATCAAAACTGCCTTTTTTTGCCGACGCTTGCATCGCCACGGCACCAATAATTCCAGTTGATAAAATGACCAGAGATACTAGTACTTCAATAAATGATATCCCGCGTTGATGGCGCATTAGACAATCCTATACGTTGTTTTTGTTGCTGAGTGGATTGAGTGAATGAATCGTGAGAAAAAACAGAATAATTTGAAAAGAAAAGATTGAGATAACAAGCCGTAACTTGCCTCTCTAAAAGTTGCCGAAAAGTGTATATCAGTTAATTTTACGGCGGAAAAAATCACATAGGTGAACATCATTAACCCCCTAAACATTATCCTTTGCCTATTGGCTCATACTTGAGCGTTCAATCTTAAACCGCAAAGATCGCGGTGAAATTAAGTACGATCCTGTGTACAAAATTCCACCAATGAGATTATCGCAATTCAGCAGGTACTGCAAATACTATATTTTCTTCGCGACCAGGGTGTTCGACAACCTCTTTACCACCGTGCTCTTTAAGCTTATCGATAACTTGTCTTACCAGAATATCTGGGGCTGATGCGCCGGCCGTGACACCCACTTTTTCGACACTTTCTAGCCAACTTAATTCAATATTGTCTGCAGTATCGATTAAGTATGACGTTGTTCCCATCTTTTGTGCTAATTCGCGTAAGCGGTTCGAATTGGAGCTATTCTTAGCACCAACAACTAACAACAAATCAACTTGGCTAGCAATGGCACGCACAGCATCTTGACGATTTTGTGTTGCGTAGCAGATGTCATCTTTACGAGGACCTTCAATTTTAGGGAATTTTGCCACTAACGCATCAATCACATCTGAAGTATCATCAACCGATAATGTTGTTTGGCTACAAAAGTAAAGCTCATCTGGGTTTTTGACTTCTAATTGAGCGACATCTTCTGGTGATTCAACTAAATAAATACCGCCTTCATCACTTTCGTATTGGCCCATCGTGCCTTCAACTTCAGGGTGACCCGCATGACCAATCAATACACACTCTACGCCTTTGCGGCTCGCGCGTGAAACTTCCATGTGAACTTTCGTCACTAGTGGACAGGTCGCATCAAACACTTTCAAACCGCGATCTTTGGCTTCTTGTCGAACAGCTTTTGAAACACCATGAGCACTAAAAATCACGGTATTGTTATCAGGAATTTCGTCGAGTTCATCGACAAAAATCGCGCCGCGATCTTTTAAACCGTTAACGACAAATTTATTGTGGACCACTTCGTGACGCACATATATTGGCGCATCGAATAAATCTAAAGCGCGATCAACAATGCTGATAGCGCGGTCAACACCTGCACAAAAACCCCGAGGATTAGCTAAAATAATTTCCATCTTGCCTACCAACTTTAATTCACTATTCAACGTCGACGACATCAATAACGAAGGTTACATCTTGCCCTGCCAAAGGGTGGTTAAAATCAACCGTTACCGATGCCCCGCTCACTTCGGTGATCATGCCCGGTAATTCAACGCCACCAGGTTGTTCAAAGGTAATAATATTACCTACTTCCGCTGGCGCGTCACCAGAGAACTTGGTTCTATCCATGTGATAAATATTATCGGGATTTGATTCACCAAAGGCATCTTTAGCAACCAAGGTAAATTCTTTTGATTCACCGGCAGCCAAGCCAATTAATTGCTGCTCAAAAGCAGGCGAAATAGAGCCGTCGCCCATAATAATTTTAGCGGGCTTATTGTTTACCTTTGTGCTATCTGCAGCACTGCCATCAGATAACTTCATCGTAATATGAGCGATGATGGTTGACTGTTGGTTAATTGTTTTACTCATTAAATACTCTCAACACTATGCGTTTTTAGACGACTGTTCTGCACTTTGTTCGCCGAATGAATCAATGATCATCAAGCCGGCACCAATAAAAATCACACTATCGGCAACGTTAAAAGCAGGCCAACGATAATTAATAATGGTGAAATCGAGAAAGTCGATAACATAACCTAGCATTACGCGGTCAATTAAATTGCCCAGTGCACCGCTTAATAGCAGCGCGAAGGCGGCACAAAGCCTTTTGTTACTCGCTGGTGTTTTATATAACCAAAAGGTAAAGACAACACTTGCTATGGTTGCAATACCAGCAAAAAACCACCGCTGCCAGCCTGATTGGTCGGCAAGAAAACTAAATGCCGCCCCGAGGTTATGTACGTATGTGATATTAAAAAACGGTAGGACTTCTATCGATTGATACAAGTCCATATTATTTGCCACATAATGCTTGGTTGCTTGGTCTACCACTAAAAAGATTAGCGTTAGCCAAAGCCATTTCAAACTGCTTGCACTATTTATCATAATGACTGCTTATGCGTATTGACGCACTTCACCTTCGCCATCAACATTGGTTACACAGCGGCCACAGAGGGTTTCGTGACCTTGGTGAGTACCAACATCTTCAGTGATGTGCCAACAGCGATCACATTTAGTTCCTTGGGCAGGTGCAACCGTTAACCACAAACCTTCAACCTCGGTTTGCGTTGCTTGGGCTGGTTTGTCAGCTAGCGCAACAACCTGAGCACCTGATGTGATTAACACGAAACGCAACTCGTCACCCAGTTTTGCTAACTGGTTAGCTAACTCGTCATTGGTATATAAAGTAACGCTTGTTTCTAAGGCTTTACCGACGACTTTTTCTTTACGGGCTAACTCTAGCGCTTTGTTTACTTCGGCACGTACTTTTAGCAATTGTGCCCAGTACTCATTATTTAGCTCAGCGTCTGCAGGCATAGCAGTTAAGCCATCAAACCACACATCGGTAAACACGAATTCATCGCGCTCGCCTTGCGCTGGTGCTGGTAATGCCGTCCAAATTTCTTGTGCGGTAAACGATAAAATTGGCGCCATCCAACGCGTCATCGCTTCGGCAATCAAGTACATCGCCGTTTGACAAGAGCGACGTGCCACTGAGCTGTCTTTGGCTGTGTATTGTCTATCTTTGATAATGTCTAAGTAGAAACCACCTAATTCATTAGTACAGAAGTTCATTAACTTGTGAACAACCAAGTGGAACTCGTACTCGTCATAAGCATTAACGATTTCTGCTTGTAATTGCGCTGCTTTACCAACAACCCAACGATCAAGCGCAACCATCTCATCAAACGCTACTGAATCCGTTTTTGGATCAAAACCGTTGATATTCGCTAATAAGAAACGTGAAGTATTGCGAATACGACGATAAGCATCGGCTTGGCGTTTGAAAATTTCTTTTGATACGGTAATTTCTTGCGTGTAGTTAACTGATGCAGTCCATAAACGCAGAATATCAGCGCCGTACAAATTAGTAATTTCGCTTGGTGTGATGACATTGCCTAATGACTTAGACATTTTATGGCCTTTTTCATCAACCGTGAAACCATGAGTCAATACTTGGCTATATGGCGCTTTGCCATTCATCGCAACTGAGGTCATCATTGATGACATAAACCAACCGCGGTGTTGATCTGAGCCTTCTAAGTATAAATCAGCACGAGAATCGAATTCTTCACGCGCATCAACCACTGAGTAGTGAGTGGTTCCTGAATCAAACCATACATCTAATGTGTCTGGTACTTTAATGTATTGCTGCGCATCATCACCAATAAGCTCTTGTGGCTCTAAATCAAACCAAGCTTGAATACCTGATTTTTCGACGCGTTGTGCAACTTCTTCAATCAGTTCAACACTGCGCGGATGAAGTGCACCAGTATCCTTATCGATAAATAAGGCAATGGGTACGCCCCAAGTGCGCTGACGTGAAATACACCAGTCAGGGCGACCTTCGACCATAGATTCGATACGTGATTCGCCCCACTCTGGGATCCACTGTGTCTTTTTAATTTCAGCTAGTGAATCTTTGCGAAGATTATTTTGATCCATGCTGATAAACCACTGTGGTGTTGCACGGAAAATAATTGGCGTTTTATGGCGCCAGCAATGCGGGTAAGAGTGCTCATAAGCGTGGTGGTGCATCAACGCACCGCGCTCTTTTAATAACTCAACAATACCGTCGTTTGCTTTAAATACGTGTTGGCCTTCAACAAATGCTGTGCCTTCTAAAAAGACACCGTTAGCGCCAACGGGGTTATAAATTTCTAAATCGTATTGTTTACTGACGTTAAAATCGTCAACACCGTGACCACCAGCGGTGTGAACACAACCGGTACCTGAGTCAGTCGTTACGTGCTCACCACAAATAACAGGCACAGTAATGTCGTTAAATGGATGTTGTACTTCGACTCTATCAAGCTCGCTACCTTTAGCAAAACCTAAGGCGTGGTATTTGTTAATACCAAAACGATCCATACAGTCTTTAACTAAATCAGTCGCTAAAATTAAACGGCCTTTGCCTTGTTCGCTTTCGTATTGCACCAGTGAATATTCAACGTTTGGATGAACTGATACCGCGCGGTTCGCAGGCAATGTCCACGGTGTAGTTGTCCAAATAACAATTGCGATTTGACCTTCGCCCGGATGTCCTTCTGGAATCGAGAATTTTCCAGCAACGCTTTCGTCAACTAGGTTAAACTTAACATCGATAGCAGGTGAAACTTTGTCTTTGTATTCGACTTCAGCTTCCGCTAACGCGCTGCCACAGTCAGTACACCAATGCACCGGCTTGAAGCCTTGCTGCAAGTGACCATTTTCTGCAATTTTACCTAATGAACGGATAATATTAGCTTCGGTTTCAAAATTCATCGTTAGGTATGGGTTTTCCCAATCACCGAACACACCTAAGCGTTTGAAGTCTTCACGCTGACCATCAACCTGCTTAATTGCGTACTCACGACATTTTTCACGAAATACCGCAGCAGAAACTTTATGGCCTGGTTTACCCACTTTTTTCTCAACCATCAACTCGATTGGCAAGCCGTGACAGTCCCAACCAGGTACGTAAGGCGAGTCAAAATCAGATAATGTTTTTGCTTTAACAATCACGTCTTTTAAAATTTTGTTTACCGCGTGGCCTAAGTGGATATTGCCGTTAGCGTACGGAGGGCCATCATGTAAAATGAACGACTTTTTACCTTTTTTCGCTGCACGAATTTTGCTGTAAAGACCTCTTTCATTCCAGTCTTTGAGCATGTTAGGTTCACGATTTGCCATATTCCCTTTCATCGGGAACGGTGTATCTGGCAAATTAAGCGTATGTTTATAATCAGTCATTTACTTTAATATCCGTTGTTATTAGACAAGCGCTGAAACAAAGTCTTTTGCTTGCTCACTATCAATTTTAATCTGCTGTGTTAAGGCGTCTAATGAATCAAACTTGCGCTCGGCGCGCAGCTTTTTCAACATGATCACCTCAATGTGTTGGCCATATATCATTTGGTTGAAATCAAAGATATGCACCTCGAGTTGCTGTCTAACACCTGCTAGTGTCGGTCGACAGCCGATGTTGGCAACACCAAAATATTCTTGTTCATTGTGTTTTACTCTCACTGCATATACTCCTGAAACGGGAGATACCCTGCGCTTGAGTGACACGTTTGCGGTCGGAAAGCCAAACTTCCGACCATTTTTTTCACCGTGAAATACTTTGCCTGAGATAGCGTAATCACGGCCAAGCATGCGAGCAGCTTCTGCTAGATGATCTTGCTCTAATGCTTGGCGAATTGCCGTAGAGCTAATACGGCAGTCTTCTAATTTAAAACTTGCGGTATCTGTAACACTAAAACCTAAACGCTCACCGTACACCTTGAGCATGTTGAAGTCGCCTTGACGCTGCTTACCAAAGCGAAAATCATCACCGATAATGAGGTGCTTAACGCCTAAGCGCTTTACCAACAACTCCTCAATAAAGGTTTGTGCCGTTTGGCTAGCAAACGCTTTGCTAAAGCTAACACACATTAGTCGCTCGACACCTAACTCAGCCAGATAGCGATACTTATCTCGCAATCGCGTTAACCTCGCAGGGGCTTTGTCACCGGCGAATAACTCTTGCGGTTGTGGCTCAAACACCATCACCGTAGGTACGGCATTGTGTTGCTTAGCTTTTTCAATTAAGGCCTCGATCACCCGTTGATGACCCAAATGCACACCATCGAAGTTACCGATGGTTAATACACAACCATGATCTTCAGGTTGAATATTATTAATACCTCTTATTAATTGCATTTAACTCAAAAACCTTAATTTACTATTTTAACTGGCTGCGAAAACCTTTAGAAACTGGCATTTTTCGCCCAGCACGTGTGTTACATCATAAAAACTGACGAATTATATATCAGTCAATCTTAAGAATCAGCACTTGCAAGCAAATTCAGACAATTAATTTTGGCATTTTTTCTAATTATCATTCGCGAGTTGGACATTGCTCGTCACCTTAAAGTGGCTTACTCGAATACCGAGAACAATAATCATGGCAAAATAACAAAGTACACCAACACCAATGTAAAAGGTTAGTTGACCAATTCTGTCGACAAAACTCAAGACTAACCATTGTTCAAAAGACGGTGATAAAGCATATACCACCGCCCCCATAGTCACGGCACTGACGACCATTTTCAGCATTAACGCCACAGAGGTTGAAGAGAGTTGATAAACGCCTTGAGTTTTCAAGCCGCGATAGAGTAAATAAGCGTTTAACGTAGCAGAAAGCGTTGTTGCTAAGGCTAAACCGACATAGCCGTAAAAAGGCGCTAACGCTAAGTTAAAGGCCATATTAGCCACCATCGCAATAACGCCTATTTTGACTGGTGTTTTAGTATCTTGGCGTGAATAATACCCCGGTGCGAGGATCTTGATGAACATAAAACTCAGCAAGCCAGAAAGGTACGCAAAGAGTGCCATAGATACTTGCATCACATCGTATTCGGTAAATTCGCCACGCATAAATAACACCATGATAATAGGCTGGGCCATCACCATTAATCCTGCCAAGGCTGGTAAGCCAAATAAGCAAATAACTCGAATTCCCCAATCGAGGGTATCGGAGAACTCTTGTGCATTTTTACGCGCTGCTAGCCCTGATAAACTCGGTAGAATAACCGTCGCAATACCGATGCCAAATAGCCCAAGTGGAAACTCTAATAACCTATCGGCATAATACAGCCAGCTAATCGAACCGGTGACCAGAAAACTGGCAATCACAGTATCGAGTAATAAATTAATTTGCGTTACCGACACACCAAACAAGGCTGGCACAATTAACTTGCGAATTTTAACAACACCTGGCTCGTTCCATGCCCATTTAGGTTTCACCAAAACGCCGGCGCGATAGAGGAAAGGAATTTGAAAGAGCAATTGTAAAACGCCGCCTAAAAACACACCCCATGCCAGGGCATATGCTGGCTCTTCAAAATATGGTGACAAGAAAATAGCACAGCTGATCACGGCAACATTGAGTAATACCGGCGTAAATGCCGAGGCACCAAACTTACCTAACGTATTGAGTACTGAGCCAGCTAATGCGACAAAACTGACAAACCACAGATAGGGAAACGTGATTTTTAACAGTGAATTGGCCAACTCAAATTTATCAGCGTGAGGGCCGCCATTGAGCCAATCTAGAAACCAACCAAAACCAAAAATAGCAACGATAACGGGCGATGCGATGACCCCGACTAAGGTAACGATCGTGACGATTGTGCCTAAAGTCCCCGATACCTGAGCAATCAGCTTTTTGGTGTGAACTTTATCTAAGCCCTCTTTTTCATCGAGTGCTTCAGCTTCACTTAATACTGGGACAAAGGCCTGAGCAAAAGCGCCCTCAGCAAATAGTCGGCGCAGGAAATTAGGAATTTTATTGGCGAATAAGAACACGTCAGCTGCGGCACTCGCTCCCATGATGTAAGCGATAACACTGTCTCGAACAAGACCTAGCACACGTGAAATCAGTGTCATAAAGCTGACGATAAAACCTGATTTAATTAACTTTTTACTCAAGGAAACTGTCTCAGAAAATTGACTACTGCGCATTAACGCAAAAAATGAATACTGCGCATAACGCGAAAAATGATTCATTATGCCTGTAAAAACTTACCAGAAACAATAGAAAACTTATTGCTTGCTCGGTAGAACGCTTTATAATACGGCACCAGGTGATTCAGGCGATAAATTAATCGTTAAAAGATTTGACATTCGCCACAAAAACAGGCATATTTCGTCGCCTTAAATTTAGGCTATATTTTTTATTATTTTTAGGAGTTCACCTTGGCTAACTCAAAGCAAGCTAAGAAGCGCGCGGTACAATCTGAAAAGCGCCGTCAACACAATGCAAGCCGTCGTTCAATGATGCGCACTTTAGTTAAAAAAGTAATCGCTGCAATTGAAGCCGGTGACAAAGAACTTGCAACTAAAGAACTTGCAGCAGCAACACCGATCTTAGATCGTTACGCAACTAAAGGTCTTATTCACAAAAACAAAGCTGCTCGTAGCAAGAGCCGTTTAAACGCTGCTATCCAAGCACTTTAATCTTTTTTGTTTTTATAAAATTTCAAAAAGCCGGCTTCTGCCGGTTTTTTTATCTCTGTTTAAAAGTGTTATTGTGAAGCTACAACACTTGAAGTTCTCGTGATAATTTTCTAGTCTCTACCCGTTAAACCCTTCGGAAAACGATAAAATGAAATTAAATAAAATTGCCGCCATGCTGATTGTGGCAGGCACCGCATTAACTGGCTGCGGTCAAGCAGACAACGCAGCGCAAAAAGCGCAGTATCAAATTGTTCCTGAGTACCAAAACCGTTTAGATATCTACGAACCGGTCACACTATCGGCGGATTTATCGCATTTAACGGATAATCAAAAGCAATTAATTAGCTTACTTATTGAAGCTTCTGACATCATGGACGACCTTTTCTGGCAACAAGCCTTCGGTCAAGACAAAGACAGCTTTTTAGCAGGTATTGCTGATGAGAAATTACGTCAGTTTGCTGCGATTAACTATGGTCCTTGGGATCGTTTAAATGGCGATAAACCTTTTTTGAAAGGTTTCAAAGCTAAGTCAGCAGGCGCTGAATTTTACCCACACGATATGACCAAAAAAGAGTTTGAGTCAGCTCAGTTTGACGATAAAGACGGCTTATATTCTCTCGTTCGTCGCGATCACGAAGGTCAGTTATCAACAATTGCATACTCAGAAGCTTATAGTGACGAAATCAATCGCGCCGCCGCTATTTTAGAAAAAGCCGCAGGTTTTGCAGAAGATGAAGAATTTGCCAACTATTTGAAAATGCGTGCAACAGCCATGCGCACAGACGACTATCAAGCGTCAGATTTTGCTTGGATGGACATGAAAAACAACATGATTGATGTTGTTATTGGGCCAATCGAAACCTACGAAGATCAGCTATATGGTTACCGTGCTGGTTTCGAATCTTATGTCCTAATTAAAGACTTAGCGTGGAGTGAAAAACTCGCCAAATACGCAGCGTTTTTACCTGAACTACAAAAAGAATTACCCGTCAACAAAAAGTATAAAGCTGAAGTACCTGGCTCTGATGCTGACTTAAACGCTTACGATGTTGTTTACTATGCAGGCCACTCAAATGCCGGCGGAAAAACAATCGCGATTAACCTACCAAACGACGAAGAAGTCCAGCTAGCTAAAGGTACCCGTCGCCTACAGCTAAAAAATGCAATGCAAGCAAAGTTTGATAGCATAATGAAGCCCATTGCGGCAACTTTAATAGCGCCAGAGCAACGTGAAAATGTGACCTTCACCGCCTTTTTCGCTAATACGATGTTCCACGAAGTAGCACATGGTTTAGGTATTAAAAATACCATTAATGGCAAAGGCACTGTCCGTCAGTCATTAAAAGAGCACGCTTCAGCTCTAGAAGAAGGTAAAGCAGATATTTTAGGCCTTTACATGGTGCGTCAGCTTTTAGCTAAAGGCGCCATTACAGAAGGTCAATTAGAAGATTACTACACTACTTTCATGGCGGGAATTTTCCGTTCGGTGCGCTTTGGTGCTAGCTCGGCACACGGCAAAGCCAACATGGTTCGCTTTAACTACTTCCAAGAGCACGGTGCATTTAGCCGCTCAGAAGATGGTTTGTACAGCGTAAATATGGAAAAGATGACGCAGGCAATCGATTCACTATCTGAGTTAATTTTAACCTTACAAGGTAATGGCGATTACGATGGCGTTGCTAAGTTGGTTGAAGAATCAGGTATGATCAAAGCCGATTTAGCTGCAGACTTAGCTCGTTTAGAAGCAGCTAACATCCCAGTTGATATTACCTTCAAGCAAGGTAAGAAAGTATTAGGACTGTAGGGCTAAAAGCTGTAACGCTAGAGCGCTATAAGACCATCAAGCCTTATAGCGTTCCAGCCTTTATTTTAATACATCAACGTATAAAGTTTTCGCCTAAACTTGGTGGTTAATGGATCGCCATCTGGCAGAGCATTCATCACATCAAGTAGTTTTTTCTTTGATTCTGCGTCATCGCGCACGCTTTGTACCCGTCTAAATAATAAATTCAATGCGTCCTCATGACGATTTGCCTGACTGTACTGCGCCGCTAATTGATGCATGAGCTCAACATCCTCTGGTGATTGCACCAATGCCTGTTCAAGCGCTTTAAGCTCAGGTGAATCGGATGCTTCTAACGCCAACTCCAGTTTAGAGACAAGCGCCTGATAGGTCGCATCTTGATCAACCATTTTAACGGTTTCCAATAGCGCCTTGGCATCGTCTAATTTACCAATCAATATGCAAGCTTCAATTAACACAAACTTAATATCTGCGCGATCAACATCTAATTCATATGCCTGCTTAGCTAAAGTAAAAGCTTGGTTAGCATCTTGGTTAGCTAGTGCGTCTTGCGCTTGTTGCAAAAGACCATCTTGCGGTTTAGGTAAATGTTTATCTAAAAACGCTTGAATGGTCTGATCGGTTTGTGGCCCAGCAATACCGTCAATAGGTTGGCCGTCTTTGATAATAACCGCGGTAGGCAGGCCTTGAATGCCAAATTGAGCGGCAATTTGTTGCTGACTCTGACAGTCGATTTCCGTCATCAGCAAACTCTCGCTAAAAGCGGCTGTTGCTTGTTCTAATTTAGCTTTTAACTCAACACTTTCTGGTACTTGTTCTGCCCAAAATGCCACTAGCACAAGCTTGGCTTTAGACTCTTCTAAAATAACCTGTTGGAAATTTTCTAGGGTGATAGGTAAAGCGGGTTTGATCATTGCACACTCAAGTTTTCAAATAATATTGATTATTATTTGGGGGCAATGCCTGATTTCACAAGCATTAGCCCCAATTTTTTTAAACTATGGGTTGAGGTTAAGCGATTTCTCTGAGTAACTCGCGGGCAATAATTATGCGTTGAACTTCACTCGTACCTTCGTAAATCGAGGTGATCCTAACATCTCTTGCCATGCGCTCAACTGGGTACTCTTTAATATAACCTGCTCCACCGAGCATCTGAAGCGCGTCATAACAAGCAATATTGGCTTTCTCAGACGCAAACAGCTTAGCCATAGACGCCGCTTTAGAGAAGTTTTTACCCGCATCTTTATCACACGCGGCTTGCATCAGTAGTAAACGAGCCGCTTCTAGATCTGTGTAGCGATCTGCCATCATCCACTGCAACCCTTGGAAGTTAGATAATGGCTGACCAAACTGCTCGCGCTCAGTGATAAATTGACGAGCATAATCCATCGCTGCCATGCCAATGCCCAGTGCCAAAGAGCCGACACCAATACGACCACCCGCTAATTCACCAACGGCAATAGCAAATCCTTTATTTTCCTGGCCCATTAAGTTACTGGCAGGAATACGACAATTATCAAAGTGCACTTCTGTAGTGTGCGAAGCTTTTTGTCCCATTTTGTCTTCAAGCTTGCCAATGTTTAAGCCTGGCGTATTTGCTTCGACTAAGAAACAAGAAATCCCCTTACCTTTTGGTGCGCTCGGATCGGTTACCGCCCACACCACAAATACACCAGCGTATGTCCCCGAAGTAATGTAAATTTTACTGCCATTAAGGATGTATTCATCGCCATCTTTAATCGCAGTTGCTTTCATGCCTGCCGGATCTGATCCCGCACTTGGCTCCGTTAAACAAAAACCGCCAGCTTTGTATTCTCCACTGCATATTTTAGTTAAGTGTTTTTCTTTTTGCTCTTCCGTACCGACGGCTTGAATAACTTCTGCTACCATATTCGTTACCGAAGTCGTAACGGCTGTTGAAGCACAAGCTTTAGCCAATTCAGTGATAACTAGGCTAAAAGCGACAGTACCAGATTCAACACCACCATATTCTGCCTTAACATTCATCCCCATAAAGCCCAACTCAGCCAGTTGAGTTAAGTTAGCTAAAAATTGATCGTGCTTCTTACCTTCGTCTAATGACGCAGCAATTGGCGCAAGCTCAGTTTCAGCAAACTTCTTGGCCATATCTTGGATCATCAATTGTTCTTCTGTTAATGAAAAATCCATTATTGTTCTCTACCTGTTGTCTTGTATTGGCTCAGTATCTCATGCTCGAGTGATGTTTTCAGGCTTCAGAAAGCAAAAACGCACCAATTGGTGCGCTTATTTTGTTTCGTTATTTGTACACTTAATTTATTGGTAAACAAACCATAGTAACACGCCACCTAAAGCAAGGCGGTAAATAACAAATGGCATCATACCGATTTTGTTCACCAAGATTAAAAAGTAGTGAATACACGCATACGCACTAATAAAGGCGACAATTGCCCCCATCCCCATTGCGCTCCAGTCGACCGCTTCATTACCCATAATAAGCTTTAGTGTCATATAACCACCGGCCATAGCTATCGCAGGAATTGACATTAAAAATGAAAATCTAGCGGCATTTTCACGACTTAAGCCAAGCATTAAACCCGCGGTCATGGTAATACCTGAACGCGATGTGCCCGGAATAATAGCAAGGGCTTGAGCAAAACCAATGATCATCGCTTTTTTGAAGGTGAACTCTTCTAATGGGACATTTTGTTGCGCTTTAATATCAACAAAACCCAATAATAAACCGAATACAATCGTGGTAATCGCGATCACTAATGCCGAGCGAAGATTGGCATCAATAAAATCAGCGCCTAAATAGCCAAAAGCACCGGCGGGGATCGTGGCAAAAATAATCCACCATGCCAGCCGACCATTGAGTTTCTCTTCAGCTGTTAATCGTGCATCATCTTCTTTATTTGGCGTTAGCGTTGCGTACCATGCAACTAAAATGTCACGGATTTCCTTGCGAAAATACAAACAAACAGCCACTAATGAGCCAACGTGAACCGCGACATCAAAGCCCATCCCTTGATCAACCCAGCCGAGTAGTTGTGAGGGCAATATAAGGTGCGCTGAGCTCGATATAGGTAAGAACTCTGTTAAGCCTTGGATTAATGCTAATAAAAATACTTCTAAAGTGGTCATAAAACTTATTGCCAATTAAGTGGCACTTTCCTTAGTTGTTGTGTTGTTTTGTCGTAGCCTTGCCAAAGTTGTTGGTAACTTTGCTTGAGCACTGGGTGTATTTCATCTGGCGCGAGTTCGGCGAGAGGCCAAAGAACAAAAGCATTTTTGGTTATTTCATCTCGTGGCAATTGAACGGGCTGTTCGACGACAAGATCATCGTAAAGCAGTAGGTCAAGATCAAGCGTTCTAGGGCTGTTTTTAATCGCATTGAAATCTCTACCATGGGCATATTCTATATCGCGCAACTTTTTGGCAAGCACATCAAGCGGTAAGTGAGTACTCGCACCTATAACCATATTATAAAAAACTGGACCGTCAAAACCAATCGACTCGCTTTCAAATAACGATGATAAAGTCAACGCACCAAAGGTCTTTTTAAGCGCCTCCAACCCCTTAATCAGATTGATTTCTTTATCAATGTTAGAGCCGATAGAAATATAAATCTGTGCCATTATGTAATTGAAGCCATTGTTCTTTCTATTTCTACCCCGACACTTTGTGCGTTGTGAACCGCATGAGGTTTGTGTAGCTTCATGCGCAACCATTCAATACCGTATTTATGCATTAAATGTTCAGCGGTGCGGTGCGCTAAGGTTTCTAATAAGTCGACGGGATTTTCATTAGCAAAGCGCTCAATTTCTATTGAAATTCCTGCGTAATCTAAGGTTTTATCCAACTCATCATTTTCCGCTGCTGGCTTAATATACCAACCGAGTTCAAGATCAAACACTAATGTTTGCTTGATTTCCTTTTCCCACTGATAAAAACCTATGGTTGTTTGAATTGATAACCCTGAAATAAAAACTTTATCCATTTACCCTTCTCAATACCGTTTTATGTACGGTTAATAGATTATCTTATTAGATATCACGAAAAATTTGCATCAGTTTACCATCAAGCCCTAGAAAAACTAGTGCAGGTAAGGATAGAATGACCAAGAGATTAGCAAACCACTATATTTGGCTAAGGGAGAGATAGACTTTATATGTTACTGATAACGATTATTATGTCTGTCCTCGCCTATTTACTCGCTTCGATCTCTAGTGCCATTCTGATCTGCCAAATGCTCAACCTACCTGATCCAAGAACGACAGGTTCAGAAAACCCAGGCGCGACCAACGTACTGCGAATAAGCAATAAGCCGACTGCAGCCATGGTGCTACTGTTTGATGTCCTTAAAGGAACAATCCCTGTATGGAGCGGTTACTTTATCGGATTAGAGCCGGTTTACCTCGGCGTGATCGCTGTTGCCGCGTGTTTGGGGCATATGTACCCGATATTTTTTGATTTCAAAGGTGGTAAAGCGGTAGCTACGGCCTTTGGTGTGCTATTACCCATTGGCTACGATTTAGCAGGCTTGCTAATTTTGACATGGTTCTTTGTTGTTAAACAAACCCGTTATTCAAGTTTAGCCGCTATTGTCACAGTAACACTCGCTCCGATTTATACCTATTTACTCAAGCCCATATATGTCTACCCTGTGTTAATGATTTCTGGCCTGATTATCTTTCGCCACAAAAGTAACATTATTAGGTTGATAAAAGGCACAGAGCCGAAAGTCGATAAATCACCAAAAGACGATGATTTAGGCGCAGGTTAAAGTGTAAGCAAGTAGGAAAGTTGGAAGGTAGGAAGGTAGGAAAGTTGGAAAGTATTAAAACCTTTAAACCTTCCTACATTTAAACCTTTGAACCTTTGAACCTTTGAACCTTTAAACCTTTAAACCTTCCTACATTTAAACCGGTGGTAAGGTATCTAATGGCCAACGCGGCGTTGCTTTAAAGGTTAAATCGGCAAACACACCGGCTTTTAAACGTTGCATACCTGCATAAGCGATCATGGCACCGTTATCGGTGCAAAACTCTGGTCGCGGATAAAACACTTTACCGCCAAGTTTAGCGGTCATCTGATCAAGCTTTTCACGAAGCGAAGTATTCGCACTTACACCGCCGGCTATAACTAATCGATTTAAACCACACTGTGTAAGTGCTCGCTTACACTTTATCGCTAATGTATCAACAACAGCCTCTTGGAATGCATAGGCAATATCAGCTTTGGTTTGTTCTGTTTGCTCTTCCTTAGCGATGGTATTGGCAGCGAAGGTTTTTAAGCCAGAAAAACTAAAATCAAGGCCGGGCCTGTCAGTCATCGGACGTGGAAATTTAAACCGCCCCGGTGTACCGTTTTGTGCCATTTTAGCAAGCACTGGACCGCCAGGGTAATCCAGACCTAGCAGTTTAGCCGTTTTGTCAAACGCTTCGCCTGCTGCATCATCAACCGATTCACCGAGTAGCTCATATTCACCAATACCATCAACCCGCACTAACATGGTATGGCCGCCTGAAACCAGCAAAGCGACAAACGGAAACTCTGGCACATCATCTTCTAACATCGGCGCTAGTAAATGCCCTTCCATATGATGAACAGGTACCGCAGGTAAATCCCAACCATAGGCTAAGCTGCGGCCAATAGAACAGCCGACTAATAACGCACCAACTAAACCCGGACCAGCTGTATAAGCTACGCCATCGAGATCTTTTGATGTTAAACCAGCTTCAGCCAACACTTCTTTAACAAGCGGAATAGTTTTGCGAACGTGATCACGCGATGCTAGTTCAGGTACAACACCACCATAATCGGCGTGTACTTTGATTTGACTATACAAGCGATGAGACAAAATGCCCTGCTCTTCGTCGTAAATAGCAATACCAGTTTCGTCACATGAAGTTTCGATACCCAAAATTCGCATTAACGTTGACCTTATAAGCTTGATTAACTCTTGATTGAGGCGGATTTTACCTGTGTTAAGACAATTTAACCAGAATAAAGATGAATTAACTTTACACAGCCAGAATAACGGAATAGAATGTGCCACCCATTTTTGATAGAGCGGGTGAGTATCAGGTTAACTAACCGAAGATAGTCGCCGAATTATATAGATATATTTCTAAGGTAGAAGGCAACATGCCAGTAATTAAAGTAAGAGAAAACGAACCATTTGACGTAGCATTACGTCGTTTCAAACGTTCATGTGAAAAAGCAGGTATTCTTTCAGAAGTACGCCGTCGCGAGTCATATGAAAAACCAACTTGGGAACGCAAGCGCAAGAAAGCAGCAGCTGTTAAGCGCCATGCTAAGAAAGTTTCAAGAGAAAACGCACGTCGCGTTCGTATGTACTAATTCACCTTAGTAATATAACGTTGAGAATTGCAGATGTCTCTGCTAGATAAGCTCAAAGACGAAATGAAAGTCGCTATGCGTGCCAAAGACAAAGACCGTCTTGGCGTTATTCGCATGGCGATTTCTGCTATTAAGCAGGCTGAAATCGATAACAAAACCGAACTTGATGATAACGGCATTATTGGCGTGTTAACCAAAATGGTTAAACAACGCAAAGACTCAATTGCTATGTATCTTGATGGTGGTCGTGAAGAACTGGCAGCAAAAGAAGCTGCTGAAGTGAAAGCACTAGAAGATTTCTTACCACAACCTTTAACTGATGACGAAATCGCCACAATGATTTCTGATGCAATTGCACAATCTGGCGCTGCCTCTATGGCAGACATGGGTAAAGTAATGGGTATACTTAAACCAGCAATGCAAGGCAAAGCAGATTTAGGCGCCGTAAGCGGTAAAGTCAGAGCAGCCTTAAACAACTAAGCTTAAATAGTAGAAACTAATTAACATAAAGCCGTATTGCCCAGTGGTAATACGGCTTTATTTTTTCTCACAGATTATTCAAAATTGTGCTCACATGCTCAGATTAAATGTGTAGAATAAGCACACTTTATAGTTTCACATTCAAGGTAAAGATCTTTCTTTATGGCCGGCTTGATCCCACGACAATTTATCGATGACTTATTAGCTAGAACAGATATTGTTGAACTTGTTGATGCTCGTGTGCCACTAAAAAAAGCTGGCAAAAACTACCAAGCGTGCTGCCCGTTTCACACAGAAAAATCTCCATCATTTACCGTTAGCCAAGACAAACAGTTCTATCACTGCTTCGGTTGTGGCGCACACGGTAACGCGATTTCTTTTATCATGGAATTTGATCGCCTTGAATTTGTTGACGCGATTGAAGAGTTAGCCGCTTTTCACGCGCTAGATGTACCGCGTGAAGAATCGCACAAATCACCAGAGCAACAGCGTAAGGAAATCCAAGCAGCGCAACAGCGTAAAGACGATTACGAATTAATGGCGCAAATTAGTCGTTTTTATCAACAGCAATTAAAAGTCGCCGAAGATAAAGATGTCGCTATAGATTATTTAAAAGGCCGTGGCTTAACCGGTGAAGTCGTTAAACAATTTGGCATTGGTTATATTTCTGATCAATGGGACGGCATGATGAAAGTCTTTGGACAATCGAAATCAGCAAGCCAACAACTCGTTGATTTAGGTATGGCCATTCAAGGCGATAAACAGCGGCCATACGACCGATTTCGCGGTCGTATCATGTTCCCAATTCGCGATAAACGTGGTCGACACATCGGCTTTGGTGGCCGAGTGTTAGGCGATGGCACACCGAAATACCTCAATTCGCCAGAAACCCGAATTTACCACAAAGGCCATGAGCTTTATGGTTTATACGAAGCCAAACTGGCGAATAAAAACCTCGAAAAACTGGTGGTGGTTGAAGGTTACATGGATGTTGTTGCACTTGCACAGCATGGTGTTGACTACGCAGTCGCCTCATTAGGTACAGCAACAACGTTCGAACAACTACAAACCATGTTTCGAACGGTGAAGGAAGTTATCTGTTGTTACGACGGTGACCGCGCTGGGCGCGATGCCGCTTGGCGCGCGATGGAAAACGCCCTGCCATTAATTCGCGATGGTTACACACTCAAATTTATCTTTTTACCTGATGGAGAAGATCCCGACACTATGGTCAGGGAAAAGGGCAAAGACGCCTTTGAACAACTACTATCACAAGCAACGCCTTTATCTAAGTTTCTATTTGAGCACCTCTTATCACGGGTCGATATCAACTCCTTAGAAGGTAAATCGGCACTTGTCGAAATGTTCCAACCGTATTTTGATAAATTGCCCGAAAGTGTCTTAAAAGATTCGATGATGACTGAGTTAGCCAATAAATTTGGCGCGGGTCACGAAAAACAACTACAGCGCTTAGCAAGCGCAAATCAATCACCGGCACAACAAGTCGCGCAACAAAAACCGACGAAAGCAACCCCTACTCGCTTAGCAATTGCCATACTACTTGAACAGCCAAGCTTAGCGAGCAAGATGCCAAACCCGCATTTGTTATCGCATATCAATATGCCGGGTATTCCACTGCTTAATGAAATGATCCATTTAGCGATTGAACGCCCACAAATGACTAGCGCACAATTGATCGAATACTTTCGAGGCCGTCCAGAAGAACAACAATTGGCTAAGCTAGCCTGTTGGCAACACGGCGTAATGAGCGAAAACGCCGAAGAATTTTTTCTAGATACCGTAGAAAAATTATTTAATAGCTTTATTGAACAGCGTACCGAAGCGCTCCTCCAAAAAGCCCGAATTGGCGAAATAAACTTACAAGAAAAACAAGAACTTCAGGCTTTACTTAATCAAGGTTAATGCTAAGCTATAACGCATAACAAGAATAAATAAATCGCCATCTTTTCTAATATCAACGATAATTAAAAAAGTTATTGTACTTATTGATACTTTGGGTTGTTTTTTTCAAACACGCCCCAATATCTGTGAGCAAGAGATATTGCCGTCAGTTTTTTAATTGAGCAACAGTTAAACACTGGCATTTTTATAGTCAGCTAACTATAATATACGGCTTTATTTGTTCTCAATTTGCAGCCAACAAGGTGGACACTCGTCAATGGATCAAGCCCCACAATCTAGACTTAAAGAGTTAATTACCAAAGGTAAAGAACAAGGTTATTTAACTTTTTCTGAAGTTAACGATCACCTGCCACAAGACATTATTGACTCAGATCAGGTTGAAGATATCATCCGTATGATCAACGACATGGGTATTCAAGTATTTGAAAATGCACCGGATACCGACACGTTAATGATGTCAGAAGCAAACACTGATGAAGACGCTGCAGAAGCAGCGGCACAAGCATTAGCAACCGTAGAAAGCGAAATTGGTCGCACGACTGACCCAGTGCGTATGTACATGCGTGAAATGGGAACCGTGGAACTTCTTACCCGCAAAGGCGAAATTGTTATCGCTAAGCGTATCGAAGAAGGTATCAAAGAAGTTCAACGCAGTGTTGCAGAGTACCCACCAGCAATCAACTTCTTACTTGAGCAATGGGATAACTTCGAAGCAGAAGAAGGCCGTTTAAGCGATATTATCGTAGGCTTTTTAGATCCAGATGCAGAAGAAGATGATGTAGCAGCTGCAGCCACTCACATTGGTTCAGAACTGTCAGACGAAGAGTTAGAGGACGAAGATTCAGATTTAGAATCAGACGATGACTCTGAAGACGAAGAAGCTGAAGACACCGGCCCAGACCCAGAAGTCGCACGTGAAAAGTTCACGCTATTACGTGAAAAGTATGAAGCGGCTAACAAAATCATTTCAGACAAAGGCCGTGATCATGCTGACGCACAAACAGCAATAGATGAACTAGCCGACGTTTTTAAAGAATTCCGCATTGTGCCAAAAGTGTTTGATCGCTTAGTGAAAAACATGCGTGAAGTGATGGACCGTTTACGTGTTCAAGAACGCTTAATCATGAAGCACTGTGTGGTTGGCGCAGGTATGCCAAAAGCAACCTTTATCAAAGTTTTCCCTGGCAATGAAACCAGCTTAGCATGGTTTGAAGCACAAAAAGCCTCGGGCGAACCTTATGCTAAAAAATTATCAGATGTTGAATTAGACGTAGAGCGTTGCGTACAAAAACTTTCAATGTTAGAAAAAGAAACTTTCTTAAATGTACACGGTATTAAAGACATTAACCGTCGTATGTCGATTGGTGAAGCAAAAGCCCGCCGTGCGAAGAAAGAAATGGTTGAAGCGAACTTACGTCTAGTAATTTCAATTGCCAAAAAATACACCAATCGTGGTTTGCAATTCTTGGACTTAATCCAAGAAGGTAACATCGGCTTAATGAAAGCGGTAGATAAGTTCGAATACCGCCGTGGTTACAAGTTCTCAACTTACGCAACATGGTGGATTCGCCAAGCGATCACCCGTTCAATTGCCGACCAAGCACGTACTATTCGTATCCCAGTACACATGATTGAGACGATTAACAAGCTTAACCGTATCTCTCGTCAAATGTTACAGGAAATGGGTCGTGAACCAACGCCTGAAGAATTAGCAGAGCGCATGGTAATGCCGGAAGATAAAATCCGTAAGGTATTGAAAATTGCTAAAGAGCCGATCTCAATGGAAACGCCAATTGGTGACGATGAAGATTCGCACTTAGGTGATTTCATTCAAGATGAAAGCGGTGAATTACCTGTTGATTCAGCGACATCTGAAAACCTTAAAAACGCTACTCACGAAGTATTAGCTGGCTTAACAGCTCGTGAAGCCAAAGTATTGCGCATGCGCTTTGGTATCGATATGAATACGGACCACACGTTAGAAGAAGTGGGTAAGCAGTTTGACGTTACCCGTGAGCGTATTCGTCAAATAGAAGCTAAAGCGTTGCGTAAATTACGCCACCCTTCTCGCTCAGAGCAACTTAAGAGCTTCCTAGATGGTGAGTAAGCAATAAGCTTTTTAAAGTGAAAAAAATCCAGCTTAGGCTGGATTTTTTGTTTTTTAATCTCAGAAAAATACTGAGCGTTTTAAGAAAAAACCAAATTGGATAAGTTTTAAGCTATCAAACATTTATCTCGTGATTTTTCAGATTGAACGCGTGACAACAAAATAAAAAATGCTTATACTCCCACGCAATCACATCTAGGTGTGACTTCTATAAATGGCCCTATAGCTCAGTTGGTTAGAGCACCCGACTCATAATCGGTAGGTCCCCTGTTCAAGTCAGGGTGGGGCCACCATTTTCTCCCAAAACTTTCACGCCATTAAAGAAAAAAAGCACCCGACTCGCTTTCAATAACCCGTACCAGCTCCCCTATTAAAGTCAGGGTGGGGCCACCATTTTCTCCCAAAACTTTCACGCCATTAAAGAAAAAAGCACCCGACTCGCTTTCAATAACCCGTACCAGTTCCCCTATTCAAGTCAGGGTGGGGCCACCATTTCTCCCAAAACTTTCACGCCATTAAAGAAAAAAAGCACCCGACTCGCTTTCAATAACCCGTACCAGTTCCCCTATTCAAGTCAGGGTGGGGCCACCATTTTCTCCCAAAACTTTCACGTCATTAAAGAAAAAAGCACCCGACTCGCTTTCAATAACCCGTACCAGTTCCCCTGTTCAAGTTAGGGGGAGGCCACCATTTCTCCCAAAACTTTCACGCCATTAAAGAAAAAAAGCACCCGACTCGGTTATTTAGTAACACTCAAAGTAACACTAATCAAAAGTAAAGAGTACATCCCGTTTTCAAGTAACATTGAATTCCCAAAACTTTTGCCAGATAAACAACCATGAGTTTTTCAACTCAGACTATTTAATATATCAAGTAATCGACAAAAAAATGCCCCAATACAAGGATTGAGGCATTTGCTATTAATTTGTGCAGCTCTTGTTAGTTGTAAATTTTACTATCAACTTCTTGCCCTTTAGTTGGTCTTGGGACTATCTCAAACTTTTCATCAAACTGGGTTGATACTTGCGTTAATGTTGTTAACACTGTCTTATCCCCCGTTAAACCAGCTTGACTTGACTCAAATAACTCCTGAAGCGTTGCTTGCTTTAAAATGATTTTATTGATGTCAGATTTATTGATATGTAAGGTTGCATCAGCCTTTTTCAGCTTATCTGTTTTAATGTTATTTAAGTTACCATTAGATAATTCAACGAAATATGTTTCATTAATATCAGGTACATTAATAGACAATGTAAAGTCTTTGCCGTCAGCTTCTTTCGCGATAACTTTTACAGCCATGTAATCTAACAAGTTTTCAATTGTCATTGCCGTAAGAACATCTGCCGAAGCCGTTTTTGGGCTACCTGGACGCGTGCCAATGCGGGCTTCTTGAGCACCAGTTAAGAATATATTTCTCCAGCCTGCACCCTCTGCTTGATAACCTTGTTGCTCCCAGTTATCTGCTAGTAATTTTCTTGCTTCAACATGAGTGTCACAAGCTCGAACAATATGGTCTAACATCACACCTGAAAAGCGGTACTCGCCTTTATCAAAAAACGTTTTTGCCGTTGTATAACCATTCTCACAACCGCCATAAGCAGTAACAAAACGCTCAGCTTCTTGCGCAACCGTCATGCGATCTAAGTTTGCCGGATTCATATCAAAATAACCCAAATACATGTTGTATACAGCTCTAGCATTGTGGCTGTATGTACCATGGTAACCATTGGTGTGCCAAAGTTGTTGTAAACTTTTAGGAAGCTCATCGTTTATCGTTGCACCAATATCCTGCAATACCAAGCCATTATTAGCCAAACGCAATGTTTGATTATGAACAAAGCCATAGTTATCTCGTTGCGCTTTCATAAATTCGTTAATACCTTCATTACCCCATACAGGTGCTGAGTGAGAGCCCATAAGCACTTCAATTTCACCGCCCCAAGCGTTGATCACTTCATTGATATCTTTTGACCACTTAAGTGAATCACGTACTTTTGCACCACGTAAGGTATAAATATTGTGCATGCCTTGATACAGCATTTCACCTGCCCAAATCGTTTTATGATCTGGTAAGTAGGCAACATTGCCAGCTGGTGCTTCCGTCCCAGCTGTATCCATAAAGACAAACTTCACACCGTCAATTTCGCGTGCGTGAAACTTTTCAGTATTTCCAGACGGGAAAGTTTCATCTGGCATTACAAGAGTGACCTGATAATTTGGACCTTGCGACCAACCATTGGAAAGCGCACCATCAACAACACCAGTTGTCGAAGCAGCGCCTAGTGTTGAGCCATATTGGTATGCTGCTCGGCGAGACATCGCATTACCGGCAAGTACGTTTTCATCGACTGTTTCTTTAACAAAGCCATGTGGTGCGTAAGTTTTCACGTCTGGAAAGCGATCTTGTACTGCACGTGAACCACCAAAGTGGTCCGCATGAGAATGAGAGTAGATCATTGCAACTACGGGCTCATCGCCACCTTCAGGTACATTTTTTAAGAAAAACTCTAGTGATGCCGCCATTGCTTTATCATGCATTAAAACATCATATACAATCCAGCCTGTGTCTGATTTGATAAATGTTGTTGACGCTAAATCAGTTCCTCTAACTTGGTATATCCCCTCGGTAACCTTGTAAAGACCGTTTGCTGAGAAGTTTGCCTGACTTTGGCGCCATAATGATGGATTAACCGTTTCAGGCGATGAATCATGTAGTGCTAATCCCTTGTGAATATCGATAAAACGATTGCGCAATGTTGCGTGAGTTTTTTCGTCAAGCTCAACAATTAAGCCACGGTCGTTATCTTGGAATACTTTAGTATCTTGATAATTAAGGGTGTTGGCAAATTCATTATTAGCGGAAATTGTGTGTACTGTCGCTGATTTACCTTGCGCTCCGGTAAGCGTTTTAGCATTGATATGTGAATGGTTGTGATCGTGATTGTGGTTGTGTTCATCCGCAACCGCACCTAGTGATAATGTTGATACCGCAATAGCTAGAATTGACTTTTTCATCATTGATACCTTGTATAAATTAATTTCAAATCTTGTGAAACGCTCTGCATTTCGTTTCGATGGAATTAATGTAACAAAACAGATATCACGAATTAACAAACCTAAAGTATACCTGATATTTATTTTTATGATATCTAAAACATAGGAATAGTCATTTAGATTGCCTTGATTATCATATCGCGTAGCCAGCGATTCGCTTCATTTGCTTTCATTTTTGTCAAAGAGATCATGTAAGAGTCAAACGTACGTTTAGCAAATGGAAAAGGCAATAATACTAAGTTAAAAGTAGATTGGTATCGCTTAGCAAGTGACATAGGTACAACACCAACGGCTTCGCTGTAAGATACCGCCTCTACTAACCCCAACAGTGACTTATGCTCGCTGTAGGCTTTGCGTTTAGGCAAAACTTCATCTGTTATCAAGTCGACAAACTTTAAATCAAATCGCGTTAAATCAAACAAGGCATGTTGCTCTTTCAAGTACGCAGATTTACTCATAGTGCCTTCATTCAACCTAGGATGCCCTTTCTTAACTACGCAACAAAGATCATCTTGCCTTATAACAGTCGATGTAAATAGGCTGCCTTTTGCAGGGATGATATCAATTAACAAGTCAACTTTTTCATTGATTAAATCGTCGTAAATACGGGTTTCATCTGATGGTATTTCTATTAAGAGTATTTCAATATTTGTGTTGGCCAATAAACAATCTAAATTTTGCCGTAACTGATGATGCACTGCTTCATGACAATAAACAGTAAAGCGATGTTGTTGCACTTCATCAAATTGATACAAGCTCTCAACTAAACTTTCTAGTTCCATTAAAGGTAATCGCAACCGCTCATAGAACTCTTGGCCAAATCGAGTAGGTTTTACCCCTCGACCAGTGCGATTAAATACCTCTTGCCCTGCTTCTTCTCTAAATCGCTTGAGACTATTACTTATGGCTGATTGGGTTAGGTTTAGTTGCTCAGCGGCCTTAGAAACTGATCCCTGCTCATAAACAACAGTAAAAATTCTCAATAAATTCAGATCAAACTTTTTCGTCATAAAGCTTGTAGCACCTTAATATTGCAGACTGCGTTTACCCTATCACATAATTGAGAAAAAGTGCGAACTCGCCAATCAATTCACTCACTGAATCAAAACCAAAATATCGACTAGTTTTTGAACATTACATACTGATTTTGTTGAGTTACAACTGACACTTTCTGTATACTAAACACACACAAAGTTCACTTGGTTTACTATGCGTTTTACGTCGTCAACACTTACTTTTTATTTAGCGATTACTTCTACCTTAAGCAGTAATGCATACGCCGATATTCAGTCAAAGCAAACAAAGTTAAATTTTTCTCAGCGGGCACTGACCTCGGATGCAAATCCGGCTAATACAGCTATCGTGGTGGATCAAGATCATAGCCATGTGATGACTGGCGGCATGATAAACACCACAGTGTCGTTAGAATACGGTGAATTAGACGAAATCTTTGAGGCCTATAACAAGCTTTCAGGTAACTTTGAGCCTTCCGTACCACCTGACACGCCTACCAACCCCATTGAAAAACCACCACTTGTTGACTGGGATAAAGTATTTGAAAGATTTCCAGCGCTAGAAGATCGGATAGATATCGTAAAAGATAAGGTGGTATCAATGGCTAGCTTGCTTGCCTTGATCGCCACCGAAGGTTACGGCAAAGCTGAAGTTTATGTCGAAGCACCGTTTATCATCAATACAGACTTTCATGGCGGAACATTGTTATTCGGCGCTAGTTATACAGGTTACGCCAAAGCCCTAGGTATACTTGAACAGGTTGAGTTTAACGCTGAACAAGCGGCCTCTGAGCTCAGGAGAATTCCAGATTTCGATCCAGATGACGGCATACAAGAGCTAGACTTAAGTGGCGGCGTTAAACTGTATTACAACCCAGAAAACCAAGCGATAAAAGTTGTTGTCAGTAATGATAGTTTATTATTGGTAAAATCGGCGCGCATTAGCAAAATCAACCTTTCCTATTCTCGCAAAGAGTTTTCAACAGATTACGGCGATTTCTACTGGGGTGTAAAACCGACCTTTTACAATGTTGGCATGACCAACCTAGGCGTAAGAATTGGCGATCTAGAAGATGCAGAGTCGATATTCAAAGATATTCGCAATGGTGATTATAGCTATGAAAACGGCCTAGATTTGGATTTTGGCGTATCGTTAGTCGCAGATAATTACTTGATTGCCGGCCACTTTAAAAATGTTTTTGAAAGTAGTTATGATTTTCCAGAAATCGACCGCAGAAGGTTTAACTCCCCCTATGTTCTTGGACAACTAGATAGAAATGAAGAATTTACGCTTGAGCGCCAACTTACCCTACAAGCAGCTATATTTACCGAAGATCACAAATGGAGCTTTAGCGCTGAACTCGACGCCAACTCAACCTATGACCCTATGCTCGACAAATATCAATGGTTAAATGTTAGTGCCGGTTATGCAACAGATAGCTGGTGGCTGCCTAGTGCTCGCATCGGCTTTAGTCGCAACCTAGTCGGTTCAGAGCTCAGTTATGTAAACGCTGGCTTAACCTTTATGCGCTATGTGAATTTAGACATTGCCTCAACACTTGATACCGTAGAATTAGACGATGATGATTATGTTCGCGGGTTAAGTATTTCCCTTGGCGTACAATTTGATTATTAAAAATCACGTTATAACCTAATAGATACCAAGCAAAAAAAGAGCAGTTAGCGAATGCTAACTGCTCTTGGTATTAATATCGTTAAAAACTATTCTTGAAACAGTGCTTCTAACGATAAGTTTTGTTGTCCTAGCATGTCTCTTAGACGCTTTAATGCCTCTACTTGGATTTGGCGAACCCGCTCGCGAGTTAAACCAATTTCTGCACCAACGTCTTCAAGTGTTGCCGCTTCATAACCGAGTAAGCCAAATCGTCTTGCCAATACTTCACGTTGCTTTGAGTTCAGCTCATTTAACCAGACTACAATGTTATTCTTTAAGTCACTATTTTGTAGCTTACTTTCCGGGCCACCGCTTTTTTCGTCAGGGATAACATCGAGTAGGGCCTTATCTGAATCACCCGCAAATGGCGTATCCACTGATGTAATACGCTCATTTAGCTTGAGCATTTTACTTACGTCTTCCACCGGTTTATCTAGTTCATTTGCGATATCTTCAGCGGTTGGCTCATGGTCGAGTTTCTGTACTAACTCACGTGCGGTACGCAAGTAGATGTTTAATTCTTTTACTACGTGAATTGGCAATCGAATCGTACGTGTTTGATTCATAATCGCACGTTCTATTGTTTGTCGAATCCACCAAGTTGCATAGGTTGAAAATCTAAACCCTCGTTCTGGGTCAAACTTTTCTACGGCTCTGATTAAGCCAAGGTTACCTTCTTCGATTAGATCTAATAATGGTAAGCCGCGATTGTTGTATCGACGTGCTATTTTAACAACGAGTCTGAGGTTACTTTCGATCATGCGCTTACGCGCTGCTTCATCACCCTTTAGGGCTAGGCGGGAAAAATAGACTTCTTCTTCAGCGCTTAACAATGGTGAAAAACCAATTTCCCCTAAATAAAGCTGAGTAGCGTCTAAGTTTGAAGATGTTTCTTCTTTCTCAATCTTTTTTTTCTTTTTACTTACTGGTTCAACAACAACATTATCTAAATCTTTATTAATGCCCATGCCACTTCTCCTACTTGCAAGTATTATTATTGGTATTAACTACACAATTGCTCTCCATTTATCATTATTATTTATTATTAGTTTTCTATGTGACGTAGCTATTTTTTCGGCAAATACTTCTGCGGATTGACCGACTTACCACGAAAGCGAACTTCAAAATGAAGCATGACTCTTTGGGCGTCAGTGTCTCCCATTTTGGCGATTACATCACCAGCGTTGATTTGTTGCTGCTCTTTAACCAATATACGGTCATTATGGGCATACGCACTGAGATAATCATCATTGTGTTTAATTATGACTAAATTGCCATAACCCCTTAGCGCGTTACCTGCATATACAACTACACCCGACGCCGCAGCTTTGATGTTATCTCCTTTGCGGCCGGCAATATCAATGCCTTTATTTCCTTGTGGTTTTGTCGAAAAAGTTCGAATAACTTTTCCGTTATGTGGCCACAGCCATCGGTGGATTTTCTGTGAAAAAGTGCTTTGTTTTTTAGCGCTTTTCGTGTCGATTTTTTGTCCACCTTGAGTACCACCATACTCCTGATTTTTTTTCTGATCAACAGCTTTTTTTACATTTTTTTCACTTTCAGAAGTTGAGTATTTATTCGACTGAGATGGAGTTTTTACACTAGAATTCTGCCTCGACTTTGTTTCCTTAAGAGATAGCTTCTGGCCAGGGTAGATATGATAAGGTGCGGAGATACTATTGATTGAAGCAAGTTGTTCAACACTGACATTAGCGCGCCAAGCGATGGCGTATAAAGTCTCACCTTTTTTGACTATATATTCACTTTGTTTAAGTGTGTTTTTCGACTGTTCAGTGATCGGTACGTGACCTTGAATATCAACAACAGGAGCAGGCTTATGTGGCTTAGATGAGCACCCTGCCAACAACAATAAACAAAATAAAAATGCACCTTTATACAAACTTTCCCCCTAACTGTTAACTCGTTTGGGTGTGGTATAAATAAATAGCAACAATCAAGAAAACAACCGCCCAACCGATAATATCAATCCATCGACGAATTTTGTTTTCCATTTCCGCCCCGCCAAGTTTAATCAAGCCAGCAACTAAGAAAAATCGCATACCGCGACCAATGGTCGATGCGATTAAAAACGGGATAAAGGCCAAACTCAAAAAGCCGGCGCTAACGGTAAATAATTTATAAGGGATTGGCGAAAAGCCAGCAATAAAGACAACCCATACCCCCCATTGTTCAAACCACACCAGTACTTGTTCGAGTTTATGCTGCCAACCTAGTTGGTTTATCGCCGGTTCGATAATTGGCTCAAACATCCACGCACCTAATAAGTAACCTAAAGCGCCGCCAAGGACAGATGAAACCGTAGCTATCGTTGCAAAATTCCAAGCTTTCTCTGGTTTCGATAGCACCATAGGCGCGAGTAAAACATCGGGTGGAATAGGGAAAAATATCGATTCAATAAAGGTTAAAAACGCTAAAGCACGAGGCGCGAACTTATGCTCTGCCCACTGCATAGTCCACTCATATAATCGTGAAAAAATCTTCAAATGACTGCTCCGGGAACTAAAGGTACAAACTTGACTGCTTCAACAAGTTGCTCGTGAAATTGCTCGCCATGTTTGGTAATAATTTTTAATACTTGGGTTTGGTCGCCAACGGGGATCACTAATTTTCCGCCATCAGCTAGTTGTTCAAGCAATGCTTCTGGCACAGAAGTTGGCGCGGCGGTAACAATGATTGCTTGAAAAGGCGCTTTAGATTGCCAGCCTTTCCAACCGTCGCCATGTTTCATTGATACGTTGTGTAAATCCATTGCTTGAAGGCGGCGCTTAGCCTGAAACTGCAGTGCTTTAATGCGTTCAACACTAAACACTTTTGGAATAAGTTGAGCTAAAATCGAGGTTTGATAGCCCGAGCCCGTCCCAATTTCTAGGACATTTTCAGGAACGCCATGCTCGAGCAATAACTCTGACATTTTTGCGACAATATAAGGCTGAGAAATCGTTTGCCCCTGCCCTATTGGCAAGGCGTTATTCTCATAGGCTTTATGCGCTAGGATCTCAGGCACAAAAATATGCCTTGGAGACCGCGCTATAGCCTGAAGCACTCGCTGATTTTTGATCCCTTCATTGGCAAGCTGCTGAGCTAAAACTTCACCGCTTCTGCTCGACTTACCACCTATCCTACTACCAACGAGTCGACTCATAATTTAACTTCACTTATCCAATCTTGCATATTATTTAAACTGTTATGTGCTGTCATATCAACTGTTAACGGCGTAACCGACGCATAACCGTTAGCAACCGCGTGGAAATCCGTCCCCTCACCGGCATCCAGCTCTGCACCTAACGAGCCATACCAATAGATATCGCGATTCCATGGATCTTTCATCTTCTTCATGGTTTCAGCTTTATGGCGATGACCTAATCGGGTTGCTTTAATGCCCTTTAATTCACTTAATGGAATATCTGGTACATTGATATTTAAAATTTGATCTGACTTTAACGGGTGCGCTTTTAAGCGCTCAATCACTTTTACCGCAACTTGTGCTGCCGTTTCATAATGTTTTTCAGCTTTACCAACCAATGACACCGCAATTGCCGGCATGCCCATATGTCGCCCCTCAGTCGCAGCCGCAACAGTACCTGAATAGAGCACATCGTCACCTAAATTGGCGCCGTGATTGATGCCAGCAACCACTAAATCAGGTGGTGTCTCACATAACTGACTAATTGCCAAGTGCACACAATCGGTTGGCGTACCATTAACGCTAATAAAGCCGTTATCTAATACTTGGGTGCGCAAAGGGTTGATCAAGGTTAACGAGTTACTGGCGCCACTGCAGTTTCTATCAGGGCCAACCACCATGGTTTCACCAATCTGTGCTAGAGCATCAGCAAGAACTTTCATCCCCGGCGCATTAACGCCATCATCATTACTCACTAAGATTTTCATGTTACATCCTTATGCTAGGGCTTTCTATACCCTCACCGTCATATCTTGATACTTGATTAGCTCTCTTAATACCGTGGTAGCAAAACAACCTGATGGCAAAAAGAAACTCACTGTCACGGCTTGGCCATTGATTGAAATTTTTGGTTGGGTGATATTAAGACGAATACGGCGTCGTTCTTGTTTTAAGCCAAACTTAGCTAAGCCTTTGGCAAAATCAGTATGCTCATCTGCAACTGACTGCTCAAGTGCCGCGACATCGCCAGTTGTCATCAACTCGCCAGCGCCCCACATTGACGCCGTAATATCAATGTCTTTTTCTAGTAGGCGATTTTCGAGTGTTTGATCAATCGAGTCGGCTAAAAAGACGGATTGCGTACCCGCTAACATACAAACATCACCAGCTTGTAATTGGTGGTAGGTATTAGTATTAATCCGTTTAGCGATAATTTCGTTGAAGATAAGTGAACGCGCGGTAGATAAATAAATACTGCGCTTCTTTTTGTCTTTCACTTTATTGCCAGCAAATAAACTGTGTGCTCGCTCAATATTGCCACCATCTATACCAAAGCGCTGCTCACCAAAGTAGTTCGGCACGCCCGTTTGACAGATTTGTTGCCAGCGTTGTTCAACAGCTGCCATATCGCTAACATCAGCTAAGGTGATTTCAAAGCGATTGCCGATGAGCGCGCCGGTTTTGAGCTTTTTATTGTGGCGTTGCCAACTTAAGACCTCAACGCCTTCAATCTCGAGATCAGACAAATCATAGCTCTGTTTGCCCGGTAAATGGACGCCAAACGACTGCTCACAAACCGCGAATCGGTCTTTTAAACCAGCGTAAGTCACTAATTTTTCCGACACTTTAAAATATTTTGCCAACTCTCTGGCCACATAAACGGTATTGGCGCCAGTTTTACGCACGTGAATAATTAAATGTTCACCTTCACCACAAGGCTCAAATGGCAAAATTTCAAACACTTTGAAGTCGCTCATCTGACTGCGCAGTTTACCTGTGACTTGTGGCTCACCGTAAAGATACGGCACAGGTTTTAGCTGGCTCATTTTAACCGCTCCAACAAAACCACAGCGTGTACTGCTATCCCTTCTTGTCGACCGACATAACCTAACTTTTCAGTGGTCGTTGCTTTGACATTAACTTGTTCGATATCCGCTTGTAAATCTTGTGCTAAACAAGTGCGCATCGCCAATAAATGCGGTGCCATTTTCGGCGCTTGTGCAGCAATGGTGATGTCAGCATTACCAAGTTTGTAGCCTTTTTCTGTCATTAAGCCGACAACGTGGCGCAATAGAATTCGGCTAGAAATATTTTCATATTGCTCACTGGTATCGGGAAAGTGATTGCCAATATCACCGAGCGCTAGCGCGCCTAAAATTGCATCACATAAGGCGTGAATGGCGACATCACCGTCTGAATGCGCGATGAAACCCTGTGGGTAGTCAATCTCAACACCGGCAAGTACGATCGGCCCTTGACCGCCAAATTTATGTACGTCAAAACCGTGACCTATTCGCATATTGTTTCCTGATTTGATAACTGTTGATTCGATAAAATAAATTTCGCTAACGCTAAATCTTCTGGACGGGTGATTTTGATATTATCACTGGCGCCTTCAATTAGCTGGCTCGGCTCATTAGCAAGTTCCATAGCCGATGATTCATCAGTAATCACCTTGTTTTGCGCAAGCCCTGCTACAATCGCGTCAATTAATTTTACTGTTGGGTACATCTGTGGCGTTAAGGCGTGCCATAAGACACTGCGTTCAACGGTTTCGGCAACCGAGCCATCGCTAGATGAACGTTTAATCGTATCTTTGGCAGGATAAGCTAACAAACCACCTTGATTGGCAGATAGACAGTGGTTAATTAACTGGTCAATATCTGAAGTTTTAACGCAAGGTCTGGCGGCATCGTGAACCAATACCCAGTCATAACCTATCGCTTGTACGCGATACAGCCCAGCTAACACAGAGTCGACTCGCTCTTGGCCTCCAATAACCGTTTCGACATTGGGGTGATTAACTAATGATGTATCGGCAAAATAGCCGTCATTTTCACCTAAGGCGATGATAACTTTGTCGATACTTTGATGTGATAACAATCGCTCAACCGTATGCTCTAGCACGGTTTTATGATTAATCGTTAAATATTGTTTAGGACAAGCAGACTGCATCCGTTTGCCAACACCCGCTGCCGGAACAACGACAGCCAAGTTTGGCGATTCTTGCTTATTCAATGATGATTTCCTTGGCTTGATTATCTAACGCTTCTTCTTTGTGGGTTGGGATCACGCGAAAAAACACTTCATCTTCTTTAATTAAGCCAAGTTCATTTCTCGCGCGCTCTTCAATGGCTTCAACCCCTGACTTTAAATCGTCAATTTCGGCATAAAGAATTTTGTTGCGCTGTTTAAGTTTCTCATTATCGGCTGCTTGGCGGGTAACTTCATCTTTGAGCGCCAAATAATCCGGCACTGAATTTTTACCGAACCAGAGTCGATACTGAAGTAGCAGTAAAAATGTTATCAGGATTATTGAAACCACACGCATGGCGCTGAGTAAACTTATATTGATATGTCTTACTAGGTATTATAAAAGGGTGATCAGTTAAGTAAATTAAAATTATTATAAATTACTGTTAATACCACTATCTCAAAGGTGGAGCAGGCTTTCGTAAGTTTTTCCAATTTATTGTGCAAGAGAGTAATAATTCACGCAACGACAGCCGCTTAGGTTGTGTTTTTTGTTGATTGACCCAACGATGGCCAGCACAGGCAAGCATCAAAGCGCGCTTGCTTGGCTTGATCACCTGCCAACCTTTTTCTGCCATAGTATCTGCTCGCTCATCTCGATAATAAAACCAACCGTGGGTATTGGTTCGATAACGACCATTGGCAAGATCAATGCGATCAATCGAATCTAGGGTGAAACCTTGCTGTGTTTGAATGGGAATAACTAACCCTACAGTTAACGGCTTCGCACTATACCATTGTTTGATCGCGTCAATATCACTGGCGTAATCTGACATTTTAGCGCTTTGCTTTAATGACCAACTGCCGTTTTGCACATCAAGCGTCATCGGCGTTTCACATAAGGTCATGTAATCAGCCGTGCGTTTGATGTAATAAGGTAAGCTTTTTAATCTCGCCTGCAGCCCTTGGACACTCAACTGTGAAGAATTGGCAAGCGTAGCTAACTCTCGTTCATACAACGCATTACATAATTTGGCATAATCGTCATTATGCGCAACATCATTTTGCCAAAGTAGTGCTTGGGTCATTTGAATAAAAAACAGCTCAATATTGCTTACAGTTTAAGCAAAATAGTCAATTAACAAAAGGACTATTTCCCAAGTAACTGAATAAAAAGGTAAAGTTAGCTATCGATAAAGTGCTGTTTCAACACCGACAATACTTTTTTGACTCGCTCAGGGCGATTCAAGTCTTGCGGGTAAAGTAAGTAAACATCGCGACTCTCACCATCAAAATCAGATAACACCGATACGAGTTGACCATTGGCAAGCTCTTGTTCAATTAAGTATTTTGGCAATCTGGTGATCCCCAATGAAGCGAGTGCGGCTTGCTTTAACAACAAGTTATCTGAAAACTGATAGTGCGGTTCAATTGATATTTCCTCGTATTTCCCAGCCTTGCTAAACGCCCAGTTGCGCCAATAAGCTAACGTAATACAGCGAAAATTCGCTAGCGCTTGCGGTGAACTCGGCACGCCACAGCGTTTAAGGTATTTCGGGCTGGCACAACAAATATAATCAGAGGTCATGAGTTTGATTGCCACCATGTCTTGTGGTGGCGTATTGGTGATGCGGATGGCAAAATCGTATGGTTCACTAACCAAATTATGGGTTTGATTGCCCGTTTCGCAAAGTAACTCGATTGCCGGAAAATGCTGATGAAGGTGCTCAATAACACCAAAAAGCTTAGTCTGCATTAAGCCCGTTGGCGCTGTATATCGCACTAGCCCTTCTAACTCATCTTCTTGGTGTTTAATTAACTGTTTTGTTTCCTGCCAAAACGAGGTCAACGTTTGCACCCGTTGATTTAGCGTTTCACCCGCGGGCGTTAGCCTCATTGAACGGGTATTCCTCACTAGCAATTGACAATGTAAATTTTGTTCAAGCACTTTAATTTGTTTGGATACATAAGCCTTTGATACACCAAGGGCATCAGCAGTTTTAGTATAACTGCCATAATTGACTAACTCAGCAAATAGCCTAAGTTGCTCTAAATGCATCTACTTTCCCCTACTGACACCTAATAAATCACGCAAATGTAAATATTAGCGCTATTGTTTACATTGGGAAACAGTGATTTTCTCATCTGCTATTTTTTAATCGTGCCTTAGCAGTAACAATGAATTCGCTAAACTTGGCTTAGAAAAATTAGAACGCGCAGAGTAAAAATAAAATGATAAAAACACTTTGGAACATTCCACTAGTCATTGCGGCTTTATGGTTAAGTGGTTGTGGTGATGAACAAACTAAAAACAACGAGCAAGCAACTATGTCTGTATACCAGCCTAAACCTTATGTTGAGATCACTCATCCGCAATGGACAAAAAACGCTACTATTTACGAAGTTAATATTCGACAATTTACCCCTGAAGGTACGTTTAATGCTTTTGCCGAGCACCTGCCGCGACTCAAAGAAATGGGTGTCGATATTTTATGGCTAATGCCTATTCACCCAATTGGCGAGAAAAATCGCAAAGGTGAAAAAGGCAGCTACTACGCGGTTAAAGACTATATGGCCGTAAACCCAGAATTCGGTAGTCTTGCCGATCTAAAAGCACTTGTTGCCAAGGCTCACAGCATGGGGATGTACGTGATTTTAGACTGGGTTGCCAACCACAGCGCGTGGGATAACCCATTAACGGTGAGTAACCCAGAATGGTACACCAAAGATCACAATGGCAATTTTCAACCAACGCCATGGTGGGACTGGAGCGACATTATCGACTTTGACTTTCAAAACCCTCAGATGCGTGAGTACATGACCAATGCATTAAAATACTGGGTCAAAGAAGCAGATATCGATGGCTACCGCGCCGATGTCGCAGGCTTTATTCCACTTGATTTTTGGGATAATGTTCGCACTGAGCTCGATGCTATTAAGCCAGTTTTCATGTTAGCTGAATGGGACTCGCGTGATTTACACAAGAAAGCTTTTGATATGAGCTATGCATGGAAACTCCACGATACCCTGGAAGATGTTAACAAAGGGCATAAAGACGCCTCCGGTGTCTACCACTACTTTGCCCACACACTCAATGCTTGGCCGGATAACGCGATAAAAATGAACTTTGTCGATAACCATGACAAAAATTCATGGGAAAAAAGTATGTTCGATCGCATGGGGCCATATTTAGAGGCAAGTATCGTGCTTACTGTTACCGCTGAAGGTATGCCGCTTATCTATAGTGGTCAAGAAGCGGGGCTGGATCGCCCATTGGCATTTTTCGACAAAGATGAAATCAACTGGCAACCTCACCCAATCGGCGATTTATACAAAACCTTATTCAAGCTCAAACACGATAATCAAGCACTGTGGAATAGTCATTGGGGCGGTAAAATGATCCCAGTCCCTAACTCTGTGCCGACACAAGTGTTCTCATTTGCTCGGGTTAAAAATGACGACAAAGTATTTGTTGCGATTAATTTTTCCGGCGAGCCAGCACAAGTAACATTTAACGAAAATATTCAACTGGGCAAATACCAAGAATACTTTTCACAACAAATCATCAGCATAACAACAGATACTGAATTAACGATACCCGCCTATGGCTATCAAGTATTTGTTAAGTGACCCCTATGATTTGGCGGTACAAGCCGCCTGCGTTTTAAAAGGCTATTTATGAAAATTCCAGCAATGGGCTTTGGCACCTTTCGTCTCGAAGGCGATGTTGCCTATCAATCCGTGTTAACCGCATTACGCGCCGGCTATCGCCATATTGATACCGCGCAAATTTATGGCAATGAAGTAGAAGTCGGTAAAGCCATTGCCGATAGTGGTATAGCTCGAAGTGAGATATTTCTTACCACCAAAGTATGGAACGATAATCTTTCACAAGAAAAGTTTGTCACTAGTGTTAAAACGAGCTTAAACAAACTAGCATCCGATTATGTTGATTTGCTTTTAATCCACTGGCCTGCACCACCCAAAGGTACGAGTCTTTTAGATGCTACTCAATCACTCGTCAAAGCAAAAGAACAAGGCTTAACCCGTGCAATTGGTGTATCTAATTTTACTATCGCGCAACTTGAAGCAATTAAACCGGCGTTAACTGACACGCCCCTGTTAACTAACCAAGTTGAAGTGCACCCTTATTTAACTAATTTAAAGCTCAGAGCGTATTGCCAACAGCACAATATTACCGTTACTGGTTACATGCCTTTTGCTGTCGGTAAAGTGCTCAAAGATCCTGTGGTTACAAGTATTGCCAAAGCGCACAATTGCACCCCTGCACAGGCAATTATTGCGTGGACTCAAGCAAATCATTTGATCACGATTCCATCGTCAACTAAAGCGAAAAATATTGAAGCAAATTTAGCCGGATTATCAATTAAGTTAACCAGTACACAACTTGCAGCAATCGATCAACTTAACTGCAACGAGCGAATTGCAACGCCAGACTTTTCTCCTGAATGGGATTAAGACCAACCGATAATAGTACGCCTAGTACCATCAATTAGGCGCCTTTATCCCTGATTTTCCAGCCACTAGACACCAGCTAAATACCAGGCAAGATATTCACAACATCTATTTTAAAAATAAACAACAGTGATACCAATTAGACTAAATGCTTTAATCACAGGTCTGACAAGGTGCAGCTTTACACTGTCAAGTTTCACAAAATATTAACACTACATTTTAGCGGTTTGTTTAGAGTTTCTACACTATTGAATTGTTTGACAAGCCCATTTTTCCTCGTCAAATTTAAAAATGCACAAATTATAATCAATAAAAAGTATAAGGCGTTTACGCCAAGTAAATTACCTAAAAATAATAAATGGGCAGTAATTGAGTTTTTCCGCGTAAGTATATGTCACGAAAAAAAGTCACGATAAAACGCGTCATGGAAAATTAATTAGATGTCGCCTGTACACGAGGGGAGAGCTCAATGAAGAATAACCAATCCTTTACGCCGAGCAAAATAGCACTAAGTGTTGCGGCGATCTTAAGTTTTAATTCTCTAGCAAGTTACGCACAAGAAACACCTAATGCGGATGAAGAAAAAGGTTTAGAAACCATTACTGTTACCGCCCAAAAAAGGATCCAAAACTTACAGGAAGTCCCAATTGCCGTATCAGCTTTTTCTGGTGATGAAATGTCTGAATCGGTCATAAAAGACGTATATGATTTACAAACCAGTGTCCCTGCCCTCGGTGCTTTTCAAAGCCAAAGCGCAACGAACTCAAGCTTTTCAATTCGCGGGGTCGGCACCTCTTCACAAAACTTTGGTTTGGAATCGTCAGTCGGTTTGTATGTTGATGGTGTCTATCGCGCTCGACAAAACTCGATGATTAATAATTTAGTTGATGTCGAGGCAGTTGAAGTTTTACGTGGTCCGCAAGGAACATTATTTGGTAAAAATACACCGTCAGGTGCAATTTTAGTGAGAACAATTAAACCGAGCCATGATGGTGAAGACGGTTTTGTTGAAGCAACTGTCGGTAACTATGGTTTAGTTAACTTTTCTGGTGCCACTTCAATTTCTGCGATTGAAGATCTACTGGCTTTTCGCATCACCGCGTTTGGCAGTCAACGCGATGGTATTGTTAATGATATTAACTTAGGCGACAACAAACTCAACGACAGAGATCGCTGGGGCACTCGATTACAGGCACTTTATACACCGTCGGATGCGCTAGAAATTCGCTTTATTGCTGATTATTCAGAAATAGATGAAATTTGTTGCGCCGCTCCCGTCCAATTAAGTAACTTACAAGCGAAGGAAATACCAGGTAAATTTGGTAGTGATGCTGTATTACCGGCATTAGGCGGTACCGTATTTGCTGGTGGTGATGCCTTTTACGATAGAGAAGTCGCGCTGTCATTTTTACCCATTTCAACGATGGAAGACAAAGGACTATCGATGGAAATCAATTATGAAATCGATAGCAATTACGCAATCACGGCCATTTCTGCCTGGCGCAGCTTTGAGTCGTTTGACGACACCGATACCGACTTCACCGATGCTAATTTATTTGGCACAAAAAACGATGCCAAACAAAGCTCGTTTTCACAGGAAATTCGCCTCGATTATACCAGTGCAAACTTGAACTATATTCTTGGTCTTTATTACTTCCAGCAAGATTTAGACTTAGATTACAGCTTATACACCGACACCTTGTTCAACCCATTCTTTATGTCAAACTTCCAAGGTGCGTTAGATCCTTTACTAGCCGGTATCGATGGTATTAGTGCTTTAACCGGTGGCCTTATCGCACCTTCTGCCGATGCTGCGCCATTTGGTACTGGCTTTGATCACATTGCCAAGCAAGATCATGAAAGCTATGCAGTTTTCGGGCAGTTTGATTACAAGCTAACTGATGCCTTAACCCTTACAGCGGGTATTCGCTACACCGATGAAACCAAGGACTTATCAACAATATTTAGTGAAAACTTGCCCGGTGGCACGCCTTTTCCAACCTTTTTCTCATCGATTGGTGACCCGAGTGCGCCAGTACCAGGTACCTTAATATACGGCGCGGGCTTAGCAGGTGCACTACTGACAGCGGTAGGTGCCGGACAAATGAGTCCGTTAGACCCTACATTTTTAGCAGCCATTCAGCCATTTCAAACTCCGGGCTGGGGCTTTCAAGCATTAGGGGCAACAACAGCTAGCCGACCAGATATCAACGAAACATTAGAAGATGACCAAGTCACTGGTACGGTGAAACTCAGTTATCAAGTCGATCGCGATACCATGGTTTACGCTTCATATGGCACGGGCTACAAATCTGGTGGTACTAATACCGACCGTATTAGAGAAGGTTTTGAACCCATTTTTGATGCCGAAACATCATCGTCATTTGAGGTGGGTTTCAAGAAAGACTTTATCGAGCAGAATTTACGTATCAATGCTGCAGCTCATTACACCACAGTTGATGATTTCCAAGCTAACACCTTTACAGGGAACGGCTTTAATTTACAAAACGCAGGTGACTACGAAATATCAGGTTTTGAAATAGAATCTGCTTGGTACCCAACCGATAGTATCGAGGTAAACTTTGCCTACGCCTACGTTAACGCTGAATACAAGAGCTTTGAACGGGGTAATTGTTGGGTAGCTTACACATGGCATACCGGTATAATTGATCCGGGGCAAGAAAGCACAGATCCAGCTAATCCGAACCCTTACTGTAACCGCTCGGGCGATAGACCTGCGGGCGAACCAGAAAATCAATTAATGTTAAAGCTTAAAAAAGAGTTTTACATGAGTGATACCATTTTCTCTTACGTGCAAGTTGATTACAGCTACACCGGCGATATGGTGCTTGATGGCAGTAATGATCCTTATGCGATACAAGATAGCTACAACTTAGTGAATTTGCGTTGGTTCATGAACTTTGAAGAGTACGATACTGATGTGATCTTATGGGGTCGTAACGTATTTGATGAGGAGTACATCAATCGCACTAACTTCAATACGCCATTACAAGAAGGTAAGTTAAATGCTTATGTGTCAGAGCCTGTCACTTACGGCATCACCTTTAAAAAGCGGTTTTAGTCAGTAAAATCATATAATTAAACCACTGGTTTAGTTATCGACTTCAGGCATACTAACTAACCTGAACTCAAGTTAAGCAAACTAAAAACAAGACAATAGCTTCTCCAAGCTATTGTCTTTTTAACTCAATGGGAATTTACATGTCATTACAACAACTCTTATCCGAGCGTTTTTCAACTCGTGCGTTTACCGAGCAAGCCGTTGAGCAAGCAACACTCGAATCTATCTTTGAGCACGCTCAGCTTTCTCCGTCAAACTGTAATGTTCAACCATGGCAAGTTTATGTTGTTTCAGGCGAGAAGAAAGAGCAACTAAAACAAGCTTTCATGAAAGCACTAATGAGTGGTGCAAAACCAAGCCCAGAATTTGATTGGACACCTCAATACCAAGGCGTTCATCGCGAACGTCAGTTTGGTTCGGCCAATGCCCTTTACACATCAATGGGCATTGCACGCGAAGATAAACAAGCGCGACAAATGGCGATGGTTCGAAACTGGCAATTTTTCGATGCGCCACATGTTGCCTTTTTCACCATGGAAAAATACCTCAATATAATGGGCGCGGTCGATTTAGGGATTTATGCCCAAACGCTATCATTACTAATGCAAGAGCAAGGCATTGCTAGCTGTATGCAAGGTGCGCTAGGACAGTTTCCTGAGCCCGTAAAAACTTTACTCAATATTCCAGAGGAGCGCGGTATCTTATTTGGTATGTCTTTTGGCTATGCAGCCAAAGATGCACCGGCAAATAGAACGAGAACCGAGAGAGAATCATTAGCTAACGCTGTCTCGTTTTTTGACTAAATCACAAGAAAAGTGGGCGCTTATTACGCGTTCGAATACAGGTAAATTGATTAAGGAAAAGCATGACTTTTACCCACCAACACGTACACATCGACGATGTTGATATTCACTTTGTTGAAGCAGGCGAACAACATCAACAAACAATGGTATTCTTGCATGGTTTTCCCGAAAGCTGGCACACCTGGCAAAAACAACTTGATTACTTTTCAACGCAATACCGTGTTATTGCGCCTGATTTACCCGGTTATAATCAAAGTGATAAGCCCAGTAATATCAATTTCTACCAAATTCCTAACCTGATCAGTTTTTTTGCTAAATTCATCAATGCTATTAACCGACAACGAGAAGTGATCCTAGTCGCTCACGATTGGGGGGGCGCGATCGCATGGCCATTAGTCGCATTCTATCCTCAGCTCTTTTCTCAATTAGTCATTTTGAATGCCGCCCATCCAAGTACCTTCACCCGGGAAATGATCAACAACCCTACTCAACAACTCAAAAGCGAGTATATCCATCAACTCATCGCTAAAAATGCAGTAAAAAAACTCAGCGCGAATAACTTCGAATTTTTATTCAACAAGATCCTTTCCAGTATGCAGTCAAACGCGTTAACCGATGACCTTAAAGCGCAATATTTAGCCGTTTGGCAACAAGATGGTGCGATAAACGGCATGCTCCAATATTATCGGGCAATGCCACAACTAGCGCCATCAAGTCAGCAACAAGTGGCTAATGGCGGACCTGTGATGTCGACTAAAGAAATGAATATTCCCAAAATTAATATTCAGCGCCCTACTCTAGTGCTCTGGGGCGTACAAGACCAAGCGTTTGTCCCAGAATGTGTAGATGGCTTGGATGCATATATCGACGAGCTAACCTTAGTTAAATTTGACCAAGCCTCTCATTGGCTTCATCACGAACAAAGTGATGCCGTTAATCAAGCAATCGAGAATTTTTTGTCTTAAGCCGTCACTACTGGTGCGTATTAAAATCACAACTTAAGAGACAAACCAATATACTAAGTTGTGATGTCATGATTTTTTACATTTTTAAAATCAAGCAAGCTATAGCGTTCTTAATACATTGTTTTTTATATGAATCATACTTTCGGTCTAGTTTATGCACAAGCATTCTAGCGGCAGATGACTGCGGCAAGACTAAGCGAGGTGATTATGATAAAGACAATGATTAAGAAAGCTTCAAAGTATTTAGCAACATGCTCATTGATGACGTTATTGTCATTTAATGCCAATGCAGGACTAATGGCTATTGGTGACGTTGATGCCATGAACACGGGTTTTAGACAAGATAATTTCAACTTATTAGATGCTGCCAGATTTGGTGGTGACAATATCGCTTGGCTCGATGGTGGCACTAACTATGTGTTTGATTCAAGACATACTAATTTGCAAAACCAGTGGAGCAATAACGGTATTTCAATCACCTATGACCAAACTAATGATATCAGTACCAGTCTCATTGATAGAGATCTTGTGATTGTTTCTTTGCGTTATTTTACCGATGCAGGTTTCTCACAACTGGGTAGAGACAAACTTGCTGACTATTTATCAGCAGGTGGCAATATGCTTTATGTCAGTCAACCCGGTGGCAATTATATTTCACATAATGACTTTCTAGCTGATATCGGATCTGCGATTAGGTACACGGGCTCATTTGTAGGCTCAGGAACTTTTAACGTACAAGCCGGTTCTAGCTACGATCCAGCAGGAAACTATCTATTTGAGTTAGGTGGCGTTAATGAGTTAACAGGTGGTACCGTATTGGTGTCTGATGGTTTAGGTAAAGCCGGCGTAGTTTGTGAAAACTGTAATAACATCCAAGTACCAGAGCCGAGCACGCTCAGCTTGTTTGCAATATTTATTTCTCTGTTAAGTTATAGAAAATTTAAAATGCAATAATATGTATGAAAACCACACTATGCCATTAGTGTGGTTTTTTATAGTTACCTTCTCTGCGTTTGTAAATTGCTTTTCTCTCATCTATTTAAAAGATAATTGATCAAACATTAGCGATCTATTTGATTTAATATCCCGATAAAAGCAAACATGGTCGCTACAGGAATTACCATACCGGCATCGTAAGTTAGGGTAACAGGCGTTGCGACAAGCTTACCTACTGTTGCGACACCTGACTCAGGCGTTTGCACTAGAACATAGTGGTCTTTAGTCAGTTTTTGCAACGGAATTTCCCCTTCCAATTGGTAAACTTTTCCTTGCAGTGCAACTTCTATCACCATGTTCTTGTATTTATTTTCAAAAAAGCCCATAGCTCTTAGCTTTTCTTTGTCGGGGTTGCCACGGGCAATTAACTGAAACTGACCGGTTACCTGATTATTTTCATCAATTTTAAAATCGGTGTAATACGGATCAAAAGCAGTATTGCGGCTTTCATTGATCACAGCGATAACTTGTTCAGTTGCATCAAAAATGTAGCTATATTTTTGACCTTCAACAATCAGCTTTTTATCTTGTTTTGCGCCGTAATAACCGAGAATTTTTTCTTCGAATGTTGGTGCTTGCCACATTTGCGTGGTACATGCACTCATCAATAATGTGAGAAATAAAGCGCCTAATCTAAACATGCTGTGTTCCTTAACGGTGAAATCCAATACAAAAGAAAAAGGTGCACAGTGCACCTTTTTTAACAATTATTCATGACTTGTAAGATTCTGTCTATAGCTTAACCATTAATTTACCTTGGTTACCGCCGGTAAAAAACATATTCAATCCACTGATCGCACTTTCTAAACCTTCTAACACATGCGCGCGATATTTAATTTTTCCGGCACTGACATAAGGCGTTAATTTAGCAAGTAACTCAGGAATATCACCAAAGTGATCGGGCATGGCAAAACCTTGAACCGTTAAGCGTTTTTTGATCATCGGGATCCAGTTCGGTCCTGGGCTTGGCACTGCTTTGGCGTAATCAGCAATCATGCCACAAACCACCACTCTGCCATGAGTATTCATCTTATTAAATACTAGATTTTGAATCTCACCACCGGTGTTCTCAAAATAGACATCAACGCCGTTAGGTGCCAAATCATCTAGCTTAGCGACTAAATCATCGGTCTTATAATTAATCGCGCCGTCAAAGCCTAATTCATTAACGATCCAATCGGCTTTTGCCTCGCTACCAACCACGCCAATCACATTCAAGCCATCCGCTTTAGCTAACTGCCCAACTATCGAACCAACCGAGCCTGCTGCGCCAGTAACGACGATAGTTTCACCGGCTTTAGGCTTGCCAATACCATATAAACCTTGCGTTGCAGTTAATCCCGGTAAGGCAAATACACTTAGCACCATTTCATCGGAAACACCCGGTGGTACTTTATTCATTCCTTTGCCATCAGTTAATAAGTATTCTTGCCAACCAAACATCCCCATGACGTGATCGCCTACCTTAAATCCAGGGTGTTTACTTTCAACCACTTCGCCAACACCTGAGCTGCGCATCACTTCACCTAGCGCGACAGGTGGAATATAACTATTGGTATCAGGGCTCATCCAGCCAAACATTGCAGGATCGAGCGACATATAGGTTTGCTTGATCAAAACCTGACCATCTTGTACTTGTGGCAAAGGCTTTTCTACCACGTCAAACAATTCAGGCCCGATTGGCCCCCCCGATGGTCGAGCAATTAAATTAATCGCCTTGTAGGTTGTCATATTCCCTCCCGTTATTTTTTATCAGTTAACTTTTTATCAATTAACCAAGCAATGCCTGCATCGGTTTAATTTTATTTAATGCTTGTTGCTCCACAAACTGATCAAAATCCTCTGCTAAGTATTCACTGGCAGCTAAAATATCTTGCCAATAGTTCAAGCGTTGCTGGGTTTCCATCTCAACAAAATCACTTCGGTCAGATATTTTTTGATAAGGCAAGGTCGCGACATACTTCGCCGATGGGCAAATCACCACGGTATTATCGTAGTGTTTTGAGCGCACTTTGCGCTTGAGGTTTTTGTCAAACCAGCCGGCTTTTAGCGTTGAACTAAAATGAGGATAAAGCGTTAGTCCTTGATTTTGAATGGCAAAATCAAAGTGGTAATCAATGATCCCGCCATCGCGATACATCCCCGGCTCACACTCTGGAATATCTTTAATGCCTTTCATTACCAAGGGAATGGCGCCAGAGGCAATTAACGCTTGCTTAATGTTGTTATGGTTTAACGCTTTGTTGATGGTCGTGAAACCGTCTTCATCAACTAGCTGTAAGTCACTACTTGCTTGGCTAAACACGTAGCGTTGATATTGTTTGGTCAAGCGCTTTCTATCAAGCGCATTATTGACAAAACTTTTAGATAAACCAGCGATTTGCTTAACTTTGTGCTCACTGGCCACTAAGCCTTGGCATTTGGCAACGAGAAAGTGTGCCCGAAAAATATCATTATTTATGATTTCATCGATGCCAGTCTCGCCAAATAAATCGTCGAGAATATCAATCACGCTTTGAGTGATTTCACTAGCATCAGGTTTTTCACTGTAGGTGGTTTCACTGTAGTGCTTGGCAAAGCGCTTGGTGGCCGCAACCGGATCTTTTTGGGCAAAACAAGCACTGCGAAAAGCGCCAGCACTCGAGCCAACAATATTAAGGGGCGCTGTTCTGCCATTAAAAAATTCGCCAAACAAATATTTGTCTAGGCCGAATAAGGTAAACCATTTGGGGCCTCCACTGGCCCCTAAAAAAGAGGTGAATAAGTCTGCACTAAAGCCGTTTTGTTCAATCGTTTTGCGAGCAGACTCACCCGCATATATCTCAAGCATTAAATTAACTTGCCTCTGCTAAATCTCTTAGCTCCTTACGCAGAATTTTACCGACATTACTCTTGGGTAAATCATCAGAAAACTCAATTAGTTTGGGAACTTTATAATTCGTTAAATGTTGACGACAATGGGCGATCACTGATTCAGCGGTGACACTGTCATTGTCCTTGACCAGATAGATCTTAATTTTCTCACCCGTCACCTCACACGGCACGCCGATAGCGGCGACTTCAACAACGCCGTCATGCATCATGATCACTTCTTCAACTTCGTTAGGGTACACATTAAAACCAGAGACAATAATCATGTCCTTTTTGCGATCTACAATACGCAAAAAGCCATTTTCATCCATGGTGGCAATATCGCCAGTAGCAAACCAACCATCGTTCATCACTTCAGCGGTTGCCTCTGGTCGATTGTAATAGCCTTGCATCACTTGTGGGCCTTTGACCCATAACTCACCCGGTTCACCTAGTGCCACGGTATTACCTTCATCGTCTACCAATTTGATATCGGTTGACGCCGCCGGCAGACCTATCGAGCCATTGAATTCGGTTTGATTATACGGTGAGCTCGACACCATAGGGCAACACTCTGTCAAGCCGTAGCCTTCGAGCATATGGTTACCCGTCACCGCTTTCCATTTGTTTGCGACGGCTTCTTGCACTGCCATACCGCCACCAAATGAAATTTTTAACTTGCTAAAGTCAAGTTTATCAAAGCCCGGTGTGTGTAATAAGCCATTAAATAAGGTATTAACACCTGTTATCGCGGTAATTTGATAGTTCGACAACTCTTTAACAAAGTTAGGTAAATCACGTGGATTAGTGATCAATAAGTTTTGGCCGCCATGGCAAATGTAACTCAGGCAGTTCGAGTTAAGTGCGAAGATATGATAGAGCGGTAAAGCCGTCACCATAAACTCTTTACCTACTTCAAAAATAGGGCTGGTCATCGCTTTCGATTGTTCAATATTGGCAACCATATTGCGATGCGAGAGCATTACGCCTTTCGACACACCAGTTGTGCCACCGGTATATTGCAAAAACGCGAGATCATCACCGTTAACATCAACCGCTTGAAAGTTCAGTTTTTCACCTTTTGCTAACGCATCGTTGAATTTAACTGCGTTAGGTAAGTGATATTTAGGTACCATCTTTTTGATATAGCGCACTACGCTATTGACCAATAAGCCTTTTAAGCCACCAAGTCGATCGCCTAGTGCGGTGAGGATCACGTGTTCAACATCGGTTTGCTCGATGACCTGCTCCAAAGTATGAGCAAAGTTTTCGATGATCAAAATCGCTTTAGCACCAGAGTCTTTAAGTTGGTGCTGTAATTCACGTGCCGTGTAGAGTGGATTGACATTAACAATCGTTAAACCCGCCATTAAACCGCCAAATAGCGCAATCGGGTACTGCAAAGTATTAGGCATCATGATGGCGAATTTATCGCCTTTTTTTAAGCTTAAATCTTGCTGTAGATATGCGGCAAAAGCCGTTGCTTGTTGATGAACTTCTTTATAGGTGAGGCTTTTACCCATATTGATAAAAGCTGTGTTATCAGCATATTGCGTTAAATACTTATTAATAATTTCAACTAAAGAGCTGTATTTTTCTGGATCAATCTCAAAAGGCACGCCCGGTGGGTAACTTTTCTCTAACCAAAACTTTTCCATCTAACTTTCCCCGCTTGTAAACGATTGTCTCGTTAATTTATTGTAATTGTTATTCGATTATTAACGTAACTGACTAGTGTCAAATTTACTATTGTTTTGCTTATATTTTTATTAACAGCAGACTACATTGCCGCCATTGCTTTCATGACAAACTTTTCTGATTGTTTAACGCCTGCCTCAAGCGCCGTATGATCATGAGTATCAGTTAACTGCTGCCAATGCTCGCGCACAGCCTCTGGTGTTTGCTCGGCAACAGATAAAAAGATCCCTTCGGTCTCAAACATTTGTGCGCTTGCATAACCACCAGCACCGGCACATAAAATTGTCCGATTTGGCGCATCGTCATCACACAAAGTAATCAAGCCAGCGGTAACAGCCTCTGGCGATAGTATTTTTGCCACTTGCTCAGGCATTAAATCTTCAGTCATCCTTGTGCCTGCTGTTGGCGCGAGTGAATTAACTTTAATATTGTGTTTTGCGCCTTCTAACACGAGCGTATTCATCAAGCCCACTAACGCCATTTTCGCTGCGCCGTAATTAGCCTGACCAAAGTTGCCATACATACCGCTTGATGAAGTGGTCATAACAATGCGGCCGTAATTTTGCTCCTTCATTAAATCCCACACTGCTTTGGTGCAATTAACACTGCCCATGAGATGAACGTCCATCACCAACTTAAAGTCATCTAATGACATTTTGCTAAATGATTTATCGCGTAAAATACCTGCGTTATTCACTAAAATATCGACTTTTCCCCAACGAGCAACTGCGCTATCGACCATATCTTGCACTTCGTCAAAATTAGCGACATTAGCGCCGTGACTTATCGCATCACCACCATTAGCTTTAATTACTGCGACAACTTCTTCACTGGCTTGTGATGATTGACCGCTGCCATCGCGCGCGCCACCTAAATCGTTTACTACCACTTTGGCGCCACGTGCTGCTAACTCAAGGGCATGAGAGCGGCCAAGGCCGTTACCAGCCCCTGTTACAATAGCGACTTTGTTATCAAATCTGATTGTCATGTTAATCTTCCTTTACCAGTTGAATCGAAATCCACTCAGCGATCAGCGCAGGTGTTTCGTTGCCTTCAATCTCAATGCTCACTTGGGTTTTAAAGCGAAATTGCCCGGGTTTAGTTTCTTCAATCGACAAGGTTGTCGCGTGGGCGCGAATTTTACTGTCGACGTTGACCGGCTGTAAAAACCGCACTTTATCGAACCCTGAATTTATTCCCATGTAAAAACCGTCAATGATCAAAGCAAACTCTTCGGCAAAATGTGACAGTAATGACAAAGACAAAAAGCCATGTGCGATGGTGCTGCCAAACGGCGTAGCCTTGGCTTTTTCAGGGTCAACGTGAATAAACTGATGATCTAAAGTGCAATCGGCAAACTGATCAATTTGAGCTTGATTAACTTGATGCCAGTTTGTCGGCGGCGCTTGGTAATCAATATACTGAGCGATATCGGCTTTATTAATTATTTTACTCATTATCACTTCCGTTATTATTTTTGTTTAAAACCACTGTGGATTCATTTCATACGTTGTCTCATCAAGCGAGTTTAGCGTTGCTGCCCACAAGTCAATTTGCGGTAATTCATAGCGGAAAAAATACTTTGTTGCTTGGAGTTTGCCGCGATAAAAAGCCTGCTCTTCTTGGTGTAACTCACTTGTGAGTGCTGCACTTGCTATGCTAGCTTGCTTTAACCATAACCAACCGATAATCACGTGACCAAACATCGATAAATACTGGACAGAATTCGCTAACACCAGGTCGATATTTTTCGTCGCCATCGATTGTAGCAAGTGCATCGTGGTGTTATTCAGGGTTACTAGCGCACTGCCCAATTGGTCGGCATATTCACTTACCGCTGGGGTTTGAATGGTTTGGTCGATGGTCTTTTCAATCTCAACGATCACCGCTCTGTAGCCAGCTTGTTTATCCATCACTAGTTTTCGGCCGAGCAAATCGAGTGATTGAATACCGGTTGTACCTTCGTGAATCGGGTTTAACCGGTTATCTCGATAAAACATTTCCACGGGATGCTCATTGATATAACCATGGCCACCAAGTACTTGGATCGCTAAATCGTTAGCTTTTGGCCCGTATTCTGACGGCCAGGTTTTAATAATTGGCGTGAGAAAATCGAGGAGCAAATGAGCGTGCGCTCGTTGCTCTGGGCTTGGCGCTGTTTTTTCATCATCGGCAAGTTGAGCGCCATACAGTACTAATGCCATTGCGCCTTCAGCATAAGCTTTTTGCGCTAATAGCATACGGCGAACATCAGCGTGCTCAATTATATTAACCATGGGCGAGAGCGGATCTTTAGACGATGGCAATCGGCCTTGCGGGCGATTTTTCGCGTAATCTAAAGCGTATTGATAACCTGCATTAGCAATAACAGCAGCGCCAGTGCCGACTAAAATACGCGCTTCATTCATCATGTGAAACATGTATTGAAGGCCTTTGTTTTCTTCACCAACTAAATAGCCAATAGCACCCTTGTGTTCGCCAAAGCTCAAGGCAGTTGAGGTATGGGCACGACCGCCCATTTTGTGAAATAACCCAGAGAGTGCAACTTCATTGTGCTCACCAATCGAGCCATCGTCGTTAACCAGATACTTAGGGACAACAAACAGCGAAATACCTTTAACGCCTTTAGGCGCGCCTTTTACTCGTGCGAGTACGAGGTGAACGATATTTTCCGTAAGGTTGTGATCACCGCCCGAAATAAAGATTTTACTGCCCGTGATGCGATAATTGCCGGCTTCATCTTTCACTGCAGAAGTCGCCAAGTCGGCTAGCCCTGAGCCGCAATCTGGCTCAGTCATTGCCATGGTGCCAGCGTATCGCCCTTCGCGCAGTGGCTTAACCCATTTTTCAATCAGCTCATCACTGCCATGAGCGGCTAATAAATTTGCATTGGCTGTGGTGAGCATGCTGTAACCTAAGGCATTGCCACCGGCAATTGATAGATAAGCCCCGGCGATACTCGCCACAATCGGAGGTAGTTGCATACCGTTATATTCGTAATCGGCGCAAGCAGACGGCAAGCCAGATTCGTTGACGGCATCAAAGGCTGGCTTCATTTCTTCAATTAGTGTGACTTTTTTGCCGTCAAAGGTCGGCTGAAAAACATCTAACTTTTGACGAATCGGTAAAAAGTATTTTTCAGCAATGGTTTTTGCCGTACTGATGACTTCAGAAAAGGTTTGTTTATCGTGATCTTGATAGCGCTCGCGTTGACATAAACTTTCGGTGTCAAACAGCTCATACAAATAAAAAGCTAAGTCGCGCTCGTTGAGCATAGGTGCAGACATGGCCCTCTCCTTGAAACGAATTAAATTGCCGAAACGCCGCCATCAACAGCGATACACTGGCCGGTTAAATAGGTATTACCCGGCGACAACATTAACAACATGGTGTTGACCACTTCTTGTGGCTCGGCTAGGCGGCCAATTGGCGCGCGTCGACCTAAGTTTTGCTGGAGCTCTTCATCGGCAATATTGGTTACCATAGGTGTTAAGGTAAAAAACGGGCAAATAGCGTTTACCCGAATATTTTTCTTGGCATATTCAACCGCGGCAGTTTTGGTTAAACCGATAACCGCATGCTTTGCTGCAGCATAAGCGCCAGCTAATGGCGCGCCGCCAAGGCCAGCCATCGAGCTGACATTTAAAATACTGCCACCACCGTGTTGTAACATCTGGCTAAGTTGGTATTTCATGCCTAGTTGAACGCCTTTGACATTAACGGCAAACTGCTGATCCATGACTGCTTCGTCAATCTCGTGAATCGTGCCAAAGTGATGGGCGATACCAGCGTTATTGACCGCAATATCTAACTTGCCAAACACTTCAACGGCTTTGTCGACCATCGCCTTACAATCGTCGGCTTTGGCAACATTACAACTCATTGCGTAAACCTGAGCGCCGGTTGCGGCAATTTCATCGCCAACAGCTTGTACTTGGTCAGCTTTAATATCGCCAATCACTAGCTTGGCACCGCGTTTCGCTAGCTCGATTGAAAGCAGCTTACCAAAACCTTGAGCTGCGCCTGTTACCAGCACGACCTTGTCGCTAAAATCTAACAATGAGTCCATCGTTCTTCCTTCCTAACCTGTTGTCTATATTTGTTATTTTATTTTTTGCTTTGCGCTATCACTTCTAGCGCCATTAACGCTAGCGGTTCAACAAAGGCACCGACTTTGGCGGCGTTACTATTTGAGGCATTGCCTTGTGAGGCCCGCTTTGCGACACCTTGAACAATCGCGGCTAACCTAAAAAAGCTAAACGCGAGATAGAATGTCCAGTTGTCGATTTTGTCGATGCCCATGCGTTGGCAGTACAAATCAACGTATGCTTGCTCACTGGGAATACCGAGGGATTCTCTATCAATGCCTTTTAAGCCATCAGGGCCGCCAAGCCCTTGTGGCATGCGCAATTGCATACATTGATAGGCTAAGTCGGCATAGGGGTGACCAAGCGTTGAGAGTTCCCAATCTAGGACGGCGATAATCTCGTGACTGGTTTTATCGAACATCATGTTATCGAGGCGAAAATCCCCGTGAACTAAACAAACTTTGCCGTCATCTTCTGGCAATGCTTGTTCTAAATAGCTAATTAGCTGCTCCATAGCATCGATAGTTTTGAGCTCTGATGCGCGATATTGGGTCAGCCAGCGGCTCAGTTGACGCTCAAAATAATTACCCGGTTTACCGTAATCTGCTAAACCAACTTTGTTGATATCGACTTGGTGCAGGGCAACTAAGGTTTGATTCATTTGATCGTAAATTTTACTGCGCACGGCATTGTCGTTGATATCTTTTAACGGTGCATCCCAATAGACGTTGCCATCACAGTATTCCATCAGATAAAACATCGACCCAATCACTTCTGGGTCTTCACACAGGTGATACACTTTAGCGACAGGCACTGGCGTATCGGCAAGCGCCGCTAACACGCGATATTCGCGATCCACCGCATGGGCTGATTTTAATAACTTACCCGGTGGCTGACGACGCAGCACATAAACACCTGAACTGGCGGTTAGCTTGTACGTTGGATTTGATTGGCCACCGGCAAATTTTTCTAAGGTGATAGGGCCACTAAAGCCCTCGATATGACGCGCTAAATAGTCAGTTAGCACATCGAGATTAATCTCTAGTTGTTTGCTCATAAGATCCTCTGCGCCTTACTCGAAGCGTTTTGCTAAATCGCGACCAAGTTGCATCATATGCACTTGATCAGGACCATCAGCCAATCGCAACGTGCGCTGGCCAGCATACATGTGGGCTAAGAAGGTATCTTGCGAAACACCAACCGCGCCGTGCATTTGGATCGCTCTATCTAGCACATCGAGCGCCATATTAGGGGCAACGATTTTGATCATCGCGATCAACTCTTTCGCCGCTTTATTGCCATCGGTATCCATTTTTTGCGCGGCTTTTAAGGTCATTAATCGCGCTTGCTCGATTTGGCAGGCAGAGATTGCGATATCTTCGCGCACCGATTGTTGCTTGATCATCGGGCGGCCAAAAACCACGCGTTCATTAACGCGTTTGCACATCATATCTAAAGCGCGCTGCGCAGCGCCGATCGAGCGCATACAATGATGGATCCGGCCTGGGCCTAAGCGCCCTTGCGCAATTTCAAAGCCGCGACCTTCACCTAAAATAATGTTATCTACTGGTACGCGAACATTGTCGAAAACGATTTCCGCGTGACCCTCTGGTGCATCTTGATAGCCAAACACCGTCATTGGCCGGATCACTTTGACTCCCGGCGTGTTCATTGGCACGAGGATTTGCGATTGTTGAATATAACGATTGGCGTTATTTGGGTCGGTTTTCCCCATCACGATCATGATTTCACATTGTTTGCGACAGGCACCACTGATGTAAAACTTGCGACCATTGATCACGTATTCATCGCCATCGCGTTCAATGCGAGTTTCAATATTGGTGGCATCGCTTGAGGCAACTTCTGGCTCGGTCATGGCAAATGCTGAGCGAATTTCACCGGCTAATAACGGCTCTAGCCATTGTTTTTTCTGAGCGTCATTGCCGTATTTTGCCAATACTTCCATATTGCCGGTATCCGGTGCCGCACAGTTAAAAACTTCTGGCGCCCAAAACACTTTGCCCATCTCTTCAGCTAACGGGGCGTATTCTAAATTAGTTAAACCGGCACTGTACTCGCCATAGCTCACCGGTAAAAACAAATTCCACAAACCTTGGGCTTTGGCTTTTGCTTTTAGCGTTTCCATCAAAGGTGGTGTCGACCAAGGATCTTGTTCAACTTGCTCGTGCATTAACGCTTCATTTGGGTAAACGTGTTCATCCATAAACGCTTTAACTTGCGTTAATAGTGCCTTTACCTTATCGCTATATTCAAAATTCATCATCTCGCCCCTTATCCATTCACTGTGATTGATATTAGCTCAAGCTACCGAGTGCCTTCTTATTAAACGGTAAGATATCGTCGAGTTGATTATCTTTAATTTTGTTAACCCACTGCGGATCGACCAGTAATGCACGGCCAATGGCAACTAAATCAAACTCTTCTTTTTCAATGCGCTCAATTAAGCCATCGATTCCCGTAGGGTTAGAGGTGCCACCAAGATCTGTCATGCCTTCACCGATAAAGTCGGTATCTAAGCCAACACTGCCAACGGTGATCACTGGTTTATTGGTGAGTTTTTTCGTCCATCCAGCAAGGTTAAGATCTGAGCCTTCAAATTCAGGCACCCAGAAACGACGAGTACTGGCGTGGAAAATATCAACGCCGGCATCAGATAAAATCGTTAAAAAGCGTGCTAACTCTTCAGGTGTGTTGGCTAATCGCGCATCGTAATCTTGCTGTTTCCATTGTGAAAAACGCAAAATAATCGGGAAGTCGTCACCGACTTTTGCGCGGATCGCTTGAATAATTTCAACGGCGAATTGGCAACGTTTTTCAAGGCTACCACCGTATTTGTCATCGCGTTGGTTAGTGCCTTCCCAGAAGAATTGATCGACTAAATAGCCATGGGCACCGTGTACTTCAACACCGTCAAAGCCAACATTTTTTGCATCTAGCGCTGCTTGGGCAAACGCCTCAACGACCTCGTCAATATCGGCTTGGCTCATCGCTACGCCATTTTCAGCGCCCGGCTTGTATAAACCTGACGGACTATAGGCTGGTGCTTCTTTATTAGGCCCTGTGCCTGGTTTTCTAACCGCACCAACGTGCCATAACTGAGGAACAATTTTCCCGCCAGCGGCATGTACTTCATCAACTACGTGCTTCCAACCTGCCATTGCTTTTTCACCGTAAATATTCGGCACGCGATCATAACCGTGGGCACCAGCGTGATTAATACAAGTACCTTCGGTAATAATTAGGCCTACATTGCCTTCGGCGCGGCGACGATAATACGCAGCAACATCTGGCGTTGGGATATTATCTGGCGAAAACGTACGCGTCATTGGCGCCATTACCGTGCGGTTTTTCAGGCTTAAATTTCCTAAGGTGACGCTTTCAAATAGTTTATTTGTCTTCATTGTTTTTCCTTTAAATTTTTATCTGTTGGGCGACTTAACCTAATAGGTAACCACCATCAACGTTAATGCAGCTTCCTGTGGTATAAGAAGCTGCATCAGAAACGAGGTACAAGACAGTGCCAGCCATTTCTTCAGGCTGTGCAACACGACGCATTGGTACATGGGCCATGGCTTGCTCTAATATTTTTGGATTTTTCACTAAAGCGGCGGCAAATTTAGTATCGGTTGCGCCCGGTAACAGTGCGTTAACTCGGATATTAAATTGCGCGCATTCTTTGGCAAATGCTTTAGTCATCGAAATAACTGCGGCTTTGGTAATTGAGTAAATCCCTTGTAAGTCACCGGGGATAACACCATTAACTGACGCGACGTTAACAATCGAGCCACCGCCTTGCGCTTTCATTAACTGGCCACCGAGCTTAGACATAAAGAAATAGCCGCGAATATTTACATCTACGGTTTTCTGATACGCCAATAAATCTGTTTCTAAAATATGACCAAAATACGGGTTAGCGGCTGCGTTATTAACGAGAATGTCTAACCGACCATAATCTTGCTCAATACGAGTAAACAAAGCTTGAATTTCGTCCATTTCCCCTATGTGACAAGGTATCGCTGTTGCTTTGCCGCCTTCGGCTGTAATTTGATCGACCACGGCTTGGCAACCTTCGAGCTTGCGGCTTGAAACCAAGACATGCGCACCGCTTTTGGCCAAAGTTTTGGCAATGTGCTCGCCAATGCCGCGACTTGCTCCGGTCACTAAGGCAATTTTTCCCGTTAAATCAAATAGCGCTTGGTTACTCATAAAATCCTCTCTGGCTCGGTCTTACCGAAAGCTAATAAGTTCAGCATCGTGCTGAGTTAAGTGACTATAATTGTTATAAAAATCGACACTAATTCGCTGTTCATCAAACAGTAACTTAGTGACGGAGGTATTGCGTAATTGCTGATTTAGGGCAAAGCCTTGCGCGCGATTTAGCCCCAAAACATGACTTAAAATCACGGTAATTGGCCCTGCAGAGGTAAATACCGCAATTTCTTGCGCAGCGTTACCGGTTGTTTGTTTTAGGTGATTTTGTTGTTTGATCAAATCATTAAGTGCTTGAACACAGCGGCGCTTAAAGCTCGGCCACGATTCTTTATATTGGTCGTCGTATTCACCTGATAACCAGCGCTCAACAGCTTGTTCAAAGGCATCGGCAAGTGCTTTTTTAGGCTCGTCAAATTGATCAAAATGGGCGGTCATATCATTAAATCGTCGCCATTTAGGTTGGTACTTGATCAGGATATCTTGGTGATCAAACTCATTAAAACCACTGTGACTGATGCAATGAGGTAACGCTTGGTTAAGCCCATGATAAAAGTGTTGTTTGGTTTGCTCGTGCCTCAGTAAACTACCGGTATAACAAAAAGTGGGGACTTGCTGACGCGACCAACTTTGGCCTAGAACAAACGCTTGTTGCTGACCTTTTTCAGACAATAGATCGTAATCGGCTTGGCCGAATGATGCTTGTCCGTGTCTAATTAAATAAAGTGCTGCCATCAACAATAAATATGGGTAAAAAATATCTTGCAATCATCCTATTATCGTCATACAAATTTAACAAATGAATAATCTGCATAACCAACTATTCATTATACGAATAGTTAAACAACCATTATGAAAATTGATTTAAATTTATTTCGAGTATTTGAAGCGATCTATTGTGAAGGCAATATTTCAAAAGCAGCAGCGGCGTTGAATCTCTCTCAACCAGCGGTGAGTCATTCATTAGCGAAGCTTCGCAGCCATTATGATGATCAATTATTTGTCCGCCAAGGTAATGAGATGCGACCAACCGCGTTGACTAAAAAAGTGATTATTGAAGTGCGAGATGCGCTACAAAAGCTTGAGATATCGTTAGTGCAATCACGGGCATTTGAACCAGCATCATCGAAAAAGCAATGCGCGATATCTCTGCACAGTTCACTTGAAGCTTATTATTTACCGCCTTTAATAAAACAACTCAGTGTTGAGGCGCCGTTATTATCGCTGGCAACGAACCGAACTAAACGCAGTGAACTAGAGCTGAAATTAGCCAGCGGCGATCTCGATATGGCGATTGATATTTTACTGCCAGTTAGCGATAACATTCTTCATACCCAGCTCGAATCAGATCAGTTGGTGGTGATCGCCCGTAAAAACCATCCAATATTGCAAAGCGCATTAACCTTAGAAGATTATTTATCAATCAGCCATATTTTGGTGTCATCTCGTACCTCAGGCCCCGGTATTGAAGATTTTGAACTTGGCCGTTTGGGACTGCAGCGCAAAATATCATTGAGATGTCAGCACTTACTATCGGCCTGCCGCGTTGTTGTCCATAGCGATTTGATTTTGACCCTGCCGCGCAATGCCGCAAAGCTCTATCAAAAGGTTTTTGATATTGCGATTTTTGAATTACCGGTGTCATTACCCGCGATTGATGTTCACCTATATTGGCATCGAAATGTTGATAAAGATCCCGCCAATCAATGGCTGCGCAATAAAATGATTTTATCAACGACTGAAGGGAGTTAACCACACAGCATCAGAAAGTGATTAAAAAATGATCCCTTCATTGAATTACCCGCGTAATGAGCTTTGCAAATCTAACAATACAACAAGGTAAAACAATGAATAGGATCATTAAGAGTATAGTACCAATGGCGATGGCTGCTGTCATCATGGGATGTGGATCAGACAATGACGATGTTCGCGATATCGTTGTACCCGAACCACCAGTGCCTGAATTAGGCACATCATATGTCCGTGTTATTCACGGTTCAGCAGATGCGCCCCTCGTTAATATTAAAGCCGGCGATGACATTATCGAAGGGCTTGGCGGTGTCGATTATGGTGTTGGCTCTGGCTTTTTAGAGCTGCCTGAGGGCACTTATCCATTGAGCGTTGAGGGGATTTTACCTGACGATAGCACAATTCCCGTTCTTGATTTAGGTGATGTCGCTTTGTCTCCTGATGTCGAATATACCGTGATAGCGCATGGTTATGTGATGGAAGATGACGACACGTCGAATGATTTAGCTGCCGCTGTCATCACTAATGATAAAACAGATGTTGGCGAAGGTAATATTCGCGTACAAGTATTACACGCTGCCCCAAATGCACCAACTGTAGACTTGCACGTAACCGGTGCGACAGATGAATTAACCACTGCGTTAGCGACCTTAGCTTATGGTGATGCGACTGACCAAGTAGAAGTCCCTGCGGGTGTTTATCGCGTGCGTTTAGTGATCCCTGCTGGTATGGCAGGAGAAGGCACCGTAGCCTATGACGTTGTTTTACCTGACCTAGCTGCGGGTGCCGACCTCTTCGTTGCAGCCGTTCCCAATACTGAAGTGATGACATCACCCGTAAAATTATTGGTAAACGACGGTATGGGTACATCAACCATCTACGACGATAGAACGACTGCGCAAGTGCGTGTGATCCACGCGGCAGCAGATGTACCAAATGTTGATATTTTCGTTGACGATACCAAAGTTGATTCACTTTCTAACGCGCCATTTGGGGGTGTGACTGGCTACGCTGCATTACCAGAAGGCACTTACACTGTCGATGCGCGGTTAACTTCTGATAACTCAGTAACCGGCATTACAGATGACTTAATGGTAATGAACAACAATAAGTACACGGTTAACGCAGTAGGTACACTGGATGCCATGGACAGTGCCGATCTTGAGTATTACGTGCTAACCGATAATGTTCGTGCCGTAGCGACTGAAAGCAAAGTACGTATAACGCATGCTCACCCAAGTGTTGGCAACGTCGATATTTACGTAACGGCTGACGGTATGATTGACGATGTTGAGCCAGCATTTAGCGATGTGCCATTTAAAGCAACGACTGATTTTGTCACGCTAAGCCCAGGTGAATACAACGTAAAAGTAACCGCAACGGGCACTAAAACAGTGGCTATTGATACTGGCATGCTAGATTTAATGGGTGGCAAAGTGTACTCAGCAACTGCCGTTGATGCGCCAATGGCAACGCCTGCTAATTTAATATTGTCAGATGACTTTATTGAATAAGTCCTAAACCCTAGCGCAATATCAAAAGGAGAGCTTGGGCTCTCCTTTTCAATTTAACTCCCAGTAATTACGTCTGCTCCGTCCGAATTCTTTCAACCGCATCAAGCCAACTGTGATAACGCTTATTCGCATCTGCTTGTGAAATTTGCGGTGAAAACGCCGCTTTGGCTTGCCATAAACTTTGGATATGTGAAAGCGATTGAAAAACGCCAGCTTGTAAACCAGCTAAAAACGCAACACCGAGTGCGGTAGTTTCGGCAGATACAGGTTGGGTAACCTCAACTTGTAGGCAATTGGCTAGGTATTGTAACAACCACTGATTATTGGTCATGCCACCGTCTACTTTTAACGATTTAATATCGATGCCATCTTTTTCCATCGCCATCAGTAAGTCTTTGGTTTGAAAGCAAACAGATTGCAATGCCGCATTGACTATTTCTTTAATACCCGTATCTCGGGTGATACCTAAAATTGCGCCACGAGCATCGGCATCCCAATACGGTGCACCTAAGCCAGTGAAGGCAGGAATAAGTGTTAATCCATGATCTTGATTTGCCTCCATAGCCAAGCGCTCCGAGTCGCTAGCTTTAGAAATTAATTCTAAACCATCTCTAAGCCACTGAATAACCGCACCAGCAACAAAGATACTGCCTTCAAGTGCATAAGTAACTTGGCCATTGATGCGATATGCAACCGTCGATAACAGTTTATTATTAGATTTGAGCGCTTTATCACCCGTATTGACCATGACAAAGCACCCTGTGCCATAGGTACTTTTCACGCTACCTGTTTCAAAACAGGCTTGGCCAAAAAGCGCTGCCTGTTGATCGCCAGCGATGCCTTGTATTGGAATATCAAAGCCAAAGTGTTGCTCAGATGTACAACCAAAATCCGCGGCACTGTCTAATACTTGAGGTAGCATACTGGCGGGAATATCAAATAACTCGAGCAGCTCTTGATCCCAAGCTTGTTGATGAATATTAAACAACATAGTGCGCGATGCATTGGTGGCGTCGGTATAATGAGACTTTCCTTGGGTTAACTGCCACAAGATAAATGAATCAACCGTACCAAAGGCAAGTTGCCCCGCTTCAGCTTTTGCTCTTGCACCATCAACGTTATCTAATAGCCATTTTAGCTTGGTTGCCGAAAAATAGGGGTCGATCACTAATCCTGTTTTTTGCTGGATAGTTTCGGCCCAGCCTTGCTCAACGAGTTGCTGGCAATAGCTACTCGTGCGCCTGTCTTGCCAAACAATGGCGTTATAAATCGGCTTATGGGTGGTTTTATCCCAAACGATCGTAGTTTCTCGCTGATTTGTAATACCCAGTGATTTAATTTGGCCGGCTTGAATATGCTGTTTAGCGAGCAATTTACGGCAAGTTGATAACACTGAAGCGATAATTTCCTCTGGCGTGTGCTCGACCCAACCATTGTCAGGATAATATTGCGGGAACTCTTGCTGTTCACTATCAACGACATTGCCCAAGCAATCAAATAACATCGCCCTTGAGCTCGTAGTGCCTTGATCTATCGCTAAAATATAAGATTTCATTGGTATCAACCTAAATTTTTATTCTTGTACATTGGCTAAACTATCACGGTTTATTGTATCGTTCTGTATTTTCAAACAACTTGGCTAGCATAATAGCCTTCAACAAAAACATCACGACTAACACTTAACGAATGTTTAACCTTATGGCAATATAGAGCGTCGATAAACAGTGACTTTATCTATGCCTAGAGATGTTTCCTACCGCAAGATTTCATAAGCTATTGAATTTATGAACTTCCGAATCAATATCTGCTTGCTACTAAGTTGTTAAAGCATGACTTTTTAAAACAATTAAGCGACTACTCAAGATAAACTCACTAATACAGCGTTAATTAATCAATAAAATAAAGCATAAAAAAAGAAACAATTTCAGAGACAACTATGGAAAACCTAGCCCCTTTATCACCACAAAACCACAGTGCACTTTTCTTAAAAGAAGGTGTTGATTTCCCAGCGATTAAAGCAAAGCGCAATGCCATGGTTATGGTCAGTGAATTTGCTGTCGCCTCAACCAGTTACCCATTGTTTTTCATCAACAATACGGCAACCAATCAACTCGAAGCGATTGCGTTAATGGCACTTGATAGCCACAACGTCTTTTTCCCACAGGAAAATGCCTTAAACATCGCTTATTTACCAAAGAGCTTATCGTTATTACCGTTCCAAGTTGTTGCCGATCCAAACAACCCGAATCGCGTTGTGCCGCTCATTGATACCAATTCAAGTTTATTGTCGATGCAAGAGCAAGAACAAAGTGCAAAATTGTTTAATGACGACGGTAGCCCAACAAACACCATTACTTCAAAACAAGAAGCGATGCGTGAGTTGTACCAGCACGAAATTACCACGATTGAGTTTATCAATCAGTTAACACGCTTAAACCTACTTAAAGAGCTCGACTTAGAAGTGACTTTTTCAGGTGGCGAGAAAACAACGATCAAAGGCTTATTCACCATCAAAGAAGAAGCATTGGCGAACTTAACGGCTGAAGACAAAACACTGTTCGAGCAGCGCGGTTACATGCCAGCGATTTATGCGATGTTAGCATCACTGAGCCAAATGAACCGCATGCTACAACTTCACAACCATCAGCAACCAGCGAATTTAATTGAAAACTTACAGTTTAAGTTAGCAAGTAATTAGTCAGCCAATGATTAGCCGTGCCCACTATTATCACTAGGATGAGCGCGGCTTAATTATTACAACCAACGGCGCACTGTCGCCATATAAGTTTGATACTCTTGGCCAAATATTTTGCCCAGTGCCTGCTCTTCAGCGCTAATTTGAAACTTGTTCATGTAGAGCATAAAGGCAGGAATAAATAACATTAAAAAGGTATGCCCTAGGTACGTTGCCCAGCATATTAAGATAAACACAAAACCAACATACATCGGGTTTCTCGATAAACGGTAAACGCCGGTATTGACCAACTGAGAGCTCGATTCAGGCGACATCGGATTAACCGTGGTTTGCGCTTTTCTAAACGCCAGTACGCCAGCCAAACAAAAATAGCAGGCTAATAACAAGGTAACACCAATACCTACTGCTCGATACAAGGTTAATTCAAGACTACCACCTGCCAGAGCACTGGCGATAAACATCAAGACAGCAAAGATAACCACTAATGCTAGTGGTGGAATTTTCAAGGTAAGTGGATGTGATTTCAAAAGTGCTCCTTATTGCACAAAGATCATTATTAATAGATTATTGCGTCATCGCAACATAGCCATCAAGTGCTTCAATACGCTTAAACCAGTTAAGCATATTGGGGTAATTGGTTAAATTAAACCCCCCTTGATGAGCGACATGGCTATAGGCGTAAAGTGTGATATCTGCCACGCTGCACTCGTTACCAATAAGGTATGGCGTTTTAGCCAATTGCGCCTCCATCACACCAAGTGCTTTATAGCCACCTTGGTGTTTAGCTTTATACTCTGCAACTTTGTCGTCTGGTAATCCGAGATAAAGTTGAATATAGCGAGCTACGGCGATATAAGGCTCGTGCGAGTATTGCTCAAAGAACTGCCATTGCTGCACTTTAGCTAATAGCTTGACGTCACTCGGTAAGAATTTAGAGTCCTTTGCTAGATAATTTAAAATCGCATTAGATTCAGATAAACACCAGCCAGTAGAGTCAACTAGTAGCGGAATTTTACCATTGGGATTCATCGCCAAAAACTCAGGGGTATGAGTCTCATTAGCTAAAATATCAACGTTATGCCACTGATGCTCAATGTTTAACAGGTGGCATAGCAACTCAATTTTGTAGCAATTACCCGATCTTTTATCTCCATATATATCGAACATGAACATTCATCCCTTTTACTCTTTTATTGTGCTAAAACAAAGCGCTATTGAATGACACCGCGATGCACGTACAATAGCGATACCTATACCAAGTGAATTAAATATTTAATCACTCAGCGAGATTTAAAAGGCTTTTAGGCACAGGTTGTAAGTTCCAGACACAACCTAAGTACCTACATCCATGTAGGCAAGGCTTTGATTGCCGATAATGGTTATTCCCTTATCAAAATCAGTAACGAAGCATAAAAGTCTTTTAAACTCGCCCTTGGGAGCTCGTCAGAAAAGTGATAATTTCGCAAATTTATTTGATGGAGAATGCTACATCTGCATAAATTTCCTTTATTCTAACTTCCCTGACGCAGCTCTGAGTTGGTCAAATATTTATTTCAATTGGTATCACCTTTTTACCACAGACGATGGCAAAACCGAATAAAAAAGCCCCGCAAAAGTCTGTCGATATTTATTGTCAAAAGTGCCGAGCGCAACTTTTTCAGTACAAAAAAGGCGGTAAAGGGGCGCTAATAAAGTGCTTTAAAGAGCGTATTACCAAAGACTTTACTGAGGTTGAAGGCGTTTGCCCAAACTGCCAAAGCCAATTCGCCCGTTCAGGTTTGGTAAGGGGCACACCGGCGTTAAAAATTATCGGCAATAAAGCGTTTGCTAGGTAATCTATATGCTAACATCTAATCAATCGAATCAAAGTTAAGGAACACTTATGGCCATTCACGAAATTAATCACCCCTTGGTTAAACACAAAATCAGTTTAATGCGTGCAGATAGCCTGAGTACTCGTGATTTTCGTCAACTCGCCGCTGAAGTTGGTAGCTTACTGACTTATGAAGCAACCAAAGGATTGGCGCTTGAAGAGTACACCTTTAAAGGTTGGAATGGCGATATTACAGGTCAACGGATCAAAGGGAAAAAAGTAACGGTTGTACCTATTTTACGCGCAGGTATTGGCATGCTAGATGGCGTGTTAGAGCTGATTCCAAGCGCACGTGTGAGTGTGGTGGGTTTATATCGCGATGAGGAAACCTTAGAGCCCGTCACCTACTTTAAAAAGTTAACCTCAAGTATCGACGATCGCTTAGCCCTTGTTGTTGACCCCATGCTAGCCACAGGTGGTTCAATGGTTGCAACAATTGATATTTTAAAAGAGGCTGGCTGTAAAAATATTAAAGCATTGGTTTTAGTGGCTGCGCCTGAAGGCTTGAAAAAGATGCAGGCAGCGCATCCTGATGTTGACATTTATACGGCGGCAATTGATAGCCACTTAAATGAAAATGGCTACATTATGCCGGGTTTGGGTGACGCGGGCGATAAAATTTTCGGCACTCAATAAAAGAGGCAAAGTGCCTAAAGCGCTGTTATTACACCAATTGAATTACTTGGTACTTGATAGCGCGCGTTCTAGCTCTATTTGAAAATCATCACAGTATAGTGCTTCACTGAGCTGTTCTTGCTCAATGTAGCTCATCGCGTCGTCGAGTATTTGATGAATCTCTCGATACTCTTGCTCGCTATAAGTGTTATTGACAAATTTAACGATCAGCTCATACAAACGCTTGTAAGTTGCTACGTTCATAAAGCCTCCAACAAATGAAAAGCGTCTTATGAGTGTAGTTCAATTACCAAGGTTCAGCGATTAAATGAATTTTTCCCTATTGAGTCGTAACTGTTATTTTCTTAGCTAACGACATTGCTAGGTTATTATCATAGTAGGCCGCTTCATTGATAAAATGCGGGTAAGCCTCGTAGTCACCTTGATAGCAAACTTCACCACCATCAAACAAGGTAAAGATAGGGTCACCCTTCACTAGCGGTTTAAAATCTTGATCTTGAACATTTTTGTGAACCATACCAATGCGCTCACCGTTTTCATCTTCTGGCAGCTTTAAACTTTCAATGTAACGATAAGCGGTATAAGTTTCTGGCAAATCGTTAACTGCTTGCTGATTAAATAACACAACAAAGTCTAAAATGTGTTGAGTCATATTTTCCATGTGATCTAAAACGTCTTGGCGAATAACCGATTGCGGCTGAGGGCCTATTTCAACAATTACCCCTTGCGGCGCAACAGATGCTAAAAAGTAATGTTCTTCAAGGCTAATTTGATCTTCAAAAACAATCACCGCTTCAGGCATTTTTGCTAAAACATAAGCGCCGAGCTGACGGTTAAACAAATCTGATTGTAGTAAAATAAGGGTTGGCCCCATATTCGAGGTGGTATTGTGCAGGTCGATAATAAAATCAGATTTCGCATTACCTTTTGGCCCTAATTGGCCATTGAGCACTTTTGCTCGACTTTGCTCGTAGTTAGTCAGAGAGTTGTCAGCCAGATCACGAGCGATAAACTGTCGGTTAAGATCACAATCGATATAGCGTTTATTCTCTTGGTGAGCCTTGGTATTCGCAAAAACAGTTTCTATTTGCAGGCCATGACGAGCGAGTAATTCAGGGCGTTTTTGCCACTTTTTCAACAAATAAATACCACTAAACTCATTGCCATGCGTGCCGCCTACTACCGCCACTTGCTCAATTTTTGCCATTACTCAACCTTACCTCTACATAGTTCACTACTGTGTAGTTTACGTAAATCTTGGCAGTTAACTAGTATTAGTTGTTATAAGCTAGAAAAAACATCAGTAAATACTTTTTTGGGGTCAGAGTTTGCTAACTCTGACCCCCGAATAGCAATATTACCCTTACCTTTTACAGATTAGTAACTAATTGAATTATTGTTTATTTCTGGTAGTTTCGTGAGATAGTCGTGGGCGGGTATTAGTGAACCGTCCACATAATGTACGTTAGGTGAATTATGTTAAAACTAGTATTTACAACTATTTTAATCTTATTTTGTTATGAAACTCATGCTGTTTGCTTTGATCCTAAAACATGGATTTCTGGTTATAAAATACCCTTGGAACAAGAAATTGAAGAGAGCAAAGCTATCATTATAGGGGAAGTAATCAAAGAAGAACGCATTCATGACATACCGAATGATCCAGAATTTTACTCAGCCATTCATTTCACTATTCGGGTAGAACAAACATTAAAAGGCGATATAGAAGATGAGATTATGATCAAAGAAACGCTTGATAGTAGTCGTTATGGATTATCGTTAAATGAAAAACATATCTTGTTTTTATATCCCGACAAATACGATGAAAATTTTGATTACTCTGTAACTAGTTGTGGTAACTCCTCCTTATTACCTGAAGGAGAAGGTGTTGTAAATTCCATTTTGACGCATCTTAAAAGTAAATAATGCTCAACAATCATGAAGTTCACCTAGCAAGAGAATAAATAGTGATTCACTAATTGATAAATGGTCATCTCATAGATGGACATCTATGGCTGTGTAAGTCTGTTTGATGAGCCCATTAAGTGAAAATACTGCTATCAACTTGCTCGGTTCCATCTATCGCTAAAAGCATAACCAATCCCTGTATGAGCGCATTGGTAAATTTAATTATGGCTAAATCACTTAATTAGTTCTAAAATAAGCCCTAAATTTAGTACTTAATTGGTGATTATTATGAGGCAAGTTCTAGCCGATTGTTCAGCGAGTATTTCTGAACTAAAAAAAAATCCGACAGCTTTACTTAATGAAGCCGATGGTGCTGCGATCGCAATATTAAATCACAATAAGCCTGCGGCATATTTAGTCCCTGCAGAAACCTATGAGTGGCTTATGGAGGTTGTTGATGATTATGAGTTAGCAAAAGTAGTAGAAGAACGCCGCCAAGACCTATCGGATGCCATTGAAGTTAATTTAGATGACTTATAAATTAAAGTTTATACCTGCGGCTAAAAAGGAGTGGGACAAACTAGCTGAACCACTTAAAACACAGTTTAAAAAGAAACTAGCAGATAGGTTAGAAAATCCACACGTTCCATCGGCCAAACTGAGAGGCTATGAGTCCGTTTATAAAATTAAACTACGCACCGCTGGTTATAGATTAGCTTACGAAGTCATTAATAATGAAATCGTAGTTTACGTTTTAGCTGTTGGTAAACGTGATAAAAACGCCATTTATAAAAAGTTAGCGTCAAGATCAATATAGTCGCGATATAGTAAGGAGCTAACGCCGACAATTACTCATTGTCATGGTTTAGGCAAAAAAAAGCGGTAATAAATTACCGCTTAAACATGAACCCACAAGTGATCAGTGTGGGGTTTTCTCAAGGGAGAGAACTTTAGGCTGCTTGTTTTAACGCAACCGATTGGCGCGTTAATTGAGCAGGCTTAGGCTTGGTTAGCCAGTCATAACCAAAGCCGAGTAAGAAGATCGCGAGCAATAAATAAAGTGCCGTATAATCTTGCTCGATTTCTTGGCTTTGCACTTGCTCTTCAAGTTTTTGACCCGTTACTTGTTGAGAAGATTGCTGTGCCTCAGTAGCCTGTGGATTAACCGCTGCATTAGCCATAGCATTAGCTAGCGCTTGTGAAAGTGGCGTCATACCAAAACCAGCCGCAGTGGCATCCATATATTGATTGAATTTTTCGTTTTGCGAGGCAACATCAAACTGGGCAGCAATCTCGGTATAAGTTTCAACCATTTTCTGCACCGTTTGCTCATCGGCTTGCCAATAGCCCTTGCGAACTGCTTCTAACATGCGCTCTAAAATTTGCGCAAGTGATTCAGGATTAGCTTGTTCGAAAAACTCACGCATATCCATTTGGTATTTGTCTTCAACGTAAACTTCAAAGAACTCTTGCCATTGGTCGTCGCGAATCGCCTCTGGTGTCATCACTTCCCAACCCCACATGTTATTCATACGATCGAGAATGGCGGTGGCACCGGCGTAACCTGAATCTTGCATCGCTTTTATCCAACGCGGGTGGAAATAGCGAGAGCGCATTTCTTGGTTAACAAACTCATCAAGTGTTTGGCTTTTGAGCTGATCTTTTTTACGTAAATTTGATACGTACATCTCAGGTGTTTGACCATCTAAATAGCGCACGGCAAGGCCAATGCCACCAAAATATTGGAATGGATCATCGTTTGTCATCAACGCATAAAGATTGGTTGAGCGCGAGAAAATCACACCATCAGTGCCAGATAGCACTTTGTTGTATAAGCCCTCGCCGTCACCAAAGGTATCACCAACATTTTCCGACCAACGCTTTTCATCGTAACCAAACGCGTAGCCCATGCGATCGAGATATAAGTTAGCGAGTTTGTCGTCTGACTCCCATGTATCCGATGCCAACGAGCTTGCCGCTAACCCCGTACCATAGTTACCGGTTTCATTTGAAAAGATGCGAATTGACGATAGGTAATTGGCGTCTTCTTCTGACTTTCCTTTATCTAGTAACTCTTGTTTTAACGCATTGGCGTGGCGATAAACAAAGTTGTTGTCTTCTTTCATTTTCGCCACTTTATCTATCGCTTTAGCCAGCCATAACATGACATTAGGAAAGGCATCTCGATAAAGCCCTGTTGCCGAAATTACCACGTCGATACGCGGGCGATTTAACTCATTCATCGGTATAACTTCGGTGTCAATAACATTGCCTTGATTATTCCACTTTGGCTTTAAGCCTAACGCGTGAAGAATTTGCGCTTCAAGCGCGCCTTGATGGCGCATGGTTTCTAACGACCACAATGAAAATGCCAGTTTTTCAGGGTACTTGCCGTGTTTTTCTCGGTAGGCATCAATGGTTTGATTCATTAATGTAACGCCGGCTTGATAGGCTTCTTTTGATGGCACTTTCGCAGGATTAAAACCAATTAAGTTGCGGCCTGTCGGCGCAGCTTCTGGGTTGCGGATCGGATCGCCACCGTAGCTCACTGGAATGTAATTTCCCTCTAGCGCTAAAAGTAAGTTTTTGATTTCGCTAATATCTTGAAAGTTATCCCAATAGGTTTTAGCTAGCGCTAGATCTTGACTCAACTGTTCATCAAGTGAAGTTAACGACTCAGGGTTGGTAATGTAGCGATTTAACAATTGAAAACCGTCTAACGCTTCAAGGTTTTTGACATTACGCTCATCAAATTGCTCAGCTTCAAGTACTGCTAAACCGTGTTCTATCTCATAAGTTTTTGCACGAGCAGTAAAGTCATCACCAAGCATTTGCAACATCGTTGAGTATAAATGCGCTTCAACCGGCAGCTCGCCAAAGGTGTGAATACCTAATGGCTGACTCATTTGAGCCAAGGCGTTGAGGTGATCTTGAAGGCGGGCAACTTGATTATCAAAATCGTTAACTAGCTCGCTTTCACTAATAGATAAATCGTTGAGCATATTGAGCTTGACTGCCATCGCGACAATTTCTTGTTGCGTGTTGGCTTTGGTTTGACCTTGATCAAGCATCATATAATTATTAATTTTCTCACTTAAATCGGCAACTTCAACATATAACCCAGCCTTGGCAAAGCCCGGTGTTAAATGGCTGATCATGGTTGCGCGGCCACGGCGTTTAGCCTGCATCGCCTCGCCAACGTTATCAATAATATAAGGATAAAATACTGGCTTGTTGCCAATCGCTAAACTCGGCGCATCATACACTGATAAACCACGCTCTTTGCCGGTTAACCATTCTTGCGAACCATGGGTGCCAAGGTGAATAAAAGCATCGGTACCAAACACTTCACGAGCGAATAAATAAATCGCCAAATAGCTGTGGTTAATCGGTGTTTTGGTTGAGTGATATAACGAAGTGTGCTCTTTTTGCGTTTCGCCACGCACACCTTGAGGTAGCACAATCATATTGCCTAAGTTCATCCGCGGAATTACAAACGCTGGCACTGTTTCACCGTTGATTTGAGCATCTCTCAGCATAGCGCTTTCTTCAGGCTTTCCCCAGCGCTCAACAATTGGCGCGGTTACGTTTTCTGGCAAACTATTAAACCAAGTTAAGTAGGTTTGTAAGGGTAAATACTGTGCTAAGTCTTGTGCAATTAACGCTTCGGCATCTTCACCGCGATAGTACGGGCGAAGTAATTTACCTGCAGATTCAATGAGATATTCACTGGTTTTAACATCGATGTTATAGCCTTGTGCTTTCATTGCCACGGCAATTTGTTCTATTGAAGAAGGTACATCTAAAAACGCTGCGCCGATGTTTTTCTCACCCGGTGGGTAATTCCAAATAAAGGTCGCAATCTTTTTATCTTGATTAGCAATATGTGTGAGGTTTGCGTGACTAAAGGCACGTTCAACCAAGGCATTTAATTGGTAGTCAATCGCCACTTTTTCGCCATTTTGATTGGCGGCAATAATGGTTGGATCAGCGCTACCAGTATCTTCAGGCATGACTAAAAAGAATGGCGTTAACGATGGCGATACACCGGCGTGATCAGCTTCAAATTGTGCCTGGTCGCCCTCGGTATAATTTAATGCATGTAATACCGGCACGCCGAGCTTTTCAAATTCGGCTCTGCGCTTTTCCACATAATGCAGTGAGCGATAGTTGATCAGTAAATTAGCCCTTGGCTCACCGTTATCTGTCATCAATAAGTCAGTGTAATTAAGTGCGACATCATTACCTTCAAAGAAGAAACCAAACGCTTTGCCACCTTTGTTTTCAATACCTTTGATGAGCTGGTCGACAATTTGCTGTTGTTCATAATCAACCACACTGCGGTGCATGCCTATGGCGATCACCACTTGATTTGGTTGCGAGTTTAAAAAGTTAAAAAACGCTGACTCGTCTGCCGTTACTTGGCCGTCAAATTCACTGTGATACAAGCCAACATCAGGGACGATAAATGGTGCTTTTGCATCAAATTCAGCCAGTGATAACACATCATCAGCAATAAAGTACATCATCTGTTGATAATTATAACGACCAGCGTTTTTGTAATACTGTCCTAGCTGATTGTGATGCTCCGCGCTTAAGCCTTGATTCATTTTTTCATTGGTTAAATCGCCCAATGAAATTACCGGCACATTTGGAAACTGGCTAAGCATAGGTTGATGTTTTGCAAACATAAACTGACTAAGCGCGGGGTTAATACCATCAAGTAAAATAAGGGCGGCGTTTTGCCAGTCGTTCGCGATATCTTCATCGCTTTTTCCCTTCGTTGAATAAACAACAAACTCAAATGGCTGCTCTGCCGCTAAGCTTTTTAACAATTCGCCTTTTGGCTTTGACGCATGCGATGACATCATTAACAACACTTGCGGTTTACCATTACCGTTAACTTCTTGGGCTTGGGCATAATTAACGATTAGCATCGCCCAAAACGTTGCTAATACAAGCGCTAGGCTTGACAGTACCGTAACTAAATAGGGCATCGCATTGACCAATGCGGTTGATAATTTTTCTTTTATCGCCTTAAACATGGTTATTTCCCTTCACCTGATTGTTGTTCTGCACTTTCTGCACTTTCATCACCTTCAGGCACATAAACAAAGCTGCCATCTGCCATTTTGTAGGCAACGCCGGCTCTCATGCCCTCTCCCGAGCCAATTTCACCGGTTGATTTATACTGTTTGATTTCTTTACCTTTTTTCACGATAACCTCCATGTTTGGCTTACCGGCATTTTTAACCACGGTGACATCGTCATCGTTAAATACATTGAGCGGATTTTGCGCCAGTGCAATCATTAAGGCGGCGATAATTACCAAAAATACGTCAACTAGGTTAACCGCGCTGACAATTGGGTTTAATTCTTCGTCATCATCTAAAAAGCGCACAATTAAGCCTCTTTAAGTTTGCGAATATTAATTAACTCATTGGCACACCAGCGTTTTTTAACCGATGCTGGCCAAAAGGTAATGGACGAAATCACTAAGCCCCAAATAACCGCAGCAAAGGCGATGATCAAGTTTTCACTGATACCTTGAATGTTACCGTCGGCTAATGCTTGTAGTGCTGGCCCCATCGGGATCATGGTGGCAATAAGCCCTAACATTGGCGCAACACGCGTAACAATGCGCAAGGTTTCAAGCTCTTTAAGCGCAACAACTTCAAGTTCGTCTTCGCTAGCATTTGGATTGTTCATATAGTAATTGTGAATTGGATAGCCTTGTAAACTACTCGCCTCTAATGAACTGATTTGGCGAATATAAGTAAGTTTGTTTTTGCGGCGAATAATTAGCTGAGCAATAAATCTACCCGCGCTAAACAAGGCATAAATCATTAGCAAAACAATCAGGATCAATACCGGTGTCATCAACAGGGTTGAAACCTGAGACATGCTTAATTCAATCATTTCAATGGTCATTTTTGTTGTTATCTCCAAACACTAAAAAACTAAGTTGGTGTAATTCACTTGTCGGCATTCTATAGAAAGTAAAAAACAATTACAACAAATAATAATTATTCTCATTTGTATTTACATTAAGTTTTTGATCGGATATGTTGTAAAAAGACGTTAACAAAGCGCTTACCAAATTAGCGTTTTCCAATTTTGTATATTGATAGGATTTAAAGACTCATGGTTAAGCACCATTTATCAGTAATTAGTGTGGCAATTGCCGCATCATTAGCCACTGGTTATGCAACCGCAGACGAAGTACCAGCCGTTGTATTAGACGACATGGAAACCATTACGGTTTCTAGTAAACGTGTTGATAAGCCTCTAAAAGATGTAGCGGGTAGTGTCTCAGTGTTAAGTGCACAAGACATTGAAAAACAAGTCGTTACTGATATGAGTCAACTGTTTAAATACGATCCTAGCGTTGAAGTGACGGGCAACGCTGGCCAGGCCCAAAATATCATTGTTCGTGGTATGGGAGGTGATCGTATTTTACTTATTAAAGACGGTATGCGGATGAATGAAGGCTATGGTGCTAACGGCTTAAATGACATTGTTGGCCGCGGTTTCATCGATACTGATACCGTTAAACAAGTAGAAGTTGCCAAAGGTGCTGCATCATCTTTATACGGCTCAGACGCCTTAGGTGGCATCGTTGTATTTACCACCAAAGATGCGAGTGACTACTTAGCTGAGGGCGAAGATTTTGGTGGTAAAGTAAAATTTGGTTATAACGCTATTAGCCAGCAATACACTGGTGGCGCATCATTAGCCCTTCGCACAGGCCAATTCGAACACTTACTTCACTTGACTAAACGCCAAGGCGAAGAGCAACAGAACTACTACGAAACTGAGCCTGCACTTGATATTGATTCACAATCACTGCTCTACAAAGGCAAATACCACCTTAACGATACTGACTATATTAGTTTCACTGCCGATTTGTGGAATCAAGAGGTAAAAGGTGATTATGCTTATGGTTTACTTGAGTATTTTCGTGATTTAGCTGGCTATACTGTGATTGAAGAGAACAGCACAAGTGAGCAAGACAATAAATCATTCCAGCTGCGCTATTTCTCTGAAACAGCCACGCCAATTTATGATGTATTAAGCGTTTCACTCTACCAAAACGACACGAAACAAACCGATATTGAATACGGCCAACTTGATATAAACGCTAACTTTGGCTTCCCTGTGGTTGAAATTCGCGACATGTGGAAAACCTCGGTTTACAGCCAAGATACGGTGGGCTTTTTATCGAACGCTAGCCTTAAAATAAACGATAGCCATACCCTAGGTTATGGTTTAGATATTGAAAATTCAGCATCAACCCGTACTGAAGTTAAGCTCTATGAAGTAGCCGGTGTAGCGAAACCGGGTTATCCGCAAAACACCGATAAATTCCCTAAAACCGAAGTTAAGCGCGCTGGTTTTTTCATCAACGATGAAATTAGCTTACTAGATGGCAAATTAACCGTTACCCCAGGTGCGCGATTCGACCAATACGAGATGACTGCTAACGGCGCACTAAAAGCAGATGGCAGTGCCTACAAAGATTTTGACGAAAGTAATGTCTCGTTAAATATCGGTGCACTATACAAGTTCACAGATACCATCGCCGCGTTTGCCCAGTATGGTCAGGGCTTTAAAGTACCGGCATACGACTTAGCTTATCTCGATCACGACAATTCCATCTACGGCTATAGAATTGTCCCGAGTGATGATTTATCACCTGAAGAAAGCGATACCTTTGAAATTGGCGTTCGTGGCCATCAAGGTGATTTATTTTTCAGCGCAGCCGTTTATTACAGTAAATACGACAACTTCTTATCGACCGAATTAGTTGATATTGAAAGCAGTATTAACCCATGGACCGGCCAACCATCAGATGTATTAGTATATCAATACCGCAATATTGACGCGGTTACTATCAAAGGTATTGAAGCATCGGTACGCTACCACTTAAACGATGAATTAGCAGTTTATGCTAACGCCGCCTATAACGATGGCAAAGACGACACCACAGGCGACTACTTATCAACCTTAACACCGTTATCAGGGGTTGTTGGTTTAAGTTATGCGCTAGACAGTGTCACTACTGATGTTGTTATCAACTGGGCTGATGATATGAAAAAAACCAACGAAGGGGAATTTGCAGCTGCCGGTTATGGCACAGTTGATGTGATGGTCAGTTATGACGTCAATCAAGATTGGCGCTTCAATGTCGCTGTTAATAACTTATTCGACAAAACATACATTAGGCAAATTGGCTTAAATGGCCACGCTAGCGATGCTAATTTAGAGAGCTTAACCGAAGCCGGCAGAACCATTGCAGCCAATGTTAGCTATCAGTTCTAACTATTAATTTAACCCTCTCCAAGCAGGTTCAGTTTGTAAGAGTAACCAGGCAAATCCAGGCACGCCTGCGTTATTGAGTCCTTACAAACTGAACCACCCCCTAACAATTTAACCCAAGTTCAGGTTATTTAATCAAATAACGATTAATATGGTAGAATGCGACCAATCCCCTTGATGTAACAAAGGATTTATGGAAGCGATATTAAATACCTATTTAGTTGGTGGTGCAGTGCGCGATGAATTACTTGGCCGCAAAGTCATTGAACGCGACTACGTTGTGGTTGGCGCAACCACGCAGCAAATGCTCGAACTTGGTTTTTCCCCCGTAGGTAAAGACTTCCCTGTTTTTTTACATCCTCAAACCAAAGAAGAATACGCATTAGCGCGGACAGAAAAAAAGCAAGGTGTAGGCTATCAAGGGTTTGTTTGTTATGCCTCCCCCGATGTTAGCCTAGAAGACGATTTAAAGCGCCGTGATCTCACCGTCAATGCCATGGCAAAATCTTCATCAGGTGACATTATTGATCCATTTAATGGCCAGCAAGATCTTGAAAACAGAGTGCTACGCCACGTCAGTGATGCCTTTGTTGAAGATCCACTGCGCGTACTTAGAGTCGCCCGCTTTGCCGCTCGCTATTTTGACTATGGCTTTAGTGTTGCCCGTGAAACCATGGCATTAATGGCTGAAATAGTAAATCGAGGTGAGCTTGAGCACCTTTCCGCTGAGCGCGTATTCAAAGAGTTTGATCGCTCACTTGCCGAAGATCATCCAGAAGTATTTATTCAAGTGCTCAAAGACTGCGGTGCACTTAAAGCGATTTGGCCAAGCTTAAATAAATTGTGGGGGATCCCAAACCCAGCCAAATGGCACCCTGAAATTTGTTCCGGCATTCACACCATGATGGTGCTGCAACGCGCTGTCGCATTATGCGCAAAGCCAGCCGTTAGATTTGCTGCGCTGTGTCATGATTTAGGTAAAGGACTAACCGACGAAGCGAAATGGCCGAGCCATCACGGCCACGAAAGCGCCGGCCTGCCATTAGTAAAAGAGATATGCCAAAAACTCAAAGTGCCAAAAAGCTATGAGTTACTCGCCTTGCAAGTGTGTCAATTTCATTTGCACTGCCACAAAGCGTTTGAGTTAAACCCCAAAACCATTTTAAAGATGTTCAATAGCCTCGATGTTTGGCGAAAGCCCGAGAATTTTGACGATTTTTTAATTGCCAACAAAGCAGATTTTCAAGGCCGAACCGGCTTTGAAGATCGCGACTACCCACAAGCCGATTACTTAAAAGCCTGTTTTGACGCTTGCCAAAAAATCACAGCTAAACCATTTGTTGAACAAGGCTTAAAAGGCAAAGAGATCAAAGATGCGATGAATGCTGAGAAAATTCGCGTGTTAACTCAATTAAAAGCCCAGCAGAAAAATTAAACCAAGTAATAACAATTGTTTACCCTCTAAAATAGCTAGAGGTAAAATATTTTTAAACGAATTATTTGATCTTGGTTAATTCTTGAACTAATTTTTTAGTCATCCAATATTCAAAGGAATGAATATGACTTTATTTAGGCAGGAAGCTATTGCTCATCAAAGTGAACGGTTAACGGGTGAAATTTCACTTGCCCAACCGCTATCTATCAAGCTTACCGTTGCATTACTCGTTGCTACCGCGATTGTCATTGTATGCTTTCTTTTTAACGCTCAGTATGCGCGCAAAGAAACCGTACGCGGTTTTCTAATGCCAAATAAGGGCGTGATCAAAAGCTTTGCCGGCCAAGGTGGCACAGTAGAAAAACTCTGGGTGAGCGAAGGTACGCACATTGAGAAAGGCCAACCAATTGCGACACTGATTTTACACAAAAATAGTAAAAATGGCGTTTCATTAAGCACCGAAATAATCGCCCAGTTAACTGAACAACGCACGCTAATTGATGATGAAATTAATCAATATAGCTTGCTTGAAGCGACTGAAAAACAAAACCTAACCACCCGAAAAACCGCACTATCGTTAGAAAAACAAGCACTAGAGCAACAACAGCTACTGGCTAACCAAAAACTAACACTACTTATCGAGCAATTAGCCGATATCGAATCACTCAAGCAAAAGGGCTATGTTGCCAAATTAGATGCCGAGCGCCATAAACAAGCATTGATCGACGCTCAGCAAGAAAAACAACAAGTCGATCGCTTGTTATTAAAACACGATAATCAATTGCGCCAAATAGACTTTGAATTGGCAAACTTACCCAGAGAATACACGCTAAGAGTTAATAACTTACGCCGACAAAAAGCCGATATTGAAAACCAATTAAGTCAAGTTAAAAGCAACTATCAGTATACGGTTACCGCAAGCCACGCCGGCACAATAACCGGTATTCAAGTCGTGGAAGGTGAAACCCTATCGCCATCTAAAGCCCAATCAAAACCCTTATTACATATCTTGCCAGAAGGCTCAGAGCTAGTTGCTGAGATTTTATTGCCAACGCGCTCAGCCGGGTTTATCGAGTTAGGCCAAGATACACGCCTGCGTTTTGATGCCTTTCCTTACCAACGCTTTGGCTTTATTGAAAGTGAAATCACCCGCATTGATCGGGCACTGATAGCCCCTAATGAAGTGCAACTACCAATTGCCCTGCAAGAGCCGGTATATCGATTGCGGGCGACATTAAATCAACAGCAAATAAGCGCTTATGGCAAAGCCTTTAACCTAAAAAGTGGCATGTTATTTCAGGCCGATATCATGTTAGAAAAACGCTCATTAATAGAATGGCTCTTTGAACCCATCTATAGTTTAAAAGGCAGGATCAGTTAAGTAATACGAAAAGGATTTCGGGTTTTGCTCTTCCAACCAATGAGCAAAATCTGGAAAAGGAGTGATTAGGCGTGCTAATCACACAATCGCTAACTCAATGACGAGTTAGTTATTCAAACCCGATATGAATATCGGATACAAGGAGAAAATATTATGCGTGAATTGAGCGTAAATGAAGTAGAAGCAGTAAATGGTGGTAATGATGAAAGCAAAGAGAAATCAAGTAAACCCAAAAGTAAATTAGCAAAGATAATTGCTGTAGGTGAAGTTATATATGATGAGCTTTCAAGTATTGATTGGGGAGACTCTATGGATGATCCTGATACAAATTTAGCGCCTTAGCTATAGATTAAAGCACTATCATCCTGATTGATAGTGCTTTCCATAAATTCAAATTAACTATAAATACTACATTTAAACTAAAATCCTAAAATGACGTAAAAATGAGAAATAAAGAAAATATAAACTGGAGTATTACGGAAACATTTTGGTTAGGCATTGGTATTGTTATAATGTCTACTATATTTGATGTAATCGCATTCAAAACATTAAACTCTATATCGATTAAAGTTGAAAATGCTAAGATAATAATGCAGATATTACATCAGTTATTTATTATTTTTTTACTGATCTTTTTAAAAACATGTAAAACCAAAGATAGTTTATTAAAGTACTTCGAGTTTAATAAAACACTCAAAATAAAGGATGTATGCAAATATTTCACAGCTTATTTTCTATTACTTGTCATCGAGTATTTTATAAGTAATTTAAACGCCGGTAGTTTTAATGACCTTTCTAAAGATACTACCTATTACACAAATGCTATTCCTTATTTTTTATTGATCGTATTAATAGCACCTATAGCAGAAGAGCTTTTTTTTAGAGGGTTCCTTTATAAAGGTTGGTGTGAAAATGCAAAAAACAAATACATTGGATATATTTCGATAAGCTTTTTATTTACTCTACTACATTGGCAAACATATGACCTTTTGGCACTAGCTTGGATTTTTCTTTTTTCTGTGTTCTTATGTCATATTAGAAATCACTCACAAACAATAACTGCCCCCATATTAATTCATAGCCTCAACAATTTAATTGGCTTTTTATCTTTATACATAAATTTTGAGTTTTAATCTGGTAAATTTATGTCTGAGCTACTATCATTTTCTCTAAGAAAAAAATTTCCTCCCCTAATCCTCCAAACTGAAGTCGCAGAATGCGGCCTAGCCTCATTGGCGATGATATTGTGCTACTACGGTCACGAAGTTGACTTACCCGCAATGCGCAAGCGGTTTTCTGCTGATTTAAAAGGCATGAACCTCCAGCAACTTATAGAACTAGCCGACTCATTAAATCTAGCAAGTCGCGCCTTGCAATGCCCTATTGATGAAGTCTATAAGCTTCAAACACCGTGCATTTTACATTGGGATATGAATCATTTTGTCGTCTTAACTAAAGTCAATGGTAAAGGCGCTAACGCGAAGTTTTCTGTTAACGATCCCGCCGTCGGCAAGAGAACGCTAAAACATGAAGAATTTAGCAAGCATTTTACGGGTATCTGTTTAGAGCTAACGCCAACCAATAAATTTGAGAAGAAAAAAGAAAGCGCTCAAATGAAGTTGTCACAGCTTTGGAGCTCAATGAGCGGTTTAAAAACAGGCTTGTTAAAACTCATTGGTTTATCTTTGGTACTTCAACTTTTCGCATTAATGTCGCCTTATTATATGCAGTGGGTGGTCGATGAGGTCTTAGTGAGTTTTGATCACTCACTGCTGACCATATTAGCACTTGGTTTTGCCTTGATTGCCATCATTTCAACGATTACCACAACCGTGCGTAGCTGGCTTATTTTACGGTTATCGAGTTTACTCAATATGCAAATGGGGGTGAATTTACTACGTCACTTGTTTCGTTTGCCAATGAGCTATTTTGAATCGCGCCATGTCGGCGATGTGGTTTCAAGGTTTGGTTCACTCGATCAGATTCGAGAGCGCATTACCACAGGTTTTGTTGAAACCTTAGTCGATGGAGTCATGGCGATTACCGTGCTAGTAATGATGGCACTGTACTCAATAAAATTAACCGCCGTTGTACTGGCTGCCATCGCCTTATATACCATAGTTCGTTTGGCGTTATATCGCCCGTTACATCAAGCTACCGAAGAAATGATCCAAAGCTCCGCTAAGGAGCAGTCAAATTTTTTAGAGAATATTCGCGGTATTCAAACCATCAAACTGTTTGCCAATGAGCCTCAACGCCAAGGTATTTGGCAAAATCGCTATGCCGAAGTGATCAACAATGAAATACGTTTAGGCCGGCTTAACATCAGTTTTGACGCCTTTAATAAATTGCTGTTTGGCTTAGAAAATGTGCTGGTGATTTACCTCGCTGCGACCATGGTGATGGCCAATAGTTTAACCGTAGGTATGGTACTGGCGTTTATCGCCTATAAAAATCAATTAACCTCGCGCTTTGCCAGTTTAATTGAACAAATTATTCAATTTAAAATGATGCGCTTACACCTTGATCGTATTGCCGATATCGCCCTCACACCAGAAGAATCTCATCGCGATGGCCAGCACATAACACAAGACTTTAAAGGCCAATTAAGCTTGGAAAACATCAGTTTTCGTTATAGTGACGACCAGCCAACAATTTTAGAAAATATCAATCTAACTCTATCTGTTGGTGATTCTATTGCAATCACCGGCCCATCGGGCGCAGGAAAAACTACTTTAATGAAAATCATGCTCGGGCTACTACAACCAAGCTCGGGTAAAGTGTTGTTAGATGGTAAAGATATCAACCATATTGGGCTAACGAACTATCGCAAAAATATTGCTGCCGTGATGCAAAACGACACCCTACTCGCCGGCTCTATCGCTGACAACATCTGCTTTTTTGACCCTCAACCTAATTATTTAAAAATAGAGCAATGTGCTCACTTAGCTGCGATCCATGAAGATATTGAACAAATGACTATGGGCTACAATTCACTCGTTGGCGATATGGGATCAAACCTCTCCGGTGGTCAGATTCAGCGACTATTATTAGCTCGCGCTTTATATCAATCACCTTGCGTATTGTTTATGGATGAAGCCACTAGCCACCTAGACAAATCGAATGAGGCCAAAATCAGTGAACAAATCAAACACCTCACGATGACCCGCGTTATGATAGCCCATCGCCAAGAAACAATTAGCATGGCAGATAGCGTATTGGTTTTACAAAATAAACAACTGATCGAGTTGACATCCCCTGACAAAAAAACCGCAATTTAATTAACCAACAACAAGTGGTTAATAAGCAAAGAAAAGGTGCGTTTTATTAACAAAAAATTAACCATAAAACAATTGTGGTTAACTTGGATTTATCAATTTTTGTACTAGGCTCAAATAACTAAAAGTGCTGGCTGAACAAGCTGGACTATCAGTCAATGCCAAATAACCTAGCATTCATAGGAATTGAGTATGAACTTGTTAAAAAAAATAATACCTTGCTGTTTTAAGGTTATCCTACTCTTAAGTTCACTATTTTTGATAACTAGCTGTTCAGATAGTGGTAATGATGTCAACGACATTGTCGTTCCCGAACCCCCTGCGCCACCTGAGCCACCTCAGCCCCCTGAACCAGACCCAGTATCGTTTTCAGGCGGCGGTGTTAAAGGTCCCATGGCCTTAGCTGAAGTCAATGTCTATCAAATAGACCCTAGTGCAGATGGCTTTAAAGGAGAATTAGTTGGCAGTGCAGCGACCAATGCACAAGCACAAATAGAAAATCTAGCCCTCACTCCCCCACTCTCCCCACCTTATTTACTCGAAATTACGGCAGTTGAAGGCACGATAGACATAACCACAGGGTTAAGCCCGGTAATCACGCAAGTTAATACATTATTAACCCAGCAAATGATCGATGAAGAACTTGCGATCTATGCGACACCACTTACCGACATGACGGTCGCACTCATCTTTAAAAATGCCGATAGCAACGTTGCGCCATACACAGGTAACAACGATGGTGAAACGACGCTAGAAGAAATAATCGCAGCAATGCCGGCAGCCCAAAGCCAAGTAAAATCAACCTTAGGTTTTGGTTTAACTGACGACATCGATATTTTTACCACGCCGCCATTGATCGATGACTCAACAGATAGTCTTGAAGAGCAAACGTCAACCACTGCTTACCGTAGCGCAGTAGAAGCATTAACCGCCGTAGTCTACGAGATGCAACAACTCTCCGGCGATGGCGAAGCTACAACCGATGATATTATTGATGATATGGCTGCCGATTTATCAGATGGCATGATCGACGGTCAAGCCGACGGCGAGAGCACTGCGAGCTATCCTGAGCAAGCACTCGATGTGTTAGCGCAAGACCCTGCAACATTACCCATTCCAAATGATCCCTCTGGCCGTAAGGTATCAGACGTAAAAGACGTAGTGGTTGGTGAAACTCAGCAAACAGGCCAAGAGGATACCGACACTTCTGAATTTGAAGAATCGGAAGAGGTGATAGTTGTTAAGCCAGCAAAAACCTCACCGGATATCGACGGCGATGGTGTGCTTAACGACAAAGATGCCTTCCCTGAATCAGCTGCTGCTGATAAAGATACCGACAAAGACGGCACGCCAGACGTCAGTTACATTGTTGTTGACGGCGTTCGTACTGAAGAAATCGATGAGGCGAACTCAGATCCTGATGATGATAACGACGGTGTTAAAGATGTAAATGATGCCTTCCCACTCGATAAAAATGAATTTAGAGATACCGATGAAGATGGTATCGGTAACAATGCCGATGACGATGACGATGGCGACGGCGTACTAGATGTTGATGATGACTTCCCACTCGATGGTACTCGTTCAGATGCTGTCGATCAAGACAGTGATGGCTGGCCACAAGGGCAAGATAGCGACGATAGTGACGACAGTGTGCCAGAGCAAGATTTTGTCGATACCGACGGTGATGGTTTAGCTGATAACGGTGGCATTGCGCCAGACTCAGATGATGATAACGACGGTGTCTCTGACGACGACGACGCTTTTCCACTCGATGCCACAGAATCAAGTGACCAAGATAACGATGGCATTGGCGATAACACAGATACAGATATTGACGGTGACAACGTACCGAATAACCAAGATTTATTCCCGCGTAATCCTAAAGAATCAGTAGATACCGATCGTGACGGTATTGGTAATAACAAAGATAAAGACGACGATGGCGATGGCTTAGATGACGAACGCGAAGCTTTGCTTGGCACCGATCCTCTTGATATCGACACTGATAACGATGGCGCACTAGACGGCAAAGATGCCTTCCCATTAAATCCGTTAGAGCGTTTTGACAGCGACAAAGATTCAATCGGCAATGAAACCGATAACTGTCCATTAGTTGCCAATACCGGCCAAATAGATACCGACCAAGATGGCTTTGGTGATTTATGTGACAAAGATGATGACAACGACGGTGTACCAGATGTTGAAGATGACTTCCCACTTGACGGTACCAGAAGTGAATCAAGCGACGCTGATAGCGACGGTTGGCCAAGTGATCAAGATCCTGACGACAATGATGCTAATAATCCAGGTACCGATTTTATCGATACTGATGGCGACGGTATAGGCAACACAACGGATACCGATGATGATGGCGATGGCTTTGCCGACGACCAAGATCAATTCCCATTAGATATCAATGAATGGCGTGATAGCGACCAAGATGGCATCGGTAATAACGCCGATACGGATGACGATAATGATCAGTACTTAGATAGCGATGAAATTGCTGCCGGCTCAGATCCATTAGACGGGCAAGATTTACCCGCCGATTTTGACGGAGATTTCATTCCTGACGTTAATGATGGCGACATCGATGGTGATGGTGTAGCTAATGGCGATGACGCCTTCGACTTCAACCCTGAAGAATCAGTTGACTCAGACGAAGATGGTGTTGGCGACAACAGCGATGCCTTCCCTAACGATCCAACTGAAACTGTAGATACAGATCAAGATTTAATCGGCGATAATAGCGATAACTGCCCATTAATTGAAAACCCTGACCAAATCGACGTTGACCAAAACGGTGTTGGCGATGCATGTGATCAATACAGCTTTGATTTAACGGGTACTTGGTTAGCATCCGAAGTCATTAGCTTTGATCAGAACGATCCAAAATGCAGCGTGCATGAAAACGACACTTGGTTATTATCAATTGAAATGAACCAAGGCGAACTCTTCATCAAAGATGCTGATGATGAGCACGATGATGACGGTGCCGTGGGAACAGTCGATTTCGCGGGTAACATCACATTAATGACAATGGATGAAGATGATGACTTTATCGCCCAAGAAGCTTTCTATGATAAAGACACAGGAGTTATCACCATTGCATACAGCCAAACGTTTGATAAAGACACGGCAACAGAGTGTGCCGTAACCGGTACATTAACCGCCACCCAATTTGAGCCTACCAATGAGCAAGTAGCCTTTACTGATGGCATTGCGTGGTTTGAAAGTGACATGGACTACACTAGCGCTGGTACTATTGAATTATTCTATGAATATGGTGTGATTTCACAAAGTGGCCCAGAATCTATTTTCTACTTCGATAGCGAAACTAACGCTTGGGTTGTAGCTAATGATGAAGACAATGATGACTACGTGTTAACACCAGAAGGTATTCGTGTTGACCCAGATATTTTTGAAGTTGAAAGCTTTGGTGAAAACGGTGAAACAGCCATTATTTCGACAGGCGCGATTGACGAGCAAATCGAATTACTTGCTACGCCAATTAACGGCATTATGCAGCTTGCCCTGCTCGAAGATGAATTTTATGGCACGATAGCCAAAGATGCCGTCTTCAGCGAAGGCGCAATCGCCTACATTCCAATTGTTGAAGGGCTAAACGATACCTTTAGCTTCTGGTGTGATAACGATTTTATTAGCGATATCAACCCTGAGCTCGTCTGTAGCAACGGCATCGTATTGTCTTGGAACGAGGGTGATTTTAACTTAGCTCAGACAATCGACGATCTAGTTAATGTTTCTGGCTCTCCTGTTGATCAAATGCAAGGTTCAATCTGGTTAGGCGCTGGCAACGGGTATGATGTCCAAGCATTCTTTGTATCAGACAATGGCCAAGCCGATGGTGCAAACTTAACAGCCAATATCTATAAGTTCAGTTACGACGGTACTATGCCAGAGCTCTATGAGTCTGTTGCTATCACCATGGATATGGTTGGTTCGACAGCTGCATATAGCTTTATGGTCCCAGCCGCCCTGCAGGCAGCTTTAGATATTGATATCGAAGATGCTGTTCCTATGGTATTTGAAGATAGCCAGTTAGAAGGACAAACTATTGTTCGCCAAGGCCACAAGCAGCTAGCAGGTGTCCGAGAGGATACAGGTATCGTCTTTAACTCCATCGCATTAGCCGACATCCTTGAAAGTTTTGACTTTGTTGATACTGACAATGACGGCCTGCCTGATCCATTAGATGAGGATAAAGATAACGACGGCATTAAAAATGAAGACGACGCCTTCCCGCTAGATGATTCAGAGACAACGGATACCGATCTAGATGGTATTGGTGATAATACCGACACCGATATCGATGGCGACGGTGTACTCAACGAAGATGACTTAGATCCTTTTGACGACAGCGTATCGCAAGCGCTGAGCTTTACCGCCAGCGATTTGATTGATGCTTACGTACTTATTCTTGATGGCGCGCTTGACGAGCCAACAATGAGATTAGGATTCAACGACGGTGAGCGTTACGATTTCAACGACGGTTTTATGACCAAAAGCACAACCTTTGGCAGTGATTTTGCCGACTTTGCCTTCGAAGAAAACACCTTAAATCTTTACTTTGATAGTCTTGCTAGCTCGAGCTTTATGACCATTGAGCAAATGCTTGATATCGGCATGATTTCACAGCAACGCGCTGACGATTTCATCGCCGTGCATGGCAATTATCAAGTGGAAGTTATTATCACCACTGGCTTAACCAAGTGGCAACGGCTCGAGAGCAGTGCGCCGAACTACAGATTTTGGCAAGTTCAAGAGCAGCAATACTTAATTGCCCCTGAATGGGAGCGAGAACAGTTAACTGGCTCAACGGCAGAAGTACCTTATGTGACAGAAACAGATGGTAGTTTACTTGAATTAACCGATTACAGTTCAATAGAGACAATCGCTTGGAGCGCTGAAGAAGTCATGATGCAATGGGCAATGCCGGTAAACATTGACTTTTTCCACGAAAACCAATGGGATCGCAAGCAGTTTGATATTGTTGACTTTGGCGACAATAACACAGCCGTTTCAGCTATCTTTGGCATTCAAATGAACTGGTCGATTAACAATGACGGTATTCTTGTTATTGATTTAGGTGAAAATGTCCAAATCACGGTACAAAAAATCAATGATTTTACCACTGGTGTTGGCGCTTTAGTGCAAGCCAGTGATGGTCAAAACACCATTTCGTCATACGAGTTACTCGTGCCACAAAGCTCAGACATCAATGTTGAGCCTCTGTTAAATAGCTATTTACAAAATAGTTTTAGCCTGACAAATCCAGATGCCTACAACGACGAAGGCATGCTCAATAGTGATGCCTACTTTGGCTATCGCTTAGAGACGGGTGGTGATCGCGCTACGCGAATTTACAGTGGCGATTTCAACTTTTACAACGAGCGCGATGGTTGGGACCGTTGGTATTGGTCACTAGAGGAAAATAACGACATTAAGCTCAATGCTCTATGGCACAGCTATGACGGCGTTTATGCTTCTTGTTTCTATCAAGAAGACGACGACTGCAACCGTTGGCGAATCAGAACGTGGCGACCGCTACAAGTAGTCGGCAACAGACTCTATGTACTGGAGTGGGAAGAGCGCAATAACTTTGCCTTCTCGGTACCTTCTCAAGAAGAAGAGCTCTATATTGCAATAGCGCCGCGAGTAAACTTCTATGAAGTACTCGACATCGATAGCGATAAAGACCGCATCCTTGACAGCATCGACCCAGATGACGACAACGATGGCGTTAACGACCTAGATGATGAATTCCCGTTTGATCCATCAGAGAGTATGGACAGCGACGGCGATCTAATTGGTGATAACGCTGATATGGATGACGACAACGATGGCGTGTATGACAAAGACGACGCCTTCCCGCTAGATCCTTTGGAAACAGCGGATACTGACATGGATGGCGTTGGTGATAACAGTGACCCAGACATTGATGGTGACGGTGCGCTAAATGAAGAGGATGTTGCTCCTTACAATCAAGATGTTGGTGCTGCGATGGCATTTAGCAGTGACGACTTACTGATGAAATACGTCCATATATCAGAAGGTGCACTCGATGAACCTGATATTGTTTTAGGCTTTAGCAATGGTGAAACTTATAGCTTTTCCAATAACGTTTCCCTAAAACAAAGTGCGAGTAAATCACTACCTGGCAGCTATGTCTTAGCTAACGATATACTCACTATCGATTACGACAATGCCGATTCATTCACCCAGTACTATCAAGTAATGGATCTGGTTGAGTTCGGTATTGTTGATCAAGCTACAGCGGAATCTTTTATCGAAGTAATGGGTGATTACTACATGGAAGTGGTAATCGAAACACAAGGCGTGAGTTGGCAATTACTCGAAATGAATGGCGATACTCATGTCTTCTGGCAGCTTGCCTCACAAACACTTTATGTGGTCGACGACTATTACCGAGAGTTTTTATTCGGCTCAATGGAAGCGCCAGCTCAAAGCTTTATTGGTGAAGGCCAGATAGTCAGCTTGATGGATTTTGACGCACTCACCTTTACGCCATGGACAGCACAAGAGTTAAACAGTGACTGGGCTATGCCGATAAAACTTGATTTTGCGATGGCAGAGCTTCCTCAACCACTCAGTGCTGATATTGTTAATTTTGCCGAAAATAACACAGGTACTACGGCTATCTTTGGCTTGAATTTTACTTGGTTAATTGACGCCGACGGCGTATTAGTCATTACGCTTGATTCAGGCGAGATTATCACGCTAGCGAAAGAAGCTGTTTACGATACCGGGGTAGGTGTATTTGCGACTTATACCGTAGGTGAGACAACTTACACTAACTACAGCTTAGTGGTTGCACAAAACCAAATTGGCGACCTTAGCCAATACACTGACTTGTTCCTGCAAAATAGTTTCAGCTTAACCGACCCTGGAGCTTATGATGAAGACGGGATGTTACGTGACGATCGCGTATTTGGTTGGCGATTAGAAAACAACGATAATCTCGTCACACGTATTACCAACGGCGATTTTGATCTATCTGAAATGTTCAGCGGCTGGGATCGTTGGTTCTGGGAGTTCACTGTCGATGGTCAAGTGAAAATGACCAGTTTACGCAGTGAATACGGCTCATTTGCTGACTGTGATCCAGAGAGTGATGATTACTGTGCATACTGGCGAATCAGATACTGGCAACCACTAGCAACCATAGGTGATAGGATCTATGTCCTTGAGTGGGAGGAAATAAATGATAACGCTTACAGCTTCCCAGCAGAACCACCGGTATGGCGAATTAATATTCCACCGAGAGTACAATTCTATCAAGTGATGGATATCGACTCTGACGGCGATGGTATTACCGATGCGCTTGATCCTGATAACGACAACGATGGTGTTAACGATCAAGATGACGAATTCCCATTTGATTCATCAGAGAGTATGGACAGCGATGGCGATTCAATTGGTAATAATGCCGATAAGGATGATGACAACGACGGCGTTTATGACGAAGACGACGCCTTCCCGCTAGATCCTTTGGAAACAGCAGATACTGATATGGATGGGATTGGTGATAACAGTGACCCAGACATTGATGGTGACGGTGCGCTAAATGAAGAGGATGTAGCACCATACGATGCTCAAGCTGGTAGCTCGGTCGCTTTTAGCACTGACGACTTATTATCAGGTTATGTCCGGATTACCGAAAGTGCGTTGGCAAACCCTGCGGTTCGATTAGGTGTGCTAGACGGCACACAGTACCTCTTTGACCAAGGCGTTGCGACCAAAAGTGATAGTTTTGGCAGTCAGTCGGCAGACTATTTATTAGAAAATGATGTACTGACTATCTACTTTCAAGGAGTCGAAAGTTCAAGCTATGAGAATGTCTCTAGTTTAATCAACAGAGGAATGATTACGCCGGAATTAGGCGAGGCATTTATTGAACAACACGGTGACTATCAAGTGTTAGTATCAATTACGACAAGCACGGCAACGTGGCAACAGCTAGAAAGCTCGGCACCCAACTATCGATTTTGGCAAACACAACTTCAGGCGTATCTCATCGTAGATGACTGGGAGCGTGAGCAGTTAACAGGCTCTTTAGATCAGGTACCTTTTGAGATGGAATCAGCACAGCTCGTTGAGCTCATTGATTTAGCTTCGCTGCCATCAATTGCTTGGGTCGCTGAAGATTTAACTGACAATTGGACGATACCGGTTAATATTGACTTTGCCAATGAAGTGGATTTCAACCGCAAACAAATGGACATCGTATCGTTTAATGAAAACGGCACGGCACTCTCAGATATATTCACTATTTCAATGGATTGGACTATTGATGAGAACGGGATATTAATGCTTTCATTAGCTGATAATATTACGGTTAGCATCGAAAAAGTTGAACAATTTGATACCGGTGTTGCTGCTATTGTCATTGCTACTGATGGCATGAATACTATGTCATCTTATGAATTCCTCGTGCCGGCTGCGAGTAATATCGATATCTCACCGGTACTAAATAGCTATTTAATGGGCAGTTTCACGCTAACGAACCCAGACGCATACGACAACGGTATGATCCAAGATGATGCCTTCTTTGGTTATCGCTTAGAGACGGGTGGAGATAGAGCCACTCGAATTCTCAATGGCAATTTCGACTTCAATAACGAACGAGATGGTTGGGATCGTTGGTTGTGGTCATTAAATGAAAATAATGACATCGTCCTAAATGCGCTTTGGCAAAGTGACTTTGGTGTCTATCAAGAATGTGACTGGGTCTTTGATGACAACTGCAACCGCTGGCGAATCAGAACATGGCGTCCGCTGCAATTGGTCGGTAATAGACTCTATGTCCTCGAGTGGGAAGAGCGCAATAACTTTGCCTTCGACATACCATCAATGGCAGAAGAGCTAACCATGGCCATTGCGCCAAGAATTAACTTTTATGAAGTTTATGATATTGATTCTGACAAGGATGGCATATTAGATAGCGTCGATCCTGATGACGACAACGACGGCATCGATGATGAAAACGACGCTTATCCATTTGATATACACATGAATTAGATTGATTTTAGCGTAGCGTAAAAGACCTGAACCTAGTTCAGGTCTTTTTTATTTCTATATGTCCAAACCATGCTAAAGTATTTAAAAAATTAACAAGGAAACCGTTATGGCAACAATCTTGGGCGTTCCTGCCTCACCATTTGTTCGTAAAGCAATGCTAGCTCATCTTATTAAAGGCATACCATTTGAGATAAAAATGGTACCACCAGGCAGTGATGACGAAACCTTTAGACAAGCTAGCCCGTTAGGCAAGATCCCAGCTTATCAATCAGACCAAGGCACACTGTTTTCAGACTCTTCAGTGATCATCGCGTATCTAGAAAAATCGCAACCAAGCACACCGCTCTACCCTAATGACGCTGAAAATTTTGCCAAAGCATTATGGTTAGAGGAATACGCCGATACAAAAATGGCTGAAGCAACAAATGCTTTATACTTCCAACGCGTTGTTGGTCCTGCTTTTTTCGAGCACACCACCGATGAAGCTCGAGTAACCGAAATACTCAACCAATTAATTCCACCCGTATTGAATTTCTTAGAAGACAAGTTATCAGCTCAATACTTTGTTGGCGATGAACTTTCAGTAGCAGATATTGCCGTTGGCAGTAATTTAATGAGCTTAACTAGAGCGAACTATGAAATAGACCAAACACAATGGCCGAAACTCGCTGAGTTTTACCGCCAATTTCTAGCCTTAGATGCGGTAAAACAGCAATTAGCAACTGAAGATAAAATATTTAACCGCTAGTTATTTAATCGCCAGTAGTTGACGTACTTAGCACATCGTTTTGAAAACAATGTGCTAAGTGTGGATAGTGTTTGGCAAAGTTTTGCTGAATAAATTTAACAGGCATCTCAGCAAAAGTACCGTGATCGACTAAATATTCCATGTGTTTATCACCTTCACCGGTAAACTCGTGGAAAATAGAGTCTGCTAAACCATCAAACTCAAGCGGGCTGATGTTATGTCGGGCGCACAAGTTTTTGTCGAATGCAGGCGTTGCTTTAACCCATTTACCCGCTAAAAACAAATCGACATAACCGTGCATTGAAAAGACATCGGTTTTCAGTTGTTCGAGGAGTTTTGGATTTGCTAGATGATTTTTCACATCGGCTAAACCTATTCTTGCAGGTATCCCAACCTTTCGGCACAAGGCGATCATTAAAGCACTCTTGGGCAAACAATAGCCTTGGTGCTGGTTAAAGCAAAATTCAGCGGTTAAAGTCGGTGCACCATCAAACGCCCCTGTTGTGTCGTAGGCAAAATCATCGCGCACAGCATAGTAAATCGCTATCGCATTTTCGATAGCCGAAACATTTGAACAGATAGGTAAGCTATCAAAGTAATCGACAACTTTTTGGTCTTTATAATTAAAATAAGGTGTTGCCTGTAAGTATTCGTTCATAACCACGTATAACCAAGATCTAGCCAATTTTATTGATTATGCCTTAACCAATAGGCAACAACATGACAGTTACATACAAATCACTGAGCTTTACTATCATGCTGGCTTGCTCTTTGCGGATTTTCTCGATATTGACTCGGGGTAACGCCAAACCACTTCTTAAAGTTTCGATAAAATACGCTCACTTCAGAAAAGCCTAATTGCGCTGAAATTTGTTGATTAGTTAACTTGGTTTTGACCAAATAATAAGAGGCTTTTTGCTTGCGGACTTTTTCACGAATATCTTTAAAGCGAGTGCCCTCTTGCTTTAAGCCGCGAATTAAACTTTGCTCACTGCAAAAGAAATGCTCAGCGGCATGAGGTAAATTGGTTTCACCGATGTATTGGGCATCTTCCAAGTATTCTTGCACTTTTTTCGTCAAACTCATGCTTGATTGATAATGCGACATTAAACACTGCGGCGCGTTAATTAAAAAGGTCTGCAAGCTATCAGGTGTTTGCTTAACTGGCATATCAAGTAAGCTATTATCAAAGTAAATAGCGCTTTCTTCTCGCTCAAAGTGCACTTGAGTTTTAAACAAGCCAGGAAGATAAGAGCTAGCATAAGCAGGCGAAAAATTAAGTGTAAGCTGCGACAACTCGATTGGCTTATCAATCATCCAGCTCAACCAGCGCCAAATAATACAACTGGTAAATATAATAAAATAATTATGACTCGCACCTGTTGTGCCCGCTAAATTAGTGTCGAACACCAGCTTAGATTGTTGCTCACCGATATCGAGTCGCCAGTTAATCTGCTTACTCAAAAGGCGGTAAAAATTACACGTGCGATGAATCGCTTGTTTGAGTGTTTGGCAGGTAATACAGGCATAGGTCATCATGCGAAAGCTGCCAACAGGTAAGCTGGTACTAATACCACCAAAAGACTCATCGTCAATGGCGACGACACTTTGCTTGATCATTTCGGCAAAGCCATCGGCACTTACATCCTTGCCCTCACTGGTAAAAACCGTTTCAGGTACCGAAAATTGCTGACAAATTTGTTCAATCGAGTAGCCTCTTTTTTGGAAGTCACGAAAGTGCCAACGAACAAATGGATTGGGGATGAGAGCTTGAGTCATAACAACGTCAAAATATAAAACATTGCCGGTAGCTTATCATAGCTTTAATTTTGGCTAACAAACTATTTAACTGTATAAAAATTCAGTATATGATAGAGCAATTGATAAAAAGTAACGTGTTATTGTGAATTTATATATTGCCGAAAAGCCCAGTTTAGCAAAAGCAATTGTTGCTGCCCTACCTAAGCCTCATAAAAAACAAAACGGCTATATTGAGGTTGGCAATGGCGATATTGTGAGTTGGTGTATCGGCCATATATTAGAGCAAGCTGAACCACAAGTTTACGATAGTAAATATCAAAAATGGCATTTCGAGCATTTACCGATAGAGCCGCAAACCTGGCAATTAGTACCGAAAAAAACCAGTAAAACACAGCTGACAATTTTAACTCGGCTAATAAAAAAAGCTTCAGCTATTATTCACGCCGGCGACCCAGATCGAGAAGGCCAATTGCTAGTTGATGAAGTGATTAATTACGTCAATATTCCGGACGATAAAAAACGCTCAGTTCAGCGCCTGCTGATCAACGATTTAAACTTACAAGCAGTAAAAAAAGCACTGCAAAACCTCAAATCTAACCAAGATTTTATGCCGTTATCGGTTTCGGCACTTGCTCGTTCACGAGCCGACTGGCTTTATGGTATAAATCTTACACGAGCGTTAACGATCAGAGGACAAAAGTCAGGATTTAATGCGGTGTTATCGGTGGGGCGAGTACAAACACCGGTGCTTGGTTTAGTCGTTGAGCGAGATCAACAGATCGCGGATTTTACGCCCCACGATTATTACGAGGTCTTGGCAAAGCTTGCAACCTCCAAAGGTGAGCAATTTTCGGCTAAATGGCAACCGAGTCAGGCGTGTGAGCCTCATATGGACAGCGAGCAGCGCATTATCAATAAAGCACTGGCTGAACACGTAATTACCCGCATAACCGACCAGCAAGCGCTAGTCACCAAAGCAGAAAATAAAGACAAAAAGCAAGCACCGCCACTGCCGTATAATTTATCGGCATTACAAATCGATGCCGCCAAACGATTTTCGATGAATGCAAAACTGGTATTGGATATTTGCCAAGTGCTGTATGAAAAACACCAACTGATCACTTATCCAAGATCAGATTGTCGCTTCTTGCCAACCAGCCAATTTGGCGAAGCGAAACAAATTATCGCTATGCTCAGCCAAGCAGAAGAGCCTCTAGCAAAAGCTGCTAGCCAAGCCGATGCCAGCATAAAAAGCAAAGCTTGGAACAATGCCAAAGTAAGTGCTCACCATGCGATTATTCCAACCTTAAAGTCGGTGAATTCAGCTAGCCTTAACAACTTTGAGAAAAATGTCTACCAACTGATTTGTCGTCAGTATTTGGCTCAGTTCTACCCTCACTTTCAATTTAATGAAATCGCACTTGAGCTCGACATAGCGGGTGGATTATTTTCAGCTAAAAGTACGAAAACACAAAACTTGGGGTGGAAGCAGTTATTTAATGCTAACAATGAAGAAAAAGAGCAACTACCATTATTAAATAAAGGTGATGTACTTCATTGTGGAACCGGTGAACTGATCACCAAAGCCACACAACCACCCAAACCATTTACTGATGCAACCTTACTAGGGGCAATGACCAATATCGCTAGATTTGTTCAAAACCCAGAGATCAAAAAGCAATTAAAAGAAACCGACGGTTTAGGCACAGAAGCGACACGCGCAGGCATTATCGATTTGCTCTTCAAACGCCAGTACTTGAAACGGCAAGGGAAAAGTATTCACGCATCAGATCTTGGTCGTGGCTTTGTTCAAGCACTGCCTAAAGAAACGACCTTGCCAGATATGACCGCACATTGGGAGTCGTCACTCAATTTGATGACGCAAAAGCAGTGCAGTTATCAAGCATTTATGTCAGGTTTAAGCCAACAACTTCACCAGTTAATTGATCAAGCCTCAACGATTCGATTTACCGACTTGCCGAAGATCGATAAACCTAGCTTTAAAAAACGAAAACGCCATAAAGCCACAACGAACAAAAAAGCTAAAACGATGACCTAAACTTGACGAAGCTAAGCTAATATTTCACAGTAACGCCACTTGGAATAACTCATACCAAGTGAATTAAATATTTGGTATCACTGTAATTATGATTCATTGGCTAGTTACCTTAGTTTTACTTCCTGTCTTTCTTGTTCAGGGCAAGTATGTTCGCAAAAATACGCCAAAGCTTGCTGAAGCATCAGGCCCGCGTATTATTTCAAATGCGCCTGGCAACACTTCATCTACGGATAAACTCACTGTACTGGTACTTGGCGATTCGGCGGCAGCGGGTGTTGGTGTATCAAACCAAAGCGATGCTTTATTAGGTCAACTATCAACAACACTTTGCCAATCGCTGGGCGATAAAGATATTTCATTAACGCTAATGGCAAGTACAGGTACAACGACACAAATGGCGTTATCTCGGATTCAGGCATTGGCAGCCGAAAACTTTGACGTAGTGGTTATTTCGCTTGGCGTCAATGATGTCACCAAGGGGATCTCACGAGATAAATTTAGCTCACTTCAACATCAATTAATGAATTTGCTGATCAACAAATTTTCAGCGTCGGTGATCATTGCCACGCAAATCCCACCCATGCATCAATTTCCTGCGCTGCCCAACCCGTTGCGCTGGTATTTAGGTAACAGGGCCAAACAATTGAATAAAGATTTGACCCAAATATGCCAAGCTTATAAGCAAACACATACGCTCACAATTGAACTGCCGAATGACCCTTCGCTAATGGCTAGCGATGGCTTTCATCCTGGCCAACCGGTTTATCAACAATGGGCAATATTGGCGAGTGAACACATCGTTGAAAAAATTAACTAATCGCTTTGTAAGCTAATAATAGAGTCAAGCTGTGAATTACTATCGACTGAAACGATCACAATAATCAGCTCGATTTAACCTCTGAAGCCCCCCATAAAGCGCTCAAAAAGCCATCAAATATGCGCATTAGTTACATTTCGATTACCTTGGTCACAACCTCCCTACTTAAAAAAACACTTTGCTACAACCTTTAGCAAATCGCTCGGGTACATTCTAGCAATGCTTGAATAAGAGCTAGTCAAAAGCATAACAGTAGTAAACATTAGAGAGATCCCAATGAATTTAAGTAAATTAAATAAAGCGGTTAAAAGCGCTATTTTCTTAGGTGTTGCCTCAACACCATTTGCCACAACACAAGTATTGGCTCAATCACCAACACAACAAATTGAAAAAGAAGTAGAGCGTATCCAAGTAACAGGTTCACGTATCAACCGTACTGATATGGAATCTTCGAGCCCAATTACCGTTATTGATTCAGGTTTTATTGCCGACAGCGGCTTCCAATCAGTTGAAGAAATCCTTAACTCACAACCAATCATCGCCGGTATGAACATTGGCTCTACAACGAATAACGGGTCTGGCGGTAGTGCAACAGTTAACCTGCGCGGTATGGGTGCTCAACGCACTTTAGTTTTATTAAATGGTCGACGTATGGTTGCATCAGGTACAGGTGCTGACGCTTCAGTCGATTTAAATACGATTCCTGTTGCCATGATCAAGAACATTGAAATCTTAAAAGATGGCGCCTCTGCGGTATATGGCTCAGATGCGATTGCTGGCGTAATTAACATCATCACCAAAAATGATTTTGAAGGCACAGAAATGACCGTTGAAGGCAGCATTACTGGCCAAGGCGATGGTGAAACGGGCGGTTTTAACATTTTACACGGCACTGAACTTGCCGGCGGTAACTTAGTTGTCGGTTTACAATACTCAGATCGCGGTAGCATCATTCAATCAGATCGCGATTTCGTTGATGCCGGCGCATCTTCTTCTATTGTCGGTGGCTCATTAGGTGGTCAGGTTCATGTTGGCGATGGTGTATATCGCGACCTCGAACAAGATGATCTATACGACTACACAACAGATAGCTATGCTCAAACCCCAAATACACTGACCAGTGTATTCTCTAGCTTCAACAAAGAAATCGCCGGTGACACTGAATTATCTGTCGATTTTATGTATACACGTCGTGAGTCTAAGCAGCAAATGGCGCCTCAACCAGCGGTTATCGATTTAAAAACAGATCAGCTTGATAGCAAATATACTGATCACTTTAGAAAAGATGGTGTTCTACCTGAAGAGTTAGAATATCGTCGCCGTATGACGGACGCAGGCCCGCGTATTTATGAGCAAGAAACTGACACTTACCGCGCATCAGCGGGGTTAATTGGTTACTTAGATAATGGCGCACAGTGGGATATCTCTGCAACTTATGGTCGTAACGACTCAAAAGATCGCGTGCATAACTCAATTCACGCCGGCAACATGGAGCAAAGTATCTACAACAACCAAGATTTATGGTTTAGCCGTGACGAACTCGACCGCGCCTTCTTAGTGAGCGAAGATGTTATTTACACCGAAGAAAACAAAGGTGGTAACGAGCAATTTATCTTAGCAGCTGGCTATAGCGGTACTACAGAAAGTGACATTGGTTATGCGATGGGTGTTGAAAGCCGTTACGAGTCGGGTTACTACACACCCGATGAAATAACGCAAGCGGGCGAAAGTACAGCAGCACAGCAAGACCCAACATCAGGTAATTACTCTGTTCAGTCAGTTTACGGTGAAGTTGCCGTGCCTGTAACTGATGCATTTAACGTTGAAGCGGCGCTGCGTTACGATAATTACTCAACATTTGGTGGTGCAACGACCTGGAAATTAGGTGCTACATACCAAGTAACTAATGAGTTCATGTTACGCACCGTAGCGGCAACAGGCTTCCGCGCACCGAATGTATCTGAATTATACGGCGGTAACTCAGGTTCATACGATTACCTAAGTAATCCGTGGGATGACAACCAAATCGATCCACAAATTTTAGTTAACTACACTTCAGATGAAAACCTAAAAGCTGAAGAAAGTGAGTCATTTACCTTTGGCGCCGTGTGGGAAATCAAACAAGGTTTATCAACGACACTAGATTACTGGAAGTTTGATGTAACAAACGCCATTACACGTGTTAACGTACAGGCAGCAATGAACAACTGTTTCGAAGGCGACACCGCGGCGTGTGATGTGATCAATATTACACCAGAAGGTGACCTAAGAAACCTTTCTTCACCATTAACGAATGTCGGTAGTTTAGAAACATCAGGTATTGACTGGAATGTCACTTACGTTGGTGACATTTTCAGAGTAACTTTTGATACAACGTACTTAATTGACTACACAGAAGATGGCATTGACTACACAGGACGTATTGATGGCAACATGGGTGGCTTCTCTGAGTTTAGATCTAACTTAAATGTTCAAGCTAATATTACAGATGACTTAAGCGTTCTATACACAGCACAATACATCCATGGTATGGAAGGTGAGTTCTACGGCGACGAGTTTAGAACGAGCTCAGTAACTTACCACAACATTTCAGCATCGTATAATATCAACGATCAATGGAGAGTTAACGGCGGTATCAAAAACCTACTAGATCAAGATCCTAAATCAGTTCTAGGAGGTAATGACATGGGCACAGTGCCATCGATTTATGATGTTGTCGGTAGAACATTCTTTGTTAGCACAAGCTACAAGTTCTAATAGTTATCTCCTTGCAAAAAACGCTAGCAATGCTAGCGTTTTTTTATACCTTTTTAAAACCTATTCAAACCGAAAGGCATTCATTCGACTATCGAAAACCAGCCCTTGAGTAAACTCACCTCTTTCGCCATTTAAAACACGAGTGAAGAAGGATTTAACCACATCATTCGTTGGCTGATAGAAGACGCCATGCGTTTTTCCTACACCGGGACCATCAGTAAAGTCAAAATAAAGCGCATTGCTCGCATTTAAATGTTTGGCGCTGCGACCCAAACGATCTTTTTGAAAATTTACATCCGACCATTTCAATACCCAATCGTTTTCATTAATCGTGATATAAACTTTTTTGCCTGATTCAATTTGATCAACCCAGTGAGCATGCCCCGCATTATCAACATCGGCTTGGCACAAAATCACATTGTGGAAAATGCGGGTCTCTTCCTCATAGCTTGCGTTGTTAACATAGTTTTGGAACAAGTAATTACCTAGGCTATAAGTCATGAACGATATTTTGACATTACAACTTTCTAGTGCTTCTTTATTAAATGGCTCTTTTAAATAACTACCAAACTTCTCAAGTGTGGCATCTAACGCCCCAACCGAAGCCACAGCGTTGCGCTTGGCTACGCGATATTCTTTCGTTTTAAAACCACCAGGGTTTGACGGCCATGAAAAAGCAACCACTTCAACGTTGTGAACCTGCTGCATTTTGTACGCTTTTTCTAAATTTTTTTCAAAACTTTGATTAAAGCCATGAACGAAAAAAACACAGTTTTTGCCACTGTGCCTAAGTTTATCTCTTAATTCGTTAAATGCTTTTCTCGACGGGATATTATTGGCGGTAATTTTTGACGGCTCAGACATTAACCTCACCTGCCATTTGCCATTAACTTTTTCTGCGTGAGCAATACGAGTTTCGTTCGGGCCTTTAACATTGGGCTCGTCACCAAAAGCGTTGTGATCACCAACACCGTTGATAAAGTTTGATTTGTTAATTTTTCGATTGGTAATAACTAGCATAAAACACTCCTTTGCTTGTCGTTGTTATGTTTAATTGATGTGATACGAATCATCACATCAGTGCTCGGTAAACAACAATCCACCAACACACTCCTTTACTTTAAGGTAAAGAAATCATTTGTCAGCAGATGGCTAAACCCTAGTACACAATCATCATTTTTCAAGTAATGCTCGACGCACAAATAAAAAATGCCAGCAAAGGTGCTGGCATGTAAAGTTACTCAATATAACCGATGTGATTAGTTCAGCGCTCTGTTATTACTTGGCTTTGATACCAAGGGTTGATTGTATTTTACTTTAACCACACTTGCTAAAGGCTTCAGTGGTGAAAGGTCAACATTACTCATAGTTAATGACAAGCGAGAGCCAAAATAATTATTCCAATCTGAGCTAACTCTTGTTGCCGGAGAGCCATCATTCGTCGATAGCTTTGCCAGATAATCGTTATATGATGAAATCCCCTGATAACCATAGATGCCGATTCTAAAATTAACCGTATCGATTAAACTTTCAACCGTGCTGTCTGGAATAAAAGCGTTAGTATCTAAGTTTTCAATCGACGGCAGCTGACCTGAAGTTGGCGCGCGCATATACCAATCAAATAATCGACCATTTGCCGATCTTGCCGAAACCGTCATCGAAATAAAATCAAACCCACTGTAGTGTGATAAATCATAATTGGGTTGGTCGCCATTTAATAGCTGAGCTAACTCCATGTAGTCAATAGCTGTTAGTGGTAAATCAAAGGTTTGATTGATGTCTTCTGAATTCATTGCGTTGAGATAAAAGACGTCGGCGCGATCGACGCCCTCAATACCGTAAATATCTTCAAAGTTGTATGCCGTAACGCGATAGTAATCAGCATCATCGTGATCAAAAGCATAAAGTGGCGTATCGTCATAGCCAAAGGCATAGTTTCTAAAGTGACTATCTCGCCCTGTATAGGTAGCTGCTTGTTTTGAATTCGCCTCATCAGTATTGATGCTAACTTGACTACCCACTAATGTTTGATCAACCACAAAATAGTCAGTAGAGGCAGACGGCATAAAAGCACCAAACGCCTCATCGGGATTGTCAAAACTGATCATCGAACTAATCGCACCATAGTTACCACTAATCGGCTTACACTGCGAAACCTGTGTATAGTTATATTGGCCAAGGTTCGAGCTACTGCTGTACCCATCGACCCCACCTAGCGCACCAAATATCGGATAATCACTGGCTCGTGCACTAGCAACAGCGTCAAAATTAAGTGTTCTACATTCACATTGGGAGCTGTCACTCGTGTAATAGCGAATTTTACCCGCATCTACCATTGGTTGCTCTAAGGTTGTTACAACCTCAATAGGATTGACCCCAGCTACCTCAATAATATCAGGCATGACAATTGATACATCACGTGTTGAAGCACTTGTAGAATATGTCATCACACCATTTGCATTCGCGCTAATGATTTGCTCATTGCTAAAATCGCTGCCATGAATGATCAATGATGCCTGTGTAACAGGTGATTCATTGCCACAACTGTCCTCATACACCGCTTGGATCCTAAAGGTTTTATTGTTAGACGATTGACCTGAGTTATTATTATTGTTCGTAGTTGACGATGAGGACGACCCGCCACCACACGAAAACAACGCGACAGCCGAGGCTAGCGCGATAAAAGATGTTTTAAGTCTCATTTGCAATCCTTTGAGGTTTATAATTTTGCCCATGCAATCTAGCAAATTGTTAAAGCAATGTTAACAAAAATATAACCAACTGGTAAAAACTCGTATAAACTAATGAAAAATAAACCTTAAAACTAAATAATATCAACAGTTATCGTCCTCCAATAAAAACTCACGTGTTGAGTTTGTATCGTTTTGATGTAATAGTTTTAACTTTCAAATGACTGATCATTACGCGTGAAAAGAAATTCAGCCACTAAATCACTATGCCCTATTCATTCAAGTGAACGCGTATTTGATATTTATCAACAGCTAAGTAAGCACCAACCGGTTAGTTTTTTTAATAGTTGGCCTTGGTTTTCAACATGGCTAGCTTGTTTACCTGATGACATAGACGTCAAATTCGTTGTTCACTATGAGGGAAAAGAGCCAATGAGTTGCTTTTTTCTCGGTATAAATCGGCAGCGTCAGAATAAACTGACTAAACAGCGTGGCTATTTAAATTGCACCGGAATAGAAGCGCTTGATGAATTAACGATAGAATACAATGACATTATTTCAGCTTCACCAAAACACAGTGAACAACTGATCAGCGCCTTTCTCGATCTTGACGATATAGAAGAGCTTAGGATTGCGCACAGCCAACAACTCGACTTCACCAATATTGATAAATTTTATATCAGAAAAACCACCAAACCGGCGTTTTGTGTTGCCCTAAATAATTTTAACTCTCTTGATGATTACCAGCGCTCTCTGAGTAAAAACACCCGGAAACAAATAAAACAATCATTTAATGCCTACCAAGGAAAGTTTGGCGAGCTATCGCTTACATTAGCGCACAATACAGAACAAGCGCTTGCTTATTTAACCGAGCTAAAAGAACTACACCAAAACTACTGGCAAGCTAAAGGTAAAAAAGGTGCTTTCGCTTCGGCTTTTTTTTGTCAATTTCATCAAAAGCTCATCGAAGATTATTTCGAACAAGGGCTCATTCAGCTAATAAAAGTTTCTAGCAAAGCACATACGCTCGGCTATTTATATAACTTCATCCATAACGAAGAGGTTTTATTCTATCAAAGCGGCTTTAACTACCTAGCGGATAACAAATTTAGACCAGGTTTAGTGGCTCACAATCTAGCGATAGACTGGGCGTTAAATAATGGGATGAGTAACTATAATTTTCTCGCCAGCAATGCCAAATACAAAAAGCGATTGGCCAATAAACACGATATGTTAACTACGTGGGTGTTATCTAAAAAGACTTTAAAAGGACATGTAGAGCATCTGCTGAGAAAACTCTATTAGTCACTCCCTGTCTGCGCTACCACAAGTACAGTGCTCAGGTAAATAATAAAACCGTTACCCAAATTTGTACTCACCTAGCAGTTCATCGTCAGTCTATTGCATGAGTTTAAGCGGTCGATTAGACCTTCAAAGTTTCAAATTTTTACACTGCGATTGCCTTAAACTTTTCTGTCTTCCATACTGATATTAGTATGACTTATTAAATAGTTAAGAATACAAGGAATAACATGAGTAATATTGCCAAGCTTCGAGATCAGTACATTGAGGTAAACTTTGAGGGCCAACCGTCCTTAGAAAAGAGGATTCAACAAATCCGAAAAATAATAAACATCGTGATACACACTCGAAAAATGCATTTACTTATTAATATGAAAGGAGGCTCGGGGATATTCAATAACGAGGATACGCGTAAAGTTATCGATTTTATTCACAAAGAGGATTGGTCATTAAGAAATAGGCGAACTTTTATTAAAGTGGCTGTTTACTCGACAGAAATTCCAGTAGAAGAGTTCGATTTACACATGAAAATCCTCAAAGCCAAAGACATACAAAATGTTCATTTTTTTGGTTCCAGACAGGCTGCACTAGACTGGCTAGATATAAAAACATCGCTCGATGATGTAACGGCTTTTTACCAACCTATCGTCAAATTGACAACGGGTGAAATTATTGGCTATGAAGCGTTGGCTAGGAAAATTAAAGATAACAACACCATGCCAACAAAAGCATGGCTACCAAAAGTATTAAACGAAAAAGACGGCCCCCTGATGTTAACAGAAAAAATGTTAGCATTAGCATCTAAACAAGTGAGAAACCTTAATGACAAGCAATTCATTTCCGTTAACTTTGAAGCTGACAATTTCAATTGCAAAGACTTAACTAGGTTACTGACCCCGTATGTTAAATCCCCCTTTAAAAAACATTTAGTCGTCGAGATTTGTGAGTCTGGACAATTAAACAACAACTGCTTAAAAGAATTAGAGGGCACACCAATTCCTGATATTAGGTTGAGTTTGGATGATATTGGCAGCGGAGCATCGCGCTTTCTTATAATGGCAGAAGCCCGTCCATACGCGATCAAGCTCGATCAAGTTGTTAGCGAGCAACTATCAAATCAAGATGTCTTTGAATTTGTGTGCTATTTTACCAAATGGGCACATCAAACGGGAACAATGATTGTTGCAGAAGGCGTTGAGAACCAGGAAATAGCAGACAGATGTATTGCTGCAGGAATTGATTACGCACAAGGCATACATTTTTATGAGCCCGCCAAAAAACTCATCAGTAAACAAGAAAAGTAAACTTCCTTTACCTACACATCTAGTTGCCTATTGAGAAAAACCAAAAGCCAACGGGCAAAACTCCACCTGTTGGCTTTTCGTGATAAGACAACCTTTTTACAGGCATTCTTTTGGCGAACTCCCATCACGCCATAGCGTTGTCCCATCATTAGGGTTTAACGGCAAGAAGGTCATGTTGTCTGTCATAGAGCGGTCTGGCATTTCAGTTTCCAACAAATATAAGCCCATCGGGATTTTCGTCGAGTAGTTAGCTAAATCAATTTGCTGATTTGCTAAGTCACTATAATACAAGCCATACATATCAAAATAAGGGCGCCAATCTTGATTGGCCAGTTTACTCAGAGTAATCACCATAAAATCATTACCGGGTATATGGCTAACGGTTTTTCCGCCATAACTCGCATGTTCAGCATACGGAAATTGGCTAAAGCCTAATCGTTCACGCATACTCAACCAATCAGTTTCACTATCGGCATACTTACCAAATATTCGGCTGTGTTGATACAGCAATGTGTATACACTAAAGCCATTTGCCAGTAGTTGTCCTTGAATATTTTGTTTATCAAAATGCAACGCCATTTGAATGTAAAACGACATGCGATAACTGTTATATGCAGCATAATCATTACTGCGCCAAGGCGCGACATATCGGCTCTCACCATCAGGCATTAGCTTGCACTGACGATCAAAAATCACTCGCTCATTATTGTCATTTGTCAGTTGCAATGCATCCGACATAAAAACATTAAAGACATCCTTGTGGTTAGTATGACCATCAGTTAATGGTTGGCTATTCCCATGGCTAATGTAATGGCTATGCCACTTAACAAAATAAGGAAAAATATTGTTCGAGTTTTCACCCGCGCGACTTGAATAATCCACATAATTATTGCGATTTTCAGATGCCACGTAAGCAACATTCAGTCGATTAGTCTGCAAATTATGGCCTAGTTCATGATTGTCTAGCCAGCCAGATGGACTGATATTACCACTTGAATCCCAAGGATTACCTGAACACCCGCTACCACAATGTGCATTTTGGTCATAGTTTGCATGCTGTATGTTGCGACGAATATGCAACTGCTCATCTAAACAATCAGGCAATGAAGACATTTCACCACAGATAAGCTGTACATCCTTAGGCAGAGATTGCGCCAAAGCTAAGCCGTCGACTTTAAACCCTGCCAAGGTATATACCGCATTAATGTGTTCTTCTTGGATAGCCTTGAGTAATGCTTTAACGCTTGGATATTCTTCATTGATCGCACCTAAAAAGCGATCGCGACGTAGGTGTTGCTCTGCGCCAAAAGCTTTTAAGTCAACATGCGGTAATTCTGTGTTGGCTAAGGTTTTCTCAAATAATGCGATTTGAGTATCGTCGTTAAAGTTGGTTACTGTAGGGTGTTTGGCAACGTTTTGCGCACTTACATCGACGGCAAGTTCTGAATCATTACTAGCAATATTGAAATACAACGGCCCACCATAGGGTGATGAAAAACTCAACGAGTCGCCTGCAGTTAACGATAATCGCTGTTGTGATAACTCAAGTGGCCCGCGATAGACCTGATGTTTGAAGGCTCGATTGGTATTACTGCGGTGATAATTGAGCTTGATCTGCAAACTTGCTGGATTATTATCATGGCGAGTTAGCGTGATTTTCTGGCCGGGTTGCACGTACCAACCTGTTGTTGTCCATTGTCCGCTATAAGGCACTGATATGGTTTGGCGTTCACTAACCGTGTTAACACGTTTGTAGTTGGCGTTGTCATTTAGCACCACGAGATTTTTATCAATCACGTATTCGCCTAAGTCTGGTTGTGCCAAATTATTCTCTCGTGAATAGTTAACAACCCAATCTGCAAACATGGCTCGCTGCCATAGACTTGCCTGGTCAAACTCAATCGGATAGTCGATCGCTTGGCGATATTTATCAGCCAATAGCACACCCGCTTTTAATAGCGCCCAAGTATCGTGTTCAAAAGGATTGATACCCGCGTTATCAAGGTTAATTGCCGACTCGCGAAACCAATCAGCACCCGTTTTGAACGCCTGTTCAAATTCATCAGTCTTACAGTAAATAAAATTACCTGTACACCCCGCTAATACCGAGTTATCAAAGCTATCGCTTCGCAAATTCTCAAGTAACTGGTTAACTTGTGTAAAGTCGCTTTTTTTCATGTCATTGACGTCAGCGCCAATGACATGGTGTTTACTCCAATAGTTATTGCTGCCGCTTAACCCCATATATCGATATAAAGGTGCAAGAAATTCACTAGGGCCTCGTCGGTAATTGCTGATCAATACTGGAATATTTTGCGCTTTAGCGTATTCAATAGCCTGTTCAATTGCACGATACCCCTGTGCTTGGCGATCTATATCGCTGATCAGTAGGATATCTGGCTGTTGCCGCTCTAAACAACCTAATAGTTCCTCACCATCACAACTATTTTCATCGTTGATGGTATAGTTGTCCGAGTAGTTTTGACTAAGCCACTCACGAATCTTTTCATTGTGTGGAAAATACCAACTATCGGCCTTTGACGGTACGTGGGCAGTGACGATATTTAGCTGCCTTTTTGCATTTTGATCACCCACTAACCAAGCGAATAATGATCGTGTAAAACGAATCGTTGACTCTGAAACATCTACGGCGAGCAAGTTGGCAGCCATCGCCGCATAACGATGTGCTCGTTGCTCGCCTACCATCACTAAACCAACCTCAGAGGGACTGCCATTATGGTGATGTGTCGATGAAAGTGCAGGAAAAGTATGCTCGGGTAAGTAAGCACTGAAAAATGCACTGTCGTGAGTCGGATGCCAAGAGATTTGATCAGTATCATCATACAACTGTTCAATGATCGTAAATTTAGTTTGGTCAATAGCTTGTGTTTGCGCCAAGCTAAAATCAATGAGCTCATCAGCAGTAGCTAAACTGTGATCTTCGCGCTCGATTGCTAACTTCGCGTTTTCGTCAACAGGCTTATATATTGGTGGCTCAACAGGCACTGGAGGCTCAATAGGCGCTGGAGGTTCGGGACTAGTCTCATTATCTGAACTCGAACCACCACAGCTTGCCAGTAATAAAACGGCGAAAATTGGCGCCAACTTATTAAACATCATCATTCCTCAGCCATCATAATAGCCAAAGTCACAGTACTGAGATGACACATCAATATGACTGACTATTTTTTAATACAACATTGCAATAGCTAGCATCCTGATACTATTACGCTAGTCTACAGGGTACTGTATTTTGTGTTGTTTGTACGTAATGAATAACCAAGGTTTTGTAATACTATGTATCACTGCAAGCTAGGTTCAGTTTCTGATATCACGCCCTATGAACGCCAATTATTGAAAAAATCCCCCTCGGGCATATTGAAGGCGTAGTAAAAATAGTAAAGCTATACAACTAGATATAATTGTCTAATTGACGGTTCAGCAAACTTTTAATTCACAACAGAAAAGTAAAAATATCACTCGAGTTGTTAGTAACAGACACAGGTTACACCTATGTAAGAATCGTCTTCTATTTCAATAAGTTATTGATATAAAGATAGGTAAGGGGTACTAAAACAGCAAAAGGCTAAAAATAATTAACAGGTAATATGGTACCGGAGGACGGACTTGAACCGTCACGCTCGAAAGCAACGGATTTTGAATCCGTCGTGTCTACCAATTCCACCACTCCGGCAATGAAAGGACAAACAAACGTTTGATGGCTGGCATTATACGACAAACACATCGCTAAGCAACTGTTTTATCTTTAGCTATTCTCTAAGTGCTCATGTTTTAATCAACAGTTTGAATAAAACTCCCTAGCCAAGCTTGGGCTTGGTCTTTATCGTCAAAAAACTGATGCTTGATATCACAACTTGTATAAATCCTAGCGCACAAATCTTTAGTGACAAATTTGGTATCACATTCAGATAAATTAATTGCTACCACTTTAACTTTGCTTTGCATTAGAAATGCAGTGTGCTTGGTAACGCCATTAACCGTTGCAATGGCCTCACCTTTAGGTTGTAAATATACACCAAAATTATTTTGATCTACCAAGCCTCTCGTCGCCATCAGTTTTTGATGCAGAATTTCAAAATATTCTTCATTCCAAGGCCCGAATGCGTCGATATAAATAATATTATCGGCTACCTCTATTTCACAATAACCGTGAGCGCTAAACTGCTTATTCAATATCAAATCCCTTAAATCAATTTGGTATTACCCTTGTGCTAATTTTAACTTTAGCAAACATTTAATCGCTTAACCTTTATATGTTGCTTTGTTAGACTAGCGTCAAATTATTCTTAGGTTTTTTTATGTCTTCACCAGAGCTCTTTCCTCGCGCAGGATTTCGTCGACGTTTCGGCAGCTGGATTTATGATTTTTTGGTCGCCGTCGCCATATACATGGTTACAACAATGATTGTATCTGCGATTTTTAATACGCTGTTCGCTTTTGAACTTATTGGTGCTAACACCGAACAAACCGCGAGCGACTATTTTGCCACCTCTATATTGTTTAAAGTTATTTTAAATTGTGCGGGTTTACTAGCGATTATTTACTTCTTTATTTTTTTCTGGGCGAAAAGTGGCCAAACAATTGGCATGAAAGCATGGCGCTTGCGTGTTCAAAATCAAGATGGCAGTTTAATGTCTAAAAAAACGGGCATAAAGCGCCTACTGCCAACCTTGTTGGGCTTAGGTAATTTACTGGTAATTTTTGATCGAAAAAACAAACTTAGCCTGCAAGATAGGCTAACCAACACTGAAGTTGTCGTGCTAACGTTAGAAGCCAACAGACCAAAATAACTAAGGCAAAGCGCGCTGATTACGCGCGCTTATTCATGTAGAAGGTTGCCGCACCAACAAAAATAATTGACGGTAGAATGGCCCCTAAAATAGGTGGTAATTGATAAACCAAACTAATCGAGCCGGCGACTTGGTTAACTAGATAGAATACAATACCCGTAGCAACACCCATCACAATTCTCGCCCCCATCGACATCGAACGCAGCGGCCCGAAAATAAACGACAAAGCCAACAGTAACATCACACCAACGGTGAATGGCTGAATGATTTTTCGCCACAACGCCAATTCATAACGACTCGGATCTTGTTCATTGTTTTTTAGGTATTCCAAGTATTCGAGTAAGCCTTGAATTGATAATGCTTCTGGGTTGACAATCACTACCCCCAACTTCTCCGGCGTTAGTGATGACTGCCAAATTTGCGTTTCAGCGATTTCTGTAGTGTATGACATGTCATAAATTTTGGTATTTTTAACGTCATGTAACAACCAAGAATCCTGTTGATAAGTTGCTTTATTGGCTGCCGACCAACTCTCGAGCTTTAGGTTGTCATCAAAGCGGTATATTTGAATTTGCTTTAACGTGCCAGTATTTTCTACTTCGCTAATGTGTACAAAATAGTCGCCATCTTTGGCCCAAATGCCTGTTTTAGAGGAAATCAAACTACCTCCTGAGATCGCCTGTGCACGAATTTCCCTTGCCGCAGCCTCACCTTTTGGTGCCAGCCACTCACCTACGGCCATACTGAGCAACACTAAAATAGCTGCCGCTTTCATTACCGACTTGATAATATCTAGGCGCGATAAACCTGCTGCCTGCATGACGATAAGCTCACTGTGACTAGCTAACATACCGATACCGATCAAGCCACCAATGAGTGCCGACATAGGAAAGAAAATTTCAATATCGCGAGGCGTTGAATACAAAACGTAAAGCGCCGCGTGTGATAAATCGTAATTACCGCGACCAACAGCTCGAATTTGTTCAACAAACTTGATAATCCCACTAATACTAACAAATACCGTTAACGTCATTAATGTCGTCGAAGCAATAACGCGACCGATATACCAATCTAAAATCTTCATGATGCGTTACGCCCCCTTAACTGCATTTTTGGCAATTTAGCTTTAATTTTTCGACCACTAGTTCGGCTTTGAACAATCAAGCTAACACCAAGAATCAATGCACACAAATGGACAGGCCACAAGCCGATAAAGGGTGGAACAGATTCACTTTCCATGGCACTGCGAATTGACGTGAGTAACAAGAAATAGGTTAAAAACAACAAGAGTGCCGGAACGAGTTTACCAAATTTACCCTGACGAGGATTAACAACAGATAATGGCACTGCAATCAAGGTTAAAATCAAACATGAAATAGGAAATGCAATACGCCATTGAATTGCAGCTCGAGCCTCAGGCTCTTCTACACCAAAGAGTTCTGCTGTTGGCGTAGCGGTCACCTTTCTGCGCTTGTGTTCCACTTCTTTATCTTGAATATCGAAAGAATACTTGCCAAAACTCACGGCTCTTAGTTCTTGGCTTTCAGCATCTTTGTTATAGCGAACACCATCGGTTAAAACTAACTTTTGTGCGCCATTATCCTCTTCAACAACTTGTCCTGACTGAGCATAAACCAAGCTTAGATTAATAATCTCCATATAACTGGTATTTTCTTCAGGAAGCTGAGCGACAAAAACCCGATCTAAGCGCGTGCCTTCGCGATCTTTATTGTGTACAAACATCACTGCATTATCGTTGCTCGTTCTTTGGAAACGACCAGCTACTATTGAACTAATGCCTGAATCCGCAGCCAACTCTTCTTTGACTTGATATTCATATTCAGCAGCCATAGGCGATAAGTACATGGTAAAAATACCCGTAACAATTGCCGTTACAAGACCTAATACCAAAGTCACTCTAACCACGTACCACTCACTAACACCACAGGCGTGTAGTACCGTCATTTCACTTTCAACATAAATCCGGCCATAGGCTAGCAGAATGCCAAGAAACAAACTTAACGGTAACAAGGTACCCGCTAAATCTGGCACATTTAAGCCAATAAACACCATAACTAGGTGCCCTGGTATACCGCCTTCAGAGGCGTCATCTAAAATACGGACAAACTTTTGGCTGATGAAGATGGTCATCAAGATAAAAAATACGGCAAACTGAGTCTTGGCTACTTCTGATAATAAATAACGAAAAATAATCACGAATAAGCCCCTAAAAACTTAGTTTTTTTCTGACATTTGGAAGAATTTTGAGTAAACTTGTCATTTTTATATATAAATAATTTTTGAGTCGCATAGGTAAATGTTGCGAGTGTGGCTATAATTATAGCCTTTAGCGAGCTAAAAATAATAGTAAGCTTATCTATTATTAGGTAATTTAGGCAAGTTTAATCGTATTTTTATCGAAATATTGCAGACATAAAAGGTAAATAGGAGAACCCATGGAGTTCAGTGTAAAAAGTGGCAGTCCTGAAAAACAACGCAGTGCGTGTATCGTCGTAGGTGTTTTTGAACCTCGACGCCTTTCGGCTATCGCTGAACAACTTGATGAAATCAGTGAAGGTTACATCAGTAACTTATTGCGCCGTGGCGACTTAGAAGGCAAGTCAGGCCAAATGTTACTGTTACACCATGTCCCTAATATTCTCAGCGAGCGCGTATTACTCGTCGGTTGTGGTAAAGAGCGCGAACTAGACGAACGTCAATACCGTCAAATTATCAGTAAAACAATTAACACATTAAACGAAACAGGCTCAATGGAAGCCGTTTGTTTCTTATCTGAATTACATGTTAAAGGCCGAGATACCTACTGGAAAGTACGTCAAGCCATTGAGGCAACTCATGATTGTTTATATAGCTTTAACAGTTTAAAAACACGCAAAGAAGAGCCGCGTCGTCCACTGCGAAAAATGGTATTTAACGTACCTACGCGACGTGAACTCGCCATTGGTGAGCGCGCCATAGCACATGGTTTAGCCGTTTCAGAAGGGATAACCACCTGTAAAAACGTCGCCAACATGCCACCAAATATTTGTAATCCAGCTTACCTTGCTGAGCAGGCAAAGATTCTAGCAAACGACTACCCAACCATTACGACTGAAATTATCGGTGAAAAGCAAATGGAAGAGCTAGGTATGCACTCATACTTAGCGGTAGGTCGTGGCAGTGAAAACGAATCAGTGATGAGTATCATCAAATACGCTGGCACAACTGATGAATCTAAGCCTATCGTGCTTGTTGGTAAAGGTTTAACCTTTGACTCAGGTGGTATTTCAATTAAACCAAGCGATGGCATGGATGAAATGAAGTACGACATGGGTGGTGCTGCTGGGGTTTTAGGTGCAATGCATGCATTGGCAGAAATGAATCTGCCAATTAATGTCATTGGTGTGCTAGCCGGTTGTGAAAACATGCCAGGTGGCAATGCTTATCGCCCAGGTGACGTCTTAACAACCATGTCTGGTCAAACCGTTGAAGTGCTAAATACTGACGCGGAAGGTCGTTTGGTATTATGTGATGCGTTAACTTACGTCGAGCGTTTTGAGCCAGAATCAGTCATTGACGTAGCAACCTTAACTGGCGCTTGTGTTATCGCATTAGGCAAACACGCAACGGGGTTATTGAGTAACCACAACCCATTAGCTCATGAACTACTAAACGCATCAGATCAAAGTGGTGACCGCGCATGGCGCTTACCATTATGGGATGAATACCAAGAACAATTAGAAAGCCCGTTTGCTGACTTTACTAACTTAGGCGGTCGCCCTGCTGGTACGATAACCGCAGCCGCGTTTTTATCTCGTTTTGCCAAAAAATATCACTGGGCACACCTTGATATTGCAGGTACAGCTTGGCGCAGTGGCGGTAAAGACAAGGGCTCAACAGGTCGCCCAGTGGCGATGTTAAGCCAGTTCTTACTCAATCGCTCTGGTGAAGAGCAAGGCGAGTAAAACTAATGCAAACACAGGTAGAGTTTTTCGTATTACCTGACACTGAAGCAGAGAGTAATAACTACCTGCTTCAAGCCTGTGTGCACGCCGCTAATTTATATCGTCAAAATATTCGAGCCTATATTTACACTGAGGATCTCGAACAAGCACATCACATCGATGAATTGCTCTGGTCTTTTGATCCTCAAGCATTTGTTCCTCACAACCTCGTTGGTGAGGGTCCTAAACAAGGCGCGGCGATTGAAATTGGCCACCAGCCACCACAAAATCGCCGCCCGGTACTGATCAACTTAACGACTCAAGTACCCAACTTTGTTAATCAATATCAACAAATTATCGACTTTGTTCCTGCCGAAAACCAATTAAAGCAACACGCTCGCGAACGTTTCAAACAATACCGCGCTATGGGGTTTGCTATTAATACGCACCAGGCAAAAAAAGAACAAGCGATCACAGAAAATTAAGTAAATCTGATGGAAAAAACATTTAACCCAGCTGACATTGAAAGCTCCCTATACCAATCATGGGAAGAAAAAGGTTACTTTAGCCCAACAGGCGAAGGTGATGGTTACTGTATTGCGATTCCACCACCCAATGTGACCGGTAGCCTACATATGGGCCATGCTTTCCAACAAACTATTATGGACACCCTTATTCGCTACCAACGCATGCAGGGTAAAAACACCTTGTGGCAGTCTGGTACTGACCACGCGGGTATTGCCACGCAAATGGTGGTAGAGCGCAAAATAGCCGCTGAAGAAGGCAAAACACGCCACGATTATGGTCGCGATGCATTTATCGACAAAATCTGGGAATGGAAAGCAGAATCAGGTGGTAACATCGGTAAGCAAATGCGCCGTTTAGGTAACTCGATTGATTGGACGCGTGAACGCTTCACCATGGATGAAGGCTTAAGTGACGCCGTTCAAGAAGTTTTCGTTCGCTTGTACCAAGACGATCTTATCTACCGTGGTAAACGCCTAGTAAACTGGGATCCTAAATTACACACTGCCATTTCAGATCTCGAAGTTGAAAACAAAGACAAAAAAGGCCACATGTGGCACCTTCGCTACCCATTAGCAAATGGCGCAAAAACTGCCGAAGGTAAAGATTACTTAGTCGTTGCTACAACGCGTCCTGAAACCATGTTGGGCGATACAGGTGTTGCCGTTAACCCAGAAGATCCTCGTTACAAAGACTTAATTGGTCAGCACATTGAACTCCCCCTTGTTGGTCGTTTAATTCCAATTGTTGGCGATGAACACGCTGATATGGAAAAAGGCACGGGTTGTGTGAAAATCACCCCAGCGCATGACTTCAACGATAACGAAGTCGGTAAGCGTTGTGGTTTAGCAATGATCAACGTGTTAGATAAGAACGCGGCTATCCTAGCTACTGCCGAAGTTTACAACACTAATGGCGAGCCAAGCACTGAGTTTGATAGCGCGTTGCCAAGCGAATTCGCAGGCCTAGATCGCTTTGACGCACGCAAAGCTATTGTTGCCAAATTTGACGAGCTTGGTTTATTAGAGCAAGTGAAAGATCACGATTTAGTGGCGCCATATGGTGACCGCTCGGGTGTTATCATCGAGCCGCTATTAACAGACCAATGGTACGTTCGTGTTGAACCGCTTGCAAAACCTGCGATTGAAGCAGTTGAGAATGGCGATATAGAGTTCGTGCCAAAACAGTACGAAAACATGTATTTTGCCTGGATGCGCGACATTCAAGATTGGTGTATTTCTCGCCAGTTGTGGTGGGGTCACAGAATTCCAGCATGGTACGACGAATCAGGCAAAGTTTACGTTGGTCGCTCAGAGCAAGAAGTTCGTGAGAACAACAAGCTTGCTGACGATGTAATCTTAAAGCAAGACGACGATGTACTTGATACTTGGTTCTCTTCAGCGCTTTGGACGTTCTCAACCTTAGGTTGGCCAAACGAAGAAGAAATGCTTAAGAAGTTCCACTCAACCGACGTACTTGTTACTGGTTTTGATATCATCTTCTTCTGGGTTGCCCGTATGATCATGATGACCATGCACTTCATCAAAGATGAAAATGGCAAGCCACAAGTACCGTTCAAACAAGTCTATGTGACGGGGCTAATTCGCGATGAAAGTGGCGATAAGATGTCAAAGTCAAAAGGTAATGTTATCGATCCGTTAGATATGATTGACGGTATTTCGCTAGACGACTTACTTGAAAAACGCACTGGCAATATGATGCAACCTCAACTTGCACAAAAAATTGCCAAGGCAACGAAGAAAGAATTCCCTGACGGGATTGAAGCTCATGGTACCGATGCCCTGCGTTTTACCCTTTCTGCATTAGCGTCTACTGGGCGTGATATCAACTGGGATATGAAGCGCTTAGACGGTTACCGCAACTTCTGTAACAAATTATGGAATGCCAGCCGTTACGTATTAATGAATACTGAAGAGCATGACTGTGGTAAAGCAGTTGACGGTACACAAGGCGAAATGACCTTCTCGTTGGCTGACCGTTGGATCCAAAGCCAGTTCCAACAAACGGTGAAAACAGTGCATGAAGCGTTCGCGACCTTCCGTTTCGATTTAGCCTCGCAAGCGCTTTATGAATTTACCTGGAATCAATTCTGTGACTGGTACTTAGAGCTAACTAAACCGGTATTGTTCAAAGGTGATGAGGCAGCTCAACGCGGTACGCGTTATACCCTAGTGACTGTTTTAGAAGGCTTATTGCGTTTAATGCACCCAATTATGCCATTTATCACAGAAACGATATGGCAGCGAGTTGTACCGTTAACAAACTTTGAAAGCCAAGGCGAAAGCATTATGGTTCAAAGCTTCCCACAAGTTGACGACAGCCTAATTGATGAGCAAGCGGTAACCGATGTTGAGTGGTTAAAACAATTCATCGTCGCGATTCGAAACATTCGTGGGGAAATGGACATTGCACCGAGTAAACCATTACCTGTGCTACTTAAAAACGTGGGTAGTGAAGACCAACGCCGTTTAGCAGAAAACGAGCAGTTCTTGAGTGCACTGGCTAAGCTTGAATCAATTCAAGTGTTAGCAGATGGCGAAGAAGGCCCGGCATCAGCGACCGCGGTAATCGGTGATTTATCAGTACTTATCCCAATGGCAGGTTTAATTGATAAAGAAGCTGAACTAGCGCGTTTAACAAAAGCTATCGATAAGCTAGAAAAAGACGTTGCGCGCACACAAGGTAAACTCAGCAATGACAACTTCGTGTCAAAAGCACCTGAAGCCGTTATCAACAAGGAAAAAGAAAAACTAGCAGAAGCTGAGTCGGCACTGGCTAAATTAGTTGAGCAAAAAACACAAATCGCTGCACTATAATGTGGCATTTTTGTTAATAACTCACCTGTTTTATTGACCAAAAAGTCAGCTTAGGCTGGCTTTTTTTGTTTTTAGTAAATAGTTCATGACATTGTCATAAAAAGAAGGTACATTGCGTCATGTATGAGAGTGCACCCCTTATGTTATAAGGATGTAAATTCATATTCGCGTTGAGTTTTTGCGTTCGGATGAAGGTTCTTAATCAAATATAGATGTATTGATTCACCTGACGCGCTAGTGTTATTGGCTATACCTTCCTCTGTCTGTACTTTTGGGTAGAGGGCATTTACTCCGTGACATGGTTGTCATACCAAATTGGTAGAACACCTTTTTAATTTAAATTTTAGTACTACGGGAAATGTAAGTATGTCTGATACAGTAACTGGCAAAGTTAAATTTTTTAATGAATCAAAAGGCTTCGGCTTTATCGAGCAAGAAAACGGCCCTGACGTTTTCGTTCACTTCTCTAACATCACAGGTTCGGGTTTCCGCACTTTAACTGATGGTCAAGCAGTATCTTTTAGCGTAAAACAAGGTCAAAAAGGCCCTGAAGCTGAAAACGTAACTGCTTTATAATTAATGCGTAAGCATTAAAAAAGGAGCATATAGCTCCTTTTTTTGTACCCTAAATTTAGACCTAATCAAAGGCTCAGTAGCCATTAATGATCGTTATTCCTGCGGTCTCTTAGGCGAGAATCTCCTGCAGTAATAGCTATGAGATCCCCTATAACAACATTAGGGGATGACGGTGTGATAGTTAGGGGATGACAATATGGTAGTCAGTGCATGACGTCATTAAAGTCGTCATTCCCGCGTTCTCTTAGGCGGGAATCTCCTGCAGTAATAGCTATGAGATCCCCTATAACAACATTAGGGGATGACGGTGTGATAGTTAGGGGATGACAATATGGTAGTCAGTGCATGACGTCATTAAAGTCGTCATTCCCGCGTTCTCTTAGGCGGGAATCTCCTGCAGTAATGGCCATGAGATCCTCTATAACAACATTAGGGGATGACGGTGTGGTGGCAAAGGGGCTCAGAGTCAGTTGATTCTGACCCCAAAATGTTAAAACTAAGGTCTAATAGTATAAGGCTTTATCATATCCACTATCGCCTCAATGTGATCGTCTCTGTCATTTAAGCACGGAATATAGTGATAGGTTTCGCCACCAGCGTCGATAAACACTTCTTTGTTTTCTTCCACTAGCTCTTCAAGTGTTTCCAAGCAATCAGCGCTAAATGCAGGGCTCATTATCGCGACATGTTTGACACCCGATTGCGCTAACTCCTCGAGCGTAACATCTGTGTAGGGTTTTAGCCATTCGGCTTTACCAAAGCGCGACTGAAAGGTCATCACAAAGTCATCTTCAGCTAAGCCTAACTCTTTTGCTAGCGCACGCGTGGTCAGCGCACAAAAACAATAATAAGGATCACCTTGAGTGTGAAACAACTTAGGCATACCGTGATAAGACAACACCAGCTTTTCAGGCTTACCATGAGCCGAGATATGCTCTTTAACACTCGCCGCTAACGCCTTGATGTATTTTTCGTTCTGATGATAACTACCGACAAAATGCAGTGATGGTATCCAACGCCAAGGTTTAATGGTATCTACCACCGCATCAAAGACCGACCCTGTTGTTGGTCCAGCGTATTGCGGATACAAAGGCATCACGACAATGTTGTCAATGCCTTGCTGTTGAAACTCATTCAACGCATTACTAATTGAAGGTTGGCCATATCGCATGGCTAAAGCAACATCTATTGGCTGATCACAGTCTTGCGCCAGCTTTTGTGCAACTTTGTCTTTTTGCTGCTGGCTGATCACCATTAACGGTGAGCCTTGCTCTGTCCAAATACTTTCGTATAGTTTTGCTGATTTTGCTGGACGAACCCGTAAAATAATACCGTGAAGAATGATCATCCAAATCAAGCGCGGTATTTCTACTACCCGAGGGTCTGATAAAAACTCGCGAAGATATTTGCGCAATGCTCCGGCAGTAGGTGCTTCAGGTGTACCTAAATTAACAAGTAGCACACCTGTTCGTGGCTTTTTGTCATGTAGTGATTTATCTCGTCCAGCAAATCTCGACATACAGCTATCTTGTCCTTATTGCGTTAATGCTTGGTTTAATGCCTGCACAAACTCTTCGTCAGTTGGTGAGACCCGTGAATTAAAGTGGCGTACTTTACTGCCGTTGTCTGTCACTAGGTATTTGTAGAAATTCCACTTAGGTGACGTTGTTTGTTCACCTAGGTGAGCAAATACAGGATTGGCATCATCACCACGGACACTTGATGTTTCCATCATCGGGAAAGTGACACCATAGTTAACAAAACATACTTCAGCAGTGTCTTTTTCATCGTCTTCTTCTTGGAAAAAGTCATCTGACGGGAAGCCAACAATCATTAAGCCCTTGTCTTTGTGTTGCTTGTAAAGCGCTTCTAAGCCTTTGAACTGCGGCGTAAAGCCACAATTACTCGCGGTATTAACAAACAGTACCGTTTTACCTTGGGTAAGCTCACATAAATTGACGGTTTTGCTCGAATGCAACATTCGCATCGTCTGATTTAAATAAGCTGGGCACGCACTTTGGCTTGGGTTGACTTGCTCAGTGCTAGCCTTGGCTGTCATTGGCAGTTGGACAAAACTAGCAAAAACGCCAGCAATTAGTACCTTATTCAACAAAGAGGTTTTCATATCGACTTCCTAGTAAATGATTATTCAACGCTATCCGTAACTTTCTCATCAATGACAACATCTAGCGGTTTACTGTCGGCAACAATAATATCGCGCACAACCGCTTGATAATCTCCTGGCTTCACACCTGGCGTCCCGTCTTGTGAAATAACAGCAAACACATGAACGCGCTCGAACATGCTTAACTTCATTTGCGGCATCATCGCCTGAGAGTCATTAAGCACGATCGTTGCAGGTAGGTCACTGGCAAGTACTTTAACCGCCGCGATTGGCATTTTTGGTCCGTCACTTGCGATAGCGTAAATGAATACGTTTTTGTCTTCTTGCTGGATCAACTCGGCCATGGCACTATCGCCAATGGATACGTTTAGGCTTAGCTGCGAACCAGTAACGGCTTGTTCAGATTCAATTTCTTGTGCTTGGCCAGTTAACGCCAATCGGTTTTTCGCTTCATTGACCGCTTCTTGCAGTGCTTGTGCATTGACATTACTACGACCACTATCGATCACGGGTTGCCAATATTGAATCGCTTTGGCGTAATCTTGGTGCATAAAACTATGCATACCCAACAAAATATTAGTGGAAGGGTCAAGTGGATCTATAGCTAACGCCTTATCAATTAACGTTTGTACTTCTGGCGTGATTTCTTGGTTTTCACGATAATACGTGGCTTGTGCCATCGCACCATAAATATCGGCGTGCGGACCATCAATTTCTTCAACTTTGGCAAAGGCAGATATCGCCCCATTAAAATCACCGACGCCAACGAGTGCTTGACCTAACGAGTACCAAGTATCTGCATCATTAGGCTGTTGAGCTAATTGTTCACGCAGCTGAGCAATGCGAGTGAGTGTTTCTTGTTGACGAGCCCTTTCAGCTTCAGCCATTTGATCTTGTTGAGCTATTTGTTGTGGCATCGAGAGCTGCTCAAAAGCACCTATTTTGTCATACAAGGCAAAACTAAATACAAGCACGAACAAGCTAATACCAACGGGCCAAATAATCGACAGAGACTTTTGCTCAAAGACTTCTTTGTGTTGTTGGTTTTCTTGAACATCTTGCAATAGACTTTTGTCGAGCTCTTGTCTCAAATAGTCATAGTTTTCTTGATCGATTTTACCTTGAGCAAAATCGGCTTCAATTTCAGCCTTGTGTTCGTGATATAAATTGACATTGGTATCATCTCGCACGTTTTGATCAAAACCGCCAACTTGTTGCTGTCTGAAAAAGTGTAGCCAAACAATTACCAAGACAAGTAAAAGTAAGACGACAAGGGTAATTACTGTACTCATAACTGATTATTCTTCTTTTAAAATGTCTGCTAATTGTTGTTTTTGTGCTTCACTCATTGGCTTATCTGCCTGTGGCGGCGCTTTTTTTCGCACTATCATGACCACAACGATAGCGCCAATCAGCAGTAATACCGCTGGACCAAACCACAGGATGTAAGTCATTTCGTTAACTTTAGGTCGGTACAGAACGAAATCACCATAACGCGCCACCATGTAATCAACAATTTCCTTATCAGATTTACCCTCGTTGATCATGACATAAACTTGCTCGCGCAAATCAACCGCAATTTGAGAATTTGAATCGGCTAAATTTTGGTTTTGACATTTAGGGCAACGCAGCTCTTTTACCAAAGCTTGATAGCGCGTTTTATCGACTTCATTTTTGAATTGATAGGTATCGATTGGGCTCGCTTGGGCACTTGCTAACCACAGTAAAGCAATAATTAAGCTAATAAATCTCATCATTATCCCTTAGCTCGTTCAGCTTCTAATTGACGAATTAATGGTTCGAACTCATCTTGCCACACCTTTGCATCTATCGGGCCGGCAAAGCGTTTGCGAATAATGCCGTTGTGATCGATAACAAAAGTTTCTGGCGCGGCATAAACACCTAAATCAAGACCTAAGCGCCCCATGTCATCAAAGATTGAAAACTCATACGGGTCTCCTAGCTGATTTAACCATGTAATGGCTAAGTCACGCTCGTCTTTGTAATTAAGACCGTATAGCTTAACTCGATCACTTTTGGCTAAATCAAGTAAATAAGGGTGTTCATAACGACATGACGGACACCAAGTCGCCCAGACATTAAGCAGCACAATATCGCCCGTTAAGTCTTGTGCCGATAGCGTCGTGTTAGCGTCTTTTAATTGGCTCAAGGTAAATGCCGGTACGGGTTTACCAATTAACGCCGATGGCAGTTTTTCTGGATTTAAACTCAAGCCGCGATATAACACCACCGCTAACAATACGAATAAAATTAATGGGATAAATCGAATGACTTTATTCATTATGCATTCCCTGAATCTGTCGCTGGCGTGGCCATGGGTTTATTTGACGGCGTTAATTTGATTGCTTTTGCCTCAGGCAGTTTTTTACGGCGATAACGCTTATCAAGGATCGCAAATAGTCCGCCTAAGCCCATAAAAATAGCCCCTAACCAAATCCATCGAACAAAGGGTTTAATATGAACGCGTATTGCCCACGCACCGCCTGATAATGGATCGCCAAGTGCAACGTAAACGTCGGTGAAAAAGCCAGGGTCAATACCCGCTTCCGTCATTCCCATGGTTTGTACTAAATAAGTTCTACGCTCAGGTTTTAATAAACTTAAAAATTTGCCGTCTTTTGATATTTCTAACTGGCCCTGCTCTGCGCTGTAGTTTGGCCCTTTTACCGGAATAACGCCATTAAATGTGACATCAAAACCAGCAACGTTGACGGTTTCACCTTGTTCCATCCGAACGTTAACTTCCGTTTCATAGCTCGATACCAGGGTTACGCCAACAACGGTGATCGCGATACCTAAATGAGCCGTTGTCATCCCCAACTGACTCAAACTAATTTTATTGCGGCTTTGTAATTGATTATAAAAATCTTTCAATACAACCAAGGCGACCCACATCGCTAATGCCATGCCCATCGCGACCAAGGCGTCAAACTCACCACCGTAAAGCACGGGGAATGCCAAACCAAAGACAACAGAAACAATTGACTGGACAGTAATATGCTTTCTCAATTCGCCTTTTTTCGCACGCTTCCAGCGAATCAATGGTCCAATCCCCATAACAATAAATAGGAGTGCCATTAACGGCACAAATACGGCGTTAAAATAAGGAGGGCCTACCGAAATTTTGCCAAGGCCAAGTGCATCGATAAACAGCGGATATAGCGTACCAAGTAAAACAGTAACTGCAGAGGTGACCAAGATGATATTACCGATTAACAATGCCGTTTCGCGTGAGTAAAACGAAAATCGGCTGTAACTTTGCACGTTACTCGCTCTAAAGGCATACAGCATCAAAGAGCCACCCATTGCGATAGCCAACAACATCAAAATAAAGGCACCGCGCGTTGGGTCAGCAGCGAATGAATGGACCGAAGTAATAACGCCTGAGCGCACTAAAAACGTCCCCAACAAGCTCAAGCTAAAAGCAAATATTGCTAACAATACTGTCCAGTTTCTAAATGTGCCGCGCTTTTCTGTTACCGCTAGTGAGTGAATCAATGCCGTACCCACCAGCCACGGCATAAATGATGCGTTTTCAACTGGATCCCAGAACCACCAGCCACCCCAGCCAAGTTCGTAATATGCCCACCACGAGCCTAGTGCAATCCCTAGGGTTAGGAAAATCCACGCGCCAACCGTCCATGGGCGAGACCAACGAGCCCAAGCGGCATCTAATTTACCGCACCAAAGTGCTGCTACGGCAAAAGCAAACGCGACACTAAATCCAACATACCCCATGTAGAGCATTGGCGGGTGAATAATCAAGCCGATATCTTGTAATAATGGATTGAGATCGCGTCCTTCACTTGGTACAACGGGCCATAATCGCTCAAACGGATTTGAGGTTAGTAAGGTAAAAATCATGAAGCCTAGTGAGACTAAACCCAGCACGACTAGCACCCTAGCGATAAAGCCTTCGTCAATCCCTTTGCTAAATTTTGCCACCGCCATTGTCCACGCGGTTAACGAAAATACCCATAACAATAATGAACCTTCATGGCCGCCCCACACCGCGCTAATTTTAAAGTAATAAGGCAACAAACTATTTGAGTGGCCAGCGATATACTTCACCGAAAAATCATCGAGCACAAAGCTGTAACCGAGAATGAACAAGCTAATTGCGGTGAAAATGAACATGCCAAATGTCAACGGTTTAGCATATGCAGTGAGCTTGTCGTGGTGAGTGAAAATTCCAATGGTAGGAACAATACTCAAGCAAAGTGCAAATGCCGTAGCAATGATCAGTGAAAAGTGACCTAATTCAGGTAACATCTATAACTCCAAGCAATACGAATGCGATTATTGTTATACCAAGTTCATTGAATATTAGGTCATTCAGCGAGAATTAAATGGCTTATAGGCAAGGCTTTGATTGCCGGTAATGGTTATTCCCTTAGCAAAATCAGTAACGAAGCATATAAGCCATTTAAACTCGACCTTGGTAGCTCGTCAGAAAAGTGATAACTGCACAAATTGCTTTGATGGAGACGGCTACACCTGCATCAATTTGCTTTGTTCTAACTTCCCTGACGTAGCTCTGAATGGTTAAATATTTAATGGACTTGGTATTATACGTATAAAAAATACATTTCGTCGATTATAAAGACTTTATTATCGGGTGAATAGTGAAACGCTTGATTTGAAACAAAATGTAATAATTTAATTTCAACGTTAATTCGCAAGCCATAAATGTGTTTTTATTTGACATGTTTTGTTGCATAAAAAGGCCATGAATCGGTTGGTGTCTTAGTGTATGATAACGACCATCAATGTAATTTTTGGCTTGTTTAACGAAATAAACACTCAACTTAGATAAGCTCGTTATTGTTAGAGATCACCTTGTCAAATTCGAACGCTTTATTAAAAGCAGAAAATTTAACCTGCATTCGCGAAGATCGCATTTTATTTGAAGAACTTAGTTGTCAGTTCAAGGCTGGCGATATTGTCCAAATAGCGGGCCCTAATGGCGCAGGAAAGACGAGCTTATTAAGAATTTTAGCTGGCCTGTCTCAACCCTATGAAGGCAATGTTTTTTATCAAAATACTGCGTTAACGAGTAATATTGAACTCTACAACCAAAATCTTACCTATATCGGCCACCTTGCTGGTGTTAAAGGCGAGATGACCGCGCAAGAAAATCTTGAGTTTTATTTGGCAATGCACGGCCAACACCCCAGTGCCGCCGAACAAACGCTTGAGCACGTGAACTTACTCGGTTTTGAAGACGCATTAGCTTCGCACCTCAGTGCTGGCCAACATCGCCGAATCGCTTTAGCAAGATTATGGCAATGCCCAAAACCGATTTGGATTTTAGACGAGCCATTTACCGCTATCGACAAGCAAGGGGTTAAAAACCTAGAAAACCTCTTCCTCGAACATGCAGACAAGGGGGGGTGTGTGATTTTAACGACACACCAAGATCTCGCGATAGATCCTCAGCGGTTAAAAACCATCGAACTGTCTTATCAACTGGTGTAATTATGAGCAGTAAAGTTCCATCTTACCGTCAAGCATTTATGCTCATGCTCAAGCGTGACTTAACCATTGCACTGCGTCATAAAGACGATATTTTCAATCCGATTTTATTTTTTATCATTGTTGTTACGCTATTCCCATTAGGTATAGGCCCTGAGGCAAATACGTTAAGTCGAATAGCCCCAGGGATTATTTGGGTAGCTGCATTACTGGCCACTTTATTATCGCTCGATAGATTATTTAAAGCCGATCACGCCGATGGCTCGTTAGAGCAAATGATGTTATTGCCCCAACCACTCTTTATTATCGTCTTGGCGAAAATCATCGCCCATTGGCTGATCACCGGCTTGCCGTTAATTTTTATTGCCCCGCTACTGGCCGTACTACTGCATTTAAACGAAAACAGTTACGGCGCATTAATTATTACCTTGTTAATTGGCACGCCAATATTGAGCTTTATTGGCGCGATTGGCGTAGCATTAACGGTTGGCATTAAAAAAGGCGGTGTTTTGTTGAGCTTGATCGTGCTGCCTCTGTATATCCCCGTGTTAATATTTGCCACTAGTGCAATTGACACTGCGGCGATGAACTTACCCTATTCAGGGCAAGTTGCTATAATCGGCGCATTATTTTTTACATCGTTCACCCTTGCGCCCTTTGCCGTGAGCGCAGCTTTAAAAGTGAGTACTAACTAAAATGTGGAAATGGTTACATCCATACGCGAATCCTGAGATCACTTACCACTTTACCGGTAAGTTAACGCCATGGTTTACTTGGTTAAGTGTTATTCTGCTATCAATTGGTTTAACTTGGGCGTTATTATTTGCCCCTGCCGATTATCAACAAGGCGAAAGCTTTCGCATCTTTTACATTCACGTGCCGTCAGCTATTTTATCGATGAGTATTTATATGGGTATGGCAATTGCCGCATTTTGTGGTTTAGTCTGGCAACTCAAATTAGCTGACGCAACTACCGCAGCTTTAGCGCCAATTGGCGCTGTATTTACAGCTATAGCACTAATTACAGGCGCTTCTTGGGGTAAACCTATGTGGGGAACGTGGTGGATTTGGGACGCCCGCTTAACCTCTGAACTGATTCTATTGTTCTTATATCTAGGTGTAATTGCCTTACACAACGCCTTTGAAGATAAAGCGTTAGCCGGTAAAGCAGCCGGTATTTTAGCGATTGTTGGCGTAATTAATATTCCAATTATTAAATACTCTGTCGAGTGGTGGAACACCCTACATCAGGGCGCAACAGTTTCTCGTTTAGATGCGCCAGCGATGAGCATGGATATGTACTGGCCATTTGTTTTATGCTTTTTTGGTTTTGCTTTTTTCGTTGCTGCAGTTACTTGCGTGCGCTTTAAAACCGAAATTTTAAGCCGTAATGCCATGAGACCTTGGGTTAAGCAATTAGTCAAAGAGGAGGCTAACTAATGCAGTTTTCGTCATTCGCTGATTTTTTCGCCATGGGCGGTTATGGCTTTTACGTATGGTTGTCTTTTGGTGCCGCCTTTGTATTGCTTTTAGGTCTAGTGCTTAACAGCTTACTGAGCCACAAACAGGTAAAACAGCGTATTGCTCAGCAACACATCCGTCAAGAAAAGTTAAAACGCGCAGCCAAGCAACAAAAAACGCTGTCGCAATCTACATAGTTAGTCAAAGGTAAAGAAATGAACCCGAGAAGAAAAAAACGTTTAACCATTGTTTTATCGGTATTAATTGGTTTAAGTGTAGTAGCCGGTTTAGTGCTGTATGCGTTAAGCCAAAACATCGATTTGTTCTTCAAGCCATCTGAAATTCACCAAGGCAAAGAAGATACCGGTATGAAAGCACAAATAGGCCAGCGCATTCGCATTGGTGGCTTAGTCGTGCCAGGCAGCGTTAAGCGCGATGAAGACAGCTTAAAAGTTAGCTTTAAATTAGCCGATATGCGCATGCCAATTGCTTTTTCGGACACAGATCCTATGGTTACAGTAAAATACGACGGTATCTTGCCAGACTTATTTCGCGAAGGCCAAGGCATTGTTGCCAATGGTACCCTAGCAGAAGGCTTTGTTATTAATGCTAGCGAAGTACTCGCCAAGCACGATGAAAACTACATGCCTAAAGAGTTGGCTGAAGAAGCGGGTATCAAACATAGCAAGCCGAGTTACTAAAAATTTGGGGTCAGAGTTAAATGACTCTGACCCCATTTATTTTTTAGTTTCAAGTTATTTTTGGCTGATCTGCCAAATACTAACACTACCACTAATTTCATTACCTATTATCAACAGCGCTTCATCTGTCGGGCTATTATCGGCGTGAATAAAAGCCATGCCTTCTGGCGCTAAATCACCTGTAATTTCCTGATCTTCATTTAATCCACGATTGATAAAGTAATCAACAAAATTCACGTTATACGGGTTAGTGATATCGTAAACCATCACGCCGCCCATACGCTCTAAGCCGATAAAGGCATAGCGTTTATCACCTATTTCGCCAATAGCGAGTGCTTCTGGCTCTGGGCCCTTAGCGTCTGAACGAGTGTCACCTTGGTTCTCATCTTCATCATTATTAAAGCTAGCACCGTGAATTGATGCGGTAATTCGTTCCATATCATCACCAGAATCAAACACTAAGTTGCCATTCTGATCAAAGATTGAAAAAGAACGAGCACCGTAAGTATATAACGACTCATAAATACCATCGTTATCGTCATCACCCATCGGCTCAATAACTTTTAATCGGCCTAAATCACTATCATCATTGTTGATACCATCAAACGCCGTACCTAGTGTCAGATCTTCTGCGCGAACTTCATCGATGTAAGACAAGCAACCGTCATCTTCGTCAAATGCTAAGCCACCATCAGCTAAACAACTCGCTTCATCGTCAGCATCGAAGAAATATTCTCGGCCATCACCTTCGTTCGCTGTGACAACAAAAGCTGCCCCCTGCCAAGTAAAACTAGCCACTGTATCAGGCTGGTATAAGCCCTTCAAATTTGGATAAGTGCGAATATTTACGCCACCGTCTTTGTCTGACGCATCAAGGCCATAAACGCTCCAATCTTTAAAACCAAGACCTTTGATGTCAACACGATGAGTTTCAAGGTCAACAATCGCTATACCATTGTTTTCCTGTAAGCTAACAAAAGCCGTTTTATTGTCTTTTGAGATAGCAACATATTCAGGTTCTAAATCCATCGCTACGGTGATGTCTAGTAATTGACCTTTAATTGTCCTGCCCGTTGGATTGGTAAATTTCATCCCTTGTGCTTCGAGCTCAGTCTGTGAGTTATTGAATGCTTCAAAGGTGATCGATGATGCAGTGTCAGCAATAACGCCATTTTCATCCAAATCGATAATTGAAATACTACCTTCAGGATCGATCGTATAATCTCCCGAGGGTTCACCTTCATTAGCAACCACTAACTTACGACCATTTGGTGAAAAAGCTAGCGCATCAGGCAAATAGCCGACCTCAACGTTTTTGATAAAAACAGGCTGTGCGCCAGCAATATCATAAAAGGCCACCATGCCTTTAGTACCAGTTTCATCAGCCGCCATGGCAACTGCTAACACCTCAAAGCTGTTGTTAACAGCGATACTATTAGCGTCCCCTGGCGTATTAGCCGATACATCTAAGGTAATTGCCGTCGCCAAGTTAGTGTTAGTAATGACACCGTCACCGTCTGCGCTTAGCTCATTGGCGTCGACATCCGTTAAGTCGATAATATTAACGGTTGGCGAGGCAGTTGAGCTGTTAATCGCATACAACCAATTTTTGGAAATTTGGTAACTGACTATTTCAGCTGCTCCTTCGGCATCTTCAGCGTTTAACACCGCTCGTCCGATCATCGAAATATCGATACCAACAGGCGCATTATCGCCTGGAATTCCTTGCTCGCCTTGTGGTCCTTGAGGTCCCGCCGCGCCGTTTGCGCCGTCATTACCGTCAGCGAAACAGCCGCCAAGCGCAAGCGCTGCAGAAAGCATTAACGCAATTTTTGTTTTTTTCATTTTATTGTCCAAATTAAAGAAATCGGACAAATCTTATGGCGTCAATATGAAGTTTTAGTGACTTGAAATAGAAGGTTTTTTGACGACTAGATGACGTTTATTTGAAACCGTTAAAACAGTTGGAGTCAGAGTAAAAATTTGGGGTCAGAGTCGATTGACTCTGCCCCCAAAACTACTGGCCTCAAATTAATGCGCTAGGCTGGCGCTTGAATAATCACTGAGCCGGCTTTTTTCGTGTAGTGCTCCATTTTGTGGAAGTTGAGATAGCGATACGTATCGGCGGCGGTTGCATCAATCGTTTTCGCATACTCCATATACTCTGCTGGCGTTGGTAATTTACCCATAATAGCGCCAGCTGCGGCTAGCTCTGCTGACGTTAAGTAAACATTCGCGCCTGTGCCTAAACGATTCGGGAAGTTACGCGTGGAGGTAGAAAGTACCGTCGATTTTTCAGCAACGCGTGCTTGGTTACCCATACACAATGAACAACCAGGAGTTTCTATGCGCACCCCCGCTTTACCAAAGGTAAAGTAGTAGCCTTCCTCGGTGAGTTGGTCACGATCCATCTTGGTTGGCGGAGCAACCCACATCCGTGTTTTTAATACACCACCGTAGTTTTCTAATAACTTGCCCGCCGCTCGGAAGTGACCAATATTGGTCATACACGAACCAATAAAGACTTCATCAACACTATCGCCAGCAACTTCTGATAACAAACGCGCATCATCGGGATCATTTGGGCAACACACAATTGGCTCTTTGATTTCATTTAAATCAATTTCGAGTACGTGAGCATATTCAGCGTCTTTATCAGCTGTCATTAGTGACGGATTGGCCAACCAATTTTCCATTGCTTTTATACGGCGTTCAATCGTGCGGACATCACCATAGCCCTCGCTAATCATCCACTTAAGCATTACAATGTTAGATGCTAGGTATTCTTTAACCGCATCTTCTTCCAGTTTAATGGTACAACCGGCAGCACTGCGCTCAGCTGAGGCATCTGACAGCTCAAATGCTTGCTCTACCGTTAAGCCTGTTAGCCCTTCAATTTCGAGAATGCGACCCGAGAATTCATTGATTTTCCCCGCTTTTTCAACCGTTAAAATACCGGCTTTAATCCCGTAGTATGGGATAGCGTGCACAAGGTCACGCAAAGTAATACCCGGTTGCATCTCACCTTTAAAACGCACTAATACCGACTCAGGCATATCAAGCGGCATAACACCTGTTGCTGCGGCAAAGGCAACTAAGCCCGAGCCTGCTGGAAATGAAATACCTAATGGAAAACGAGTATGCGAGTCACCGCCTGTACCAACGGTATCAGGTAACAACATCCGATTTAACCAAGAGTGAATAACCCCATCACCTGGGCGCAACGAAACACCACCGCGGTTCATCATAAAATCAGGTAAAGTATGATGAGTATGAACATCAACTGGCTTTGGATATGCCGATGTGTGACAAAATGATTGCATAGTTAAATCAGCTGAAAAACCTAAACACGCTAAATCTTTTAGCTCGTCACGCGTCATTGGGCCAGTGGTATCTTGTGAGCCAACCGTGGTCATTTTGGGTTCACAATATTGACCTGGTCGAACACCGTCAACACCACACGCTTTGCCAACCATTTTCTGAGCAAGCGTATACCCTTTGCCGGAATCCGTTGCATCAACAGGCTTAGCAAATAAATCAGTTTCACCTAAGCCAAGCGCTTCGCGTGCACGGCCTGTTAAGCCTCGACCAATGATCAGCGGAATACGGCCACCCGCTCGTACTTCATCAAGTAACACTGGGCTTAAGGTAAATTGTGAAATGACTTCATCACCTTTTTTAACCACACCTTGATAGGGGTAGATATCAATCACATCACCCATATGCATTTTCTGGACATCAAGCTCAATTGGCAATGCACCTGAGTCTTCCATCGTGTTGTAAAAAATCGGCGCGATTTTACCGCCTAAACACACGCCACCGGTGCGCTTATTTGGAATATAAGGAATGTCTTCACCCATAAACCACAACACGGAGTTAGTCGCTGATTTACGGCTTGAACCTGTACCGACAACATCACCTACGTACGCTAATGGAATGCCATCGGCTTGTAGTGCTTCAATTTGCTTTAACGGACCAACCACGCCTGGCTCGTCTGGCATAATGCCATCTCGTTCCATTTTAAGCATGGCTTTGGCATGAACGGGGATATCAGGGCGTGACCAAGCATCTGGTGCCGGCGATAAATCATCGGTATTGGTTTCACCGGTCACTTTAAAGACTTTAACGGTAATTTTTTCTGCGACTTTTTCTCGGTTTGTGAACCACTCGGCATTGGCCCATGACGCCATCACCTCTTTGGCCGCTGAGTTACCAGCGTCAGCTTTCTCTTTAACATCATAGAATGCATCGAACATCAGCAATGTCTTTTTCAGTCCTTGCGCGGCGATAGTTGATAACTCGGGATGGTCGAGTAAATCAATCATAGGTTCAATGTTATAACCACCGAGCATAGTACCGAGTAACTCAGTTGCCCGTGCGGCGGTAAGTATTGGCGAGCTTGTTTCACCTTTAGCTACAGCAGCTAAAAAACCTGCTTTAACATATGCCGCGTCATCGACACCCGGCGGGACACGATTTACCAATAAATTTAAAATATATTCTTCTTCACCTGTTGGTGGGTTCTTGACTAATTCGACTAATTGAGCGACTTGTTCAGCATCTAGTGGTTTTGGCACTAAACCTTCAGCAGCTCGCTCTTCAACGTGTTTGCGATACTCTTGAAGCATGTTTTTACCCTTTTATAAACGTAACTGTTCAACATTAATAATTGTATAAATAACCTGAATTAGGGTTATAGAGATTATAAGCAACAAACCAAATGACTTATCATTTGCTTAACGTTTTCTTATTTTGTCACACGCCTCGGCGTGATTTATGGCGTTAACTATACAATAGAAGAACCGCATTTAAGTTTATTTTGATCAATATAAAAAATTATTTTTCAAAGCTAAACGCTACTTTAGTACAAATAAATGAACATCAAATTGTAGAGAAAGTAACGCTTGGTCAAATAACCAAACTGGTATAACCATTATCACTACAACTTCTACCAGCGATAAACATTATGAATAGTGCTTATTTCGTCAAATGATTACTCGTCAACAAAAAATAAGGTAGAATATGCGCCATAATTCATACTACTAACACCCGTCCGTTAGTAGTTTTTAGTAAAAGAGAGCATCGAATGAGTCTTTATTCAGATTATTTAGCGGAAATTAAAAACCGCAAAGAAGAGCTTGGTTTAGCACCAAAGCCAATTGATAGCGCTGATTTATTAGCTGAAATTATTGAGCAGATCAAAGATCTTGAGAATGAGCACCGCGAAGATTCTTTGAACTTCTTCATTTACAACACGCTTCCAGGTACAACGAGTGCAGCTGGCGTTAAAGCAAAATTCTTAAAAGAAATTATTTTAGGTGAGCAAACAGTCGCTGAAATCTCAGTCGAATTTGCCTTTGAATTACTTTCACACATGAAAGGTGGCCCTTCAATCGAAGTACTGCTTGATTTAGCGTTAGGTGATGATGCATCTGTATCAGGGCCAGCGGCTGAAGTGTTGAAAACTCAGGTATTCTTGTACGACGCTGATACGAGCCGTTTAGCCGAAGCATACAAAGCTGGCAATGCCGTTGCTAAAGACATTTTAGCAAGCTACGCAAATGCTGAGTTTTTCACTAAATTACCTGACGTACCAGAGAAAATTGACGTAGTAACTTACGTTGCTGGTGTTGGTGATATCTCTACTGACTTATTATCGCCAGGTCACCAATCTCACTCACGTGCCGACCGTGAATTACACGGCCAATGTATGATTACCCCTGAAGCACAACAAGAGATTGTTGCCCTTCAAAAAGCTCACCCTGGCAAAAAAGTGATGCTAGTGGCTGAAAAAGGCACTATGGGTGTAGGTTCATCACGTATGTCTGGTGTTAACAACGTTGCATTATGGGCTGGTGAGCAAGCGTCGCCTTACGTACCATTTGTTAATATCGCACCTGTTGTAGCGGGTACTAACGGTATCGCACCAATCTTTTTAACAACAGTTGACGTTACTGGCGGTATTGGCCTTGACCTTAAAAACTGGGTCAAGAAAGTAGACGCTAACGGCAACACAGTAACCGACGAAAATGGCGACCCAGTATTAGAAGAAGCGTACTCAGTAGCAACGGGCACAGTATTAACTATCGATACTAAAGCCAAGAAGTTATACAACGGTGATCAAGAGCTAGTTGACGTATCTTCAGCATTTACGCCACAAAAAGTAGAGTTCATGAAAGCGGGTGGTTCTTACGCTGTCGTATTTGGTAAGAAGTTACAAACGTTCGCGGCTGAAACACTAGGTGTTGATGCGCCAGCGGTATACGCACCAGCAAAAGAAATTTCAATTGAGAATCAAGGATTAACGGCTGTTGAGAAAATCTTCAACCGCAATGCAGTAGGCGTTAAATCAACTACACCACTGCACGCTGGCTCTAACGTTCGCGTAAGAGTAAACATCGTTGGTTCTCAAGATACAACTGGCCCAATGACATGTCAGGAATTAGAAGCAATGGCTGCTTCTACGATCTCGCCACTAGTTGATGGTGCTTTCCAATCAGGTTGTCACACGGCATCAGTATGGGACAGCAAAGCCAAAGCCAACACGCCTAAGCTAATGGCTTTCATGAACGCCTTTGGTGTTATCACTGCGCGTGACCCTAAGGGTAAATACCACGCAATGACTGACGTTATTCACAAAGTGCTTAACGACATCACAGTAGATGACCGTGCGATTATCATCGGTGGTGACTCACACACGCGTATGTCTAAAGGTGTCGCCTTCGGTGCTGACTCAGGTACAGTTGCATTAGCATTGGCAACAGGCGAATCTGCAATGCCAATCCCAGAATCAGTAAAAGTTACCTTTAAAGGTAAAATGGCTGATCACATGGACTTCCGTGATATCGTTCACGCAACGCAAGCACAAATGCTTAAGCAGTTTGAAGGTGAAAACGTATTCCAAGGCCGCGTAATTGAAGTACACATTGGTACTTTATTAGCAGACCAAGCGTTTACATTTACTGACTGGACAGCAGAAATGAAAGCGAAAGCGTCTGTATGTATCTCAAACAACGAAACGTTAATTGAGTCTATCGAGCTAGCGAAATCTCGTATCCAAATCATGATCGACAAAGGTATGGATAACCAAGCGCAAACATTAGCAGGTTTAATTAAGTTAGCTGATGAGCGCATTGCTGGTATTAAATCTGGTGAAACACCAGCATTAGCACCAGATGAAAATGCTAAGTACTACGCTGAAGTCGTTGTTGATTTAGATTCAATTGTTGAACCAATGATCGCTGACCCAGACGTAAACAACGAAGACGTTTCTAAGCGTTACACGCACGATGTTATTCGCCCTGTGTCATACTACGACGGTAAGCCAGTAGATTTAGGTTTCGTTGGTTCATGTATGGTACACAAAGGTGATATGCAAATTATCGCGCAAATGTTCCGCAACCTTGAAAAACAAAACGGCAGCATTGAATTTAAAGCGCCATTAGTTGTTGCGCCACCAACGTACAACATTGTTGATGAGTTAAAAGCTGAAGGCGATTGGGACATCTTAGCCAAGTACTCTGGCTTCGTATTTGATGACGCTAACCCGAAAGGTGAAGCACGTACTAAGTACGAAAACATCTTATACCTTGAGCGCCCAGGCTGTAACCTATGTATGGGTAACCAAGAAAAAGCTGAACCAGGTGATACCGTAATCGCAACATCGACACGTTTATTCCAAGGCCGTGTTGTTGCAGACAGTTCAGAGAAGAAAGGTGAATCGTTGCTAGGTTCAACGCCGTTAGTTGTGCTTTCAACTATCTTAGGTCGCTTCCCAACAATGGCTGAATACACAGCTGCGGTTGAAGGCATCGACTTAACGCGCTTTGCTCCACCAACAGAGGCGATGACTACACCAGCGTCACAAGCTGTTGCAGTTAAGATTGCTGATCCGAGCTAAACACCCGTTAGATTAAGATACCGGCCTACGCCGGTATGACGTAAAGGGCTACCCATGGGTAGCCCTTTTTATTTGTGATAACAATCAATTTAGTTAATTAGTTGATAGTCATTTTATTCAATCAATCACCTTGCTTAGGGCATTCTAAATTCGCCGCAAGCGAGCTAAAAATCTTATTGGCATTCGCCTTTCTATCGGTAAAAGACTCGACTCCAGCTAGCACTTCAAGCTTGAAGCCGTAACTATTACACACTTCTAGCGAACGTCTAATCAAAAACGTCGATAATTGCTCAAACCTAACTTTTGAATTGGGGATCACGACAATATGGTAAGTATTCTCTGATATCTTCGTTTGTTTAAATTGCACCTTGTGATCGAAATCCCATTGAGATTGTCCATTCGACGATTCAGGTGTTTGCGAGCAAGCAGTTAATAAACCGCAAGCCACACCTAAAACAAGTTTTTTCATTTTTTATATCCTTAAAAAAAAGAAAGCCAGCAAAACGCTGGCTTTAAGTATAGGAAGTTAACCTATTAGAATCCACATTTGTTAGTAAACCAATCTAACATCTCACCGTAGAATTCTTTTTTGTGATCATAAAATAAGGTATCAGAGAAATGATCGGCATCTTGTAGCTCTACATATTTGTGATCTTTATTGAGTCGTTTAAGCTCGTCAACAAACTCTCGGCTATGGATCACCGGAACACGTTCATCAATGTCACCATGAACCACTAAAATAGGGATATTGACTTTCTCTACTTGGTCGATTGGTGAAACACCTTCAATTGTAGGTTTTTGCAACTCTCTTAAGAAGCGGCTTTCGTTTAGCGTTGAGTTAATGCGATCTAAATTACTCACCCCTGCACCAGCAATTGAACATTGATAAATATTATTTTCACGCATTGAGGCAGCAAATGCTGAGTAACCACCATAACTCCAACCAAACATACCTAACTTGTTTTTATCGGCTAAACCTTTTTTCACTAGGTATAGGGCTGAGTCGTCCATGTCATCTTGCATGATCAACCCCCATTGCTTGTCGCCGTCTTTCCAATGCTTCATGCCGTAACCTGTTGACCCTCTAAATTGAGGCTGAACAACCATGTAACCTTGACTTGCCAATAATTGTGTCCACGGATCGTAAATATTAACATCGCGAGCCCAAGGGCCACCATGCGGCATCACAACGGTTGGGTATGGGGCTTTGCCTTTAGTTGGTAGTGTTACATAAGCTTTCTGTTTTAATCCATCACGAGTTTTATATGAGATATATTTAACCTCAGATAACATGTCTGGCTTAATTTGTGGAGAAACGTCGCCAATCTTGTTTAACGTCTGCTTATAACTCAATAAGTAATAAGTACCTGGATTTTTCGCAGAGCTTGTACGAATAACAATTTGGTTGTAGTCGTCAGAGTAACTTGATAACGAAACAAACTCGCCCGGAAATAAAGCTTCTATACCTTGATATAACGATTGCATTTCAAGATCTAAGAAATAACGCTTCGGTTGTTTGGTTGTATAGGTAAAACCTAAGCTCTTACCAAAGCGATCAAACATAACGCCGTCAACATCAACATTCTCTAGACCAAATAAACGCTCAGAATATTTTTTGGTTTCAAGGTTGTAGAGATAAATGCCCGTCGTGTTTTGACCTCTATTGGCATTTACCCAAATTTCATTCGGATTTTCATCATTGAATCCTAAGAAATCAAAATTTGATCGATCACTTGGTGAATTCTGAAAGACTAATTGCCAATCATCGTCCCCTTGCTTGCGGGCAAAAATATCGATTGTATCTTCTGACGCGTTCCAACCCGTTGCCGCGCGAATTTCACCGTCTGCATCTGGCGTAAAGCCACCACTGCGTTTTGTATTCCCCCTAAGCACCATTTTAGTGCGACCTGTTTTAACGTTCATACGTACAACATCAGGGATATAATTGGCATTGATATCCACTTCAACCAAGACCTCATTGGGATCATTCGGTAGTGGATCAATTATTTGGTAACCGCGGATATTTTTTTTACTTTGAAACGGAACTAGCCAGTCACCTTTACCATCGGCATCGGTGATGGCGAATTGGCCAACCCAATAACTGCTAGCGCCATCTCTTAAAATTTGTCTGAAAGAAACTGCGATCTTTTCATTGTTTAACCAACTCACACCCGACACTAGCATCTTGCTAGCACCAAGTTTTACAGGGTCTTTAGTTAAATCTTTGGTTTGTCTTATTTCAATGTAGTAATCGCCGTTTTTGGTACTTGCTCTAACGATTGCGATCTGTTTTCCATCTGGGGAAACCGACACGCTGCGTATCATGGGCAAAATAGAAAATGCTTCGACAGCGTCAGCAGCTGAAGTCGCCTCTGCCTTAAGTGATGTGCCACACAATAGAGCGGCAGTTAAAATAAAATGAAAAACCTTTCTCATAACCTGTTTCACTTTTGTTAAAAAATATATAAATGGCCTCTATTGAGGCCATTTATCCCTTTTTAAGCTAATGCTTAAAATACCGCCGAGAAGTTAATAAACGGCGTACGACCAAACGTGTCATAACCAACGCCTAACGGAATGTTAGTGTTAGAGAATGAACCACTTGGGTCAACTAATGGTGGCGCTTCATTGAATACGTTACGTACACCAACCGCTACGCGGAAGTCATCTGTTGAGTAGCTAACAGACATATTGTGTAAGAAGTAATCTTCAGTAGCACCTACAGGGCGACAATCCAATGGTACCGTTTGAGCTGCGTCAGAGTAGAAGCCGTCACAACCTACTTCAAATGCGTTAAAGCCGCCATCTTCGTCGTTGTAGTAGTCTTCTTTACCTTTACCAATGAATTGTGTGAACCAGTTAAAGCGCCAGTCATCATACTCAAATGATAACTGTGCTGTTGCACGCCACTCTGGGAAGTCAGGTTCACCAACGTTGTCATCAACTGAACCAAAGATATCAACAACTGCTTCATCCATTTTGGTCGCTTGAAGGTCTAGTGAAACATTCAAGTTTTGCTCGCCAACTAAGAAGTCTTGAGCGTAGTAAAGGTTGTAATCCATACCTTTAGATGTTTCTAAACCGATGTTGATAAAACTTGCATCAACAAAGTTGATTTGTCCGTCGCTGTTACGAGATAAACGCGAACAGAAAGCATCGTTACCATCAGCTGAGTAACACTGGCTTACACTGTAAGCAGCTGTCGGCTCGGCAATTGAGTTAGTGATTTCAATATCGAATTTAGTCACAGAGAATGTTAAGTCAAACTCTTCACTAAACGGTTGCTCGAAGATAAAACCGTATGTTTTGGCAACTGATGTTTCTTCAGATAACTGAGTAGAACCACCTGAAACGATTTCAGTGCTGTTAGTTGGGGTAAACTTCTCAGTACCGTTTTGACCTAAACCTAGTAAAGTTGGATCAACACCGTCAGCGTTACACGCTTGTAATACCGTAGGATCACGTGTATCACGAGTTGGATCATAAGCATCTGGAGCCGTTGGGTCTAAGGCATCAGAAATACGAGCATCTGATGGTACAACACAAGGGTCAGTAACTGAGTTAAAGCCCGTTGTACCCGCTAAGAAGCGCTCACGTAAGTTTGGTGCACGGTATGACGTACCTTTAGTACCACGTAAAGTGAACCACTCAACAGGACGGTAAACACCCTTCAAGCTGTAAGTTGTTGCAGCGTCATAGTAGCTCTCATCTGTCCAACGACCAGACATTGTGAAGGTAAACTCTTCGACACCTGGACGACCTGAAACAAGTGGTAACTCAATTTCAGTGAAGAATTCTTTAAAGCTGCGGTCACCGTTAGCACCTTTATCAGAGAACCAACCCCATAACAAACCGTCAGTCGCTACGTCGTTGTTATTGGTTTTGATTTCTTCTTTACGGTACTCAGCACCAAAAATTGCGTTTACTGGGTTGCCGTTCCAAGGTAGTTTACCTAACTCACCACCAACGAAACCGACAGTAACGAACTGCTCAATTTCTGTATCTGCGATACGATCAGACATCAAGTAGTCATACTCAGCAGCAGTTAATGTACCACCACCGGTTTGGTATATGTTGTCAGCAAATAAGTTAACCGGTACACAGCCATCAGAACCGTCACCACAAGTCACTGAACCATCAGCATTTAATACTGACGTGTTCAACGAGTGAATTAAATTAGCTTCGTTGATACCGCGCGTAATGTATTCACCTGATGACGCACTAAATGACGCGTAAACATCATAGTACCAGTTATCTAAACCAACTGACTCTAAACCAGTTAGGTTACCTGTAACACCACCAACTAAACGGTATTGTGATACATCAACTTTATGCGTATCACGGTCACCGTGAATATTGATAATTGGCATAGCACGCAATGGACCTGCGTTACCAAAACCTAAAACACCAAAACAGTCAATACCGTTGATACCATTCGGGTTACACGGGTTGAATGGGTTGTCTGCTTCTACCATTTGGAAAAGCTGGGCACCTGGTGAGAACTGATCTGAGTTACGTTGAGCGTATAATGCATCAAAGTAAATCGTTGTATCGTTCTCGTCTTGGAAGTTGTATTCACCGTTGGCAACAACTGAGATACGCTCGTTCTTACCTAAGTAGTCACCTGATTTGTAGTAATCAGATTGTTGGAAAGCATAGCGTGGGTCTTGGAAATCAAAATCGCGTAGACCGTCGCCATTACCGTCAGGGAAAGCCACATCATGGATGCCGTCGCCATTTGAATCACCAGTAATCCAAGTCGGTAATAAGCCCGCATATTGGAAAGGAACAGTTGATTCACTCCAGTTTGGAATACCCGTATTGGTGAAACCAGGTGTATTGTACACTGAGCCCCAGAAACCGTTTTCAATAAACATACGGTTTGTTAGTGGGAAGATATCACAAGAGTCTTCACCGTTAACTGTTGGGCCAATACCGCCGTAACGCTTAACAATATCGCCATTTTCTGTTTCAAAAATGCGCTCTTCACAGCCTCTTACAAATGGGTTATCAGCTAGTGATTGCGCCTTGCGGTCGTAATATTCAGCACCAATGGCAATGTAACCATTATCTGATGTTTTACCCCACATAGCAGATAAAACAGTTTCTTCACCACCGTCGCCTTTTGGTTGGTTAGCAGAACCTTGGATTTCAAAACCTTCGAAATCTTGACGTAACATCACGTTTGCTACACCGGCGATAGCATCAGAACCGTATACTGTTGATGCACCATCGTATAAGTTTTCGATGCGCTCAATCATTACCGCTGGGATCAAGTTCAAATCTGGTGTTGTTGGCGCGCCACCAACACCGGCCGGAGCCATACGGCGACCGTTGATCATAACTAAGGTACGATCTGCACCTAAGCCACGGAAACCAATTGATGCTGAACCAGGGCCGTTATCTAAAACATAACCACCAAAGGTATTATCGATTTGGGCACCAGCGGCTTGGTTTGTTCTTTGCAACATTTGCGTTGCGTCAAATAAACCTAGCTCACGTGAAATTTCACCACTGATGACTTGTACTGGAGAAGCAGTATCAAATTCACTACGACGAATACGAGAACCAGTAACGACGATGCGCTCTTCTGTTTCTTCTTCTAGTAATGGATCTGTTTGAACTTCGTTTGCGGCGGCTTGTACTGCAATAGCTTGCTCTTGAGCATCTTGAGCATAGGCATTGACACTACATGCAGCACCAAGCATAAGCGCTAATTTAATACCTTTAGCGACATTATTAAGCTTGTTCATATAGTTATTACTCCCTGAACGTTTTTATTATTTTGTACAGACCTTGCATCTGTACGGTGATCGATTTATATCGATTTATGGCTTTAACAACTTGTATAAATTAATTGTTAAAGCTCAATTTTGACACAAATGTTAAAATTTTGTAACTTTTATTTACATGTTAATTTAAAGTTATTTTTGTGTTAATGACAATAGCAAATGTAATGATATTTACACAAAAAACAATCGATTTTTGAACTAGTCGCGCCAAAGCATTGATTATCAAGGAGTACAGGAAGATAGGGTGTTTAAAACAGTTGAATATATTTCATGTAAAAAAAAGAGGTCAGCGCAGTTACTGCGTTGACCTCTTTTTTACAATTGACGAAAAATTGTAAATATTTTTTTATCAGGGCTATCCTTGCCCTCACCACAGGGGTTGCCTGCGGCAATGAAAAGTAAGTCCCACTTACTTTTTCTTCTTAACGGCTTTTGCGTTTGGTAAATCGGTAATTGAACCTTCAAATACCTCAGCTGCTAAGCCGATTGATTCATTTAATGTTGGGTGAGCGTGGATGGTTAAACCTACGTCTTCAGCATCAGCACCCATTTCAACTGCTAGGCCAATTTCACCTAACATTTCACCAGCGTTGATACCAACAATTGCACCACCTAATACGCGACCAGATTCTTTGTCGAAGATTAACTTGGTTTTACCTTCAGTACGCGCTGATGCAATCGCACGGCCAGATGCTGACCATGGGAAGTTAGCCACTTCAATGTTTAAACCTTGCTCTTTTGCTTCGCGCTCAGTAACACCAACCCATGCAATTTCAGGATCTGTGTAAGCAATTGAAGGGATACAACGCGGGTCAAACTCGTGCTTCTTACCTGAAATAACTTCGGCAGCAACGTGTGCTTCGTGTACCGCTTTGTGAGCAAGCATAGGTTGACCAACAACATCACCAATAGCAAAGATATGAGGCACGTTGGTACGCATCTCTTTAGATACGTTAATGAAACCACGCTCGTCTACGTTTACGCCAGCTTTGTCAGCGTCAACTAAGTGACCGTTTGGCTTACGACCAACAGCAACTAAGATCTTATCGTAACGCACTTGACCTTCTGGTGCGTTCTTACCTTCGAAAGTTACGTATAAACCGTCTTCTTTCGCATCAACAGCTACAACCTTAGTTGAAAGCATGATTGATTCGAAACGCGGCTTGTTGTACTTAGTGTAAATTTTAACAACGTCAGCATCTGCAGCAGGTACTAATTGGTCAGCAAATTCTACCACTGAAACTTTAGCGCCTAACGAGCTGTATACCGTACCCATCTCTAGGCCGATGATACCACCACCAAGGACTAACATTTCACCTGGAACGTCTTTAAGCTCTAGAGCGCCAGTTGAGTCGATAATACGGTCGTCTTCAGGAATGAAAGGTAAGTTAACAACTGAAGAACCACAAGCGATAATCGCGTTGTCGAATGTTACTGTTGTTTTGCCATCAGCGCCTTCAACTTCAATTGTTTTGTCTGAAGTGAATTTACCGTAACCTGTTACCGTTTTAACTTTACGCATTTTCGCCATACCAGCGATACCTTGCGTAAGCTTGCCAACAACGTCTTTATCTTTCCATTGGCGGATTTTTTCTAAATCGATCTCAGGCTGACCAAATGTCACACCGTGTGATGCCATATCTTTTGCATCATCAAGCACTTTAGCAACGTGTAATAACGCTTTAGATGGGATACAACCAACGTTTAAACAAACACCACCTAAATTGCTGTACTTTTCTACTAATACTACGTCTAAACCTAAGTCTGCTGCACGAAATGCTGCAGAATAACCACCAGGACCTGAACCTAAAACTACGACTTGAGTTTTAATCTCGTTGCTCATGCTAACCTCAATATTTTTTTGTTTAACTGTTACCTGCTTGATTTTTTGAGTAACAATTCATCATTTGCTGGCGAGCAGTTTACTGAAACTCGAGCCTGTTCGCCATCTTTTAATCAATTTAAGTCGGTAAAAATAGAAGTTAACTGTAAACTTTTCTTCTTACCGACAACTTTTGATTTATAACACTAATTTTCTGATATCTGCCATCACAGATGATAAGTGGACAATAAAGCGCGCAGCCACGGCACCGTCGATCACGCGGTGATCATAAGACAATGATAATGGCAACATTAAGCGGGGCTCAAAGTCCTTGCCGTTCCACTTAGGTTTCATTTCAGATTTTGATACACCTAAAATCGCGACATCTGGCGCATTTACGATTGGGGTAAATGCAGTACCGCCAATACCACCAAGGCTTGAGATACTAAAACAGCTACCTTGCATGTCAGCAGCTTTTAGCTTGCCATCGCGTGCTTTAGCACTAATTTCTAATAACTCTTTTGATAGCTGGTAAATACCTTTTTGGTCGACATCGCGCACAACAGGTACCACTAAACCATTTGGTGTATCTACCGCTACGCCGATATGACAGTATTTTTTCATGATCAAGCTTTCGCCATCATCACTTAAACTTGAGTTAAATACTGGGTATGCGCGAAGCGCGTCAGCAACGGCTTTCATAATGAACACAAGTGGTGTGATCTTAAAGCCCATTTTTTGCTTTTCACAAACCACATTTTGCTCTTTGCGGAAGGCTTCAACGTTAGTAATGTCGGCTTCATCAAACTGGGTAACATGTGGAATTGTAACCCAGTTGCGATGTAAGTTCGGGCCAGAAATTTTCTGAATACGCGTTAATGGTACTTCTTCAATTTCACCAAACTTAGAAAAATCAACTTTGCGACCTTCGATAACTTGTAAGCCACCTGAACCACCAGCCACTGAGGTACCGGCGTTAGCTTTCGGGCGAGATAGTTCGTATTTAACGTATGATTGTACGTCTTCTTTTAAAATACGACCTTTGCGTCCGGTGCCCTTAACTAAGCTTAGGTCTACGCCAAACTCACGCGCTAAACGGCGAATCGACGGCGAGGTAAAGATACTGCCACTGCCCTTTGTTTCACCGGCATGAGGATGATGTGGTACTGGTGCAGATTTAGGTGCTTCAGCTTTTGGTGCAGCTGCTGGGGTTGGTGCAACTTCGGCTTTCGGCGCTTCTGCCTGTGCTGGCGCAGCTTCAACTGGCGCACCGCCTGCTGTTTCAAGTTTAATAACAAGTGAGCCTTGTTTAACTTTATCACCAACAGCAACTAACACTTCTTTTACTGTACCGGCATGCGTTGATGGTACATCCATGGTTGCTTTATCAGTTTCTAAGGTAATTAAACCGTCTTCTTCGGCGATTTCATCACCAACAGCTACGATAACGTCAATGACGTCAACTTCGCCATCTTCACCGATATCTGGCACTGCGATTGTAATAACTTCACTTGCACCACTTGTTACTGGTACGGGAGTTTCAGTTGCTGCTGGCGCTTGTTCAACGGCTGGCGCTTCAACTGGTGCAGGCTCTTCAGCCACTTCAGGTTCAGCTGCCGGCGCGCTTGCACCTTCAGCTTTCATTTCACCAATTTTGTCGCCTTCTTTGATTTTATCACCAACACTCACACTCAATGACACTAACTGACCTGCAATGGGTGCAGGAATGTCCATTGATGCTTTATCGGTTTCAACGGTAACAATACCTTCATCGGCTTCTAGTGTGTCGCCCACAGCAACACAGATTTCGATAATTTCAACTTCTTCGCCACCAACGTCTGGGACTAGAATTTCTTGAATATCTGACATTATTTGATCCTCTAGCCTTATGCGTAAAGTGGGTTCACTTTAGCTACGTCAATGTTGAATTTAGCAATCGCTTCAGTCACAACTTTATATTCAACTTCACCTCGGTTTGCTAACTCGTATAACGCCGCGACAACAATGTAGCCGGCATTGACTTCAAAGTGCGTACGCAAGTTTGCTCGGCTGTCTGAGCGACCAAAACCATCAGTACCTAAACAGCGGTAGTCGGTGTCGATAAAGGCGCGAACTTGATCTGAGTAGGCTTTAACGTAGTCAGTTGCTGCAATTGCAGGACCTTTATCTGCCGTGATCACTTTACCAATGTATGGCACTTGTTTTTCAGCTTCTGGGTTAAGCATGTTTTGACGAACAACCTCTTGACCTTCACGGGCTAATTCATTGAATGAGGTAACCGAGTAAACATCAGATGAAATGTTGTAGTCTTTTGCTAGGATTTGCGCGGCTTCTCTTACTTGCAACAAGATAGTACCTGAGCCCATAAGCTGAACATTAGCGGCTGCTTTCTTGGCAGCAACACTTTCAAGCTTGTAAATACCCTTGATAATTTGATCTTCAATATCTTTATCTTCAGGCATTGCTGGGTGTTGGTAGTTCTCGTTCATTAACGTTAAGTAATAGAAAATATTTTCGTTATTTTCATACATACGACGTAAACCATCGCGAACGATAACTGCAACTTCATAACCGTAAGTTGGATCGTATGTTACACAGTTAGGAATTAAACCCGCTTGAACATGCGAGTGACCGTCTTGATGCTGTAAGCCTTCACCGTTAAGTGTTGTACGACCGGCCGTTGCACCTAATAGGAAACCACGCGCCTGGCTATCACCTGCTGCCCATGCTAAGTCACCAACGCGTTGGAAACCAAACATTGAGTAGTAGATGTAAAATGGAATTGTCGTTGCATTACACGTTGAATAAGAAGTACCTGAGGCAACCCACGATGCCATTGCACCTAGTTCGTTAATACCCTCTTGTAATACCTGACCTTTTTTATCTTCACGGTAGTATGCAACTTGGTCTGCATCTTGTGGTACGTATTTTTGACCTTCGTTGGCGTAAATACCGACTTGACGGAATAGGCCTTCCATACCAAAAGTACGTGCTTCATCAGGAATAATAGGCACGATGCGTTTACCAATTTTCTTATCTTTTAATAAACTATTTAAAACGCGCACGAACGTCATGGTTGAAGAAACTTCGCGATCGCCACTACCTTTTGTAATCGCTTCAAATGCCTTCATTGAAGGAATTTCTAACTCTTCATCTGCTTGTTCACGACGTGCAGGTAAAGAGCCGCCAAGTGCTTCACGGCGAGCCTTCATGTATTGGTATTCAGGGCTATCTTCAGGGAACTTGAAGAATGGTAAGTCTTCAATTTGATCGTCTGAAATAGGCATATTGAAACGGTCGCGGTATTGCTTGATAGACTCTACGTCCATCTTCTTGACGTTGTGGGCAACGTTTTGCGCTTCACCTGACTGGCCTAAACCAAAACCTTTAACGGTTTTCGCTAAGATAACCGTTGGGCGACCTTTAGTGTTTACTGCTTTATCATAGGCTGCGTAAACTTTCACAGGATCGTGACCGCCACGGTTTAAGCGCCAGATGTCTTCGTCAGACATATTAGCCACCATCGCTGCTGTTTCTGGGTATTTACCAAACCACTTTTCACGCGTGTATTTGCCGCCTTTGGCTTTACAGTTTTGGTATTCACCGTCAACGGTTTCATTCATTAACTGTAGTAATTTACCTGATGTATCACGGGCTAATAATGGATCCCAGTATGAACCCCAAATCACTTTGATCACTTCCCAGCCAGCGCCGCGGAAAGTACCTTCTAGCTCTTGAATGATTTTGCCGTTACCGCGAACAGGACCGTCGAGACGCTGTAAATTACAGTTAATGATAAAGGTTAAGTTATCTAAGCCTTCGCGCGACGCTAGGCCGATAGCACCTAATGATTCTGGCTCATCACATTCACCATCACCTAAGAAACAGTATACGCGTTGTGCTGAACAGTCTTTAATACCGCGGTTGGTTAAGTATTTTAAGAAACGAGCAGTGTAAATCGCTTGTAGTGGACCTAAGCCCATTGAAACCGTTGGGAACTGCCAGAAATCTTGCATTAAGTGAGGGTGTGGGTATGAAGATAAACCCTTGCCGTCGCATTCTTGGCGGAAGTTATCCATTTGCTCTTCGGTTAAACGACCTTCTAAAAAGGCGCGACCGTAAATACCCGGAGAGATATGACCCTGAGCAAAAATAAAGTCGCCACCGTGCTCTGGTGTCGCCGCTTTAAAGAAGTGATTGAAACCAACATCGTATAACATCGCAGACGAAGCAAAACTACCAATGTGACCACCTAATTCTAAATTCTTCTTAGATGCACGAAGTACTAACGCCATCGCATTCCAACGAATTGCCGCACGAATGCGCGCTTCAATGGTTTGATCAGCTGGCATGTGTGGCTCTTGCCCTGGAGGGATAGTATTTACATATGCAGTTGTTGCATCAAAAGGTAAGTGCGTACCACCACGACGGGCACGGTCGATCAATTTCTCCAGTAGAAAATGAGCACGCTCTGCGCCTTCGTTTTCTAATACAGCTTCGATTGACTCAAGCCATTCTTGCGTTTCTGCTGCATCTATATCGTGTTTAGGGAGCTCAGACATAATTTTACTTAGTCTCCGTTAGTTTATGTATTCGTGATAAATAGTTTAAAGATAGACAATTTTTCTCAAGCCATCTTTTTTCTTCATCATGTTTTTAATATCTTTGCATGCGGCGCATTGAGCGCTCCATGCGGCTTTGCTCTTGAGTGAGCTTTAACAATACTTCTTCGATGAATGCTAGGTGGCGGTGACTAGCCCCCCACGCTTTCTGTGGCTGACCGCTAACAATCGCCTCTAATAAGCGTTTGCGATAGTCGGCGATCCGCTCAAAGGTATCGGGTCTTTTCGATAAAATCGTCAAGTTTTTCGCGATGTTATCAATTAATAGTGGCGCCATTGATTTTGCCATTTGCAAAATAATGGCATTGTGCGATGCCGCGCAAATTGCGACATAAAAATCGAACACCGCAGAGGCTTCTGCGCGATAATCGTTTTCAATCTGCGCATCACCAATAGCTAAATGCTTTTTTTCAATTTCTTTAAAGTCGGCTTGCGTACCGCGCATTGCGGCATAATAAGCTGCCATTCCTTCAATACCATGTCGAAACTCAAGTAAATCAAACTGTGATTCAGGGTTTTTCGACATTAAATCAAACAAGGGATCAGACAAGCCGCTTAAAATATTATTCGCGACAAACGTACCGCCGCCTTGCTTACGGGTAACTAAACCTTTAGCTTCTAGCTTTTGAATAGCTTCGCGCAAAGAAGGGCGTGACACTTCAAACTGAGCCGCTAACTCGCGCTCTGGCGGTAGCTTTTGACCGGCTTCTAAACTACCTTCAATGATCATTGCTTCAAGCTTTTCTTGAATCACGTCTGATAATTTAGCTTGCTTAAGTGACATACACCTACTCTTAAATAACCTTATATGTTTAATTGAATAACCAAGTTAACATTCAATCAAACCTACCTAAAAAAAAATGGTAAATTGGTCTTACCATTAAAATCCTTCAATAAAAAAGAGGCTTAAAAAGCCGAAAATTTTTGCTAATCTACCTTAAGTCAGCAATAAAGCCAACGACTTTTTTAGAGTATTTATGCGAAATACTCTAATTTAGCTAAAATCACCGAGCGTTAAAGAAAGGTCTGACCATTAATAAAAACGTTTCAATGTGGGAATGTGGGAATGTAAAAGCATAGCGTCATTCCGGCGGTGTTTTAGGCCGGAATCTCCTTACTTATAAACTTGATGCAGTCTATGAGATACCCGACGGCTCGGGTATGACGATGGTAAGTATAAAAACCTTCCAACTTAAATGTTGGAATGTGGGAATGTGGGAATGTAAAAGCATAGCGTCATTCCGGCGGTGTTTTAGGCCGGAATCTCCTTACTTATAAACTTGATATAGTCTATGAGATACCCGACGTCTCGGGTATGACGATGGTAAGCCTAAAAACCTTCCAACTTAAATGTTGAAATGTGGGAATGTAAAAGCATAGCGTCATTCCGGCGGTGTTTTAGGCCGGAATCTCCTTACTTATAAACTTGATTCAGCCTATGAGATACCCGACGTCTCGGGTATGACGATGGTAAGTATAAAAGCTTTCAAGCCTTACCGCCTTCTAACCTTCTAACCTTCTAACCTTCTAACCTTCTAACCTTCTAACCTTCTGACTTTCCAGCCTTCCAACCTTTAGTTGATCACCCCGGTAATGGTTAACACCGCAACGATAGATAAGATGAGTAGCAAAGTACGTTTTGCTAGCTTAACCAATAAACAAGGCTCGGCGACACAATCTTCTTCATCAACCATGAAGTCCTCTGATTGTTTAGCAACATTGCTCAACACGCGGTGTGCTGGCACATCAAAGTCGAAAAAGTTTTCCAAATATGTAGGCACAGCTTTCGAGAAGTGGCCCACCAACATATAAGCAAAAGAAACGATACGGACCAATGGCCAATCGATAATCGCAAACAGTCTTGCAATAACAGCTTGCCCTTGCTCATTAATATAATATGCATCCGACGCTTCACGCTGTGTTAATTCGCCTAAAGTCACCAATAACCGATAAGCTAATGCGGCCGTTGCACCGAAGGTAACAAAGATCAGCATGGGCGCAATAAAATAGCGATAATTTAACCACACCATGGTTTCACCAAACGGCATGCGCGGTAAGTTCTTATCTTCTTGTAACTGCAATAAGGTTAATTCACAGGTCGTAGGCTCATCGCGGTTTGCTGCCTGTAAGAAGCTTTTGTATGCCTCACGAGTTTTTATACAGCCGAATACCACAATAAGTAATAAGGTTGACGCAACTAAATACAAAATCGTATCGTCAATTAAGTCGAGCACGAAATAACAAATAACAACAGGAATAACCACAAGTAGCAGCGCGCTAAAATCAGATAAGCGCTTATTGGCAGGGTTAATCAAGCCAAATTTTTCAAATAACTTAATAAGGTGGTTAAAGTGAAAGCTAAACTGCCAAACTTTGGCGGACAGGCTTTTTTGTGCCGATAAAGCAATCAGTAAACTAATTAAATTCATAGCGAGGTTCCATTACCTATAACTGTTATTCTAGCGTTAAACCGATAAAAGTTGATAAAACTTTTGCCAATCAAATGCTTCACCGGGATCTGTTTTGCGCTCTGGGGCAATATCACAATGACCAACAATACCTTCTTTAACTATTGGGTAAACTTGTTGTAAAGCATTTGTAATATTTGCAAGCTGTTGATATTGTTCGAAAGTATAAGGAATATCATCGGCACCCTCAAGTTCGATACCAATTGAAAAATCGTTACATTTGTCTCGTCCGTTAAAATGTGAGACGCCAGCGTGCCAAGCTTTGTCTTCAAAAGAGACATATTGAATGATCTGACCGTCGCGACGAATTAAGCAATGAGCAGAAACTTGTAATTGATAAATCGATTCGAAATAAGGATCAGCTGTTGGATCGAGTCGCCCGAGAAATAAATCAGTAATATATGATCCACCAAATTGCTTAGGTGGTAGAGATATATTGTGAACAACGAGTAAATTAATCTCCTCGTTGTGTTCTCTCGACGTAAAATGCGGAGAAGGTTGATGCTCAACCCCCTCTAGCCAACCATTATTGATATTGAGATTTGTCATCGTTTAACGTAAGCGTTTGAAGTAAATACAGACCAGCGAAGAATATATTATGGATCAACAGCCTGATACAAACAAAATCGGACGAACATTTACTTGGTTAAGCTGGATAGTGGGGCTTGGGCTTGTCGTATTATTATTTGATGAGTTATTGGGCTATCAATACAACCCCAATCAGGACCTTAAAAGTGAACGTTCCTCGCGCGGCCAAGTAAGTGTCACACTCTTACAAAATCGTTATGGTCACTACGTGCTCAACGGCGAAATTAACCAACAACAAGTGACGTTTTTACTTGATACTGGCGCGACTTCCGTTTCAATACCTGAACATATCGCCAAGCAATTGTACCTTGAGCCTCAAGGCAGCTACTTAGTGAATACGGCCAATGGCAGAATAAAAGTTTATCGAACCACCTTGTCTACCCTACGCATCGGCGAGATAACGCTGTATAATGTCGCCGCCAACATCAACCCAGCAATGGATTCAGACGAAATCCTGCTGGGCATGAGCGCATTAAAACAAGTTGAATTTAGCCAAACAGGCAACCAATTAATTATACGAGAGCAAAGATAAATGCAAACTCCAGCGTTACAACAAGACATTGCAACCACAGTTACATGGGCACTAAAGGAAGACTTAGGCGGCAGTGTTGACGCCAATGCTGATATTACCGCTAGTTTAATTCCTCAGGATAATCAAACCAATGCTAAGGTTATCACCCGTGAAGATTGTATTGTTTGTGGCGTAGACTGGGTCAACGAAGTATTTAGACAACTCGATGAATCGATTGGCAGCAAAACAGAAATTACTTGGTATGTAAACGACGGTGAAGCCGTTAAAGCCAACACCACACTGTTTGAACTAACGGGCAATGCTCGGCTGATTTTGACCGGTGAGCGAACGGCACTTAATTTTCTTCAAACACTTTCGGGCACGGCAACGGTTGTTAGCCAATACGTCGAGCAATTACAAGGTAGCGTCACCAAGCTACTTGATACCCGAAAAACATTACCGGGCTTGAGAAGCGCACAAAAGTATGCGGTAAAATGTGGCGGTGGCGTTAATCACAGAATTGGCTTATTCGACGCTTTTTTGATCAAAGAAAATCACATTGCCGCCTGTGGTGGTATTGATAACGCCGTAGCGACGGCAAAGCATAATCACCCAACAAAGAAAGTGGAAGTTGAAGTAGAGTCAATCGAAGAACTCAACCAAGCATTAACTGCCGGTGCCGATATTATTATGCTAGATAATTTTACACCAAAAATGATTGAGCAGGCCGTAGCGTTAACTCGCGGCAAGGCACAATTAGAAGTCTCGGGTAATATGACATTGGAAAAATTAAAAGCATACACCCAAGCAGGGGTTGATTTTGTTTCGGTTGGCGCGCTAACCAAACACGTTCAGGCCATCGACTTGTCTATGCGCTTTAACTAATGGCTTTAGTTAAGCCACTTTATCGCTAGGCTAATGACGGCTAATAGGCAAACAAAATTAGAGTAAAAATCCTAAAAATCAATAAAATGCTACTATTTCAGGCAAAGTTTTCGGGGAAATTGCAAAAATCTAAAAAAAATGCGTAACAATATTTTACATTTAAAAATTTTTGTATCACTATAACGAAAGCCCCCGTAATGAATAATGGAAGTACTATTATGAAAAACTTAATGAAAGCCAAAAACAACAAGGGTTTCACTCTTATTGAATTAATGATTGTTGTTGCAATCATCGGTATCTTAGCCGCAGTGGCTATTCCGCAGTACACACAGTACACGCGTAGCGCTGATGCTCAGTCGACAATGTCAGAAGCTTCTCCATACAAAACAGCTGTAGCTGTTTGTATTCAGACTAATGGTGGTAACTTAGCACCTTGTAACGCTGGCGCTGAAGGCATTCCAGCGGTAGCAGGCGCTGTCACAGCAGTTGCAGCAAGTATAATTACAGTAAACTTTGGTGACGTAGACGGCAACGGTGTTGCTGAAACAGGTACTCTTACTCCTGCAATCGTTGGCGGTCAAGTTCAATGGACTTACGCTTCAACAGGCGGCACTAACGTATGTACAGATTGGGTTGAGTGTTAATAGACACTCAATTTTATTAAAAAAGCAGCTTCGGCTGCTTTTTTTGTGTCTAAATATCGTCTAATGACCATTTTTGTGTCACAATAAAATTTAAATCTTTCAAAGATCAATAACTAAAAAATGAAAGGACTTCATCAACAATCAAGTTTGCTATCGGCACTTGCTAAGCATCAGCTGGTGTCAGACGAACAACTAGACGAGATCAGCTCTGGTTTTATTAGCCAGAACAAACCTTTTGTCCGCTATTTAGTCGAAGACAAACACCTCAATGCCAGTAAAGTAGCCAGTATTTTTTCCCAAAGTTTCGGCTACCCTTATATCGATCTAGATGCCTTTGATACAAGCCTTATACCCGAGGGTATTCGCAACGAAAAGCTGATCCGTAAACACAGCGCATTGCCAATTTACCTGCGCGGTAAAGTATTATTTGTGGCCATGTCGGATCCAACTAACTTAGATGCGTTGGAAGAAATCCAGTTTAATACCGGTTATACCACTGAGCTTATTCTTGCCAATGAAAATAGCTTGTCTACCGCGATAGAGCGGATTTTAGAAGAAGATACTGATGCGCTCGATATTTCTGACATGGATACCGAAGAGCTCGCCGGTATCGATGTCGAAGAAGAGCGCAAAGATGATACCAACGAAGAGGGTAAAGATGATGCCCCAATTGTTGTTTACATCAATAAAATCCTGCTCGATGCCATCAGAAAAGGCGCCTCGGATTTACACTTTGAGCCCTATGAGAAAGCTTATCGCATTCGCTTTCGTATCGACGGCATTTTAACTGAAATAGCGCGTCCGCCAGTGACCTTATCATCTAGGATGGCAGCGCGTTTGAAAGTTATGTCAAAACTCGATATTGCTGAGCGCCGTGTGCCGCAAGATGGTCGAATCAAACTTGCGTTATCGAAAAAGAAATCAATCGACTTTCGCGTCAGTACCCTGCCCACCATGTGGGGCGAAAAAATTGTAATGCGTATTCTCGATAGCTCAAGTGCCATGTTAGGCATTGACATGTTAGGCTATGAGCCAGAGCAAAAGAAAATCTACATGGACGCATTAGCTCAACCGCAAGGCATGATTCTGGTGACCGGCCCAACGGGTTCTGGTAAAACCGTATCGCTTTATACGGGTTTAAACATTCTCAATACCGAGCAGCGCAATATATCGACAGCAGAAGATCCCGTTGAAATTAACCTAGAAGGTATCAACCAAGTACAAATCAATACCAGAGCTGGGTTAACTTTCCCAAGCGCTTTGCGCTCATTTTTACGTCAAGATCCCGATATTGTCATGGTGGGTGAAATTCGAGATTTAGAAACGGCGGAAATCGCAATAAAAGCGGCGCAAACAGGTCACTTAGTGTTATCGACACTACACACTAACTCGGCAGCAGAAACGCTTACCCGTTTATTAAATATGGGCGTGCCCTCGTATAACGTCGCAAGCTCAGTCAGTATTATTATTGCTCAGCGATTAGCGCGACGCCTATGTATGGCTTGTAAAGAGCCTGAGCACGTTCCAGATGAAGAGCTGATCAAGCAAGGTTTTACCCATGAACAATTGCCAAACGTAAAGCTATTTAAAGCAGTCGGCTGTGATCAATGTACTGGCGGCTATAAAGGCCGAGTCGGTATTTACGAAGTGATCAAGATAGGTGAAAAGCTTTCTTCAATTATTATGGAAGGGGGCAATTCACTCGATATTGCCGAGCAATGTCAAAAGGAAGGTTTCAACAACTTGAGGCAATCAGGCTTAATCAAAGCAATGCAAGGTGTCACTAGCCTGGAAGAAGTCAACCGAGTTACTAGCGGTTAAATTAATACCAATTCACTACATTCATTGGTATAACAAGAAATAGAATAGAACATGCATTAGGTATTTATATGGCTGTTGCTAAATCAAAAAGTGCAAAACCCCTCGATGTCTTTCAATGGCAAGGCGTTAACCGCAAGGGCAAAAAAATTAGCGGTGAGCTCTCAGCTGGCAGTATTATGGAGCTCAAAGCCCAACTGCGAAAGCAAGGTGTCACCCCAGGCCGTATTAAGAAAAAAGCCAAACCTTTGTTTGGTGGCGATAAAAAGCTTACTTCAGCTGATATAACGACGATAACTAGACAAATTGCAACCATGCTAGGTGCTGGTGTGCCATTGGTACAAACTATCGAGATGATTGGTAAAGGCCATAATAACGGCAATATGCAAAAACTGCTGGGTGATATCGGCACTAAATTGCAAGCTGGCTCTCCGTTATCTGAGTGTCTTAGAGAGCACCCAATTCATTTTGATGATTTATATTGCGACTTAGTCCACTCGGGAGAGCAATCTGGTGCCTTAGAAACGATTTTTGATCGTATCGCCACCTATAAAGAAAAAGCCGAAGCACTCAAAGCAAAAATTAAGAAAGCATTAACTTACCCTATTGCCGTTATCGTGATTGCCATTATCGTAACGTCTATTTTACTTATCTTTGTTGTGCCGACCTTTAAAGAGATTTTTGATAGTTTTGGTGCAGAGCTTCCAGCTTTTACTATGTTAGTAATCAAGATATCAGAAGTAATGCAGTCTACTTGGTATTTGGTACTCGGAGGGCTCTTTGCTTTTAGTTGGGCTTTTAAAAACGCTCATCGTAAAAATAAAAACCTGCGTGACACTGTTGATAAAAACATTCTCAAGTTACCTGTAGTTGGCGATATCCTGCACAAGGCCGCCATTGCGCGATATGCGCGAACATTAGCAACTACCTTTGCTGCTGGCGTCCCTTTAATTGATGCTTTAGAGTCTGCTGCCGGTGCCTCTGGCAATGCGGTATTTCGCGATGCTATTTTAGATATTCGCTCGGAAGTTTCATCAGGTATGCAGATGAACTTGGCGATGCGCAACAGTAATATCTTCCCTGACATGGTCATTCAAATGGTTGCCATCGGTGAAGAGTCGGGTGCCGTTGATGATATGCTTGCGAAAGTCGCTACCGTCTATGAGCAAGAGGTTGATAATGCGGTTGACAACCTAACCGCGCTATTAGAGCCGATGATCATGGCCGTACTCGGTATTGTTATCGGTGGTTTAATCGTTGCTATGTACTTACCTATTTTCCAAATAGGTCAAGTTGTTTAGATGATGTCATCCCGCAATCGGTTTATTGCGGGATTTCAATATTACCCCTTGCTTGTTAACACTACACTAGCCCATCTTGAATGATGCTATGATAACCCCTGACACCTGAAGAGTATTTCAATGTTTGCAGACATTTTCGCCCTTTTTGAACAATCACCAAGTTACTTTTACACCACCGTATTTATCTTCTCTCTTATGGTTGGTAGTTTTTTAAATGTGGTTATTTATCGCTTTCCTAAAATGCTAGAGCGCGAATGGTACCGCGATTGCAGAGAATTCTTAGCTGATGAAGTTAAGGATATACCCGAAAAGCAATTTGACACACTGACCTTGTCAAAGCCAGCGTCAAGTTGTCCTAAATGTCATCACAAAATTCGCTTCTACGAGAATATTCCTGTTATTAGCTGGCTGTTGCTCAAAGGTAAATGTAGCCAATGCCAAACTGCAATTTCTGCGCGTTACCCCATCATAGAACTTAGTACGGCAATACTTAGTGTCGCTGTGGCCTGTTTTTTCGGACCTACGATGACCACCCTTTGGGTTATTTTACTGACGTGGTTTTTGATCTGTTTAACTATGATTGACTTTGACCACATGTTACTGCCGGATCAGTTAGTTTATCCGATGCTGTGGCTTGGTTTACTGGTTAATATTAACGGTCAATTTGCTACCTTGTCAGACGCCGTAATTGGTGCTGTAGCTGGCTATATGAGCCTTTATTCTGTGTTTTGGTTATTCAAATTATTAACCGGTAAAGAAGGTATGGGACATGGCGATTTCAAACTCGTTGCCATGTTTGGCGCTTGGTTTGGTTGGCAACTTTTACCCCTTCACATCCTTATGGCCTCTGTCGTTGCAGCAATTGTTGGCATCAGTCTGATTGCCTTTAAACAACACAACCGAGAAAACCCGATTCCATTTGGCCCATATCTCGCTGTAGCCGGCTGGATTTGCCTGTTATGGGGTAACGACATTTGGCGATGGTACTTAGGTTATATAATGGCTTAACAGCGCATAATTAGCAGGAAAATGCATGAGTAATAAATACATTGTTGGCTTAACGGGTGGTATAGGTAGCGGTAAAACAACGATCGCCAATCGCTTTATCGAAAAAGGCATCGATGTTGTCGATGCAGATGAAGTTGCTCGCCAAGTGGTTGAGCCCGGTCGCCCTGCCCTGACAGCTATCGCAAATCACTTTGGTCAAGACTTTATTCAAGCAAATGGCAGTTTAAATCGCACTAAGTTGCGGGAAAAAGTATTTGCCGATGAACAAGCTAAACTCTGGCTAAATCAATTACTCCACCCTGCTATTAGACAAGAGATGCTAGCACAGTTGGCTAATAGTAACAGTGATTATTGCTTATTGGTCGCACCTTTATTATTAGAAAACAAGCTTGAACAATATGTTGATACCGTATTAGTCATTGATGTTGATGAAGCAACTCAACTGGCAAGAACTGCCAATCGAGATGGTTCATCCGAAAAAACGATAAAAAGTATCATCGCGAGTCAAATTAGTCGCAAAGACAGGTTGGCGCGTGCCGATCACGTTATAGATAATCAACACACTGACGCTAAAGCCCTTGCTACACAAATTGACAAACTCGATCACTTATTTACCCAACAAGCCGCAATAAAGCGCGCTAGAGTGTTAAACTAGCTCGAATTGTTGTTTTGTTTTATTGGGGTAAAATAAACATTAGCGATTTTATTCGTTAATGGTTAATATAACTTCAGTCTTTTTATTAACACCTTGTTATGGCACGAATTTTATATGAGCACCCGCTAAATGAGCGGATCAGAAACTACCTTAAGCTAGAGCATCTCTTTGGCCAAGTAGAAAGTGCTCAAAAAATTGGCCTACAACAAGGCTATTCCGTTTTATTTACCTCTTTGTTTGCCATTCTAGATAGCTTAGAGCGCAACGACATTCGTGGTGATTTAATTAAAGACCTAGAAAAACTAGAGCAAAACCTAGTGATTTGGTCGCAGCGAAGTGATGTTGACACATCGGCATTAGAAGAAAACTTACGCGCCACTGTCGCACTAGTTAACCAATTGCGCAGTACTAAATTGCCGTGGTGGCAATTAAAAGAAGATAAGTTTTTATCTGGCGTCAAGCAACGTTTTGCGATCCAAGGGGGTAGTGCAAGCTTCGACTTACCGCAACTGCAATTTTTTCTTCATCAGAGTGCTAGTGTTACCAATCATACCATTGAAACCTGGCTTTCAACGTTAACTCAGATCAAAGATGCGATCGCACTTGTGCTCGTTTTTATTAGACAACGCAGTGATTTTGAGTGTATAGAAACCGAGAGTGGTTTTTTCCAAGACAGTGGTGAAGGATTATTGCTATTGCGCATTGAAGTTGATGAAGCGGCGCAATATTACCCGACGGTCAGTGGCAATCGCTTTAGATATTCAATTCGCTTTATGTTGCCATGCGAGCAAAGTGGTCGCCGCTACGCTAATAACGCGACCAAATTTTATTTAGCTAAATGCTAACCCTAACCTAGCGATTATTTGGCATAACTCCCCAATGCGCTATAATCGCAGGATAAATTAATACCAACTAGGAATCCGTAATGGCTTTGATCGTAGACTGCCCAACCTGTAAAGCCAAAGTTGAATGGCAGACTGACAATGAATATCGTCCTTTTTGCTCAAAGCGCTGCCAACTTATCGACTTAGGCGAATGGGCTGATGAAAGCAATAAAATTTCCCAACCAATTACGCCTGAAGTGGTAATGAGTGAAGAAATGCTAGATGCATTAGAGGGTGAGTTTTTACAAAATAATAAATTTTTTGTAGAGCCAGAGTAAGTAATAGTGCTTTAAGGCTGTAACGTGGTATGGCTGTAACGCTTTAACGCAATATCTGTCCATCTACGTCAAGCCTTATCGCTTTCAAGCCCCTCAGCCTTATAGCTTTTCAATCGCTGCCAATATCTCAACATTAGCTTTCGGGAAGTCTAACTCAAGCATTTCTGAGTAACTAAACCATCCCTGCTCTTGCCCTTCTTGTGCCTGAGGCTCATTGGCGAAGTTATCGACGATAAAGACTTCTAATTTCACCTGTTTATCGCCGTAATCGTGCTCGATGGTGACCAACGGAATACAACTCAAGACATCAATAGCAATTTCCTCTTCAAGCTCTCTGTGAAGCGCTTGGTAAACACTTTCTCCTGCTTCGACCTTACCACCAGGAAACTCCCATTTACCGCCTTGGTGGGTATTAGCAAGCCTTCTGGTTAGAAAGTAACTTTCACCGCTCTTGATAACACCAACGGCGACATGAACTAATGACATAATATACTCCAAACAAAAAAGGGGTCAGAGTCAATCGACTCTGACCCCAGCTGTTTAGCTTAACCTTTAGGTTAACTTACCGTGACACTGCTTGTACTTTTTACCAGAGCCACACGGACAAGGATCGTTTCGACCAACTCGTGGTTGACGTTGCTGAACGGTAGCTTGTTCAGCTTGTTGGTGGTTGTATTCTTTCGGTGTCTCTTCCGCTTTGCGATGCTGCTCTTCAACAGCTTCAACATCAGATTCTTCCCTAATTTGCACTTTCGATAGAATACCAACGACATCGTACTTAAGGTTTTCTAGCATTTCTGAGAATAAATCAAACGATTCACGCTTGTACTCTTGCTTAGGGTTCTTTTGTGCGTAACCACGTAAATGGATACCTTGACGCAAGTGATCCATCGCCGCTAAGTGCTCTTTCCAATGAGAGTCTAAGCTTTGTAACATCACTGCTTTTTCAAACTGACGTAAGACATCAGCACCAACAGCTTTTTCTTTCTCAGCGTATTGTTCGTCGGCAATTTGGATAATCTTTTCACGCAGGGTTTCCTCGTGAAGTTTCTTATCTTCTTCTAGCCACTTACCAATCGGTAAATCGAGTGCTAGTTCACCTTTTAATCGTTCTTCTAAGCCTGGTACGTCCCACATTTCCTCGAGTGATTGAGGTGGAATATGTTGGCTAATAATGCCGTCTAATACGTCATGGCGAATCGACTCAATAACATCTTGGATTGATTCTTCATCCATTAAGCCATTGCGTTGCTCGTAAATAACTTTACGTTGATCGTTTGATACATCATCAAATTCAAGTAATTGTTTACGAATATCAAAGTTACGGCCTTCTACTTTGCGCTGCGCATTTTCGATAGAGCGAGTCACCCAAGGGTGCTCAATAGCTTCGCCGCGCTCCATACCTAATTTACGCATCATATTGGCGATACGCTCAGAGGCAAATATACGCATTAAGCCATCTTCCATCGATAAATAGAAACGCGTTGAACCCGGGTCACCTTGACGACCAGAACGACCACGTAACTGATTATCGATGCGACGTGACTCGTGACGTTCAGTCGCAACAATGTGCAAACCACCTAGCTCAAGTACTTTATCGTGTTGCTCTTGCCATTCAGCCTTCACTTTTTCAATTTGCTCTGGTGTTGGGTTTTGTAACTTATCGATCATCGCGTCTAAGTTACCGCCTAACACGATATCGGTACCACGGCCGGCCATGTTAGTCGCTATAGTTACGGCACCTACTTTACCTGCGTCGGCAACAATTTCAGCTTCTTGGGCGTGGAATTTAGCGTTAAGTACTTTGTGCTTAATTTTCGCTTTCTTTAAGAAACTCGATAAGAATTCAGAGGTTTCAATACTAATCGTACCGACAAGCACCGGTTGTCCGCGTTCTACACAGTCTTTGATATCTTCTAAAATCGCTTCGAATTTTTCTTCTTGTGTTAAGTAGATTAAGTCGGCGCGATCATCGCGAATCATCGGCTTGTTGGTTGGGATAATAACGGTTTCTAAGCCATAAATATGGTTAAATTCGAACGCTTCGGTATCAGCTGTACCTGTCATCCCCGCTAACTTATCGTAAATGCGGAAGAAGTTTTGGAAGGTAATTGACGCTAATGTTTGATTTTCATTTTGAATGTTTACACCTTCTTTTGCTTCAACGGCTTGGTGTAAACCTTCTGACCAACGGCGACCTTCCATTGTACGACCGGTGTGTTCGTCAACAATAACGATTTCATTATCTTTAACAATGTAATCAACGTCTTTAGTAAATAGTTTGTGGGCGCGCAACGCCGCCATTACGTGATGTAAAATTGAAATATTCGAGGCAGCGTAAAGCGATTCGCCTTCTTGGATCAAACCAAGCTTTTGCATCATTTCCTCAACGCGTACTTGGCCGCGCTCAGTTAAGTATACTTGTTTTGACTTTTCATCAACGGTGAAATCACCTTCAACGAAGTCTTCCGACTGACCCGTTTCTTCGTCTTTGTCTTCTTCACTTTGTTGCTCAAGTTCAGGGACAATCGCATTGATTTTTCGGTATAGCTCAGAGCTATCTTCTGCAGCACCAGAGATAATTAATGGTGTACGTGCTTCATCGATTAAGATTGAGTCAACCTCATCGACAATCGCAAAATTAAGTGGTCTTTGAACGCGCTCGCTCGGTGAGAATGCCATGTTATCGCGCAAGTAATCGAAACCAAACTCATTGTTGGTACCATAAGTAATATCAGCTTGATAAGCCGCTTGCTTTTCCTGGCCCATCATACCGGGAATATTACAACCAACGGTCAAACCTAAGAATTCAAATAACGGACGTGACCAATCAGCGTCACGCTTAGCAAGGTAGTCATTTACGGTAACAACATGGACACCTTTGCCTGATAAAGCATTTAGGTAGGCTGGTAGTGTCGCGGTTAATGTTTTACCTTCACCAGTGCGCATCTCTGCGATTTTGCCTTGGTTAAGTACCATACCACCAATCATTTGCACGTCGAAGTGGCGCATACCGAATACGCGCTTACTCGCTTCGCGAACGACAGCAAAAGCTTCCGGCAAAATAGCCTCTAAACTTTCGCCATTTTTTACTCGCTCTTGGAACTCAGCAGTTTTAGCTTTTAACTCCTCATCACTGAGTGCTTCAAACTCAGGCTCTAGCGCATTTATTTTTTTTACTTCTTTACGCATTTGTTTGATAAGTCGGTCATTACGACTACCAAAAATTTTTGTTGCTAACTTTAAAAACATCTTGTCAAACCATGTTGTGAAGAGGAATCTCTACAATTTGCCTTCATTAAAATGAAAATTAAAAATAAAAATGATCGGTAAAAACCGATCACATAATTTCGTCTATGTAATCGCTATTTAGCTTTGCGATATACGTATTTTATTGGGTTTATCTGCTTATTATTTCGCAAGATTTCATAATGTACGTGAGGCCCTGTTGAGCGCCCTGTACTCCCCATTTTCGCGATAACATCGCCTTTATTAACGACATCACCGACCGCTACTAGCAGCGTTTTGTTATGGCCGTAACGGGTTTTCATACCATTACCGTGGTTAATTTCGATTAAATTGCCATAGCCATATCGCTCACCTGACCAACTTACCACGCCTGAAGCAGTAGCAATTACCGGTGCGCCTTCTTTCCCCGCAAAGTCAATGCCCTTGTGGTGCGCAGGCATGCCGGTAAATGGATCTTTTCTCGTACCGAAATACGATGATAGCCAACCTTTTTTAATTGGACGGCCCGATAAATAACTCGTACTAGTTATATGGTGACCCAATGTTAAAGATTCAAGCATTTTAAGTTGTTTTTCTTCATGATCAAGCTCAGTTTGCAACTCGGTTAACTCACCGAGTAATTGAGCAAGTGATTTACCTTCGGCGAGCGAGGCGAGTAAAGGACCACCGCTTGGAGGTGGCGTTTGAAAATTAAACTCTTCTTCGGGAATATTGTTTTCGTCGGCAAGGCGATCGCCTAACGCATTTAAACGAAGTACCTGACTTTGTAATTCAGCTAACTTCATTGTCAAAGCCGTAATTTGAGCTTGATCTTCACTACTAAGCGCAACTGGCTCACCTACCTGTTCGGCCAACACTGGAAGTACGGCGTCTTTTGGCTCGTCATTAGAAGTGATAACTAAATGCAGGACACTGCCGGAAATAAGGGCAAAAGCCATCAACGCAGATAACCAATGCAATTTATTTAACTTAACGTTAAATCTTACGTTTTTTCCACGATATAGTAGTGTTAAACTCATAAAATAACTTTCTTACTTCTTAAGCAATGTACCGAAAAACAAAGCAACCTATCGATTTATCATCTTTGTTTGATGCTTCAAAGGGCACTTTGGCACATATTGCTACAAAAACCAACTCTTTAGCCAGTTTATCTGACACCGTTAAAGAGATTTGCCCTGACATTCCCGACGATGCTTGGCACCTTGGTAATATTAAAGGCGATACCATCGTAATTGAAGTAAAATCTTCTGTTTGGTCACAACGGTTTCAATTTGAACGCTTTAGTCTCGCCCAAGCGTTTAATCAACAAACTAATGGCGCAATCAGCCGTATCGATATTTCTGTTATGCCGTTTCTCAACAAAGCCGAAATTAAACAGCCCGTTTTAGATAAACCGAAAAAGCAAATGTCGGTGCAATCTGCTTCAGAACTCATCGAGGTTGCGAAAAACGCACCTGAGGGATTACGCCAAAAGCTCGAAAAATTAGCCAGCCACGCCAATAAAACTAAATAGTTAGGCATTTCTGAAACAAAAAAACCGCATTAAAGCGGTTTTTTAATAAATTCTTAATTAAACAGCGGAAGGATTAATCTCTTGGTATGCAATAGGTGACGGCACGTTTTCTTCATACGTTACCCACTCCCAAGCATCTGTTTGCTTGAACACTTCACGCAATAAAATATTATTTAAGGCATGGCCTGATTTAAATGCATTTAGCTGACCTAAAATACTCACGCCACCCATGTATAAATCACCGATTGCATCGAGGATTTTGTGTTTAACGAATTCGTCATCGTAACGCAATTCATCAGGGTTTAACATGCGGTATTCATCAAGCACTATCGCGTTTTCTAAGCTACCACCTAACGCTAGGTTGTGTGAACGTAAAAACTCGATGTCTTTCATAAAGCCAAAGGTTCTTGCGCGAGAGATCTCTTTAACAAACGAACAGCTTGATAAGTCCATCGTCATGCTTTGTGTAGTGTTGGCAATTACCGGGTGATCAAAATCAATAGCAAAGTTAACTTTAAAACCTTCATAAGGCTCTAACTCTGCCCACTTGTCACCTTCTTCTACGCGAATTGGCTTAGTGATTTTCAAGAAACGCTTAGGCGCGTTTAGTGTTTCAATACCGACTGACTGGATCAGATATACAAAAGGTAATGAACTGCCATCCATAATTGGAATTTCAGGTGAATCAACATCAACAATTAAGTTGTCGAGCCCCATCGCAGAAACAGCAGCAAGCAAATGTTCAACGGTAGAAATTTGAACACCTTGCTCATTAACCAAACAGGTACACAACGTTGTTTCACCCACAGCTTCTGGGGTGGCTTTAATATCAACAACAGGATCAAGATCAACACGACGAAATACAATACCCGTATTCGCAGGAGCAGGACGGAGAGTGATCTGCACCTTCTCGCCTTTGTGTAATCCTACGCCGATTGTTGAAACGCTATCTTTTAAAGTACGTTGTTTTGTCATTTGTTACCTTTTCGCTTCAAAAGCTTTACAAAAAAGTTAAGCAATTACCCCGCCAAAATTCAGCGGTCGCATAATATAACAGATCCAACCAGTAAGATCAAAAGATCACTAATTTTATTATTATTTAGTCTGCCTGCTTACGCAAAAATGCAGGAATATCTAAATAATTATCTAACTCTTGTGCTGTCACTTTTTGTGGTTGCACTTGCGCATTTGGCTCTGCCATTGTCACTGGTGCAGCTTCAGGTTGTGGCGCTGGCACATAATCACCACCGACAGCGACAGGCTCAACTGCTGGCGTTGGGTTTACTAATGTAATGTCAGGCTTGCGCTCTGCACCAATACCCGTTGCAACAACAGTTACGCGTAATTCTTCGCTCATTTCTGGGTCAATAACTGCACCAACAACAACTGTTGCGTTTTCAGAAGCGAACGCTTTCACCGCGTTACCTACCGTTTCAAACTCATCAATTGAAATATCCATACCTGCAGTAATATTGACTAAGATACCGCGCGCACCGGCTAAATCAACATCTTCTAACAGTGGGCTTGAAATTGCAGCTTCAGCTGCTTCTTCGGCGCGATCTTCACCCGATGCGATACCAGATCCCATCATCGCGGTCCCCATTTCAGACATTACGGTTCTAACATCGGCGAAGTCAACGTTAATTAGACCCGGGCGGGTAATAAGTTCTGCAATACCTTGAACCGCACCTAATAGTACATTGTTTGCTGCTTTAAATGCGTCAAGTAATGACGTACCTGGGCCTAATACTTTCAATAGTTTTTCGTTAGGAATCGTAATTAACGAGTCAACGTTTTTCGCTAAGAACTCAATGCCTTGATCGGCGTAGTTCATGCGCTTTTTACCTTCAAATGGGAAAGGTTTAGTGACAACGGCAACCGTTAAAATCCCCATTTCTTTGGCAACTTCAGCAACTACTGGCGCAGCACCGGTACCCGTACCACCACCCATACCAGCAGCGATAAAGATCATATCGGCACCTTCGAGGGTTTGCTTAATCGTTTCGCGATCTTCTTCAGCTGCGCGACGACCAATTTCAGGGTTGGCACCAGCTCCTAGCCCTTTTGTTACGTCACTGCCCATTTGCAAGGTCACATTAGCTGAAGAATTTCTCAGCGCCTGTGAATCTGTATTTGCCGTAATAAATTCAACACCTTCGATGGTTTGACTGACCATGTGCTCAACAGCGTTACCGCCACCGCCACCAACACCGATGACTTTAATTACTGCTTCTTCGTTATGTTCTTCCATTAATTCAAACATATTTACTCTCTCCGTTTTTTACAACGTTTCTACCAAAATCAAAATTATTCTTATGTACTTGTGTACTTAAGCACTCACGTGCTTATTTAAACTCGGTTTAAAATTCTCCCTTAAACCAAGCGGTGATGCGTGACCACAACCCTGTCACGCCATCAGAAACTTTTGTCTCTTTGCTTTCTTGCTCTGCAGCTAGCACGCCATAATGCAATAATCCAACGACCGTAGAGTAAGTTGGGTCATTAACATACTCTTTCAATCCAACCACTTCAGTTGGCTGGGCTAGTCGCACTGGCATTTGAAATATCTCTTCTGCAAATTCAATCACACCTTGCATTTTTGAGGCTCCACCCGTTAAGACAAAGCCTGCAGCTATTTGTTCTTCTAAGCCAGCTTCTCTGAGTTCTTCGTGGATAAGCTCAAACAGTTCTTGATAACGCGGCTCAACCACTTCAGCTAACGTGTGACGCGACATTGAACGCGCAGGGCGACCACCGACACTTGGCACTTCGATGTTTTCTTCCATCGAGACTAAATTTCTCAAGGCACAAGCATATTTCACTTTAATATCTTCAGCATGGCTTAACGGCGTTCTGAAGATTTTTGCAATATCACTGGTCACTTGATTGCCAGCAACAGGGATGACGGCAGTATGACGCAATGCGCCACCGGTAAATACCGAAATATCCATGGTGCCTGCACCGATATCAACGACACAAATCCCTAACTCTTTTTCATCTTCCGTTACCACGGCGTAGCTTGATGCTAGCGCTGAGAAAATTAGCTGATCGACATTTAACTCACAACGCTCAACACACTTGACTAAGTTTTTCGCCATATCGTTGGCACAGGTAATAATGTGAACCTTGGCCTCCATGCGAACACCAGACATACCAATAGGGCTCTTAATACCGTCTTGTACATCAATGCTGTACTCTTGTGGCAAAACATGAAGTAAACGGCGCTCAGCGGAAATTGGTACTGAACGGGCAGTGTGGATCACGTTATCAACGTCTTCCTGGGTGACTTCTTTGTCGTTAATTGGCACCATGCCATTTTCGTTTTGACAACTAATGTGCTTACCTGAGATCCCTAAATACACTGAGCTAATATGGCAATCTGCCATCAATTCAGCTTCGTTTATTGCACGTTTAATTGACTGAATAACGAGATTTAAATCGTTAACACCACCTTTGTCCATGCCACGCGATGGCTGATTACCGACACCGACAATACTCAAGCGATTGTCTGGCGTGATTTCACCGACCGCGACAGAAATTTTTGAAGTGCCAATATCAAGGCCAACAACCAAATTTCTTTCTGTTACTTTTGCCATTTGTTAAGCTCTTTGTTTATTTTTATCAAGCACAGTTTTGTAGCCAACGGCTAACCCTGTGTCATATCTTAAATCTACATAATCAACGTTTTGATTTTCTTGTTTTTGCTCAATTATTTGAGGGTAAACATCAACAAAACGTTGGATTCTTTCAATGCGGTTTTCCCTACCTAAATTCAGGCTAACACCATCATTGAGTGTTAGTTGCCATGAAAAGCGCTCTGTGAGCACGAGTTCATCTATAGCTAAGTCACTAAATGCCAGTAACTTATTAAAGTTGCGATAATTAGCTAACGCCGTTTGTTCACTACCCTCTGGGCCAAAAAATGCCGGTAACTTGCGCGTTAGTCGCGCACTATCGGCCTGAAATGCTTGACCGTATTGGTTTATTAAAAAGTCAGCGTTCCACAATGCAACAGGCGTTTGATCAACCACGTAGATATTGAGCGCATTCGGCCATTGCTTGCGCACTGACACTGAATAAACCCATGGCAATTTAGCTATCACTTGTTGCACGTGATTAACGTCTAAGTTAATAAAGTTACTCAAGTTTACGGCATCTAAAGCCTGCTCAATATCGGCGTGTTGGGTATATGGCATTTCACCTTCAACCTTAATGCTGGTGACCGGCACTTTTTCATCTTGTGACATTTCGTTAAAGAAATAGACACTAAAGCTAATCAAGCCAACAACAACCGCGATAAAAAAGCCAAAGCCTAGCCAAAACGACCAGTGCACTGCTTTTTTTTGCTCGGCTGCCTTACTCATAGTTACTCACTTAGCTCAACGATACGGGTAACCAATTGACTAAAGCTCAAGCCCTGAACCTTAGCCGCCTTCGGTACTAGTGATGTTTCTGTCATGCCTGGTACCGTATTAATTTCTAAAATCTGCCATTGCCCTTGCTGATTGCGCATAAAATCAACTCGCCCCCAACCTTTGGTGCCAATCGCTTTAAAAGCCTTTTCTGCTAATAAGCGAATTTCAGCTTCGTCTTGTTCGCTCAAACCCGCAGGGCAGTGATACTGAGTCGTTGTTGATTGATACTTGGCCTGATAATCGTAAAACGCATTCGGCGTTTGCATGTGGATTGGCGGTAAGGCTTGTTCACCTAAAATGGCAACGGTGTACTCCAAACCATCAATCCAAGCCTCGACTAAAATCGCATCATCAAAATCAAAGGCATGCGCTAACGCTTTATTTAGCTCTTGAGCGTTTGTCGCGATCGCCATGCCGATACTCGAACCTTCACATGATGGCTTGACCATCACTTTACCGCCTAAATCAGCGATAATTTGCTCAGCTTGCTCGGTGACATAACTCGCTTTATCAACAATGACAAACGCAGCCGTTGGCAAACCAACTGACTGAATAATTTGCTTGGTTTTGATCTTATCCATTGCCAAGGCTGAGCCTAAAACACCAGAGCCCGTGTAAGGAATACCTAAGTATTCAAGTGCGCCTTGCAATGTACCGTCTTCACCACCACGACCGTGTAGGGCAATAAAAACGCGATCGACACCCATTTCCACTAATTTGTGTAAATCAAAACCTTTGGTATCGACCAAAGCGACATCAGTAAAGCCCGCTTGCTCGAGACCTTTTGCCACGGCTTTACCTGATGCTAAAGAGACTTCGCGCTCGGCTGAACTGCCGCCATATAGCACCGCTAGTTTTTGATTGAAGAGGCTAGTCATTATTTGCCTTCCTCCAAATTAAAACGTGCATCTTTTACTAAGCTACGAGCTACTGCACCAATATTGCCGGCACCTTGGGTGATCACCATGTCATCAGCCGTTAATTGATTATCCAATAACTCAGCTAGCTCATTGACATCTGAAACGTAAATAGGCTCTACTTGGCCGCGCTGACGAATACTGCGGGCAAGCGATTTACTGTCTGCACCAGCGATTGGCGTTTCGCCTGCACTGTAGACATCTAATAGCAATAAACCGTCAACCTTTGATAACACTTCGACAAATTCTTCATATAAATCACGTGTACGAGAATAACGATGCGGCTGAAAAATCATGGTCAGACGCTTTTCTGGCCAACCTTTGCGCATCGCGTCAATGGTGACTTCAACTTCTCTCGGGTGATGACCGTAATCATCAACCAAGGTAATTTCACCGACCTTAGTTTGTAATTGTGCGAGTTGTTCAAAGCGGCGCCCAATACCTTGGAACTGGCTTAGCGCGCTAATGATTGACTCATCATCAACACCTTCATCGGTTGCCACAGCAATACTGGCCAATGCGTTTAATACATTGTGTTGGCCCGGTAAATTGAGTGATACCGTTAGGTTTTCTTTACCTTCTCTAACCACTTCAAAGCGCGTGACATCAGCAGCTTGCTGATAATTAATTGCGCGAACATCGGCATCTTCACTAAATCCGTAGGTGATCACCTGACGGCTAATTCGCGGTAACAATTCACGCACTACGGGATTATCAATACACACCACAGCTAAACCATAGAACGGCAAGTTGTGCAGAAACTCGATATAGGTATCTTTTAATTTTTCAAAGTCACCTTGGTAGGTTTCCATGTGGTCTTCATCGATATTAGTCACCACGGCAACCATAGGTTGCAAATGAAGGAATGACGCATCACTTTCATCAGCTTCAGCAATTAAATAACGACTTGTACCTAATCGAGCATTCGTACCCGCACTATTTAACAAACCGCCAATCACAAACGTCGGGTCTAAATTGGCTTGCGCAAAAATACTCGCGGTTAAACTGGTGGTTGTCGTTTTACCATGGGTACCAGCAATGGCAACACCGTGTCTAAAGCGCATTAATTCGGCAAGCATTTCTGCGCGTCGAACAATTGGAATGCGCTGTGCTTGCGCGGCAGTAATTTCAGGATTATTGGTATCAATAGCTGTTGAAACAACAACCACACTAGCCTTATCAACATTGCTTGCTTGATGGCCAATCTTCACTTGAGCACCTAATTGAGTCAGGCGCTCAACGACCGCATTTCGTGCGATATCTGAACCCGAAATTTGGTAACCTTCATTAAGTAATACCTCAGCAATACCGCCCATACCGGCACCACCAATACCGACAAAGTGAATGCGTTTTACACGACGCATTTCAGGCACTTTAATCGGGGCGTTTTTATTCATTTGTTTACTCATTCTTTATAAAATCCTGCGCAAATATCCGCGACTCGTGTTGTTGCATCAGCATGCGCTGCATCGTGAGCAGCTTTCGACATACTGGCAATCACTTTGTCGGAAACAAATAGACTATTTAGCATTTGCGCTAATTGTGTACTGGTGAGATCTTTTTGCGCCAACAACTTCGCCGCGCCGCGATCAACCAAATACATGGCATTCTTGGTTTGATGATCATCAACGGCATGTGGCAACGGGACAAATATCGCTGGCGTCGCCGCCATTGCCAATTCGGAGACAGTTAATGCGCCTGCGCGGCAGATTACAACATCAGCCCACTGATACGCTGCCGCCATATCATCAATAAATTCTGTAACTTTAATATTGGCTGCTGGCAGACCAGTATTTTCATACGCCTGCTCGACAGCCGCTAAGTGCCCTTTACCACTTTGATGCCAAACCTGAATATTTTGCACCTTAATTTGGCTGAGTGATTGCGGCACGGTGTCATTTAAAATTTTCGCGCCTAAACTGCCGCCCACCACGAGCACCTTTTTGGTTTCACTGGCTTGTTCTGGAATACTTGGCTCAAGTTCGACAATCGCTTTGCGCAGCGGGTTACCAACCACTAATGCGTTTTTCATACCGGCAAAAGCACCGGGAAATGCCGCCAATACCTTTGAAGCCATTCTAGCTAGGTAGCGATTTGTCATGCCGGCAACGGCATTTTGTTCGTGTAAAACCAAGGGTTTACTCATTAGCCATGCAGCAACACCACCAGGTGCACTTGCATAGCCGCCCATGCCGAGTACCACATCGGGTTGAACCTTTTTGATCACTTTGCATGACTGAATCACAGACTGCATAATTTTAAACGGTGCTTTAAGCAATTGCTGCCAACTCTTATTGCGAACCCCAGCGATATTAATAAATGAAATATCAAAACCATGAGCTGGCACTATGTCAGCTTCCATGCGATCTGCTGTGCCAAGCCAATGCACTTGCCAGCCTTTTTCTTGTAATGCTTGTGCGACGGCGATCCCCGGAAAAATATGTCCGCCAGTGCCGCCTGCCATAATTAAAATAGTTGGACGTTTTGCCACTACTTACGCCCTCCTTTACTGGTTGCTTGAATACGCTGCAACCTAATTTCATGATCGATGCGAATGAGTACGACAAAGGCTAAGGTCATGATGATCATCGAACTACCACCATAACTAATTAACGGCATGGTTAAGCCTTTGGTAGGCACTATGCCGGCACTCGCACCAATGTTTACCGCCGTTTGGAAACTCATCCAAATACCAATAGCAAAGGCAAAAAAGCCTTCGAAATATTTTTCTTTACTGACCGCTTTGCGCCCTAAATACAACGCTTTAAAAACTAGCCATAAACTCAAACACAAGACGATAGCAACACCGATAAAGCCAAATTCCTCGGCAAGTACGGCCATAACAAAATCGGTATGCGCTTCTGGTAAGTACTCTAATTTTTGAATACTGTTGCCCAACCCCTGACCCGTTAATTCACCGCGGCCATAAGCCATTAGCGATTGAGTCAGCTGATAACCACTGCCGAATGGATCTTGCCACGGATCTAAGAAACTGGTGATACGACGCCAGCGATATTCTTCAAACACCGCTAATGCAGTAATAGCGATTACGCCCATGCCGGCAATGGCGATAAACTGCCAGAGCTTAGCGCCAGCCAAAAACAACAAGCCAAAAGTCGTGACAAACATCACGATGACGGTACCTAAATCTGGCTGCATCAGTAATAAGAAAGCGAGTAAGCCGAAAACAACTAACGGTTTAAAAAAGCCTTTGACGTTTTCCATCACTTCTTCACGACGTCTAACCAAGTAAGCCGCTAAATAGGCAAAGAAGAACAGTTTGGCAGGTTCAGCAGCTTGCACCGTGATCGGCCCCAGTACAATCCAACGCTGAGAACCGTTAACGGTTCGGCCAATAATTAACACTAAAACTAACAAACCAATGGCAGCTAGCAGTAAATAACCACTTTGTTTTTGCCACTGTGACATTGGAATAAACAACGCTGCTGCGCCAATCATGATACTTAAGACGATATAAACGCCATGCCTAATGACGAAATGGAATGGGTTATCAAACAAGCGCTCTGCCACCGGCATCGATGAACTCGCCACCATAATCAATCCTATGGTGTACATTGCAACCGCTAATAAAATATAGTGGCGATCAAATGTGACCGTGCTAGCGCTTTGCGCCAACCATTTGGGCAACGTTGGCATATTCATCGCAGAAACTAAGCTGTGCATGAGCTCACCTCCTGCGCCAATCTAGCGAAAGCATTACCACGCGCTATGTAGTTAGTAAACATATCTAAGCTGGCACACGCTGGTGAAAATAAAATGGTATCGCCACGCTCTGTGCTTTGATTAGCAATGCAAACAGCATCGTTTAACGAACCAACTTGTTCGACAGCTACATTCGTTGGCGCAATCGACGCTAGTAGCGCTTTATCTTGACCAAAAACGATCAATTTATTCACGTGTTTCGCCAACACTTTAGTCAACGGTGAAAAATCTGCGCCTTTGCCTTGGCCACCAGCGATTAACACCAGTTGCTTGTCTGGGCTTGTAAGTCCTTCAATCGCCGCAATGGTCGCACCGACATTGGTTGCTTTTGAATCATTAATCCAGATTTTTTGATCGGTTGTTTCAACACGCTGACAGCGATGAGCCAAGCCTTCAAAACTGCCAAGCGCTGCCACCATTTTATCAATCGGCCAATTTGCACCGTAACCCAAGGCTAGTGCTGCTAAACAGTTAATCGCATTATGGATACCCGTTAGTGGCAAAGTTTCAACAGCAATGAGTGGGGTTTCACCGAACATCAGCTGTAATTTATCATCCACGGTTGCTAGGCCAAAGTTACCGCTAGTTGGCGCCGACAAGCCGAAACTAATTTGTCGTTTATCGCCTTGATATGCGCTTGCTTGATCGTCACGATTGACTACAACACAATCAGTTTGTTGGTAAATTCGCTGTTTGATTGCGCGATAGTTAGCCAGCGTTTTATGACGATCTAAGTGATCGTCACACAGGTTTAACAAGGTTGCCGATACCGCTTGCATACTGCTTAAGGTTTCAAGCTGAAAGCTCGATAGTTCAAGAGCGAGGAAGTCGATATCAGCATCGATAACATCGAGTGGTGGTACACCAATATTACCTGCTAGCTGAGTGTTATAACCTAAACACTTACCGAGATGCGCCACTAAGCTAACAACGGTTGATTTGCCGTTTGAGCCGGTGATCGCAATAATCGGCGTTTGCTTTAATCGGCAATAGAGCTCAACATCACCGTACATCTGACACGTTGGTGATAAGTGTGTTTGTATTTCAGCAATACTCGTATCAATACCTGGCGAGACCAAAATGATATCAGCGTTAGCGATTAATTCACTGTCCCAGCGACCTAAGGATAAGCCCGCTGTTGGAAAATCTTGGCTAAATTGGTTCGGGTCAATAGCGTTGGCTCTTGAGTCATTTAAGTCAAAAGCAAGTTGTTGTTTAGTTAGAAAACGCGCACAAGACAGTCCTGAGAGGCCGGCTCCCAGAACTAAAATTCGTTTGTCTTGTAAAAATGCAATATCTAACATCGTTTTTCTTTGCCTAACGCAGTTTCAATGTTGCTAAGCCAACCAAGACCAGCATCAATGAGACAATCCAAAAGCGCACGATAACTCGCGGCTCTGGCCATCCCTTTAATTCGTAATGGTGGTGTATAGGTGCCATCCTAAAAATACGTTGGCCACGCAGTTTGTATGAACCCACCTGTAAAATCACCGAGAGCGTTTCAATAACAAACACACCGCCCATAATAAATAACACCAACTCTTGGCGAACCAAGACCGCAATCACGCCCAATGTCGCGCCAAGTGCAAGTGAGCCAACATCGCCCATAAACACTTGAGCCGGATACGTGTTGAACCACAAAAAGCCTAAGCCCGCACCAACAATCGCAGTACAGACAACCACCAATTCAGAAGTCAGAGGAATATAAGGAATGTTCAAGTAAGCTGAAAAGTTAACGTTACCCGTTACATAAGCAAATACAGCAAAGGCACCTGCGACCAGTACAACAGGGACAATCGCTAAACCATCTAAGCCGTCGGTTAAGTTCACTGCATTACTCGTGCCGACAATGACAAAGTAAGTGAGTAGAATATAAAGCATGCCCAACTGGGGCATAACATCTTTAATAAATGGCAATAACAAGGCGGTTTCATTCGGATCTTGGGCCATCGCATACAAGAAAATCGCGGTGCCTAAACCGATAACGGTCTGCCAGAAGTACTTCCAACGAGCAATCAACCCCTTAGCATCTTTTCGAATGACTTTGCGGTAGTCGTCAACAAAGCCAATAACACCGAAGCTTACAACGACAAACAGCACGGTTAGTACGTAATAATTGCTTAAGTCGCCCCACAATAAAACGCTAAAGACAATGGCACCTAAAATCAGCAAGCCACCCATGGTTGGTGTACCCGATTTTGACAAGTGGCTTTCAGGGCCATCATCGCGTACGGTTTGGCCAATTTGCATTTTTTGTAATGCGCGAATCAATTTGGGGCCAAAATACAGCGATACAGTTAACGCGGTTAACGTTGAAACGATCGCGCGAAACGTCAAATACGAGAAGACGTTAAAGCCCGAAAAGTATTGTGTTAAGTATTCACCTAGCCAAAGTAGCATTAGACGTGCTCCTTCGAAGTTGATGCTTGCCACTCAAGTACGTCTTGTACAACTAATTCCATGCGCGCACTGCGTGAACCTTTAACTAACACAGAAATACTTTGCTCCTCGTTTGATAAATATTGTTTTAATGACGCCATTAGCGACGCTCGATCATTAAAGTGAAAACCGTTGTCACCAAATGCTTGGCTTGCTGATTGACTTAACACCCCTAAGGTAAATAAGCCGTCGATAGCCAATGATTTAGCAAAGGCACCTACTTCGTGGTGATATTGCCTTGCCTCTTGCCCCAGTTCTCCCATATCGCCTAATACCAGCACGCGTTTGCCCGGTAGATTAGCCAAGAGTTGGGTCGCCGCTTTTACCGATTCGACATTGGCGTTATAGCTATCATCAATTAACTTGAAGCCTTTAGCTGGCGTGTGGACATTTAACCGGCCCTTTGCAGGCACCATATCGATCAAGCCTAAACGAATGTCATCGACACTCGCGCCAAATTGCAGTGCAATTGCCGCCGCCATTAGCGCGTTACAAACATTGTGCTTACCCGGAATTGGCAATTCGATATAGCTTGCCCCTGTTGGTGTGTGTAATTTGAAGCTGGCACAGCCGTTATCATCGAGCACAACATCACTTGGATAAAAATCAGCAACGTCATTACATGAAACTTTTAAGACGTTTTTATCGGTTAAACGCCACTGCCATTTACCGGCGTATGGCGTGTCTTGGTTATAAATTGCGATACCGCCTTCTTCTAAACCATCAAAAATTTCGCCTTTAGCTCGAGCAACACCACATAAATCACCAAATCCCTCTAAATGCGCAGCGGCGATATTGTTGATCACGGCGACATCTGGCTTGGTCAAATTTGTGGTGTAGGCGATTTCACCTAAATGATTTGCCCCTAACTCGATGACCGCATAATCATGGCTAGGGTCTAAGCGCATCAAGGTCAGCGGCACACCAATATCGTTATTAAAATTGCCGTTAGTCGCTAACACATTGCCAAGACGAGATAAAATGGCATAGACCATTTCTTTAACCGTGGTTTTTCCGCTGCTACCGGTAATAGCGACAGTTTTAGGGGCGACTTGTGCTTTGATGTAAGCACCTATTTTGCCAAGCGCGATGCGGGTATCTTCAACTACAACTTGAGCGATATCGATTGCTTGCTCTTCGCTGACGATTACCGCTTGGCAACCTTTTTCTAAAGCTTGCTGACAAAATTTGTGGCCATCAAAGTTTGGCCCTTTTAAGGCTAAAAAGACGTCGTCTTGAGCAAGCTCACGAGAATCGGTAACAATCGAATTAATCGTCGCTAGTTGGCAATCTTTATTCGCCGCGATTACCCGACCTTCAGTAATTTGCCCAAGGGTGGCTAAAGATAATGGGATCATAAATTAGCTCCAATAATCGTGTTACTATTTGTGTAGTAACTACTGACTAGCTGACGTTCGTTGTAATCAATTTTTTGCTCGCCAATAATGATGTAATCTTCATGGCCTTTACCTGCCAACAACACCATATCACCTTCGCTTGCATGGCTAATTACTGTGTTAACGGCTTGTTTTCTATCAAGCACGACTCTGGCTTTTTCAGGTTGTTGTAAACCTTGTAAGATATCAGCGACGATCATCTCTGGCGCTTCTGTTCTCGGGTTATCATTGGTGATGATGAGGCAATCTGCGTTTTGCTCTGCCACTCGCCCCATTTCAGGACGCTTACCTTTATCGCGATCACCACCACAACCAAACACCACATGCAATTTACCCTGACAATGGGCACGACAAGCAACTAACGCTTTCTCTAATGCATCAGGTGTATGGGCGTAATCAACCACCGCAGAGGGCTTACCAACTTGAGCAAACAACTCCATGCGGCCATCGATTGGCTGAATTTTTTCAACGGCTCCGATAATGGTTGGCAAGTCAAAACCAAGTGCTTGAGCACTCGCCATCGCCGCTAATAAGTTCTCGATATTAAATCGACCGATAAGCGGTGAATTAATTTGATGACGCTCAGTGGGTGTATGCAGCTCAAAACGCGTACCGGCATCATGACATCTAATATTGGTTGCGTAGAAATAATCGCGATGTTGCGTTATCTCAATGCCACAACCATAAACAATCACTGGCTGTGTTAGCGCTTCACTGAGCCACTCTTTGATAAACTCATCATCGCCATTTACCACGGCGGTTTGCTTTTCATCGCCGCTAAATATCGCGAGTTTTGCCGCGCCGTAAGCTGCCATCGTTTGGTGATAATCTAAGTGATCTCGTGATAAATTGGTGAATACGGCAACGTCAAATAAATCGTTTTTAACCCGTTTTTGTTCAAGTGCGTGTGATGAGACTTCCATCGCAACATGGCTTAATGACTGATGCGCAAACTTAGCTAACAGCCCCATCAATTCTGTAGCACCGGGCGTAGTATTTAAAATCGGTGAAAGTGTTGGTAATACGCCAGCGCCGTTGGTGCCAATAACTGCACAGGCTGACGTTTGCTGACACAAATCGATGAGTTGCGCGAGAATTTGGCTAGTGCTGGTTTTGCCATTAGTACCGGTAATACCAACAATCTTTAACGACTGTTGTGGCATTTGATAATAGTGTTGGCAAAGCTCAAATAACTGCTCGTTCAATTGATAAAACTGCACCACTAAGGTGCTTTTCCCTGCAACTGTTTTTGCTAACACTTGGCCGTGTAATTGTTGACTTTGACACTCAGCAATCACTAATTTAGCGCCCAACTCAATGGCATTATCAATGTATTGGCGGCCATCTAAAGTACTACCAATAACCGCGCAGAATACGTCGTTTTCGTTAAGCACGCGAGTATCATTCACTAGTGCATTGGTTTGGCCTATATTTTCCAGTTCAGTCGCTTCAATACCAAAACTAGCTAGCGTTTGGCTAATGTTATAAACAGGGTTAAGCATTGCCACCTCCCCTGATTTGTTTTGCCTGTTTGGCTTCAACAATACGGGTGTGAGCATCAGGCTCAACATTTAATACTTGTAATGCACCTTTCATTACACGAGAAAATACTGGGGCAGCAATTTCGCCGCCGTGGTACAAATCACCACCGGGTTCGTTAATGACGACAACAACAGCAAGTTCTGGATTTGAAATCGGCGCAACCCCAGCAAATAAGCCAACATAATCGTTACCATAACCACCTGGTACAGCCTTAATCGCCGTCCCCGTTTTTCCGCCTACGCGATAACCATCGACTGCCGCTCGGCTTGCACCACCTTCGGTCACAACGCCTTCAAGTAGCGACACGATATATTTTGCTTGTGCTTCACCAAAAATGCGCTGACCTTGTGGCACTTCATCTGACTTTAAGATCCGCAGTGGAATTTTCACCCCGCCATTGGCTAACGTCGCGTAAAAGCGCGCGAGCTGTAATGGACTAATCGCAAGGCCGTAGCCCCACGATAACGTTGCTAATTCGTACTGAGACCAACGCGAGCGAGATGACATCATCCCCATCGTTTCACCGACCAATCCAGTACCTGTATCTTCGGCAAAGCCGGCATCAAAAAAGCGGTCTAATAAAAACTCTTTGGGTACCGACAAAGCTAACTTTGTGGTACCCATGTTTGATGATGTGACTAAGATGTCTTGGAGCGAGAGTTTGCCCCGATTTATCGGGTCGCTGACTCGTCTACCACCTAGCCTCATCCATCCGGGGCTGGTATCTATCACCGTGGATTGTTCCGCAGTACCAAACTCTAGTGCGGTGAGCATCGAAAGTGGCTTCATGGTGGAGCCGGGCTCATAAACATCGGTGATCGCCCGATTTCTAAATCGGTGGATCGCGGTATTCTTGCGATTATTTGGGTTAAACGAAGGGCTATTGGCCAATGCTAAAATTTCACCGGAATGAACATTAACCACCACAACAGAGCCAGAGGTTGCTTTAAATGCGCGCACTGCACCTTTTAATTCTTTGTAGGCGAGTGCTTGAATACGTTGATCAATACTCAACTCAACATTTTGCGGTGGCGTCGCTTCTTCAACCGATAAAATTTCAACTTTACGACCTTTGGCATCTTTGCGAAAACGCTTAGAACCGCTAGTGCCGGTTAATTTGTCGTCGTATAAACGCTCAATCCCCTCAATACCTTTATCATCAACATTGGTAAAACCGACAATATGGGCACTGATCTCGCCAGCCGGATAAAAGCGTTTTGATTCTTTGCGCAGGTGAATACCCGGAATTTTCAGCTGTTTGATGTAATCAGCCATTGCCGGAGAAACTTGACGTTCAACATATAAGAAGCGCTTGTTTGGATTTTTGCCAATGCGAGCGGTTAACTCTTTGACATCTTTACCTAGCACATCAGCTAATGCTTGCCAGTGTTTTTCCATCGCAAAAGCGTTATTTTCCATCACGATTTTAGGATCGGCCCACACCGTTTCAACCGGCACACTTACCGCTAATTCATCACCATTGCGATCAACAATTGAACCGCGCTGAACATCTAATTCGGCGATGCGTTTAGAGCGACGGTCACCTTGTTTTTTTAGCATGTCAGGTTCAATCACCTGAATATAGGCACTGCGAGCAGCTAAAACCAAATAAACGAGCAAAATAACAGCCGCCACAACGTAAAAACGCCATGGAGCCGTATTGGGTTTAAGCTGCTTATTCTTTTTAGCTACCTTATTCATGGTAATCTTATAATGACTTCCGATGCGGCACTTGGCCTTTTCATATTTAGTAATTTCGACGCTTTACTCTCAATTGCACTGTGCTCTGCCAGTGAATTTTGCTCTAACAACAAGTTGCGCCATTCAATATCTAATTCGTCTCGCTCAGTGAGCAATATTTCTAGTTCACTCGTGGTTAAGCGATTTAGGTGCGTGGTATAAATCACCGAAAACGCCGACAACACAACCAAAAGTAATAAAGCATAAGTAAAAATATGGTGTTGAATGTCTTGCCAAATATCATTGACAAGCACCACCTTTTTACCCGCCATAACTAATCGGCTAACCTTTTAGCAACACGTAATACTGAGCTACGCGAGCGAACATTGTTTTCTACTTCAGCCTTGCTTGGCTTAGCTTTACGGCCAACGAGCTCAAGCTTTTTCCCTTTTTGTAACTCCGCCTCCAAAATAGGCATACCGCGCGGGGCTTGCTTGCCTTGCGAATGTTTTTTCATAAACTGCTTAACTAGGCGATCCTCTAATGAGTGAAAGCTGATCACTACTAATCGACCATTTTCCGCTAATACTGCTAGCGAGGCATTGAGCACGTTTTCAATTTGCTCTAATTCAGAGTTGATATACATGCGAATCGCTTGAAAACTGCGGGTTGCAGGGTGTTTTTTAATTTCTTTTTGCGGCGCCGCTGTGGCGATAATTTTGGCTAGCTGCCCCGTACGCGTAATCGGCGCTTCTTCACGAGCTTCAACAATTGCGTTAGCGATCCGCCAACCGAGCTTTTCTTCACCAAAGGTTTTTAACACCCAGCTGATATCTTCAACATCGGCTTTTGCCAACCACTCTTCGGCCGTTTGCCCTTTCGAGGTATCCATGCGCATATCAAGCGGACCATCTTTCATGAAACTAAAGCCGCGCTCAGGATCGTCAAGTTGAGGTGATGAAACACCTAAATCAAGTAATACGCCGTCAATCTTTTTGGTGATATCGTGCTTTTGCGCGATCACTTCTAGCGCAGAAAAGCCTTCATGCTCAATGGTAAAACGCGAATCGTCAGCAAACTTTTTCGCTGCTTCAATCGCTGTTGGGTCTCGATCAATAGCAATCAAACGACCATTTTCGCCTAGGCGAGATAAAATTAGGCCAGAATGTCCGCCTCGACCAAAAGTACAGTCGATATAGCAACCATCAGGTTTGATCGCTAGCGCGTCTACCGCTTCATCTAGAAGTACGGATATGTGTTTATATTCTGTCGACATAAGCCTAATTTACAGTGATAAATCGAGTAAGCGTTCAGTGAGTTCAATTTCACCTGATTGGATCTTGCTAATGCCTTCTTGCATTTGTGCTTGCCAAGCAGACTCACTCCAAATTTCAAATTTCTTTAACTGACCAACTAACATCACGCTTTTTTCTAAACTCGCGTGTTTGCGCAACGGACCATTGATTAACAAACGCCCGTTTTTATCCATCTCGCAATCCGAAGCATTACCTAACAACACCTGTTGAAGTAATCTTTCCTGTGGATTCATGCTTGATAAGTTGCACAGTTTTAATTCTATTTCTTCCCATTCAGGAAGTGGATAAAGCAGTAAACACGGATGCTGAATATCGACGGTACACACCATTTTTCCTTGGCAATCAGCCACAAGCTCTTCGCGATACTTGGTTGGTATCGTGATCCTGCTTTTGCTGTCGAGCGTTATCGCGCTAGTGCCTCTAAACATAATGATGATTTTTTGTTCGATCTATTAAGATCCACATTTTTCCACTTTTTCCCACATTGATACAGTTTAGTGAGATAAGCAAAGCTATGTCAAGCAAAGATTTGGGAAAAAATACTTAATGATCTTCAGCAAAATTAAGGGATTCAAGGAAGTTTATGAATTTGTGGAGTTTTGTGGATCATATTGCCAAAACATCGAAATAATTAACCATAAAACTTAAGGTGAAAACAGCAATGTGGCACAACCAATAACAAGACAAACTCACCTTAGCCACATATGTGTCTATAAACATTCGCGCTTATTTGCTCAAAAATAGCGCACTGGGAAGAGTCACTACTAGCGGTTATTTTACTACGTTTAGGATAAGGTATCAGCAGTTATTTTTACTGCGTAAAACTGAAAAAACAAAAAATCACGATGCATCATCTGCATCGTGACTTTACCATTAAAAAGCGAGCTAATGGTCTAATGACCTGGCTCAACCACAATCCGCAACCCCATAGTGTAATTGGTCTTGTGATCGTTAAACTCTGCACCAACACCAAATTGGACACCGAATTTATCCGACAACTCGTAATGGACTTGCGGCATGATCAACAATGACCATTTATCGCGATCATGCCACGCTAAGTCATTCTCCAAACCTAGCGTCATGCGATCATTAACTTGATAAAACAAGGTGTAGTTGATAATCGCTTCCAATGATTGCTCAGCGTCGTCGCCAGTGCTATAACGCGCACCTGTCATCATCATTGCCGAGTAATTTTTATCGTAGACGAAACCGCTCAAATAAAGCGCCGTCCATTCAGTAAGATCTTCGTGGCGAAATTCCTCAGCAATAAACTGCCAACCATCAATGTAATTTGAAGCATCGCCAAATAATGGATTTTCAAAAGTGTACTGTACCGCAAACTTATAGGCTTCCAGCTTGCGACCTTCAAACGGCAATTCAAATTCGACAGCCAAGCCATCAACAACGGCTATTTCAACCTCTGGCGCCCACTCTACGTCACGATCAGACGTATTGTTTAAGGCAAATTCGCCTAACGTATTGATTTCAAATTCACCTTGTTTGGCACCTAGACCTCGAACCAAATCAAAAACCATAGGTTCTGGGATCGGTAGCGCTTCACGTGCTGATACTGAAAAGCTCGTACTAAGCGCACATGATAGAAATGCAGTAGCCATGATGGCAGATCTAGACGTTGAAAAAGTAAGGACGTTTTTCATCTTTGTTTTAATTAAAGTATGGTGAGTTTGGATTAATTATAACAAGCATCATAGAAAGCACGATGTAAAAGCTGGTAGTTTTTAAGTTTAAAAATGTAACCATTTGCGATACCCGAACAACGCAAAAACGCTAAAAACCGATAATTACCGATTTTTATACTGTCCTTAGCAATGACTTTACTGAAACAAAATATAGTCGTGTGGCAAAATATTGAGTTGTACTCGTTGGCCGACACTAAATGCTTGGTCACTATAGACGCTTAATTGATAGTTGTGCTCAGATGACTGCGGTGTTACTAAGTAATGATAGCCTTGCTCGGTGACATTGATATGATGAATCACCGATTCGCCGTGCTCATCAGCATCGATTTCAAGGTGTTGTGGCTTCACCAATAACTGCATTTTATTGCTATTGCCTAGCTCCTTGCCATTAACAGACAGTAAACCTATTGGTGTGTCTAATTGATCTTGATACAAGGTCGTTGTTAACCAAGAGCCGAGTTGCAAAAAGTCAGCGACTTGCCATGAATTAGGTTGTTGGCAAACCGCGAGCGGCTGACCAAACTGCAAAATATTGCCTTGATGCATCACGGCAATTTTATCGGCAAAAGTAAACACTTCATCTTTGTTATGGGTAACAAATATCGCGGTCATGTTGAGCGACTTGAGCAATTGACGTAACTCAATCATTAATTCATTGCGCAGGCGAGCATCAATATTTGAAAACGGCTCATCGAGTAACAATAGTTTAGGCTCAGGTGCTAGTGCTCGAGCTATCGCTACCCGTTGTTGTTGTCCGCCAGATAACTGATGCGGGAATCGCTGTTCAAACCCGTCAAGTTTTAGCAATTGCACTAGCTTAGTTACTTTTTCATTTTGCGTCACTTGACTAAACCGACCAATGCCATAAGCAATATTCTGTGCCACTGTCATGTGCGGAAACAAAGCGTAATCTTGGAAAATCACACCAATATGGCGCTTTTCAGGTGCTAGCATGGCAGAAGAACTCATCACGGGTAACTCTTCAATAGCAATTTGCCCTTTACTTGGTGTAATGAAACCCGCTAGTGTATTTAACAGGGTTGTTTTACCGCAGCCGCTTGGCCCGACTAAACCTAAAATCTCACCAGCATGCAGTGAAAAAGCCACCTGATTTAAAATTTTCTTGTTGCCTAATTCAACGTCCAATGCGTCTACGACAATAATAGGTTGCGATTGCACCGTTACACCTCTTGCTTACGGTTAAGCCAAATAATGGGGATTAGCCCAAATACCACAATTAAAATAGCACCCATGGCACCTTGCTCCAGCTGTTCATCAGAGATTAGCTGATAAATAAAGGTACTTAAGGTCTCAAAATTAAACGGGCGCAATAATAACACAGCGGGTAATTCTTTCATTGATTCAACAAACACTAACAGCCATGCGACAAATATAGAAGACTTTAACAACGGCAAGTGCACACGCCTAACCATAGTCGAGGGTTTACTACCTAAACTGCGAGCCGCTTTAGATAGGTTATCGGGTACTTGTTCCAAGCCACTGGTAATAGTGCCATTGGCGATCGCCATAAAGCGAACGACAAAGGCAAAGACAATCGCAAAAACAGTACCTGACAGCACGAGGCCTGGGCGCCCATAGCCGATAGCGTCAGCGAGATCATTTAACCAAAAATCAATCGGGCCAAACGTTGATAACAATGCCATTGCAAGCACAGTACCAGGAATGGCATAACCTAAACCGGAAAAGGAAACTGGGATAAATGCTAACTTATGCTTGGCAAACTTCTGATAAAAGCTAAACAGTAATGCTAATACTAATGCAACCGTTGCTGCCATTGCTGAGACATAAATCGAATTGCCACCAATCGTCAGTAACTGGGTTAACTGCTCAATGCTACTGTACTGCCAAGCCATAACTAACAATAGTGATAACGGCAAAACAAAACCTGCGATGACCAGTAACCAACAAAAACTAGTCGCCAAGGCGATAAGCGGTTTGCTAGTGGTAAATAGTGATTGTGACATCGCAAGGTTTTGACTTTGATTATTCAATGATGCTCGACTGCGTTGCTCTAATACCACCACCATAAAGACCAAAAGCAATAAAATACTGGCTAATGCATTAGCCGTAGCCAAATCACTGTAGCCTAACCACGTATCGTAAATAGCGGTCGTTAGTGTATTAACGGCAAAATATTGCACCGTGGCAAAGTCTGCTAAGGTTTCCATCAAGACCAAAGTAGCAGCAACAGCCAAAGTTGGTCGAATTAATGGCAGTATAATTCGCTTGATGCCATGCCAGGGTGTTTGCCCTAAACTTTGATTAGCTTGCAATAGTTTTGGGTCGATATTCTCTAATGCTGTGCGCGTTAACATATAAACGTAAGGAAACAAGACTAGGGCAATAATCACCGAGGCACCACCGAGCGTGCGCAAGTCAAAAAACCAGTAATCATTGGGTGATTGCCAACCAAACACAGTGCGTAAAAATCGCTGGACAGGTCCTGCGTAGTCGAATAGATCAGTATATAAATAGGCGATGAGATAAGCTGGCATCGCTAGCGGTAATAGCAATAACCACCGCAAATACCGACTGCCCTTAATCGGCAAAAAATGAAGGGCTAAGGCACTTACGCCACCAAAGAGTAAAGAGAGTACGACAACATTAAAGCCCAGTAATAAGGTATTAGACAGGTACTGAGGAAGAACCGTTTGCCATAGGTGGATAAAAAGTGAAAAAGGCGCAAAAGCACCTTGATAAAACATCACTAACACTGGCGTTAATAATGCCAGCGTTAAGAGACAAACAACAATAAATAAACTTATCGTTTTGGCGCGCATTGGCACGCCAAATAAGGGGGTCATCACAGATCGAATTGCACTTTATCTAATAACATTAATGCCGCTTTTCGATGTTTTGCAATTTTGGTGAGTGATAAGTTATCCGCTTTGAAATCGCCCCATGAAGCAACTAACTCAGAGCGTTTTACGCCAGCGCGCACTGGGTATTCCATGTTTACCTCAGCGTACATTTGTTGAGCTTGTTCAGACACTAAAAACTCCATTAGCGCTAAAGCGTTCTTTTGGTTAGGCGCGTATTTAGCCATCGCCATACCAGAAACATTGATATGAGCGCCGCGGTTCGCTTGGTTAGGGAAGTTAATGTTTACAGCATCCGCCCAAACCTTTTGCTTGTTATCGTTTAACATTTTGCCAAAGTAGTAACTGTTACCAATGGCTAAATCACACAAATCTTGGTGAATAGCTTGTACTTGACCGCGGTCATTACCTTGTGGTTTGCGCGCTAAGTTTGCTTTTACACCTTCTAACCAAGTTTGCGTTTTTGCTTCACCGTGGTGAGCAATCATTGAAGCAACCAATGCAACATTATATGGATGCTTACCTGAACGCGTACAAATACGACCTTTATATTTTGGTAGTGCTAAGTCTTCATAACTCAGTGCAACATCACCTAAGCGCTTTGCTGAATAGATGTTTCTAACGCGCGTTGTTAGTGAGAACCAGCGACTTTTGTCATCGCGCAAGTTTGCAGGAATCGCACTATTAATAATTTTAGAGTCAACCACCTGCAGTAATTGCTTGTCTTGTAATTCAACTAAACGTGAAATATCAGTAGTTAAAAGCACGTCAGCAGGGCTGTACTGACCTTCTCTGGCTAAACGCTCAGCCATACCGTCTTTAGCAAAAACAACGTTTACTTTTATACCGGTTTGCTCAGTAAATTTATTAAACATTGGCTCAACCAAGAATGGTTGACGATACGAATAAACATTAACTTCTTGTGCTGCATTGGCAACGCTTGATAAAGCGGCGACAAGCATCGAGGCTGCAATAATTAATTTTTTTAACATGATAGTTCCACAATTAATACGAAGTAGAGATGTTTGGTGAAATTTTTCTCATAACTTCACTCAGTTAGGCGCAAGAGTAAAGGAGCAAACAAACGGTGTCAAGCTTTTTGAGAATAGTTCTCATTTAGCCTCCTGAGACACCAACAGCGCCGATAACCATTAACCAAAACGCAAAAAATATTTTCAAGCGTTTAGCTGATAATTTTGCGACAATCGCCTTGGCTAACACGCCACCAAAGATAGCGCCAGGGCCGGCAAATAACACCACCTGCCAGTATACGTTAAAATCAACTAAGGTGTGTTGCCAGATTGCCGACCAGACAGTTAGTGCCGAAACAATCACGGCAACGGCAACCGCCATATTGACATCGAACCGGCGGATAATTAAATAAATCGCTAATAGCTCACCAATCCCGACACTCAACCAAGCTGTGACCGCTCCGCCGAACAGTGAAATAACACAGATCATCAACCAATCAATCGGTTGTACAGTTTGATGTAAAGGCTGAGGCTTTAATACCAAGGCGATAAAGATAATGCCAATACCTAATAGTAATGAAAACCAACTAAAGCTGTAATGCAAACTCGATGGCGGGGCTAAATCTAGGCCATAAACTGCCCACAAGCCAATAATTGAAGCAATAGCCGACACTTTAATGACGGGAAAAAAACTTGGCCAAAGCCCTGATGGTTCGCGCTCTAATTTATAGTGATAAAACCATGTTAATGCACCTGCCGTCATACCAAAACACTGGATGGCAAAGCTCGTTGCTATTGCTTGGCTCTCGGTAAAACCCAGTTTATTAAACATGGGAATAAAAACGACACCACCGCCCGCACCCGTTGAATTTGCAAAAATAGCACCTAAAACACCGAGTAAACTAAACACCGTATAATCAATTAAATTAGTTAAGGTATCTGGCGCAAAGGCAATTAAAATCCCCCAAAATGTGACCAAAAACAGTAAGAACTTTGGGTTAGAAATACGCATCGGATTTTTTAAAGCCGGTGAAATCGCCTCTACTGGCTGATTTGGCGTTTCGAGCATTGAATACTATCTCTTTCTATTTGTCTTGTTTTAAGCCTTGGCTGTTAATAAACGCAACCACTTCATCACTCAGCGCTGATTTAGATAAGTAATGGCGCATCGCTCCTTGGTTAAAAATATAACCTTGAGATGATTGTTCTACGCTCGATATTTCAGACCAGTTTAATTGCTGATTAATATAGGCTGAATTAATCGCAATGCCTTGCTCGTCGATAGTTAATTCAACGGGGTTATTCGCTGCTTTAGACATAAGCTGTCGCCATAGCCACCAGGTTTTAGCAAAGCGCACGCTCAAGGCTTCAACCACACCTAAGCCAACAATAAAGTAGCTCAAGTGAATTAACTTAGCGTTAGTGGCAAAGGCTGAAACGAACAAACCAAACAAAAACAACACAATGGCTTTTTTATAAGCTTGCCAACCCGTTTTTTTGATTGCTGTTTGCTCGTATACTTCAGTGTAATACTGTCTATCGAGAATAAATTGGTGTTGATACTTCACAAAATTTCTATCGGTATATAAACGCTTTTCGCTAGTCTAACCGATCATACCTCAGAAATAAGTAAATTTTTATCGTCTTGCGCGACTTTAAAAATCGGTTTATTAACCTGAGCTTTGGACAAGCGGTTAGCTAACCAAATAAAAGCAAACGCTTGCAACCACGATTAACAAATTCACAAAATTTTTAGTTAGTAATTAACCCGCATTAGCGCGACAATAACAGCTAACTCATGAACTTATGGCGATATTTATGCTTAATATTGATGACCCAAATAACCAACCTACCACAGCGGCCATTTGGCAACTCGGCTTTAGACCGTTTTTTCTCTTTGGTGCGTTATTTGCGGCTTTAGCCATCCCCGCTTGGCTTGTTACCTTATACCTACCTGAATATGCTTGGGTCAACGTTCCACCGCTTTGGTGGCACCCGCATGAGTTAATATTCGGTTTTGCTATGGCAATCATCGCAGGTTTTTTACTCACTGCGGTGAAAAACTGGACAGGTCAACATACCTATAGCGGTTGGCAATTAGCGATCGTTTTTGGCTGTTGGGCAATGGCTCGCGTGCTGTTATTTGTTCCCTCTTCTATCCCATTAGAATTCGCCGCATTGTTTGATTTTATTTTTATGGCGGCGGTTATCTCAAAAATATTTCAATGCATAGTTAAAGCAAAACAGTGGCGTAATATCGCAATCCCTATTGGCTTGAGCTTTGCCCTATTGATAAACGGTATCAGCTATTGGGCATTAGCGACTCAAGACTATTTCTTAGCGAGCAATACTTGGCTTGCCATGATGTTTATGATCGCTCTGCTGATCAGTTTTATTGGCGGTCGGGTGATCCCATTCTTCACTTCAGCCAAATTAAACATTGAGCGCAAAAACCCCATTGTATGGTTGGATTTACTGGCCTTTAGCAGCTTAGCGATACTGGTTGTTGTTACTTTGCTCAATGCATTAAATACACCTTTTGCGCAAGCGTGTTTATTGATCGCTTCTGCAGCTACCTTTGGCAGGATGTCGCGTTGGCAATTTAAAGCGTCATTGCAAGAGCCGATGCTTTGGTCACTCCAATTGAGCTATATGTGTTTGCCAATAACACTGCTCGTCATGGCAATTTTAACGCCAACGCCATTTGTCGTAAAAAACATCATGCACTTCTTTGCTATTGGGACAATCGCTGGCGTTTGTTTGTCGATGATCACTCGGGTGTCACTTGGCCATACCGGCAGAGATATTTATCAAGGTCCGAATATGACAGGGCCATTTATTTATATGCTCTTCGCCGCATTTAGCCGTGGCGTAATGCCCTTAATTCAACCGGAGTTTATGGCGGAATGGCACCTGTTGTCAGGCTTGCTGTGGACAGCTGCATTCGGTCACTTTGTTTTCCACTTTAGTAAGATTTTATTTAGCTACCGACCTGACGGTCGGCCGGGCTAATGCGTATGCTTAGCCCTGATTTACTTAACTTTAGTTACTTATCTCTAGTTATTTAGCCATGTTGAACAAGCGCAATAGCTTGTTCAACAATTTGCGCTTTACTTGGCAAAACGTGGTAAGCCGCGCTACCTAAAGGAATAAAGCTATCTTGAGCGCACAATCGAGATACATGTGCCATGTTGTAACCTTGCTCAGCAATTAAGGTAAACAAGGCTTCAGAAATAGAGCCTGTTTGACGACATTCATCAACTATCAATACCCGCTGACAGGCGTTTACTTGCGCTAAAATGCCAGCTTCATCAAGTGGCGCTAAGTAACGCAAATCAACCACGCGAGCATCAATACCTTGCTCAGCAAGTGTTTGCTGTGCCTGACGCGATAAATAATAGCCATTGCCATAACTTAATATACAGAGATCTTTGCCGCTACCGTGCGTATTAATGGTCAGCTGGCTTGAGGCGTTGGCTTGGTTATCGGCATGGTTATCGGCTTGAATCGACGAATAGTCAAACGTCCACAAACCATCGTTTTCAGTGTGTAAATCTTTGGTCATATAGAGCGCGATAGGCTCTAAAAATATCACGACGCGCTGCTCTTCATGGGCAAGGCGAACACAGTTCCTCAATAACTTAACGCCGTCTTCACCATTGGACGGACAAGCAATAATAACGCCCGGTATATCACGAAATACGGCAAACGAATTGTCGTTGTGGAAATGCCCACCAAAGCCGCGTTGATAGGCTAAGCCGGCCACTCGAATCACCATAGGATTAGTACATTGGCCATTAGAGAAAAACGACAGTGTTGCCGCTTCTCCGCGAATTTGATCTTCAGCATTGTGAACATAAGCCAAAAATTGAATTTCAGGTATCGGTAATAGCCCATTATGTGCTAAACCTATCGCGCCACCGAGAATGGTTTGTTCATCGAGCGGCGTATTCACCACGCGATTTGAGCCGTATAAATCATACAGCTTGTGGGTCACATTATAGACACCGCCTTTTTTGCCGATATCTTCACCACACATAACAATTGAGGGATATTGCGCCATTAAATCAATCAACGTCCAGTTTAATAGCTTGGCTAGGTGCTGTTTTTTGGCCAAGTTATGTCGTTCATGAACAAACAGTTGACTGCGAATATCCTGCTCAACGGCTTTGGGTAGTTGCTTATCTGATTTAGGCGGAATAATACTGGCCATAACCTCATCGGCATTGGCTAGCTTGGGCCTTTCAACCGCTATTTTCGCCGTCTTTTCAACTAACTCAGCAACGTGCTGATATTTTTCAATCAGCTGCGCTTTGGTCATTAATTTCGATTCAAGTAACATGCGAGCACTGTGTAATAACGGATCTTGAAATTCAGTTGCTTCAATATCTTCAAGGCGACGATAAACAAATTCGGAATCAGAGCCAGCATGACCTAATAGCCGAATCAATTTTACGTGCAAAAAGACGGGTTTTTGGTGCTCTCTGGCGTAATCAACGGCTTGTTTGGTGACTTTATAAGTATCGAGCAAGCTCAGACCATCACAGCTAAAATAAGTTAATCCACAGCGATTTTTATAATTTGCCTCTATCCACCCTGCTGGTGTTGCCGTAGAAATCCCAATGCCATTATCTTCGCAAATAAAGACTAACGGCAAAGGCACCGACTGAAATGCAATCCACGCTGCTGTATTTAACGCGCCTTGGGCGGTTGAGTGGTTGGCAGAGGCATCGCCAAAATTACACAACACCACGCTTGAGCTCGATAGTTCGCCGGCTTGCTCAATGCGCCTAGCTAAAGGGATGCTAAATGCAGTGCCGACGGCTTTTGGTAAATGAGAGGCAATGGTACTGGTTTGCGGCGGAATATTTAGGGCTTTACTCCCAAGTACCTTGTGGCGACCACCAGAGATAGGATCATCACTTGATGCGGCAAACGACAGCAACATATCGTAAATGACATCAATACCCGCATTTTTCGCTCTTTGCACCATGAAAGCGCCACTGCGATAGTGTAAAAATGCCATGTCATCTTGACGAAACGCAAGACCATAAGCAGCATTAGCCTCATGGCCTGCACTGCCAATGGTATAAAAGCTTTGCTGATTTTTTTGCATCACCCGCGAGTGTAAGTCAAGGTGTCGACTAATGAGTTGACTGTCAAATAAATCAAGTACTTGCTCATTGCTCAAATCCGACTCTTCAATGGTAGTTGAGCTCAGTGGCTCAGGTAAATTATCGGCTTTAACCAAGCGTATAAAATTATCTTTGACCAACTGATTTCTATCTGACATAACAACCCTTATGGCGAACTTAGCGCACTTTTATTTATCGTTGATTTTGCAAATATTTACTTAGAAAAAAGCCTGAAGCCCAGTTTGCGCACGACCCAAAATCAGGGCGTGAACGTCGTGGGTACCTTCATAGGTATTAACCGCTTCTAAATTCATGACATGACGAATCACGTGAAACTCATCACTGATGCCATTGCCACCATGCATGTCGCGAGCTTGTCGTGCAATATCTAATGCTTTGCCACAGGAGTTGCGCTTGATTAAAGAAATTGCTTCAGGTGCTAACAGTCCTTGGTCGAGCATACGCCCAGCCTGTAAACAAGCCATTAAACCGGTTGTTATTTCTGTTTGCATATCGGCTAATTTCTTTTGCATTAATTGGGTTGCCGCTAAAGGTCGACCAAATTGCTCTCGATCAAGGCTATATTGACGCGCCGCATGCCAACAAAACTCAGCCGCCCCCAATGCTCCCCATGCAATGCCATATCGGGCTTTATTCAAACAGCCAAATGGCCCTGATAAACCTTTGGCATTGGGTAAGATGTTTTCATTAGGCACAAAGACGTTATCCATTACGATTTCACCAGTAATTGATGCGCGCAATGAGAATTTGCCCTCTATTTTCGGCGCAGATAAACCACTCATGCCTTTTTCTAAAATGAAGCCGCGAATGACATCATCGAGCTTTGCCCAAACCACAAACACATCGGCGATCGGCGAATTGGTGATCCACATTTTTGTGCCGGTAAGTGAGTAACCACCATCAACAGCTACAGCTTTAGTGCTCATACTTGCCGGATCAGAACCAGAATTTGGTTCGGTCAAACCAAAACAACCAACCCATTCTCCACTGGCAAGTTTAGGTAAGTATTTATCTTTTTGTGCGTCACTACCATAGGCGTGAATCGGGTGCATCACCAGTGACGATTGAACACTCATCGCACTGCGATAACCACTGTCAACGCGCTCAACTTCTCTGGCAATTAAGCCATAAGCCACGTGATTGACATTGGCACAACCATATTTTTCTGGCAGCGTTGCACCGAGCAGTCCCATCTCGCCCATTTCCTGCATGATCTCAACATCAAAGTGCTCGTTGCGGTTTGCCGTTAATACGCGAGACATCAGCTTTTCTTGACAATAATCTCGCGCGCTATCGCGAATAATCCGCTCTTCTTCCGTTAGTACCTGATCTAATAGTAATGGGTCTTGCCAGTTAAACGCAGGTCGTTGCTTATTAGCCGTCATAGTGATACTCATAAAATAATCAAATTAACTTGATAATAATGAAATTATCGATCAAGCGGTAATATATATTTTCTTTATTTGCTATAGTTTTATCCTATAACAAATAACGTGAATATCAGATGGATTTAAAAGCCTTACAATATTTTATCGCTGTGTACGAACAGAAAAGTTTAACGAAAGCAGCTAAGATCTGCTTTGTTGCTCAGCCGTCGATTTCATCAGCCATCATGCAACTAGAGCAGAGCCTAAACACTGAGCTGTTTAGCCGGCATCCAAGAGGTGTCGTGCCTTTAGTTAGCGCCAATCAATTATACCCGCTAGCTAAGCAACTGCTTGGGCAAGCCGATGCAGTGAAAAACCTTTTTAGCCAAGCTAAACAGCATATTGAATTTAAGCTCGGGGTCACACGAGGTTTAGGGGTTCAGCGGATGAGCGCCTTACTCAAAGACTTTACTGCAATATCAGACAATATCGCGCTGAGTTTAGTTGCCCCAGAGCAAAGCTGTAATGCGCGGATCATCACAACCGATGAGCTTAGCCCACATGAGCAAAGCGTCAACCTTTGGCAAGAAAGTTATTTACTGGCATTGCCTTACAATCACGTATTGGCCTTACAGCCGAGTTTGCAATTGCGTGACTTAGATCAGCTTACCTTTATTGCGCGCTCTCCCTGTAATGCCGGTGATGCGTTAGCTAAACTGTGTCATGAAAAGCAAATAAGCCTTGATGTAAGGGCAAAGATTCGAACAATTGATTACGCTTTAGGGCTTGTCAGTGCTGGCTTAGGTGCAGCATTAGTGCCCGCATACCCAGAAGTTTTAGAGAAAACCGATATCGTCTTCAAAACGATTGAAGAATTTAATTTCAAACGCCAAGTGGTGTTCGCTTACGATAAATTATCGCCAACGCTTAAACCCTTTATTGAGGTAGTTAAACGCCACCGTTAATACATTATACCAATCTGGATAAATAAATGGTCGCTCAGCTTGAGTTAAAAGATTGTAATACGCGGCACTTGTTTTTAGATATGGTTATTCCATTTCAAAAACCAGTAACAATATATTAAAGCCTTTTAGCCAAGCCCTCAGGAGCTCATCAGTCACCCGATTACTGCCCTAAATTTTCTAGATATAGAATAACTATATTTAGAAAATTTAGATTGTACTCGAATGACTGATGTAGCTCTGAGCTGACCATATTATTATCGAGATTGGTATTACAAAAAAGCCCTTGCTGAAAAATCAACAAGGGCTTTATGTGCTAATAACTAAATACAATTAAAAGTGAATTTCTGCGCCAGCGTAAACACCTTTAAAGTTGATATCAGCGTATAGATCATCAACGTCTTCAATATCTAGAGAAACCTGGCGATAGCCTAGGAAAATATTGACATCGACAGCAATATTATCAACCAGTTCATAGGCGATACCAGCTTGTGCATCGTAGAAAGTGTGATCATCAAATGCCAGTAGGTTAGCTTCACCGTATAGACTTAAACCTGTAAAAGGTAAGCCGACTTTAGCCGCGCCGTATAGCATAGGTACGATACCCGAGAAATCTTCTTCAGCACTTTCCGATAATGTAGCTATTGTACCAACAACACCGGCAAAACCGTCAACATCACGACCTGTTAAACCAAGATCTAAGCTAACTAAGCCGTTGTCTAAAATTTCATAATACAAGGTGTAATCGACAAAACTTAAATCAAAGGTGGCATCAACCGTTGTGCCTGCCGGAAAGCTTACGCCTTGAAAGTCAAAATCTTCATCTAAGACGGTTTGACCACTAGTATCAAGATCTGAAGTGGCAATTTTTACATTTGGAATTAACGGGATCGGGTGCTCAAAAGCAATGTAATAACTGCCCTTCTTTTTGTTGGTAAAGTTAAAGTCAACTAAATTATTTTGCTCACCAAATTCACCCGATGATTTTTGATCCCAAACCGAACCACCAATATAAATGCCTAAAACATCAGCTTGAGCACTTGTTGATAACAGTGCCGCGCAACTTGCTGCGATGAGTGCTTTTTTCATTGTTACTACCCTTGACTAAGTAAAGTGTTAAGATCGATCAGCGCTGCATTGGCGCGTGATATATAATTTGCCATGACCAGTGAGTGATTGGCTAACATACCAAAACCATCACCGTTTAATATCATTGGACTCCAGACAGGTTGTTGGCTAGCTTCAAGTTCGCGAATGATTTGCTGAACGCTCACTTTTGCATTTTTTTTCTCTAACACGTCATTAAAGTCAACTTCAATGGCTTTTAAAAAGTGCAGTAAAGCCCAACTTGCGCCACGTGCTTCATAAAAAACATCGTCTATTTTCCACCAGCTAGTTTTAACTTGCATTGATGGCTCGCCATAAGTTGACTGCTGCGCAACACTATCACCTGCTAGATCAATATTCAATTGATCTCTGCCAACACTTGCACTTAGACGCTGTGAATAACTACCTAGGCGTTTTTCAACTTCTTTTAGCCAGTCTCTTAAGTTGTCTGCACGGGCATAAAACTGTGCCGATGGCGTTCGATTGTCGGCTAGGGCTTTTCGGTACAAGTATAGCTCTTTAATCGCTTTACCGTATTCACTTTCCGCACTCGGAAACGCCCAGCTACGGTGATCAATATTAAAACGCGGTTGTGCTTTTTGTAGATAAGGGTTTTCTGTCGACTGAGATTGTGAACGGCTAAACTCTTGGCGCATCACTAAAGACATATCGCGCACCATCTCTAGCACACCAAATTCCCACGAAGGAATATTGTCTAAAAACACCGATGGCGGCATGGCATCGTTCGCCAAATACCCGCCCGGTTTATTCAATAGGGTTTCAGCAACGCGAATTAACGATGTCGTTGTTGTATAACCTACAACTAGCTTAACCTGCTCTTTTTGAGCATCGGCAATAGCTTCTTGCTTAATGTCTATCTGATTTGGCTCGAAACTCCAATAAACACCAATAAAATAATTGATAAGTAAGATAGCGCCAAGCACTGTGGCAATTGTTTTAGGGGAGAATTTATCTGTCATAACACTTCCTTAATGGTGTTGATGAGTATTTACGTGTTTGATACTTTTTATCGGCAAATCCACAACGATTGGTGGGTGCTCTTCAAACAACAAGGTTAAGCTTTCGCTTTGTCCATGCTTTAACGACTGTTGAATATCAAACGCCATGATATGCAATCCGGCTGGCTCAAGCGTTACCGTTTGATGAGCAGGAATAATGATTTTATCGACCTGCCCCATGCGCATCATGCCGTTGACCATTGTGTGTTCGTGTAGCTCGATTCTTGGGCTAAAGCTCGCTTTGGCCGCTACCAAAATAATCTCAACAGCGTGGTGATTAGTAATGCGCATATAGCTAGATGTGACATTCGTTCCCGGAATCAGCTCTCGCATATATTGACCAGACACCTCAACTTCACCAGCTATAGCTTTTGCAAACGGCGCTAACAAAAGACAAAGCGCTATTGGCATAATAAAAGTCATTACTTTGTTCATTTTTATCCTATACATCCTGTAGTAAAACAACTAACTTACCTCTATCTATTGTATATAAGCTTTTAATAAAATGAATGATTTAATTCTTAGTACGACAAATAATCATGTACTTACCATCACCCTGAATCGCCTTGATAAACAAAACGCCCTGTTAAACGACATGTATATCAAGCTAAGTTCATTGCTCGATGAAGCAGAATCTAACGATGATATTCGCGTGGTTATAATTCAAGGTAGCGATAGCTGCTTCAGTGCTGGCAATGATTTAAACGATTTCCTCAATGGTACCGGTTCATTAGATGAACGTGGCGGTTATCAATTTATTCAAAAGCTCGGTCAATTTAAGAAACCTCTGATCGCTGCCGTTGCTGGCAATGCCGTTGGTATCGGTACGACACTCCTACTACATTGTGATATGGCAATCGCTGCGACCAATGCCAAATTCATGCTGCCATTTGCCCAACTTGGTTTGTGCCCAGAGGCGGCTTCAAGTTACTTATTACCCAAACTCGTTGGCCGCGTTAAAGCTTTTGAGTTACTGGTGTTAGGCGATAAATTTGATGCCCACACGGCACTGCAGCTCGGTATGGTCAATCAAGTTGTCGAGCCAGAGCAACTACTTGAATCGGCTCAATTACTCGCCGCGCGTCTAGTAAAACTTCCTCCTCAGGCACTACAAATATCGCGTGAGCTCATTGCGAAGGGTTGCCAACAGGCGGTTAGCGACATTATGTACGAAGAAATTTTAGCGTTTGAAAAACTGCTTAAAACACCTGAAAGCAAAGCTATTTTGCAGCATTTAGCGAAATAACCAGAATTATATAAAAACAGGATTTAGCCAACTATTAACTAAACAACGCCAAGTTGCTTTCGCACACTTGGCGTTGTCATTTATGAATAGTACTCTTGCGTGGTTGGCTTTTTCTCTCTTGCTAACAAATATATAGCTAATGCGACCAACAACACCGGCCAGAAAATACCAATTATCGCCATTGCTATACTACCTAATACCATCACTGCAATAAAAATCGCACCACCAAAAACACTGAGTACAATTGCAAGTGCTACCAGTATTAATACCACCACGACCAACGCCGACATACTAATGGCCTGCAGTGGAGCTAACTGTTCATCATCGACCATCACACTGAGATCAAAAAACTCAAGAAAGCTCATGCCTAGCGCATAAGTCAAAAACATCGTCGCTAGAATGGCCAGTAATAATGATTTGAAAAAAGACATTTTTGACTCCTACGGGTTATCTGTTTGGTATTAAAATCGCTGCGCCAATATAGGCAATCAGCATAGCAACGGGAAACATCAAAAATAAACACACTGCCGCCGCTCTAACAGCGAGTCTTGGTGTATTGTAATGTTTAGCGATACCACCACATACACCCGAAATTTTCTTGTGAACTAAGTCTTTGGTTAAGACACGCTTAATTCGATATGATTTTCGATAATCCATTTTAATCTCCTTAATAGTGGTAGCTCATGTACATCGGTGCTACCACAATAAACTAGGGGTAAGCGCATAGGCTCGTGAATAAATGACGGCTATCTAACAATTAGCCGTTGGCAACTTTAGCTTTTAAGGCTTCAAGCTCGTTGTCAATCTGCTCATCGTTTTCAAGCGCCTGAATTTGGCTTGCTAAGTCGTTGGTCTGAGTTAGGTCATAGGCTTCAACCTGTGCTTCAATGTCATCAATTTTTTGTTGATAACGCTCAAACTTGTTTAGCGCTTCATCTATGTTGTGTACTGTGGCTTTTTCTCTTACTTTTAAACGAACTTGCGCAGATTGCTGGCGCATTAAGAAGCTTTCTTGCTTGCGTTTTGCTTCGGTCAACTTCTCTTGCAAACGCTCTGCATCAGCCTGAATATCAACTAATACCTCATCAATGGTTTGCATTTGATTTTCAAGCGCTTCAAATGTTTGGCTAACCTTTTGTTTCTCAACTAAGGCTTGCTTTGCTAGATCGTCGCGACCTTTTTCTACCGCCAATTGTGCTTTTTGCTGCCAGCTTGTCACTTGACGTTTAGCAAAAGCTAACTCTCTTGCTAGCGATTTTTTTTCAGCGATATTTTTTGCTGCGCTTGCGCGCACTTCAACAAGCGTTTCTTCCATTTCTTGGATAATAAGCTTAAGCATCTTTTCTGGATTTTCGGCTTTATCCAATAAGCTGTTGATATTGGCATTAATGATATCTGCAAATCGTGTAAACATTCCCATGTTCATATCCTCTTGATTGTTTAATTAATTTGATCAAGCTGCATATTGTTGCGCTTGTTGTGTTTACTAATTCAATCGCTGTGCCAACTCACAAAAAAACACGTAAACCACTGAATAGTATAGACTTTATAAAAAACACAAAAACAAAAGCAAACAAAGACATAATATGTCAGACCACTAAAAAGTGTAATACACAAAAATATGGCGAATTTAACCACGCAAATAAATATAGAGAAAAATAAACGGAAAAAACCAAAGCACTATGTTGCTTTGCTTAGTGCTTTGGCTTATTCAACGAGTAGATAAAAAATAATAATTGATGAGTCATTGTGAGTTAGTTTGAGGGCTCGGACTCTTTATCGCGTTGCTCATTATCAACGGGTAACAAGACTTTAATAGACTTAACGGCATCAGAAATATTTCTTGACACTTGCTCGGTTATGTCGAGTTTAACCTGGTCTTTATCTGCGCTGAGATAGTCGTTAACCGTTGATTTTATATCATCGTATGACGGAGCTGCCACGCTCGAAAACGAGAAACTAGCCACACATAAAATAGACAGTATTGATTTCATCATATTTCTCCGAAAAAAATTATCGACATAGATTACGATAGCGATGATGAGACAGATGAGTTATTAAAAGAACAAACAGATGTAGTTAAGATCGAAGCGGAATAATAGGAAGCAATAAAAAAGAAGTAATAAAAAAGCTTGAACAGTGAAAACAGTTCAAGCTTATTTTGAGGTTGGTATGAGTACTTCTTTATCTTCATACCAACTGATTAAAAAAGACAGTGCAATGAGCAAGGCTGAAGGCAATAGTGTGATAATAAAAATACTTGATACACTAATCATACAACCACCTACTCGATATCAGCTTGCTCTGCGACTTCTTCAACGTCGATCTTGTTGTTAGCTAACATATCAACTGATGTTGTTAATAGTGGGACTCTAAAGTTGCTAACAGCAGTTAGAATATCTTTACTAATTTGCATACGCATTGCACTTTGAACATCAACACTATGTTGTTGAACATAAACATCGGTAACATCTTTAACATTGTCTGTTTCAGTTGCCGCAAAAGCAGGTAAAGTCATCATTGCCGATAAAGTGATAGCAGTTAAGGTTTTCATTTTTTACTCTCCAATAATTAAATTTTAATTTACTACACCTTCCCTATTACAAGGCCTGTGCCAACATTCAAAATAAACATAACCCATTGAATTTAAAAAACAAAAATAAAAACCGCAAAAACACCACAATAGCACGACATAATATGTCTTACTATTTATTGTTGATATTCGTTAAAACTTGGTAAATTTAACTAACAAAGATATAACATTTAAAATATTGCCGATTTTTCGTTGATATTAGCTAATGACGAGAATTGTACTAACCGATTGGTTAACGTTTGGGAATAAAGCAAATGAGTACTAGCGGGAATTATAAAGACAAAAAAAAGCCTGATATCAAATCGATTATCAGGCCTTATTGTTGGTGTGGTAAAGACAGTGCTTTATCTTCATACCAACTGATTAAGCAAGAACATATTAACAATATGAACGACGGCAATAGTGTGAGTAGAAATATACTGATAACACTGATCATAGGCCACCTATTCGATATCTACTTGCTCGCTCAACTCATCAAGCGCTTTGCTGTTCTGCGCGACTAACTCAACGCGACTAGCAGCTTGCGGTCGATAAAAGCTACTTAGTGCTTTTTGAATATCTTGTTTGACACTTTTATTCAACGCTTGTTGTACATCATAGCTATGTTGCTGAATATAAGCGTCTGTTACATCTTTAACATCTTCCGTTTTACTGTTTGCAAAGGCAGGCAAGGCCACCATGCTCGTTACCGCTAAAAAAAATAATGTTTTCATTGCGACTCTCCATTTAGGTTCTTTAGTTAAGACGCAATAACAGTTACAAAGGTTGTGCCAATGCCGAAGAAAAATGCTAACACTCTGTTAACAATAAGAATATAGTAATTATTGATAGGTCTGACCGCAGCGTTCACTTTAGTACAGGTAAAAAAATAGTGGTTAAAAAAACCACTATTTAGGAAAAAAGTTAGGCGGTTAATCTCGTTGCAGCTGAACCACCTTATCATAAGCTTGCTTTAATAAGTCACCGTTAGCATTTGCTTGAGAAGAGTTCTCACTCAAAAATCGTCTAAACTGCTTAGCACCTGCTAAGCCGTTACACAATCCGAGCATATGCCGAGCGACGTGCCACATCTTACCACCTTGCGCAACGTGCTGATCGATATAGCTGGCCATTTCATCAATAATTTGCTGACGAGATTTAATGACGGTGTCAATGCCGTATAGTTGTTGATCCGCTTGGGCCAGAATATAAGGATTTTGATACACTTCTCGGCCAATCATTACACCATCAATATGTGCTAAGTGTGCTTGTGCTTGTTCAAATGAGGTTATACCGCCATTAATAGAAATAGCTAACTGACTAAAATCTCGTTTTATTTGATAGACTCGCTGATAATCAAGTGGCGGTATCTCGCGATTTTGCTTAGGACTTAAACCTGACAACCACGCCTTACGAGCATGCACAATGAAGTGTTCACAGCCAGCATCTTTTACGACATCAATAAAGCGATGGAGAAATTCATAACTGTCTTGATCATCAATGCCAATTCGAGATTTAACGGTTACCGGAATATCAACCTGTGCTTTCATCGCATCAACACACTGCGCAACCAACGCTGGCTCAGCCATTAAGCAAGCACCAAACTTACCGTTTTGGACGCGATCTGACGGACAGCCAACATTAATATTAATCTCGTCATAGCCTTTATCTTGCGCAATTTTAGCACATTGGGCCATCGCTTTAGGATCGCTGCCACCGAGCTGCAGGACAACGGGATGCTCTTCTTCGTTATACCCTAGGTAGTCTCCCTTGCCAAAAATAATCGCACCTGTTGTCACCATTTCTGTATAAAGTACGGTTTGCTTACTCATTAAACGGTAAAAATAACGACAGTGTCGATCCGTCCAGTCAAGCATTGGAGCGATTGAGAGTTTGTGAGAAATAGCTTGTTTACTCAATTTCATTCTAACCTTAGTAACTAAATCTACCTTGTGCAATTAGCCAGTTGAACAACACTCATGCACGGTATTAATTACGGAGATTATATCATCATTACAATAACTAAAAAGCGGATAATTACCGCGAGTCAACTAACGCAAGGCTTTGGGTAAGCGACATGACAAACGCTAGATCATTAAAAGAGGTGTGTTAAACTTGCTCTAACTCAATGAATTAAGAATACAAATGAATATTGAACATCAGCTTGCTCAAGCTAAAAAAGTGTGTGATAAACGAGGCGCTCGATTTACCGCCTTACGAGAACAGGTTTTTACGCTACTTGCTAAACACAGTAGCGCCGTTGGTGCTTACGATCTGCTTTCAGAATTGCAAGCCATTGATCCATCGGCCAAACCTGCGACTATTTATCGCGCCTTAGATTTTTTAAACCAGCAGGGCTTTGTCCACAAAATAGAGTCTATTAACGCCTTTGTGATGTGTGATCACTTTAGTGAGTGTAATCACCCTGTTCAGTTACTTATTTGTGATGAATGCGGTAATGTCGAAGAAATTCAATCGGAGAATCTAGATTTAGCCATTCGCTCAATGGCCGATGCCAGTGGTTTTAAAATCAAACATCAAGTCGTGGAGGCACACGGTTCTTGCTCCGCCTGTCATCAAACCGATATATAAATAACAACATCAGATACTTGCACTACAGTAATGCACTGTGTGAAATTGTTTGAATGCAAATCTTTTGTGGTTTTCACATTTACCGATTGCGGGTGAGTTGCTACAATGATTTTTATTGATTTATTAGTTTTTTACACTTTTTGCCGAAAAATAGCGCATAATAAGTAAATAAGCACGACCATCGTAAAGGTTATCGAATTTTCATGAATGTAGAATTTATTAATCCGTTTCTATCTTCCATGTTAAATGTCATGTCGACAATGGCACAAATGGAATTGACACCAGAAAAGCCGAAATTAAAAGATGGTGATATCGCCAAAGGTGACGTTTCTGGTTTGATTGGTATGGTAAGCGATCAAGCCAAAGGCTCTCTGTCTATCACCTTTGAAGCGTCATTAGCCATTGCCACGATGAAAAAAATGGTTGGAGAAGGCCCTGACAAAGTCGATGAAGAAGTCATTGATTTAGTTGGTGAGATCACCAATATGGTAACGGGTGGTGCCAAGCGTATTCTAAGTGAAAAAGGTTTCGAATTTGATATGGCTACCCCAATGGTGGTATCAGGTAAAGATCACACCATTAACCACAAGGCCGATGGGCCAGTGGTTATTATTCCGTTAAAGTCTGAATTTGGCCGTGCTTACATTGAGTTTAGCTTTGATTAACAAATGCAAGTTAAGCTAAATTCGAAAGAAAAAAACCTCCAATAGGAGGTTTTTTTATGACTAAACTAGCAACTTATTAAGTTTTATTAGCGCCACTCTTGATAACGTGCTCATGCAATTCGTTGATCCACGCTTCTAGTTGCATTTTAATATCACCGTTGATGATCACGGCATTAGCATTTTGAAATGACTTACGATGCTCACCTAACAATTTAGTTTCTGCCATTTTGGCTAGTACTTCACCAGTTACACTGTTGTATAACTCAAAGTAAACCGTTGCACTACCCGATTGTTTGATTTGGTTTTTAGCACCTGAGGCGTTGTTTAAGTCAGGTTGGTAAATATCTAAGTTGATCAGCGCCGGCAATAAAACTAGCACGTCAGCGCCACTTTCTTGAACAACGGGCATGCCCATTTTAGCAAATTCAGTTTCCAACACGTTTTGGTATATTTCTTTAACATTCTCTTCAATGCCAGTGACGTCAGCCTCAGACGCCCTGCTTGCTAAGGATTTTTGCGAGCGATTGTAGTCACGACGCCAATTCTTTTTCATCTTTACATGAGGCTCAACAAATTTTACCTTAGTAAACTGACTAAAATCATACCCTTCACGAATATAAGCCAAAGAGAAATTTCCGCTTTTCACTTCTGTTAAACCGTCTTCGGTTTTTTTACCTGCATCTGCTGTGTTCGACATCAGCAACATACTTGTTGATACGGCAACAAGCGCCGCACTCTTTAAAAACTTTAACATGGTAGTACCCTATTTCCTTGTTCTCTTTACAATCGATGTCAACTAGTGATTTGAGAATTAATACACTAGCTACGAATTTTGTAGTAGTTATAGTCCTTATTACGCAGCCAATCTACACTTAGATGTGTCATAATTGTTAATATTTATTACAGGATACATATTTATTTTTATGGGAATAAGCAGTTAGCTATGATGTGGTACCAAAGAGAAATTTTAATACCTCACAAGCCTCGAGGCTTTCATTTGATCACCAATGAGATTATTCACCAAATCCCTGAAATTGGTGAGTTGAACCTTGGTATTTTACAGTTATTTATTCAACATACTTCAGCGTCACTCACCATTAACGAAAATGCCGATCCTACGGTAAGGCAAGATTTAGAAGCTCACTTTAATCACTATGTCCCTGAAAATTCGCCGTATTATCAACATACCTATGAAGGCAGCGATGATATGCCGGCACATATTAAAGCCAGTATTTTAGGTTCGAATGTGACGATTCCTATCAGCCAGGGCAGATTAGCCCTCGGTACATGGCAGGGTATTTATTTGGGTGAACATAGAAATCACGGAGGCAGCCGACGCATTGTGGCAACGCTGTATGGCGAGCGTTAATTACTGCGCAATAAAAGATAAAAAAGCACCAGCTTGATAACACTGGTGCTCGAGTTTTAGTTACATTTGATAGGTTAACCCAAGGTAAAGCGCGCGATCTTGCGTGTTGTAATTAACCGCGGTTTGATATTCCTCATCAAGCACATTCAATAACTTTACTTGCGCCGATAACGTTGAGCTTAACGCGTAATTCGCACTGAGGTTTACTAAGTGATAACTATCGAGTGTCACGGCTCCCTCTTCTCGTTTACCGTTAAACTGATAATCGACAAACAGGTCGATGCCTGCAACTGACGTTTGAAATTGATAACCGATTAATTCCTTAGCACGTCGGGCAAGCTGTTCACCGGTTGCCTTATCTTCGGTATCAATATAACTTGCGTTGAGTTGATGTGAGCCACCAAAACCTTGATAACGAGCGGTAAACTCGACACCATTAATATCAACTTCGTTAACATTGACCGGTTGATAGAAATAATTTTCATCCGGCTGCCAGTCAATGAGGTTATCAATTGTTGAACTAAAAATACTGGCTGATAAATCAAATTGCTTAATGCCAGTAGTGTATATAAGCTCAGCGGTTTGCGAGGTTTCTGGCACTAAATCAGGGTTGCCTGATGAATACGGATCGGCTGGCCAATACAAATCATTAAACGTTGGTGCTTTGAATCCCGTACCTAAATTAAGCGTTACTTTTGAGCTTTGCGTCAGCTGATAAGCCACACCAGCGTTATAGGTTGTTTCACTATCGACATGCTCAATATCGTCATAACGCATGGCTAACTCAAACGTGAGGCTATCTTTTTGATACAACCCTTGAGCAAACACACCGTAGATATCACGTGCTGAAATCGTAAATTCTGTTGTACTAGCGAGTGACTCTTGATAAAAATCAGCCCCAAAATTCACCTGAAAATGAGGCCACACTTGCGCGTTATTAACAATAGATAATTGATCTCTACGAGTTTCAAAGTAATTCCCATCGTTTTTTTCCACACCATTACCAAAATTCTTTGCGTAATCTCGGTTTTGACCAAGCGTCACATTTAGCGTATTTTGCACATGCCCTACTTGCCAGTTATAGCCGCTTTTGACATACCACAAATGTTGCTTAATATCGGTTTGATCTGCCCCCCAAGCATTATCAAATTCATTTTCACCTTGAGTCGCCTGAGCTAACCATTCAAGAGTCAAATCGGTAGTTAACTGCTGCTGCCCGCGATACACTAAAGTGTCGTATTCATAGCCGTCGTTGTCGTCTTGTACGCCCTGAAAAACATCAAAGCCTTCACTTTGTTCATGGTTAAAGCTCAATGAACTATGACCATCACCGTGGCTAAAACCAATGCCCGCTTTAACCTGACGATAACTATCAGCGCCTAAACTGCCACCGACATAACCTTCGCCTTGCTTAAGTTCACGGGTAAAAATATTAACGACACCGCCAATCGCATCTGAGCCCCAAAACGCAGCTCTTGGTCCTTTGATAATTTCTATGCGCTCAATTAGCTCAGGCGCAATCGTTTGAATATCAGTTAACCCCAAACTTGCCGAGTTAACTCGCATGCCGTTGATTAAAAATAAAGTGTGACTAGCGTTTGCTCCACGCAAATACAAAGACGCATTTTGACCTCGTCCACCTTGACTTGAAATATCAATACCGGCAACCGTCGACAATAATTCACTCATTGATTTTGGTTGAATTTTGGCAATATCAGCTTGGCTGATCACCACTTGATTAGCTAACTGCTCAATTAATGGATTGTCACTGCGGCTCGCCGTCACCGTGATAATTTCGTCGTCAGCCATCGCTGGCGTGCTCAGTAGCGTCGTTACAGCGAGTGCTATTGGTGATAATAAAATAGATCTTGATTTGTTATTTTGATAATTCATGTTACCTCTTCCTTGGGCACCCTCCGTACCCTGAAATACATTTGAGTTGATGTTAATAAACACGCAGGCATTCGGACTTATGCATAGCAAATACCGCTGCGGGGGCAGTGTTGAATTCTCATCAACTTCCCCTGCATGTTCAGCGTTTAATGTTAGCGATGATTAGCTAACGATATTGATCAATGTCGTGACACAATTGTGTTACGCCAGCCAATACTCTTTTTGTAAACCGATGCAATAAATCAGCATCGGCGTGGACAAATTGTTGTTGTTTTACGGCAGGAATTTGAGACCACGGCTGCCACATTAATTGAGCTGGTATTTGATGAGTTTGCTGCTCACCTTGCCCTGTTTTGCTATGTTGCCATGGTAAAACAATCACCTCTGGCTGTTTGGCAATAACGTGCTCAATACTAATTTGTGGATAAGCGGCTAGCTGTGTCGCAAACACATTACTCGCACCACATAGCGACAATAACTGATGGGTCCATGTCGATTGATTTATTGTCATTAGCGGCTCAGGCCACATTTGATAAAACACATTAACCGGCGTTTTGTCTTGATATTGCGCCTTTAACTGACGAAACGATAGCTCTATAGTTTGAGCAATGGCATCGCCCTGCGCTGCTCGGTTAAGTTGCTGGCCGATTCGGCGATAATCTTGGGCAACCTCAGTAATATTTTGTGGGCTACTATCAATAATTGCGATACCCAATTGCTCGAGTTTGGCTAAGTCTGCCGCTTTATTACCACCACGCCAAGCGATGACATAGTCAGGGCGCAATGCCAACACTTTCTCGATTGATAAACCATAGGCGCCACCTATGCGAGGAATAGCTTTGGCCTGCTCAGGGTAATCAGCGTGTTCAACTGTGGCAACGATATTATCACCAAGCCCTAAATCATAAAGCATTTCAACAGTGTGTGGTGACAAGGCAACGAGTTTAAACGGTTTTGCTTGCAAAGAGCCGTGTAACAAGCCACAGAGTAACGTTATACATAAAACGCAGTGCTTCATTAGTAATCAAAGCCCAATTGCGCTTTGATCCCTGCATCAAACGCGTGCTTTACATTTCTCACTTCACTGACGGTGTCGGCAATCTCGATAAGTTTTCGATGAGCACCTCGCCCCGTAACAACAACATGCTGCATCGGTGGGCGATTTTGCAATACGCTGATCACCTCATCTACGTCAAGGTAGTCATAACTGAGCATGTAAGTTAACTCATCGAGTAACACCAAATCGAGATCAGGATTAGTTAGCATGGCTTTGGCTTGCTGCCAAGTTTGTTGGGCCGCTAGCGTATCGGCCGCTTTATTTTGAGTCTCCCAGGTAAAACCGGTTTCCATCACCGCAAAAGGCACACCGATGTTACTCAATAGGTTTTTCTCACCGTTATCCCACTGGCCTTTAATAAACTGCACTACACCCGCTTGCATACCATGGCCTAAGCAACGCACTACCATACCAAAGCCCGAGGTAGTTTTGCCTTTACCGTTACCGGTGATCACCTGCAAAATACCTTTCTCTTCTTGCGCTGCGGCAATGCGCTCATCAACCTTTTCTTTGAGCTTTTGCTGACGTTGTTGATGTCTTGCTTGCTGTTGGTTTTGTTCTGTCATCTCACTACCTAAAATAAGCTACTTTAAAAATGCACTGTGGTGGCGGTTATTGCGCACCAATAAAAGTAAAAAGAAGATACTGCCAATCGCCGCAGTAATAATGCCAATCGGCAATTCTTGATTAGCGATAACAACTCTTGAAAGGGTATCAACTAATATCATAAATATACCACCAACCATGGCGACAACTATGGGGTGTAAGCTAGCGCCTTGCGAGAGAAACCTTCTCACGATGTGCGGAATAATTAAGCCAACAAACCCAATACCGCCACAATTCGCGACTAGGACAGCGGTCATTAATGCGCTTAGCGCTAACATCAGCGAGCGAATTTTACTTGGATTAACGCCTAATGTTACTGCGGTTTCATCGCCTAATATCAGGCTATTTAATCGACGATAATAACCTAGCACAATCAAGACCGTGATTAGAAAAACCGCAAAACAAAGCCCAACACTGGCCAAATTTGCCCGAGTAAAACTACCGAGTGTCCAAAACAATATCGCACTGATCGCCTGAGGATCACTAAAGTAAAGTAAAAATGAGGTCAGTGCGCTAAATAGAAACGATAACGCCACCCCAGCAAGCACTAACGTGTGCATATTAGCTTGATACCGAGTGAGTGCTACTAAAATAGCAATGACTGATAAACTCCCGATAAATGCGGCAATAGACATTACACTCAGTTCAACTGTTGCTAATTGACGATACAAATCGATATCAAATATCACCATGGCCAATACCACCGCAAACGAAGCGCCAGATGAAACGCCAAACAAATAAGGGTCAGCTAATGGATTTCGAGTAACGGTTTGTAACACCATACCTGACAGCGCCAGCCCTGCACCGGCAATAAAAGCCATTAACGTGCGCGGTAAGCGCAATTGCCAAATGACTTGTGAATACATACCGGCCTGTGTGTTATCGCTAGTATCCGCAAACAAAATCGCCAATACCTCATCAAGCGGAATGTCAATTGCGCCAATAGATAAGCCTGCCAGTAATGACATCAACGAACAAACAACAAGGCCACTAACGGTGATTTTTGCTGATATACTCATCTACTTAATGCTCTCCATAGTCATAGGTAACTAATGGTCTAGCATTTGCGTTAAGTTCAACATGTGCTTGTGCATCAAAAAATCGGGCAATATTGGCTTTAGTAATCACTTTATTGGGTTCGCCCTGTGCAACCAGTTGGCCTTGATGAAGCAACAACAGCTTATCTGATATTGCCGCCGCCAGATTTAAATCGTGAAACGAAGCGAGTACCGTCATATCTAATGATTTAGCCAAGCGCATAATGTCGATTTGATATTTGATATCCAAATGGCTGGTCGGCTCATCCATAATCAACAGCTTTGGCTGCTGAACAATGGCTTTAGCGATCAGCGCTCGCTGCTTTTCTCCGCCTGATAACGACTCAAAACCTTGATTCGTTTTGTCCGTTAAACCAACCTGCTCAATAGCCTGAGCTATTTGCTGATGCTGTGCTTTAGAGGTGCGAGAAAACGCTGATAAATAAGGCACGACACCTAATGCAACGACATCAAAAACCGTTAAATTAAACTCGTTAGGGGTTTCTTGTACCACCACGGCTACATCTTGGGCAAACGCTTTGGTACAAATGCTGTCAATGGGTTGTTGCTGAAAGCTAATAACACCTGCACAAGGGGTTAAATAGCGATATAAACAGCGAAGTAGAGTTGATTTACCTGCGCCATTGCCGCCAATTAAACCAACGAATTGACCCGGCTCAATAGCAAACGAGATATCGCGTAGAATGTTTTTTTGTTGATAAGCAAACGAGAGGTGTTGGCAACTTAGTATTGCAGTATTTGAAGATGTCGTACTTGAAAGTGCCATTTTTTGCCTGTAATTCGCGGCCATACGACACTCCACAGCTAGCTGTGTAGGTCAGTATAGAGTATTCCCGCTCAACCTGTTTCTATTGCTATAGTAACGCCCTGGTATCCTGACTTACAGCTTCTAGATATAACCCTTCCAAGTCGTTGGTCAGCCAAATGACTCGTGGTTGTGATATCGCTCTGTTTACAGTTGCGGGTACAGTTGCGAATTCTCATCGCATTCCCAGTGTGCAGCGCTACGTTGTTGCCTGTATTATCTTACCTTGGCAAAATAATACAAGCATAGAACTGGCATTATGTCAGAGTTTTTTTATCTAGCTCATAACCTGAGCGTTAACTCGCTTGCTGAACTAAATGCACATCGCGCTGCGGGAAAGGAATGGTAATATTGTGTTGTTCCAGCGCTAAATAAATCGCCTTATTCGCTTTGTACTTAAACGCGAATAACTCAGTGGTGGGTACCCAAACCCTCACTTCGATGTTGATCGCACTATCAGCAAATTCACTGATCCCAACTTGGCATTTACTCTCATCTTCTAGACCTTCAATACCAACAATAGTCGCCTTCACTAAATCAGCCACGGCAACGGGGTTATCATCGTATGAAATACCGACGTTAAGCTCTAGTAAGGACTTCTCTTTTGAATTGTGCAAGATTTCCCCGACAATGTGCTTATTAGGAATAGTGATATCAACATCGTCTTCGTCAGCCAAAACGGTGTAGGCGAGTAACACCTCTTTAACCACACCTTTGACCCCTTGTACTTCAATCGTGTCTCCGACCACAAACGGACGAGTTAAAATAATATTGAAACCAGCCGCGTAGTTTGACAACAAGCCCTGAAACGCCAAACTAGCACCTAGGGAAATTGCACCAATGGCAGCAACAAATGGGGTTACACTGATACCGAGTTTACTCAACGCAACAATCAACACCATTATCACAACGATCATTTTTGCTGTGCTTGCTAAAAATTTACTCAAGGTAATATCTAGCTTTTGGTTTAGACACAGCTTGAGTACGAGCTTAGCGACTTTCCCCGCGATGTAATAACCTAAAAGAAAAATCAGTAATGCACCAACAATCTGAAAACTGTAGTTGGCAAAGAATTCAACAATTAACTGATAAAAATACGTCACTTGATTGAGCTCTTCCTTTAATAACTCTGACGGCGCTAAACTTGTTACCGACGCTGTTTCATTTTGATTTGACTGAAGCATATGAATTCCATCACTTTTTCTTAAATTAAACTCATTATTACTGTTCTGGTTACATTTTTCTACATAGTTAACCATAGATAATTACATGAAAAACAACGATAGTAGAGAGATAAACAACAGGTTAACAACTTGTAAACGGAATAATATAAACTGGAGAGCTATTATGAAGCGACTAATCATTTCACTTACTGCAATTTTTCTTTCAACAACAGCCTTAGCAGCATCGACAGTGCAAGAAGGTGTTATTGAACAATCTAATGCAATTAGTACCAAGGTAGGCAAAGATGGTAAGCCGCTATTAGGCGCTGCAGTTGGTGTCGGCATTGGTTCACAAATTGGTGGCGGCAGTGGCAATGATGCGGCAAAAGTTGTCGGTGGCGTAATGGGCGCAAAACGCGCTGCAGCTAAGCAACAAAAGACAATGTACGGCTGGCGATATATTATCAAAATCAATAATCAGTTACAGGCGGTTGACGTTTGGTGTGATAAGCCGCAGTCTCAATGCCCTGGTTATGCACCCGGCGAAGAGGTTTACCTGATCAATGGCAGTGAAGTGGCTGCCAAAGCAAAATAATGAATCAGGCATAAAAAAAGCGACATAACGTCGCTTTTTCTATTGTTCGATTTTAACCCAACGACTTTCGTCGTATTGGTCCGTTGGCAATATTGTAATGCCGTCCTTGACAACTTTTTGCTGCATATCAACCTCTTTACCCATCGCCCAGCGCGGGATGAAGGTTTGCGACGAAGCGACAACAACATGCGACATCATGCCTATCATTCTTGCATTGACAATATAACCATTGGCTTGCTCAACCATAGTGCCAGTGACAACATAGTCGATAATTTGACGTTGTGATAACTCTTCATAGTTGCGGCTAAACACAAAGTCACCCTCAGGCGTTACCCGAAAGAACCCAGTTGACTTAAAATCAACCACGATCAAACCATTTTGTTGCAAGTGATGCATAAAGCTTTCGGCTAATTGATTACCCAACCAATTCGTTGACTCAAGATCCGATAAATTAACAAATGACGCTACAGCCACAGGTGTACTCGCTGTAACAAAACTACTTTTTTCAAGCATTTGCTCGGTTAAGCCAGCCACAATAGTATTAAGTTGGTGGCTCGGCAACTCATCTTGGTCGATGGTCTGTTCAATAGTTGATGTCGAGTTATCATTGGCTTTCTGGTCAAAATAACTGTAATCGTCTTGATTGCCTTCGAGCGAAGTGCATGAGACCAACCCAGTTAAAACCACTATTGAAATTAAAATTCTCATTCCGCTGCCTTATTTGTATCGTAATGCAAAAAACTAATGCATTTTTTACGCCAACACATGAGATTATTCGATCACCGATCAAGAATAAGCTTGATTAGTCCTTAGCTCGGATCTTTAACAAACCACTTCAGCATATCCAACAATTTAGGCTCTTTACCATACATCGTCATACACATTTTAAATAACCTAGCTGCCGCAGTTCGAATATAAAAGCATGTAAGTAGTGTTAAGCTTAAGGCAATGATGGGCTGCCAAATTGGCACATCAATTAACGACATTTTTACCGGCATTGCGGCAAACGCGGTCAGCGGGAATAAACTTAAAAAGGTAAGCGCCCAACCGGAAGGGCTTTCCAGGGTAATAAACGTCAGCAGTAATGGCAATAACGGCAGTAGCATCATCGCCGACTTGCCACTGTGATTAGGGTCATCAATCGCCGCGGCAATAGCCGCCATAATGCAGGTACAAAAATAGACACCAGTAACAGCAAACACCACCAACCAAGGGAGCAGACGCCAGTCGATAAACGAAAAATCAACGCTCGTATTATTGAGCACAACCGAGGTAAACGCCATCACCAATAAAATAGTAATAACGACTGAAGCCATTGCTTTAATAGCATGCAACACTTGCCCTAGAATCTTGCCATCAACCCATGTTTGAGGGCTAATACAAGAATATAATTGTTCCGTAACTCGTTGCTGTTTTTCACCCGTCACACTAACAAATAATTGACCAAAACAAGTGAACACACCAACGCCGATCATTATTAACATACCTAATGCAATCGTTTCATTTGACGATTCTTGAGTTTTCACACTCTCATCAAGGTATTCGATGTCGATGTCAGCACCTTGGCGAATAGCTTCAAGTTGCTCATTGTTGAGACCGAGTGTTTGACTGTATTGCTCTTTGTAATGCTCGCGTAAAACAGCGTGTAAATCGTTAAGCCAACTGTGTTTATCACGGCTTAAAATCAACAGTTTTGGCATCACTTCTTGCTTGCTTTGCTCAACGACAATCGCATCCCAGCGTTCATCCTTTAGTGCTTGGGTCAACTCTGCCAAGTCACTTTGTAGTGCAGTAAAGCTAAATTTCTCATGAGTTAATGCAAACGAGCTCAAGGGCTTAACCGCAACGCGGTATTCTTCGGTGTAATCATGTTTTACGGTCTGCCATAAAAAAACAACGACACCAACCGCTAGCATGATCAACTTAGAAATAATTTCCTGTTTCCACTTAAAAAAGTGCATAAACTCCCAGCTCGCAACTAACCAAGTTTTTCTCCATTGCTGATTAAGCATATTGTCGCTCCTGTGCCGCTTGTTGGTATTGCGTTTTGTGCTGTGAAATGGCTTTGAGGTAGAGTTGATGTAAATCCAGTGATTGACTTTGAACTGCTGTAATTTCGCCAACTTGCGCTAACATCTCCAATGCTTGATTGATCGATTGTTCGGGCTGCAAATACACTTGTAGTTTGTTGTCTTCAAAAGGCGCTAGTTGCCAAGTTTGTTGAGCTGTTAATAACCCCGCTTGGTCGATAGCACGATAAGTAAGGGTCAATACCTTATTCGACTGCGCTTGTGCTCGAATATCTGCTAAGTTGCCGTAAAAAACCGCTTCACCAAGGTTCATTAGCAACATGCGATCAGCGAGCTTTTCAACCATTGCCATTTGGTGAGCACTGAGAATCACCGTCATCCCCTGTGCTTTAAGCTGAGTTAAAAAATCGACCACTTTTTCTTGATTGACGGGATCTAAGCCAGAAAACGGCTCATCTAAAATCACCCATTTAGGTCGATGAATCACCGCACTAATCAGTTGGACTTTTTGCTGATTACCTTTCGACAAGGACTTAAGTTGCTCGTCTGCGCGATCACTTAAATCGAACTTATCTAGCCAACCAAGGGCTTCCTGCTCGGCAATGGCTTTAGTTAAGCCATGTAAACGCGCAAAATAAACGAGATTTTTAAGCACCGACTTTTCCGGATAAAGGCCGCGATCTTCGGGTAGGTAACCCAGCGCATGAGCAGGTATATGACTAAAAAACTGACCGTCGAGTTTTAACGATATCTGCCCGCTATCAGGTTTGGTAAAGCCCGTGAGCATTCGCACTAAAGACGACTTACCCGCGCCATTAGGACCAAGCAAGGCAAAGATTTCACCCTGCTTAACGTGAAATGATAATTGATTAACCGCGGTCACATTGCCGTAAGACTTTATGACCTCGTTAACACTGAGTTCCATATCAATCCCTTGATTTTTAAATTTACAAATAATTTACATTTATCCATCCTGGATTACTAGTATTAAATCCTCAATTTACAGCTCTATGCCTAACGAAATAAACGTCTTATAGTCGTTTTTCTCTGGGGTATTGTTGGCATCATCGGCCTGAGGATTAGACTGCCTGTCCCAAATAAACGAGAGGTCTAAGTCAATATTTTCAAATAAATCGTATTCAAAGGTTAAAAACAGTTCATGACGCAAGCCACCACTTTCTTTGTCACCATAATTGACATTGTAAGACGCCTTAATATCGAGATCTTTGTTAATTTCATGCTGATAGTGGGTTTCCAAGAAGCCACCAAAAGATTTTTCTTTATTCGACGCCCCTTCCTGAACATTAACATAGTAAGTTGTTCGATAACTCGGACCTATCGAGACATCCCATTCGGTTTTTCGGGTATCAATTAAGTAATAACCAACACCAGCACCAATGGTGTATTCTTTTTTCAGGTTCTTAAATGGATCTTTTACGGCGTTGAGTAAAACGGGCCTAAAAAACAGCTTTTCGGTGTAGAAAATGTCATAGGTAGCTGACAGTGACGTGTTGTTTTCCGTTTCTATTTTATCGGTTTCGGCCCGCGTATTAAAATAATCGAGTATTAAGCGAGAATCGACCGTTCGGCGCTTACCGTTAAGTCGTGCCGTCCATTCTGAGCGATCAATATTACCCGAGCTCAAGCTAAAACCCACATTTACCTTGATATCCCAAATATCTAAACCGGCTTCTTTATCACTGGCGATGGTTAACACTTCATAAAAAGTGAAGGCGTCAGGATTGCCAAATAAACTACCTCGGCGATCGATAATTTCAATTGGCGCTTTGATAACACTGCCATCACGCAACTTTAAACTGTGTACTCTGGCAGAGATAACCGAATGAATATCATCATTATCTAAAGTTAACTTACCAAGCACATCGCTATCAAATGCCATCTCATCTTCATAATAGCCTTCAATTTCGCCCTTAAGCCACTCACCCGATGTCAGCCTAACCCAGTCAAAAATAGGATCGGTTTTGGCAAGTGCAACCAAGGCTCGCTCTTCATCGAGTATTTCACTCGCCCAAACGGGTGTTAACGACGTGGCCAACACGAAACACAATGTAAAATATAAAACGCTTACTTTCTTTAGATAACTCATTACTTTGAAATTAATAGATTCTTTGTTCAAGCCTAAGTGTAGCTAAAATACTATTTCTCTCAATTGATTGCGATCAGAAAATTGCTAAATTTATCAGTTGGTTTATCACCTCAACATAGCGAATACCAACGAGTGACTAACGACATTACTGCAAGATTAGCTAACATGTATGATTTTCGCGCTAAAACGCGACCAAGCGGCTTTACTAATAACCGCTGTACGGGCATTATGTGATGTTAAATTGTTATAGCTTTTTTGTAATTTTGCTGTATTTGTTTTTTATCCTAAAAATAAAGCTCGGCAAGCAAAATTGCTGGAGGTGATAAGAGGGGTAAGCCGCTCTTATGCAAGCGCCTGCATCGTATATAAAAACAAACGTCTCGAGCGAACCATACGATGATAACTACACACAAGCCGTCAGCTACTTTAACACTGAACTGACACGCTAAGATTGATTCTTAAACCCACAACAAAAACTGAAGAAACATGAGAGTAAAAAACTACATTTCATTGGCTTTATTGTTACCGCTTACCTTTGCAAGTGCAGTTAACGCATCGGCAATTAAGCAAACCAAAGGTGACTTTGAAGACAAGTTTCGTCAATTAGACGAAGTATTACCAACGCCAAACGTATATCGCAATGCCGCTGGTGAGCCTGGTGAGAATTACTGGCAGCAAAAAGTCGACTATAAGATCAAAGTCTCATTAGACGAAGAGAAACGCCGCTTAACCGGTAGTGAAAAAATCACCTACCAAAACAATTCACCGTACAAATTAAAGTACCTTTGGGTTCAGCTTGATCAGAATATTTTTAAGCCTGACTCAATCGCTAATATGACCAATAACTTTGGCGGCATTGGCAATCGCGGGCCGGCAGCTTCCGCGGGCGATGCTAACAAACCAGCCAAGTTAAGCTTAGGCACCTTGCGCCGCCATCAGTTTTTAGCTGATAACGAAGTAGGTTACGAAATCAGTGCAGTAAAAGACGGCAAAGGTAAAGCACTCGCGTTTACCGTTGTTGGCACACAAATGCGAATTGACCTACCTAAGCCATTAAAATCAGGCGATAGCGTTAAGTTTTCAATCGACTTTGCATTTAACATTGTTGAAGAAAATGCGGTTTCAGCACGCTCTGGTTACGAAAAATTTGAAGATGGCAACGACATTTTCTTATTAGCACAGTGGTTCCCACGTTTACACGCCTACACTGACTACGAAGGTTGGAACAACAAAGAGTTCTTAGGCCGTGGTGAATTCACCCTAGAATTTGGTGACTACGAAGTAGAAATTGACGTGCCGGCTGACCACATTGTTTCTTCAACGGGTGTTTTAACCAACCCGAAAGACGTACTAACAAAAACACAACGCAAGCGTTTAGAGCAAGCGAAAACAGCTAAGCGCCCGGTGTTTATCGTGACCGAAGAAGAAGCGTTAGAAAACGAAAAAGAAGGTACTGACCAACGCAAAACGTGGAAGTTTAAAGCCGACAACGTGCGCGACTTTGCATGGGCGTCTTCACGCACATTCATGTGGGATGCCAAAGGTTACAAACAAGGTGGCGACGTACAAGATTTCGTAATGGCGATGTCGTTCTACCCAGTAGAAGGTGGCGACTTATGGAAAAAATACTCTACTGAGTCAGTTATCCACACCATGGAAGTATACTCTCGCTACTCATTTGATTACCCATACCCAACAGCGCAGTCAGTTAATGGCCCTGTAGGCGGCATGGAATATCCAATGATCACCTTTAACGGCCCTCGTACCGAATTACGCGATGACGGTTCGCGCACGTACTCACAAGCTGAGAAACGTTTCCTAATTGGTGTGGTTATTCACGAAATTGGCCACATCTACTTCCCAATGATCGTTAACTCTGACGAGCGCCAATGGACGTGGATGGACGAAGGTTTAAACAGTTTCTTAGACGGTGTTGCTGGCCGCGAATGGGATCCAAACATTCCATGGGGTGTAGAACCACGCGATATTACGGGTTACATGAAGTCGCAAAACCAAGTGCCAATTATGACGCAATCAGACAGTGTTTTACGCCTTGGCCCGAACGCATACACCAAGCCGGCAGCGGCACTTAACATTTTACGTGAAGTGATTTTAGGCCGCGATTTGTTCGATTTCGCTTTCAAAGAATACTCTGAGCGTTGGATGTTCAAACGCCCTACACCGTCTGATTTCTTCCGCACCATGGAAGAAGCCTCTGGTGTTGATTTAGATTGGTTCTGGCGCGGTTGGTTCTACTCAACAGATCACGTAGATATTTCAATCGACAAAGTATACAAAATGCGTATGGATACTAAAAATCCAGACATCGATTACGCCCGCCTGCGCGACATTGAAAACGACAAACCATCGTCATTATTCGTTGAGCGCAACAAAGCTGAAGGCAAAGAATTATGGATTGATCGCAACCCAGACGTTCGTGACTTTTACGACGAAAACGACCGTTTTACCGTGACCAACAAAGAGCGTAACGCCTATAACAAATTCCTTAAGAGCTTAAAGCCTTGGGAACGCGAAGTATTCGACCGCGCCGTTGCTGAAGACAAAAACTACTACGTGTTAGAGTTTTCAAACAAAGGCGGCCTAGTGATGCCAATTTTATTACAGCTAACTTATGCCGACGGCTCAACAGAAGATCAGTACATTCCAGCTGAAATTTGGCGTCGTACACCGAAAAACGTACGCAAATTAATTGTTACTGACAAAGAAAAAGAACTGGTTAGCGTAGCTGTTGATCCAGGTTGGGAAACAGCAGACGTAGACGTAGAAAACAACTACTACCCACGTCGTATTATCCCTTCACGTGTTGAAGCTTACAAAGCTAAGAAGAGCACACAAAAAGTTCGCCGTGACATTATGCATGATATCAAAACCGAACTAAAAGAAGACAAAGAAGATAAAGACGACAACGAAGAAGAGAAGAAGGACCAATAATGCCTAAAGGCTTATTTGTTTTATTCACCGCGATAAGTGCAGTAGTAGCCAGTTTATTGGCTACTAATACCGCCTTTGCTCATCAGCAAAAAGCAGCTGAAACCACGGTATTGTTTAACAAACGTTCTGGTCACTTAGAGATCATGCACCGTTTTTACTTACACGATACCGAACACGCGGTGCAAGATTTGTTTAACGACAAACACGCTGATATTTTGGACTCAGAGAAAACCCAGCAGCAATTTGCTGATTATGTTTCGCAGCAGTTTTATGCCAAAACACTCACTGACCAAACAATTACATTAAACACGGTAGGGTTTGAGGTAGACGGTAAGTTTTTTTGGGTATACCAAGACGCGCCCCTACCAAAAACAGAAAAGGGGCTAAAGCTTTATAACGGCGCTTTACGCGACTTATGGCCAACCCAAATCAACATGGTAAATGTTGAAGGCCAAGGCCCAGTGAAAACCCTCTATTTTCAAGATAATAAAGACTGGTTAGCAGTGTACTTTTAGCCAACACTATCCGTTTTTTCACACGCTAAAAACCGAAGTATATGTTTACCTAATAGCGGTAAATGTCACTTCGGTTTTTTATTGCCGATCAGTGTAGTGGCAGAGTATATTCAACACCTTATGAATACACATGCAACATAGCTCTCACATAGCAGATAACCGCAAGATTATTGCCAACCGTAAAAATTACGCTGAATTCTCAGTAATATCCTTAAACACCATCAAGCAAACATTAACACATTAATTTAATTAGTATTTATCAGAAGATTACAGACCAGAATTACTGAGAATTCTCAGTAATATCCTACCTCCGAGTAAAATCGACTGCGAACACAGTGATAAGTTGTTGAATTAAAGGTAAGTTCTGGTAGTTTAGAAAAGAAAGAAGTAGACGAACATTACTAAGACGTCTACATAATATACTGTTAGGTGCACAAGGAGCCTCGTCAAATGGAATCAGACTTATCTTTCGCAATATTCTTAGCTTGGTTACCCGCTCTTCTAGTATTTTTAATTTGGTTAACACCGTTAGTTTTGATTGGTCGTTCAGATAAAGTAGTTCCAAAGGAGAAAGCAGCTTGGATTGTTGCTACTATTTTTATTAGCTGGTTTTCATGGATTCTGTTCATGCTTCTAGCTCCAATCAAAGATAAAGAATAGAGTTCACCTAACAAGAGAATAAATAGTGATTCACAGTAGTTTGTCACTTTTAGTTGCAAACAACGCAATAAAATTGCCAAACTAGGCTCACACATTATTCAGGCGTTAGTTTGAAAGGTTGCCATGAGCGCATTTGTCTTTTTGTATTTATTACTAATAATTTACGCTCTTGTCATTAGGTTTGCGTCGAGAAGTGAAATTGCTTCAGGTCATGTTGGGTGGGCATATAAGTTTCAAGCTCTGACTTGCGTGGTTATTACTGCATTAACAAGCGCATCAATTGCGTTTCTTTTTGCTAAAGATTTAGCTCAATGGCTCTTTCAATTTATACCAGCATTTATTGTCGCCTCGATAGTTGCAGTTAATAAGCCGGTTGATTACAGTAAATTTCAAACTAACAAGTCATTCAAGCGGGACTGCTAAAGCTTGGCTCAGTTCCACTTCGTTACACAGTTTAGCCAAGCATTATCAGCCCCTTAATGGGGCGTTATGCAGATAAGGAAGTTTAGATGTTGTCCGCACTATTGATTGCTATAGTTCTATTTTTCACGATTCAATTGCTCGAGAAAGATAAAGATGCAGTGGATTTTAGCAATGTATTTATTATCGCTTTAGTTCCAATTGTAGTAGTAAGCTTACTTAATTTTGGAATTAGCCTAGCTGATCTAAGCCCTGCTTTTTATCTATTAAATTTTGTTATTGGTGTTGCTTGTATGTTTTTCTTATCTAAGTACTTCTTTGATTGGAAAAATGGTAAAGCAGGTGTTTTAGCTACAGTTTATGTGGTTTCAAGTATCGGTTTAGAAATTGGTATGGCATCAATATCTGCATAACAAGGCAATAAAGCATGGGACTGCGAAAGCTTGGCTCGGTTCCGCTTCGCTTCACAATTTTAGCGAGCTATTTTCAGGCCTTAGTGGGCGTTATATTTTTCCTAGAGCTCGATTCACATCCATACTTTTGTGTAAAATTCTCACTATCAGTATTTGATTCTCTCTGAACTCTTTATAATAAATTATGTGGCTTCCTTGAGGGTGTTTACGGTAACCTTCTCTTATGTAATCGCAGCTAGTCCCTAACATAGGCTCTTCGGCTAGTTGATGAAAAGCATTATCTAACAGTTTTAAATAATCATTTCTTTGTTTGGTTCCCCATGTTAACTGAGTATATTTGGCTATTTTAATTAAGTCACTTTTAGCTTTAACCGATAATTCAAATCTAGACATTAGTGGTTATCTTTGTCCAACTCTGAAATTAACGAGTCATACGAGTAATCAGCAACACCGCTGTTTTCACCTTCAACTAACATACTACGTAAGATCATTAATTGTGTTTCTTGATCTTCTAAAGCTCTTAAGCCTGCTCGCACAACCTCACTTGCCGAACCGTATCTGCCAGAGCTAACCTGTTGATTTATAAATTGATCAAAATGTTCGCCTAATGTTACGCTTGTATTCTTTGCCATAATACAAAAACCTTAATACCAATATATATTGGATTATGGTACATAAAATATAGTAAGGCAACTAAAGCGGAACTGCTAACGCTTGGCTAGGTTCCGCTTCGCTTCACAATTATAGCCAAGCATTATGCGGGCGTTGGTAATTTCGTAAATGGTTAAATCAATAGATCAAGCTCTGAATTTTATTGCAAAGAAAAAACTATCCGTAATTAAAGTAGAGTTAGAGAATATGCCTATTTTTTATAAAGTAGATACTATTAACTATGAGGAATATGATTTCTTTGCATATTCTTTTGAGGATAGCCGTATTTTCGGTGCGTGTAGGTATGTTGCAATCCCTCGAAACTCTAACGATCAAATTATCGACTTAGGTTTTCTAGGAGAGTAATTATCCATACAAGCAGTTAAAGGGTTGAACGGCTAAAGCTTGGCTCAACATCAAGTATTGGCTAATATAAACTCGTTCACCTCTGAGTTTGAAAATCAGTCGCAAAGGAAAATGCATATGAAAAATATCAATGAAAAACTGGCAAGCCCAATCACCTTCTGGGGTTCAATTGGCGTAGCTATTAGCGCGTCGCTAACGGTATCATTGAAACTTAGCGTTCAAAGCACGGTTTTAACGATCCTTGGTGGTTTAGCTATTGGTTGTATTATCGGGTTTCTAACTAAGCGAAATCAGAACAACTGCAACTAACCAAAAAATAAAAACAAAGATAATGGAACACATCATGAAAGGACATAAAATATTTTTTACCACTATACTATCAGCAACGGTTTTGGGCAGTTGCGCAAGTACTCAGAGCCAAATAATTGCTGAAAATAATGGAGTAATTCAATACCAATCTCGCTGCGCAAATCACTCGGCTACCAAAGAAGAAAACTTGGCAAATTCGAGCCATGACATGTTGCTTTCAACAAAAGCGCCAAAATATCCAATTAAAGCGGCGCGCAAAAGAATTGAAGGCTACACTAAACTTGAATACGACATTTCACCTGAAGGAAAACCTATCAATATTAATGTCATCGAAGCTTACCCTTCAGATGTTTTTAACGCCGCTGCTATCGAGTCATTCTCGGGTTGGCGCTATAAACCTCAAGCAAGTAGCTGCCAAAGTATTCAACTCGACTTTAAACTCGAATAATCAGGTTTTAGTGGTTAACTGCAGCATAAAAAACGAACCCACTATACCTTTCAATACGTAACTTGGAGCCGATGTGCCTTGTAAACTTGCTCGTTATTATCTTGTCTTATGCTGGTTTTTCTTGCTCGGTTGCAGCCAAACTCATGTCGTCGAGCAAGCAGAGCAACCGTGCACGCCGGCTTGGTATCAAGCCGTTGAAGCAAAAGTAACAACGGGGGATGGGCTCGGCCATGGGCCCGATGTTGGTTCTGATGAGTGGAAGTCGGTTATCGAGTTCAAATTAGGTATTCGAGGAGATCCGTCCATACCTGAGCGCAATACTCCTCAGTGGTGTGAATATATCGATAACCTAGTTTTAAAATAACTCGGCTAAAGTCATATAGTTAACTTACACTGAGCACTCACTAACCTACCTTAGCTACATTTGTGACTGCAAGTAATTACTTAGGCCAATTTTATCAATTAAGCCAAGTTGTTGCTCGAGCCAAAACGCGTGATCAGACTCCGTATCATTGATTAATGTTTGCAACATATCGCGTGTTACATAGTCTTGCTCTTTTTCACATAGCGTCACACGTCTTTGAGCTTATTATCAACTGCGTATTCTACATTTAAGTCACTTTCGAGCATTTCAGGTACCGTTTGGCCGATTGAAATATCTGCACGTGATGTCATATCAGGTACGCCTTCTAAAAATAAGATACGCTCTATCAGCAATGATGCGTGCCCTTTTTCATCATCAAATTCGTGATCGATTCGCTCGAACAATTTACTCAGCCCCCAATCGTGATACATTCTAGAGTGAATAAAGTATTGATCCATCGCGGCAAGTTCGAAGGCGAGTAGCTCATTTAACGACGCTATAATATGTTGATTACCTTTCATCGCTTATTCCTCTATAGCTGGGCTTGTAGGTATTTTTCAATACCCATTTGTTCAATTTGATACTGCTGCGTTTCTAGCCAATCTATGTGCTCTTCTTCACCTTCTAGTATCTCGGTGAGCATATCTCGGCTAACAAAGTCTTGCTGATTTTCACAAAGCGCAATGGCTTGCTGCAGTGTTGAGCGCTGGGCTAATTCAAACTTGTAGTCACACTCGAGCATTTCAGGGGTTTCTTCACCAATAGAGAGTTGACCAAGTTGTTGAAGATTGGGTAACCCCTCCAGGAACAAGATACGTTCAATTAGCTTATCTGCCTGCTTCATATCCAAAATAGATTTTTTATAGCACTTGTCGTTAAGTTGAGAAAAACCCCAATTTTTATAAATACGGGCATGTAAAAAATATTGATTTATTGAGGTAAGTTCTGAGGTGAGCACTTTATTTAAAGTTGCTATGATCTCAGTGTTTGTTTTCATGATATTGCCTCGGTGAGTGAGTCGACAATATCAGTATAGAAGGGATTGTAAATTTAGCAAAAACACTAATAACTTCAATCAGATATAATGATAATGATTAGTAATTAGGTTTAGTTTAACAAGCTTAACGCTTGATTTTAACCAACATTTTTAAATAGTGTTTCATCAACGATGGTATCGTCGATCACTTGTTGGGTTAGTTTTACGCAAGTGCCGCATTGCGAAGCAATATCAAGCTTTGCTTTCAATTCACGAATAGAGCCTACGCCCTGCTCTACCACTAATTTTTTAATCTGTTTATCTGTAATACCTTTGCAGATACAAACGTACATAACAACCTCACCACTACGTAAACGCAAGTGATAATAATTATTATTTATAAGTAGATCAAGCTTAGATGTTCAAGAAATTGTTAACTATCTAGAATATAAGCACTTAAATTTTAATCGTTACAGGTTCTCGTGTTGACTAGCTCAGCCTTGCGTATCTACCCGCATTTCTGTCGAGACTTGGTACTTTTCCATCGCCGCCGTGTAAAGACCTTTATTCATGCCGAGCTCAATGGCCTGATCGACCAGTTTAAGTATTTGAACACTTTCAGCATTGTCTTTAGCAAAAGCAATATGAAGACTTCTTAACTCCGCTCGATTTGGATCAAAAATTATTGACGGTTTTATCTCTGTAAGTTCACTATCAAGTAAATATTTGCCGTAACCTTTTGCCATAATAAAGCGATCGATGCGTTTGTTATTTAACAGCATGAGCCCATCTTGGGCAGTAGCAACATTGAGCAGCTTTTCAGGGTGTAGGTAAGACAAAATACGATCATTACCACCCAGTCGAACTGCGCCAATAATTTTATCACCGTCGGGGTTATCCTTATGTAGGAAACAGCCAAACACCTCGTAGCCAAGTGGTACCGATAACACCGCCCACTCGTTGCGTTCGGCAAAATTCGCCGCGAGAAATAAACCGTGATGCGTGCCAGATTGCACCATAGCTTTGGCTCGCGCCCATGGCATGGGTTTCGCGACCAATTTAGCACCAAGTAAATCTAGGCTTTTTTCCATAAACTCCCAATTAGCGCGATAAATAGAGTAGTTGTTGTCCATCATTTCTTGGTGATCAGGGCCTACTGCAAAGCGAACCGTTGTTGCACAAACAGGCGCAACAAAACAGCTAATTAATAACGCGACGAGAAAATATTTCATAAAAAACCTATCAACAGATACCTTTACAGTTTATGCCAAAGTAATAAAAGAATCGAATTTAGTCTAGTTGTTCGTCGCCGGTATAAGGCAAAATTAATTTAGGCGTACAGTGCTATGATTACAATATCCGCACCTCTTGATGTTAACAGTTTGTTATTATAAATTACGGAAGGTAAATAAAACCTTAATGGACGAGGAAGTTAGCCATAATATTATAAAAACAAAAGTAGGAATTCGCTTGCCACTACGTACCAATATCTCCATTGTCGCGCTCATTTGCCTGTTGGTTTTTGTTCCTTATACGCATGTTGCATCACTTGCACGTGTAGAGCTATCTGTGATAGCTAGCTTCGCACTTATCGCCTGCCAACTGTGTTGTTTATTGCTGATATTATTTTGTTATACAAAAACAACGTTAAAACCGTTTAAGCTATTTTGGCAATACATGCTACTCGCGCTCGTTACGGCGTTGTTCAGCCACGCCAACCAACTGATTACCAGCGAAATAAACCAGCTACTTTTTGAAGATTTCGCTTACCTATTAACTTACTTTTTTATCATTCTAGCGATAGAAAGTACGCCACACTTAAGCAAAGCAGCAGATAACAAGTACATCAGCGGCCGCATACCTTCGATCTTTTTTACCCTAGCTTGCTTTTGTTACTTCATTCTCTTAACCGCTCAATTTAAGCCGGAAGTGTACCTCACGGGGCAACCATCAAATGTCTTCCATATTTTACTCAGTGGCTTAATCACCTATCGAGTAACACTGAGCGTGCTCGATAGTAAGGTCAGGTTCTGGCGCATTTTCTTTGCAGTGCTGTTAGTGGGCGCGGCTATCTTGTTATTGGCAAATATCAATAATTTTTATCGCGTGTTCACTAACCAAAATGAACAACTTACCTATAGCTGCCAGTTACTCGCGACATTGCCTTATTTGTCGCTCGCGCTCACTTGTTTAGTCGCTTTATCGACTAACACGCAACTTCAAACGAGTAACAAAGAAATCATTGCCGAGCCATATATTCTGCTCTTGATGCTACTGCCGATAAGTTTTCATTTGTTCGGTCAAGAACATCAGCTGTTTTATATTATTCATACCAATTTACAAACCTTTATTGTGCTTGCATGGGCCATTACCTGCGCAATTTTACTAACGACCAATACGTTAGCAAGAAGAGCAAGTGCTCAGGAAAAAGACCACAAAGCCACTAAATTAATGGCAACAAATAACGAGTTGTATCAGCAAAACCACAACTTACAAGAAGCCTTAACAAACAGTGAATTTAAAGCAATAGTCAACGCATCAAACAATGCCATTTTAACCACCACTACTGCGGGTAGCATTTTGTCTGCTAACCCCGCTGCGGTTCAAATGTTTCAAAGCCTTGAGCATGAATTACGCGGTACATCAGTGAGTGAGTTATTTGCCGAAAAAGATGAAATGCATTACTTTTTTGACTTTCAAAGTAATGTTTACTCACTACAGCGCAAGGAACTAGGTATTTCTGTTGAGTGTACCTCGCTGCGCTCCGATGGTACTGAGTTTCCTGCCCAAGCCGAGCTGCAATGGGCAGAGCGCGCCAACACGCCGCTGATCGTTATCACCTTCATCAACCTATCAGCGCGTAAGCACGCTGAAAAGCTTGCACTAGAGTCAAAAGATAAGTTCATTGCCAATATTTCTCATGAATTTAGAACACCATTAACGATTATCAACGGCGTACTCGATCGCTATATTGCCCAATCAAACAGCCAACAAGCCAATGAAGATCTAACAACGGCAAAACGAAACGGCTTGCGCCTTGTTAGAATGGTAGAGCAACTGCTTGAGTTATCGCGTTTAGCTGACAACCCAAGCTTCACCTTTACAACCTACCGGCTTAACACACTTATGGCTATGCCGATTGACTCATTTAGCCAGCTCGCAAGTCAAAGTGGACTGAATTTTAGTAGCTCAATAGACGATGATTTATGGTTAGAGTGTGACGCACAAGCTTTTGAAAAAATTATTTTTAACCTGCTTGCCAACGCCATTAAATACACGCCTAAAGGTGGTAGTGTTCAAGTACTTGCTTATTGTCAAAACGAGACCATTTTCCTCGATATTATTGACTCGGGAATAGGCATAAATAAGAGCTCTCAGGCGACGATTTTCGAGCGATTTCAACGCGCTGAAGATGTTGAAAACCAGGCGACTTTTGGTGTTGGCATTGGCCTATCACTGGTCAGTGAATTAGTTAAGGCACACGACTGGCGCATTGGTTTAACAAGCGAATATGGTCAAGGGAGTAAATTTACCTTGTCGATCCCGTTAGCTCAGCCCGTTGAGAGCGAAACCAACCTCGGCTTTAGCCTATCTGAAAACGAAGTAAGTTCATTATTGACGGAGCAGCGCACAGCCTCAAGTACGCAAGTGAATCACTCACATCAGGTGGTACTAGTTATTGAAGACAACCTTGACATGCAAAGCCACATTAAACAAGTTATCGAGCAACACCACCATTGTATTTTGGCGGGTAGTGGTGAGTTAGGCCTTGAACTCGCGCAGGCCTACATTCCAGATCTGATTGTTTGCGACCTGATGTTAACCGGTATTGATGGCTTTGAAGTGCTTGCCGAGCTAAAAAATAATGACATTACCGCGCATATCCCAGTCATTTTACTCACCGCACGCTCTGATTTAGAAAGCCGCCTGCACGGTTTGAATTTAAACGCCGACGAGTATTTAAGTAAGCCGTTCAATCAACACGAGCTGTTATCGCGCATCCAAAGCCTAATAGACAATCGAATGCGGTTGCAAAAGCGTTATATCGCAAGATACCTTGATGGCCAAAAAGCTGAACGCAAAACAACCAGCCAGCAAAACGCCAACTTACTGACCGAGCAAGACAGCCAAAGTGATAATATTGACGAGAAGTTTTTATTGAAACTAGAGTCGCTCATCGCTAAGCACTATGCAGAGCAAGACTTAGATATCGCATTTTTAGCCGACAATATGGCGATGAGTGAACGCCAACTACAACGCAAAATCAAAGTTATTTTAGGCACAACGCCGAATAATTTTATCAAGGAATTTCGCATCAACAAAGCCAAAACACTGTTGGCCAACGGCTCACAAATTGGCCGTATTGCGCTTGATGTTGGGTTCTCCTCGCAAACTTATTTTGGTCGCTGTTTTAAAGAGAGTACCGGCATGACACCGAAGCAATATCAACAAGATATCAAGCCTTCTGAGAGCTAACCTTGTTTGAGGTTTACAACGTTAGCTAGCTCGGCAATCGACGGCTGTTGGATCACATCTAAATAATTAAATGGCTGTACTTTAGGGCTATATAGGCCAAGCCAGGCACCGTTTTCTTTTTGCGATAACACCAACGCGTGCTCAGTCATCGCACTTACATGATCCCAACTTAACGCCATCGGCTGCTCGAAATTAAACGGATAAAAGGAAAATGCAACATCCGCCTTGAGGTTTTTACCAATGGCTTGCTCACACCGTGTTGTTAATCGCTCAGCAAGTTCACGGGCGTTGTTTTCTTTTTCAAACCCGATAATGACAAAGGCATCTTCAGACCAACGAATCACTAGATCGTCATTATTGCGGCTATAGAGCAAGAAATCAGACAAATTAACCAATTGGCTATTCGATACAGACTCGCCAGACACTTTGACCATTAACAAGTATAAACGGGGTAAGAGGTGACGCTGAACGGGTAATAAGTTTTCGTGTATTTGCGACATTAACTGGGTCGCTTGCTCAATGTAAATATCGAGGTAGCGACGGCTTTTTACCCCAGTGACTTTATCGGTTGTCGCTGCTTCCTCAAGTAACTGATTGGCTTGCTCCAACTCAACATTTTTCGACATAAACTCTTGGGTTTTTTCTTGTACCTGTTGCTTTAAGTACGCTTTTTGTTCTTGTTCAATGAGTAATTTGCGATTTAAAAATCTCGAATACGACAATAAAACTATCGCAACGATCACGGCATACAACAAGTAAGCCCACCAAGTATGCCAAGGTGCCGGTAAAACTTGAATGGCAAGTGATAGCCCTGGGGTGCTCCAAGCGCTTTCATTGACACTAGCAATAATTTCGAGTTGATAATTACCTGCGGGTAAATTGGTGTAAGTTGCCCTTCTCGACTTACCAGCATCAATCCATGCTTCATCAAACCCTTTGAGTCGGTAGCGATAGCGTGTTGACTCGGGTGATGCGTAATTCAGACCAACATATTCGAATGAAACCAGTTGATCGGTGTAATCCAAAACCAGTGATTCGAGCTCAGCTATTGGTACCTCAAGCGTCATCGCTTCATTTAACTTTAAAATATTGGTCAACCTGACCTCTGGCGGGGTGACAAAAGAATCGACATTTTCAGGCTCGATACTATTAAACCCTTTGCCCGAGCCAAAAAACAAAATGTTATTCGCACTTTTAAATGCCGAGCCATGGGTAAACTCTAAGTCGACCAAGCCGTGATTTAAACCGAAGTGTTTGAAGCTTTTATGTTGTTGTGAATACCGCGAAATGCCCTTGCTGGTAGTAAACCAAATATCGCGATTTAAATCTTGCAAAATACCGTAAATCGTCATGCTTTTCATACCATCGCTTGAGTCGAGTTGGTCAAATGAAAAGTCGTTATTTAAACGGCGCTGCTTAGTTAAAATATTTAAACCTGTGGTTTGTGTACCGACCCACAATTTACCTTCGTCGTCGAGCAGCATAATCCACGTAAAGTCATCAGATAAACTGTTGGGCTTAGCGTCGTCATGGCGAAGATGAAGAAACTGTTGGGTCGTTGGCGAGAATCGACTTAACCCGCCACCAAAGGTTGCCGCCCAGATAAAGCCTTGATCATCTTCAAGTAACTGTAAAATATGATTGCTTGACGGCCCAAGCTCTGGCGTTGTTTCATTTTTCGTATAGCGAGTAAATCGACCGTCGTTATTGAGCCTGTTTAAGCCAAAATGAAAGGTCGATACCCAAATACTGCCATTAGCATCTTTGATAATGTCAGTTACGCTGTTTGCCGAGAGTGACTGAGGATCTTTAGCATCGTGCTGATAACTCGTTATTTTACCAGAAGGTAAATCAACGGCGTGTAAACCCGATGCACGGCTGCCAACCCACAAGGTATTGCCATCAACAAATAAGCTCATCACCCGCAAGGCGTCAAAGTAGCCATTAAAGTCGAGTTTTTCGATGCGCTGATCATAAATCGACATTTGATAAATACCACCAGCATAGGTACTAAAGAGCAACGTATTTTGGTCGAGTTGGGCAAAACTGGTGATGTTGTTATTGCTCATAACAGGATTAGTATGAGAGGAAAACTGACTAAAGGTTGCGATATTTGGGTCCCAGCGATTAACCCCTGTAAACGTACCCACCCACATCATTTTATTGTTATCTTCAAAAAACGTTAATATGTAATCATTACTCAAACTATAGGGGTTTTGCGGTGAGTGGCGGTGATGGCTAAAACGTTGCTCGCGATGCTGATATATCGACAAGCCATTATCGGTTGCTATCCAAATATTGCTGTTAGTATCTTGATAAATATGATTAATCGTATTACTCGTTAACTGGCTTTGCTCGTTTTCACTGTACTGATAATGGTCGAATTTGTCGGTACTCACGCTGTAACGCAATAAGCCTTTGTCTTCAGTACCTATCCATACTTGTCCTTGATTGTCGGCATAAAGTGCACTGACAAATTTATTGAGGTATTGGCTTTTGTTGCTGTCGCCATATTTAACCGCTTTAACAAAATTGCCATTTAAATCAAATACAGAGATACCGCCACCATTGGTACCAACCCAAATTTCATTTTCAAAGGTTTGGGTGATGGCATGAATGGTATTGTGAGTTAAGCTGTTGGGGTTACCTAATTGTTGGCGTATTTGCTTTACTTGCCACTGTTCATCGACATAAGTTATCACGTTTAAGCCGTTTGCCGTTCCCACCCAAATATTGCCATTGGTATCTTCAAACAGCGCATTGACGGTATCATTACTCAGGGCTTGTTGCTTTTGTTTCGCAGAGAAGTGAATAAAATCATTACTTGAGGGGCGGTATAAATTTAAGCCACCGCCAAAGGTACCCACCCACATTCGATCTTGTTGATCGATTAACAGTCGACTAATGACATTCGAACTGAGTGAATGAGGGTCGTTTTTGTCGTGATAAAAGCTGACGGTTTGATGACCGTCAAAGCGATCTAGGCCTTCCGACGAGCCAAACCAAATGAAGCCATATTGGTCTTGTGCTATCGCTCTGACAAAGCTGTAAGACATCGGATTATCGACGCCGAAATTTTTAAAATGCTTAACTTCTTGCGCACTCGTTTTTGCTAATACAGATAGCAAAACCAAAAATAAAGTAACAAGATAAGATAAGCGATACATAGGCTTGGTTCCTATTACAACAATGCTTTTACATTAATATAAACGAAAAAAGCCATTGCTTCTCGCAATGGCTTTTAGATCTTATTACTGAGGATCAACCCAATTATTAATACTGATTGGCGCCGCTTCGTGATCATCTAGATTTAGTCGCCAAATTACGGCATCGGTTTCTAAATTGAGTCGCCAGATCACCGCATCGGTTTCAAAGTTTAAGCGCCAAATAACCGCGTTAGTTTCGAAATCTAAACGCCAGATAACAGCATCGGTAGACGCCATGTTTTTCCAATCCATCGGATTATCGTCGTAGTTCAAACGCCAGATAACCGCGTCATTAGATAATTCACTCTCATCAATTTTCCAAACGTACTCGTCACCCAAGCCCTCAACGTAAAAATGACCATTTTCATTGATATTGGCAGGGCCATAAAAATGCTGTTCGCCAGCTAAATCTTTGGCAATGTCGAGTGATTGGTTAGCACAATTTGAGGCACTGCTATTTAACGCATCTTTGGCGTTAACCACACCTGAGCCTTGTTGAAATACGCTATAAGCAAGCTTGCCTTCGTTAGTTAACGCCGTGTGAGCACTATCAATTAAACGACACTTAACATCGTCAGGCGTTAGGCTTGGATCTTGAGCAATCATCAAGGCAGCGACGCCTGAAACTACCGCTGCCGCTTGCGATGTGCCTGACATTTCAAAGTACTTACCACCATCGTGATATTCAGGATGCTCTGCAACAATTTGAGTATTGTAAGCCATTAAACCTGCGACATGACCACCAGGCGCAACCAAATCGGGTTTAACAAAGCCTGCTGGTGTTGGGCCGGCGGCACTAAAGGTGGCAATTTTATCGTCATTGAAATCAAGTTCAGTAAAGTTATCGGTCATTGCACCCACGGTAATGATATAAGGGACATTACCAGGGACACCTATGGTCATAGGATCAGGACCATTGTTACCCGCTGAAGCAACCACAACAATACCTTGCTGCCAGGCTTTCATTACTGCTTGGTTTAATGGGTCTTCCCAATAGTATGAACGCTGATCACCACCAAAAGACATGTTTAAGACACGTAGATTAATTTGGTCTTTGACTTGCAGTGCCCAATCAATCCCGCGAATAACATCAGCATACGTTGCTTTACCGTCAGCATCGAAGGCTTTAATACCAACAATTGCAGCATTAGGTGCAACGCCGTAAATTTTGCCATAAACATCATAATCAGCATTAGCGGCAACACTAGCAACATGGGTACCATGGCCACTTTCTTCATTGCTGTAATTACTCACGGTATTGTTAATGGCATCGTAAGTTCCCCAGAATTTATCACGGCCATATAAATCCGTTGATAAACCTAAACCTGACGACGTACCTGGCAGAGAGTCGATGCCGGTATCAAGAAACCCTATCGTGACGCCCTCGCCAAAATTTCTTGCTGAGTGGGCATAATCTGCATCAATATAACTCGGCACAACCGCTTTAGGTTGCCACTTACGCTTACCCCAAGCGTTACCGCCAGATAGCTCAACTTGGTAATTTTCGGTAATGGTCAAACCATCAGTGACTTTTAATGCAGCAAGTTGCTCTGGTGTTAGGGAAACGGCAACCGCGTCGATAATAGACAAATCATGCGTGGGTGAAAGGCCTAACTCGGCAATAAGTGTTTTCGCATGTTCAGCACTTGTTGACTTTACGATGTAAGAGGTCGATTTTTGCTTATTTGATGGTTTATCAGCACTTGGTGTAAACCACAAGACTGAGGCAATAATTGCAACAAAGGACAATAACCCCGTTTGTTTCAATTTAGCGTTGTTTTTCATATTCACTCCCCTATGCCCAATACTTCATTAAAAATAATCACATATTTTTGATAAACATTAGGGTACTTAGTTTACAGCTCAGTTTGATGGCCATTTTCACGACAAAAGCCACTTGCCCTTGTTAAAAAAATGTAACCACCAAGACAGAAAACATAAACTAATCACCCTGCTAGCTCAATAGTTTTTTCGACCTCTTGGCATTATTTGAGGCTAAAAATAAAACATCCAGCCCACGGTGTGGGCTGGACAAAAAGTACTTTCGGGAACTACTTCAAGTACTTATTAACTTTACCCGTTAAAAGTTAACGGTAACTTCAGGCGAGCAATTATTTGTATCTTGATCACACACTTGATACGTAAAGCTACCAGAGGTTCTGAAGCTATCACGGTATGCGCCATCATTAGCCGTGGTCGTTCTTAATGCGCCATTGCGGTAGATATCAACACTCGACGTTGATGCGCCGGTCCAGCTTAAATCAACATAGTTTTTACCTTTCGCTCGGCCAGTTGCCGTATCTAAGGTAATATCGCCTGATGGTGGTGGTGTAACGCCACCGCCACAACCGTTTTGAGTTAAGTAATCATGTGCCGCTTTGGCTTGAACAATACCATGACCGAAGTAAACGTCGTGACCTTGCGCACCGCTATCTTGTGCCGTCGCTTTTAACGCTTCACGGATTTCAGTACCAGTACAACCATTGTGATTAGACCAAACGAGTGCTGCAACACCTGATACTGCCGGTGTCGCCATTGATGTACCACTCATGTAGCCATAGTCACTGGTACCAATTGTTACCGTTGCTGAATTAGCCGCCATTAATGCATTGCGATCTTCCAGTGCAGCACCAACGGCAGGGATGCTTGTGGCATTAGTATCACCTAGTGTGCCGTATAACATACCCGCTTCATTATTGACGATAATAGCGCCGATACCGCCCGAATTTTCACAGTTTTGCACTTTATCGTGGAACGAGATTGCACCGCGATCAATTAAACAAATATTACCGTTGGCGCCGGCATCGGTTGCTTCTGCGGTGCCCATAAAATAAAGATTACCACTGGCATTGCCTGAGTTTTCCATTGAAGACGATGCATATGCTTGACCATCAGCACTCATTGAAGCGCTTGTTGCCATACCAGCTGGGTACGTTGATAGGGTATCAACGCCACCGGCAGTCACTTCGACACAAACAGTTTCATCTGTAGTCGTTGTTTGGCGTTTACCTCGACCCGTCGTAATGGTACAACTTGGGTGTTGTGAAAAGTCTGCAATCTGGTTGTTATTGTCGTTTGCACCAATCATCATAACTGACGAGTAACCCGCAGGATATGAACGGACTGTATTACCGTCGTTACCTGCCGCAGCTAACACTAAACCACCCGCTTCGGTAAATGATTTAAATGCGTTTTCTTCTGTGCTATTGGCACCACCGCCACCTAAACTCATGCTAATAATATTAGCGCCAGCTTGAGCACATTTATCAGCGGCATAAGCTAAATCAGATGAATAGCCCCAACCACTGGCATTGAATACTTTGATAATGTGCATATCAACGCCTGGTGCCATACCAACAACACCAACATTATTGTCAGCAGCGCCAATTGTACCTGCTACATGGGTACCGTGCGGGCCACCGTGCTCATCCCAGTTACCTGTGCCTGAGTCGTTATCACCGGTAATATTATTCCAATTAAAATCTTGGTTTGAACGGTCTAAACCTGAGTCAATAACACACACTTTCATACCAGCATTGGCAACAAACGACACTTGATTTGCTTGCGATTGATAAACAGCATAAGGCGTTAGCTGCTCAGTCATTGCATTACCTAAATCATCGCTAAAGGCAGCAAATGGCACACGGCGATGATCTTCTTCAATCAGTTGAATATGTGGGTTGTTCATTAACCCCTTAACGTCCTCAAGGCTTTTACCAGCGAACGAAGCAGCAAAGAAACCGTTACCATCTACCTTAAACTCGGCACCTAGCTGTTTGGCAAGCGCTTTGACTACGCCTTTTTTGCTTTCATCTACTTTAATAATAAATCGATCGTCTGCCGCCTGTGCAGAGAATGCTACTGATAAGGCTGCAGCTAAGGCCGTAGTGGTGAATTTAGTCATTTTCATTGGATACCTACCTCTTGTATTTGACGTGCATTTTTGGACTTATCGCGTCTCTTTTAATTGTATTGCACTTTCAAATATTGACATGTTTTTGTTATGTATTTGTTCGATAAACTGATACTTGTTCGCGTATCTTTTGCTGGCTTTTCGCCTTCCTTTCTCTCGATACTAACAAGTAAGCCAAAGCCCTCTAGCAATTTCCCGACAAGTTTTCGTACATTTGCGACAAACCAAGAGCAACACCTTTAAAAACAACAACATAAGATATCAAGGACAAAACAAACTGGTCGTTAATTTGACAATTATTGTCCTAATTTTGCTAGGAAGGGTGGGCGCAAAAACTCAATACTCTTAAGTGTTGTTTTTATCAACGAAAGTCAACATTAGAACAATAAAAAGAGTGACGACACAACATGAATAGTTGAGTCGATAACCTCGATAAACGATGGAGTTACTGTCAAATGAGAAAGAACCAAAAGCTGATGTTAAGCGCATTAGCCACCTCAATAGCCCTTGCAAGTATGTCTGCTCAGTCAGCACCGCAAGCCCAAATCAATAAAGTAAATAAAGACGATAGTGCGGTTCAAAGCTTTGCCGAATGGCGAGCACAACAAAAGCAAAACCGTCAAGACTTCACGGATAGATTAATCATCACCTTTAAGGATAAAAACCAAGGAAAAACTGTGCCTCCTGGATTAGCCAAAAAAATTGGCTTGAACATGAAGCACGTTAAGATTTTAAAAAACAACAGCCATGTTATCGCCTTAGATGAAATGCACTCACTTAAGGATATTGAAAAATTCATTGAGAAGTTGCGCAAGCATCCTGCTGTTGAATCGATTGAGCCTGACTATCAGCGTTACCTCATGGCGCAAAACCAGCCTTGGGGTATCGCAAGGACCCAATCAGATCAGCTATCAGACAACGATGCTGCCAATATGACGGTCTGTATTATTGATTCAGGTTACCAACAGTCTAATCCTGACTTGATCGCTAACAATGCCTCGGGCACTAATAACGCGGGGACGGGTAACTGGTATCAAGCGGGTGGCTCTCATGGCACCCACGTAGCAGGGACAATTGCTGGCGTAAATAACAGTGAAGGGGTTGTCGGTGTGTTACCTAACACCAACGTTAACCTTCACATTATCAAAGTATTCAATGAAAGCGGCTGGGGTTATTCAGGTGACTTAACCGATGCTGTTGATACCTGTGTTAACAATGGCGCTAAAGTGATCAACATGAGCTTAGGTGGCGCAGGCTCATCTAACGCCGAGCGCAATGCTCTGCAGGCGGCTGCCGACTCAGATGTACTATTAATTGCCGCCTCAGGTAATGATGGCAACACCACGCTTTCATACCCTGCCTCTTATGATTCAGTGATGGCGGTAGGCGCATTAGATAGCAATAATCAGCATGCTGAATTTTCACAATATACTAGCCAAGTCGAAATTTCAGCGCCGGGTGAAGCGGTACTTTCAACCGTTGCTGGCGATGGTCGCTTAGGTTATATCTCTGTTGGCTCAACTACTTATGGTAATGATTTTGTGGTTCCGCAAACGCGTTATATTCAAAGTGGTGGCAGTTACTCGGTTAGTAACGTCAATGGCAGTGCTAGTGGTGTGTTAGCAAGTTGTACGATATCTGGCAGCAGTTATAGCTGTAGCAATGTCAACGGCAACATTTGTTTAGCTGAGCGTAACGATAACCAAAAAGGCAGTAATTATCCTGAAATCAACCCTGCCAAAGCTTGTGCTGATGCCGGCGCTTCAGCGGTTATCGTATATGGTAATAACGACCGCCCCGGGCTACAAAATCCATTTTTAGTTGATGCTAATGCTGATGTTGCGGTACCGACAGTGTCGGTTGATCGCGCGTTAGGACAGCAACTTATGGGACAGTTAGGCTCAAGTGCTTCAGTTACCGTTAATAGTGGTCAAGATTATGCCTACTATAATGGCACCTCTATGGCGACACCGCATGTTGCAGGAGTTGCAGCGCTAGTTTGGAGCAATAATATCAATTGTACCGCCGAGCAAGTACGTACTGCACTTAAAAATACCGCGCTAGATATTGATGTTGCGGGTCGCGATGATAAAACAGGCTATGGTTTAGTGCAGGCAAAAGCGGCTTCTGACGCATTAGCTTCGTCTTGCAGTGGAACAACTCCACCACCGCCACCGCCATCTGGTAATGTCCTTGAAAATGGCATAGCGCAAACGAACTTATCATCGAGCAGTGAAATTAGCTTTACAATGGAAGTTCCTGCCGGTGCAACCAACCTCTCATTTGATATGAGCGGTGGTTCAGGTGATGCTGATTTATACGTCAAGTTTGGCTCTGCACCGACATTAAGCAGCTACGATTGTCGTCCATACAAAAATGGCAATAGCGAAAGCTGCCCAATTACTAATGTGCAAGCAGGTACTTACTACGTGAAGGTTGTTGCTTACTCTGCCTTTAGCGGTGTTACGCTAACGGGTTCATATACTGAACCTAGTTCTGGCGGTGGCGTGACGGGTGGTAGTGCATCGGTAACCGACATTAGTGTTTCTCGTCGTCAATGGCAATATTACACCATCGAGATTCCTGCAGGTATGGCAACATTAGACTTTGTCATGAGCGGTGGTAGCGGTGATGCCGACTTATATATTCGACAAGGCGCTCAGCCAACCTCATCTCAATACGACTGTCGCCCATATAAAAGTGGCAACAATGAGACTTGCTCATTTACCAACCCAACGTCTGGTACATGGCACATCGGGATATACGGATATAGTGCAGCCAGTGGTGTTGATTTAAACGTCACTTACAACCCATAAAAAGCCCCGAGTAAATGAGTTTTTGTTAAACTCAAATCTTTCCTGAACCAATAAAAAACGGCCTAAACGGCCGTTTTTTATTGGTCAATTTCGAGTGTCTACCAAATACGGACGCGCTGATCTTCTGGTAAATAAAGCGCATCGCCTGGTTGAACATCAAACGCTTTGTACCAAGCATCGTGGTTGCGCGGTGCTAATGCGCGGAATTGACCCGGCGCGTGAGTACCTGCTCGCAATTGATTGAGCATGCTTTGCTCGGTGCGCTTTTCTTTCCAAACTTGCGCCCAAGCCAAGAAGAAGCGTTGGTCGCCAGTCACACCATCAATTACCGGCGCTTCTTTGCCGTTTAAGCTAAGTTTGTATGCATGATAGGCCATCGCCAAACCACCAACATCACCAATGTTCTCACCTAAACTATTGCGACCATTAACAAAGTTATCTGGGATCGGCTCATATTTGCTGTACTGATCAGCTAACATATCAGCTTTAGCTTCAAACGCTGCGCGGTCTTCATCTGTCCACCAGTTGCGCTGAATACCATTGGCATCAGATTTAGAGCCTTGATCGTCAAAGCCGTGGCCCATTTCATGACCAATAACCGCACCAATAGCGCCGTAATTTACTGCGGCATCAGCATTTGGATCGAAAAACGGTGGTTGTAAAATCGCAGCAGGGAAAACGATCTCGTTAAACGACGAATTGTAGTAGGCGTTTACTCGTTGCGGTGTCATACCCCAGCGGTTGCGATCGGTTTTTTGTAACTCTTTAGCAACGCTATCTGCGCGGAAAAACTCACGCATATTTTTGACGTTACCGACTAAATCACTCTTGTTAATTGTTAAACCATCAAACTCTTGCCAAACATCTGGGTAACCTATTTTAGGGTTAAACGCGGCGAGTTTTGCACGGGCGTTCACTTTCGTTTCTTCACCCATCCAGTCTAAACCGTCAATTCGCTCACCTAACGCTTTGCGCAAGTTCTCAACAAGCTCAGCCATTTGTACCTTTGACGACTCAGGGAAGTAACGTTCAACATACACTTTACCGATTGCAAACCCTAACGATTGTGTACCAGACATTTGTGAAATAGCGCGCTTCCAGCGTGGACGAGGCTCTTGCTGGCCACTTAACTCTGTGCCGTAAAAGGCAAAATTAGTATTGAAGATATCTTCTGAAAGTAAACCGGCATTACCGCTGATAGCGTGATAGGTTAAGTAGTCTTTCCAGACATTGATATCTTCACTGTTAATAAGCGAAATCATCGCTTTGATTGGCTCAGGTTGTGACATGTTTAACTGAGGAACTTGGTAGCCAGTTTGTTCGAAATATAAATCCCAATCAAAGCCAGGATATTGACTCGCTAAATCACTACGTTTGATTTGGTTCAAGGTTAAATCGCGGTCACGACGCTTTTCACGTGGCCAATGGCCTTCGGCAATTTTTGTTTCTAATGCTAAAATAGCTTGTGCTCTGTCGGCACCATTTTCAATACCGGCAAATGCCAACATCTCGGCAATATGAGCTACGTACGCGGCACGTGTTTTTTCAAAGCGCTCACTTTGCTCAAGGTAATATGAACGATCCGGTAAACCTAAGCCACTGGCACCTAACGACATTTCATATTTGTTAGGATCAAGGCGGTTAAACCACATACCCCCGCTTAACGGTGAAGATACACCGGTAAGCCAAGCCTGACCAAAAATTTTAGTTAAATCACTGACTGATTTTGCCGCTGAAATTTCATCTAGGGTTGGTTGAATTGGGCTAATCCCCTTTTTGTTGATAGTTTCTACATCCATATAAGCATGATAGAAATCAGCAACCATTTTCTCTTCAGCGTTTAAATCTTTACGACTAGTAATATCATCAATAATTTCTTTGACTTGCTTTTCACTGCGCTCAGCTAAAGCAGTAAAAGCGCCATAACGCGTTTTGTCGGCAGGCATTTCAAAGTTGTCATACCAAGTACCGCTGGCGTACATAAAAAAATCATCGCCAGGCTTGATGGCTAAATTACGCGCGGCTAGGTCGACGCCGAAGCTACCTAATTCTGCTTTGCCCGCGCTAGATGCTGTCGTTTGTTTTTGCTGTGCAACCTCAGGCGCTTGTGCTTGTTTTTCGCCACAACCTGCTAACAATGCTGTACCCAGTGCCACAGCAATCAATGACTTTTTCATATTTATTATCCTATTTAGGTGTCGTCAAACGAATGTTTAACTCGTTGTTTTATCGAAGCTCAGCCAAAATAGCAATAACTTACTCAGATTAAACTAGTAATAAAGTCCACAAAACTTTACATATAATTAACATTTAACGAGCCTTGATAACTCAGATCGGTGGTAGATGTTGCTGGTATTCTCACGTATAACTAACCTAAACTCTGGATAACAAATTGCTTTCTAGCGGTTATTTTTCCTTATTACGTCGTTAAATTTGTGTGCAATAGCTGGCTATTCCAAACAAATTTGTCTAGTACTAAGAAAAAATCCCTCGCTAGAAGTGTTAACAGTGGTCGTAAGTTGTTACTTTCAATAGATTAGCTAAGTTCTTATCCAGAGTTTAGGTTAACTAGATAAAAACTCGACAATTGAGATTTATGTGTATTTTATTTATCGCGGTAAATTCGCATCCAAACTATCCATTGATCATTGCCGCTAATCGCGATGAGTTTCACACGCGGCCTACGCAAGCGATGAGTTGGTGGCAAGAGCGAGAATTACTCGCCGGTAAAGACTTGCAAGCAGATGGCACTTGGTTGGCCATTAGAGCCAATGGTTTCCTATCTGCACTGACCAACTTTCGCGAACTCCCGCTCAAAACGGGCGAGTTTAAAAGTCGAGGGGAATTACCATTACTCGCACTAGAAAAAACCGAGCAAGAGGTTAAAGCGCATTTAATCAAACATTCAAATGCCTACCAAGGTTTTAACCTGTTATTTGGCAATCATCAAAACCTCATCTGCTTCGACAGCAGCAAAAAACAATTCACTCCTTTAAGCCAAGGATTTCACAGTATTTGTAATGGTTCGTTAGATGATAAATGGCCTAAAATGGCACGTGGTGAACAAGCATTAGAAGCGTATGTCAATCAGCATCAGGAAATAAACCATCAAGCCTTATTCGACCTATTAACAGATCAACAACAAGCCCCTGACGAACTGCTACCAGAAACGGGCATCGGGCTTGAGTGGGAGCGCACGCTCAGTTCTATTATGATCATCGGTAAAGAATATGGAACGCGTTCTTCTTGTGTTTATACTTTGTCTCGTCAAGGCCACATAGCCGTATCTGAAAGAACATTTTCACCAACTGGCGAGTGCCTAAACAGCCTAACGTTTAACTGGCAGATTGACATTAACAATAGCTAAAAGGACAGACGTTAAGTGCTAAAACCTGCTTTACATCAAGTTTTGAATGGATTTTAAATGACAAAAATCATTATCGAGCGTAGTGTAGTTAACTTATTAATATCTTGTAAACTTGGCAACATATGACGCTTTCGTTAAGTCGTTCACTCAAGAATCTTTCAGGTCAACTCGAACGTTTTATTAACGGGCGACTTTGGCTCAAAGTGTTAATTGCATTGGCTCTCGGCGTATTAGCGGGCATTTTGTTAGGGCCGGATTTAGGCTTAGTATCAAGTGAAACCGCTCAGGTGATCACTGCTTGGTTAGCCCTACCTGGGCAAGTATTTCTTGCGGTCATTCAAATGATCGTTGTTCCTTTAGTTATCGCCTCGATTGTGCGCGGTTTAGCCGCTAATAATAACCCCGTTGCTTTGCGACAAAATGGGATTATCGCGGTTGCCTTTATTTTTGTCTCTACTGCAATCGCTGCCGCGATTGGTATTGTGCTAGCCCTTTATATTCAGCCCGGAAACTATGTAGATGCCACCGATTTAGTCGCTTCTGCCTCTGCTACAGCGCCAGTTGCGAATAACATCCAAGGGTTTCCCGGCATTTCAGAGCTGCCCAATAAATTATCGGCATTAATTCCCAAAAATCCACTCGCATCAATGGCATCAGGCGAGATGTTGCAAGTCATATTATTCTCTGCATTGCTCGGCATAGCGATGCTGTCGATTTCAGCGGCCCAAGCAAAGCCGTTGTATGATTTATTGGGCGCATTGCAAGAAATTAGCTTACGCATTGTCTCTTGGGCAATGCAACTAGCTCCTCTGGCTGTTTTTGGCTTGATAACTCGGCTCGTTGCTAACCTTGGTGTCGAAGTATTGATGAGTATGCTGATCTATGTACTTACGGTTATTTTAGGCCTACTGTTAATCTCTGCGCTCTATTTCTTGGTTGCTAAAATGACCTTAAAGATGCCGTTCTATTCGTTCTTCCAACATGTCCGCGAATTGCTTTTGTTAGCTTTTTCAACGAGTAGCTCTGCCGCCATTATGCCAGTGTCGTTACAAGTGGTTGAAGATAAGTTAAAAATAAGGCCAGATATCGCTCGATTTTTAATTCCGCTTGGGGCCACTATTAACATGACAGGGACCGCGCTTTACCAAGGCGTTGCGACGGTATTTTTAGCGCAAGTTTTTAACGTGGATTTGAGTCTAGCTAGCTATGTTTTTATTGTTACTATGGCTGTTGCTGCATCAGTCGGCTCACCTGCTACGCCTGGCGCGGGTATCATAATTTTGAGTATGGTTTTAGAGGGCGTAGGTATACCGGCAGCAGGAATTGCGCTTATCTTAGGCGTGGATCGGATTTTAGATATGTGTCGAACGTCGGTCAACGTGCTTGGTGATGTGGTCACCTGTGGTGTTGTTCAGTATGTGAATAAAGATGCGTTGCCCGAAAATCAAGTAGCCGAAGTCTAATGGATTATTTTCTTGTTACACATTCTTTTATGGTGTAGCTACCAGAGAGCCAAACAAGTGCCATACTTATCATATCAGTTCAGCATAAATACGAGTAAAAAAGCATAGGGATTTAAGTGGAAACATTACAACTCATCGGCACCATTTTGGGTGGCTTAGGGCTCTTCTTATTAGCAATAAGTTTAATGACTGATGGCCTCAAGTTGGCTGCGGGCCCAGCGCTAAGATCAATATTAGCGACATGGAGTAAAACGCCAATGCGCGGGATAATGGCGGGTTACTTGATGACTGCTATCGTCCAATCATCAAGCGCGGTTACCGTAGCCTCGTTGGGTTTCGTTAACGCCGGTTTAATGACGATGCGCCAAGCACTCGGCATTGTTTATGGTGCCAATGTCGGTACAACAATGACGGGCTGGTTAGTTGCAATCGTCGGATTTAAATTCAATATCCAAACATTTGCCCTACCGCTTATTGGTATTGGTATGTTGATAAAAATGGTTAAGCCCAATACCCGTTTAGCCTATGCTGGTATGGCTCTGGTCGGTTTTGGCTTGTTCTTTATCGGTATTGATATCTTAAAACTCGCCTTTGAAGGCGTTGTTGAGACATTCGATATAAGTCAGTTCAAAGCGGAGGGCGTCGGGGGTATTTTGACCTTTGTACTTGTCGGTGCAGTCATGACAATCCTAACCCAATCATCGAGTGCTGCAATAGCCCTGACGATTACCGCAGCGACAAGTGAGATGGTGGGTATGTACGCGGCTGGCGCAATGGTTATTGGCGCCAATATCGGCACAACATCAACCGCGCTACTGGCGACCATTGGTGCAACATCTAACGCTAAACGAGTAGCCGCCGCTCAAACAATCTTCAACTTAGTTACCGCGATTGTGGCGCTAATCCTTTTACCTGTGTTGTTTTGGCTAATCGACGAAATAACCACTTTATTAGAGATCACGGCAAACCCTGCTATTTCATTAGCTATTTTCCATACTTTATTCAATATCTTGGGGGTCTTGATTGTTTATCCACACAACAATCGAATCGCAGGATTTTTAGAAAAACGCTTTCGAACTTGGGAGGAAAAAGCATCGCATCCAAAATATATCGACAATACGGTAGCGCAAACACCAGTGCTCGCTGTTAACGCGATACTGCTTGAGCTGTTGTCAATTTCAGACAAAATCATCGCCCTCTATAACAACGTTATTCCCAAACGGAAAATCCCAGTTAAACAAGCGACTGAACAACTACATGTTATTCAAGCATTGTCTAAAGAGGTATCTAATTTTATTGTTAGGGTTGAGGGCTCAGCCTTGCAAGATAAAACTTCAACGGCACTTGCCACCCTACTACGGATAGAGCATTACTTGATTACCTGTACCAAATCAGTAGAGCATTTGAGCAATAAACTCGACAACCGACAAAACCTGATGAGTGCTCATTTTGAAGATCAATTACTCGAGTTTTTTCACAACACCGACAATTTTATGATACTGGCAAGGGGTGAAAGCGATGAAGAATTACCTGACTTAAACCACCAATTTGAGGGCTTGCAAATTCAACATAACGCCCTTAAAGCTGAGTTGATCAGTGGTGCAACAAAAGCGCAAATTAATGTAGAACAGATGTCGAGCGCAATAGATTGTATCGCAGAAAATTTAATGTTGGCAGAAAATTGGTGTAAAGCGTTTGTTCGTCTTCATTCACTTGAAACGGATATTGAAAAAGAAAATCAAACAGAAGAACAAGAACAAGCAACGATTATTGATGCAGAATAACTTCAACGAGGTGAGGATTAAACATGGCTAGTTTAACGTTTTATGGCGCTATTGAGGGCGTTACCGGCTCTAATTATTTACTTGAGGTTGGCAACAGTAAAATCGTGCTCGATTGCGGCTTATTCCAAGGCCGTCGAGAAGAAGAAGCCAAAAACCACGAGCCATTTCCTTATTCACCTCAAGATATTGATGCCGTCATCGTATCTCACGCCCACCTTGATCATTCAGGTCGTCTGCCGGTCCTGACTAAACAAGGTTATGGTGGCCCAATCTATATGACTTCGCCAACGCTTGAGCTAATTGCGGTATTATTAAAAGATGCAGCGTCATTGCAAGAGCGAGATGTCGAGTGGGAAAATAAGCGCCGTAAGCGTGCTGGTAAAAAGCTACTTGAACCTATTTATACCGAAGATGATGTTGAAGAAACACTCTACCAATGCGAAGGAATTAACTACCACCAAACACTCAAAGTAACACCAGAAGTGTGTGTGAAATTTCTAGAAGCTGGCCATATTCTCGGCTCCTCTATTTTAGAAATCACGATAAGCGAACACGGTAAGCAAAAAACACTCGTTTTTTCAGGTGACCTGGGTAACTCTCAGGCGGCTTTGTTGCGCGACCCCGATATTGTTGAACGCGCCGATATCGTGCTTTTAGAATCGACTTATGGCGATCGAGAGCACAAATCAATCGACGACACCCTCACAGAGTTTGAGCAGGTTATTGAACAAGCCTCAGAAAATGGCGGCAACATTCTCATTCCATCGTTTGCTGTTGGCAGAACTCAAGAAATTATTTTTCGCCTAGGCGAACTTTACCAACAAGGCAAACTCAAACAACAGGCTATTTACCTAGATAGCCCTATGGCAATTGCAGTAACAGAGATATATCACCGCTATCAGGATGTCTTTAACGTTGAAGATAAAAGTGCGATTAACCAAAGTAACTCAACAGCTGCTTGGCACAAAAAGAGCTTGCATACCTTTTTACCAATCCTGCGATATTCAACAACCACTGAAGAATCGATGTTACTCAATAAAATAAAAAGTGGTGCGATTATCATTGCGGGTAGCGGTATGTGTAACGGCGGACGAATCAGACACCACTTGAAACACAACTTATGGCAAAAACAAGCTCATGTTATCTTTGTCGGTTACCAAGCAATTGGCACCCCTGGACGATCAATTGTTGATGGTATTCAAAACATTAAACTCGCTGGTGAAAATATTGCCGTAAAAGCGCAAATTCATACCTTGGGGGGATTTTCTGCCCACGCTAGCCAATCACAGTTACTTGACTGGCTGTCACATTTTAGTGATAAAACAGCCAAGTTATTTTTAGTTCACGGCGAAGAAGCAGCCAAACAAAGCTTACTTGAACAAGTGAAAAGTAGAGGTTGGCAAGCGACAATCCCAACTTTCGATCAAACCATTACCTTTTAGAACGAGATAAATGAATAAAAACAACAATAAGAAGTCAATTTTTCCAAGTGCGCACGACGACTTACAAGAAGCAAAACTCAATCAGCTGACCCATTCGTCTTATTCATTAGCCTACGCCGATGATGACTTTTTACTGCGCGATGAATTAAGAGCAGTCAGGCTACAGCTCGAATGGCTTAAGCCAGATATGATTTTACAAGAGCACGATATTCACTCTACTGTTGTCATCTTCGGGGGCGCACGGTTTTCAGATCCCGAAAAGTGTCATGAATCAGATCCTAGCAAACAAGCAAAGTGCTTAGAAAACTCTCGTTACTACCCAATAGCACGCACGCTCGCTCAGCGTATCACTGAGCTATCACTTGAGCACAAAGGTCAAGAATATGTCATCGTGACCGGTGGTGGCCCGGGGATCATGGAAGCGGCAAATAGAGGGGCAACAGATGTTGGCGGTAAAAGTGTTGGCTTAAATATCGTATTACCGAAAGAGCAACAACCCAACCCCTACATCACACCTGAGTTGTGTTTTCAGTTTCACTACTTTGCCATGAGAAAAATGCATTTTCTTAAACGCGCATGTGGTTTAGTCGCCTTCCCCGGTGGTTTCGGCACGTTAGATGAGTTATTTGAAACCTTGACCCTGATCCAAACCAAAAAAATCAAACCTGTACCGGTAATTTTAATCAATAAAAGCTACTGGCAAAACCTGATAAACTTTGATTTTTTAGTCGAACAAGGCGCTATTTGCCCAGAAGATGCAAAGCTCATTAGTTGGGCTGAAACCGCTGAAGAAGCCTATGGATTACTCGATCAGCACTGGCGGGAGCAGCACTAGCCGCTAGTAAAGTCGCCGTTTGACGAGCCTAAACGACTAAATCACCTAACTATGGGCATGACCTTTAACACCGATATGTTAAACTGGCGACTTATTATCGCCAATTTTAAAATTAATATGAGGCCACTGTGGAAAAATACGAAGAACTTTTAGTATCCATTCGCAAAGTTATTCGCGCTATTGATCTCCACTCAAAACAGCTAAACAAATCCTCTGGCTTAACGGGGCCTCAGCTACTTATTATGCAAGAAATCGCACGTGTTAAAGGTGTAACAGCTAGTCAAATAGCTAAGCAAATTAACTTAAGCGCAGCGACCGTCACCAATATTCTAGATCGGCTAGAAAACAGAGCGCTAATCGCTCGCGTACGAAACGATCAAGACAAGCGCCGAGTCGGTTTATTTCTTACCGAACAGGGGCGCGCTGCATTAATTGATGCTCCACAACCGCTACAAGAGCACTTTATTCAAAACTTTTGTAGTTTAGCGCAGTGGGAACAATCACTCTTACTGTCATCAATGCAACGCATTGCATCAATGATGGATGCTACAGAGCTCGATGCAGCGCCCGTTTTAGAAATAGAGTCGATGCAAAAAAGTACTGAGCACAACGATCAAGGCACAGATTAGCCCAAAAACAAATCAGCAATTCACTTGAGAACACTCTCTCTAGCATATTTATTACTGCCCCTTGATTGCCTCTTCTTTCGTGCCTAGCCGCTACCACCTCCCAAAAACCAACAAAATTAATTACAACTCAACTAGTTTCAACTGTAATTAAAATAAGAAGTAAAGTAGCTACAGCCCCTTAAGAAGCAAGAAAAATAACTCAAAACTTAGCTTTTGATCATTTAAACACCATTTGTTATAGTTAGACCTCTAAGCATTTTACAAAAATATGAAGGAGGATGTTATTTGTAAACAATTAGAGCAACTCAGCAATGAAGTTGGCGCGGTTTTTGTCGAAGATCGCAACACCAAGACACTGAGGTTTGATAGTATGGGCTCAGCGAGTCTGTCCTCTTTTGTCCCGTCGATAAAGCAACTGGCCAAGCAGCAAGGGTTTAAAAAACTCACCGTAAAAGCTCCCGACAGCCAAGCCATTTATTTCTTTCAACACGGCTTTAAAATTGAAGCATCAATACTTGCCTATTACGGTTTACAAGACGCTATATATCTTGCCTATTACTTTGACCCAGCCCCTAATGCGCTGTCAGCGCCACAGGCTGAAATATTAGACAAAGCACTATCGCCACAGACTAATACACACTCGCAAAACAATACCAACGAGCAACCCATTGTTGTTGTCGCTCAAGCAAGTAGCGATCAATCATCGGTATTGAGTACACCTGTAGAAACGTTTTCCGGCCAAATAAAATGCGTTAGCAATGATCAAGTTGACACCTTTAATGGGTTTATTGGTGAACAAGCCATTGCTCGTGTCAATACACTCTTTCATCAACACGACAAAGCAGTAGAGTTATTGGATTTTACGGTTGATCTAAAGACAGATCCTTGTGTTGTACTAAAATCTCTACTGCCGTTTATTGAATTGCACTACAAAGAGCATGGCTGTGAAACTATCTTCACCATAGTTTCAGCCAACAGCTTAGCAGTCAACAAAGGGTTTGCAGATGCCGATTTCGAATTTGGCGGGACGCTAAAAAACGAGTCGACATTTCAGGGCCAGCTCAGTCACTTAAACACATGGTTTAAGAGGCTTTAAAATGACATTACCGCATATTTTAGACACCAAAGCAGTTAAATCGTACATCCAACAATGCGAATATCAGCACAACGATGAGTTTTTTGATACCAAAATTGACGACCTTCAGCGCCAACGAGCTGAGCTATTTAGCCAAATATTAATTGCACTTTGGCAGGCTTTCGATTTAACCAAATACCAAGATTTATCATTAAATGCAGTTGGTGGTTTTGGCCGTCAAACACTCCACCCAAGGTCTGACATCGATATTTGTATTTTATCTGATAAACCGTTGACCATCGAGCAGGAGCACGCACTCTCTAGCTTTTTAACTAAACTATGGGATCTCGGTGTCGATATTGGGTATGCCGTGAGAACAGAGCAAGAGAATATCAAGGCTGCGGCTCAGGATGTCACAATAGCGACTAATCTGCTGGATATCACAACACTTTGTGGCAAGTCATCACATGCGCAAAATATTTTAGAGCGACTCTATGCTAACGACATTTCAACGAGTAAACAGTTTTTTCACGATAAAGTTTCTGAGCAACAAAGTCGTCATAACAAAGCAAAAAATACAGCGCTCTACTTAGAGCCTAATATGAAAAACAACCCCGGTGGTATGCGTGATGTGCAAACCATCATTTGGATTGCTCGCAAGCACTTTCATGTGGACGATGCTAAATCTCTTCGTACACTTGGCTTTTTAACACCAGATGAATATCAAGAATTGATGGAAGCATATCAATTTGTTTGCCGCGTTCGTTGGGCACTGCACGTTGTCGCTAAACGAGCTAGTGAAGACCTATTGTTTGAACATCAAGCCGATGTCGCCAAGTTTATGGGCTTTGGTCACGGCGAAAACGCACAACTTGCCGTTGAAAAAATGATGCGTCAATTGTTCAGAGCGATGACAAGAATTCGCGAACTTAATCAAATGATGCTCAGCATGATCGAACGAACCATTTTTGCCGATACTCAACCAACGATTGAAGAGCAAAACCTAGATGAGCACTTCGTTGTTCGCAACAACATGATACAAGCGAAATACGACGAAGTATTTTTCAACAAAGCCAATGTATTAAAATTATTTAGACTCATTGCCGAACACCAAGAGACCATTCATATTGCCCCAGAAACTTTGCGGTTGTTAAGGCAGACTCGCCGCAGCCTGTTAGGTGAATTACAAGATTATCAAGCTTGTAGAAAAGAGTTCTTAACTATTTTACGTGCTGACAATGGCTTAAAACACGCCTTTAGCTTAATGCATCGCTACGGAGTACTCGCCTCGTACTTTCCTGAATGGAAAGCCATTGAGGGGCAAATGCAGTTTGATATGCACAACGCCTACACTGTTGACGAGCACGCCTTTAAGTTGCTGCAACACCTCGATAGCTTTAGTGATAAAGGCCAAACCAACAAACTCGCTGCCAGTGTATTCAATAAGAATAAATTTAAACATATTCTCGCCATTGCAGGTCTGTGCCACGATTTAAGTGGTAAGCAAACTCACGAAGCTAATGATTTTAGTGCATTACATGCGAAAGAATTTGCCCTACTTCACGGCTTAAAAAACTCAGAAGTAGAGTTGATTTATTGGCTTGTCACCCATCAAAATTTATTAACCAGCACCGCTCAAACACGCGATATTAATGAGCCCGAAGTTATTCAAACAATTGCCAAACGCATCGGCACTGAAACCAAATTAAATGCCCTGTATTGCTTTACCGTCGCCGATTTAATGGCAACAAACGATCAAAGTTGGAACGAGTGGCAAGAAAGCTTACTCAATGAGCTCTATTTTTCATTGCGAGAAGCCCTGAAAAATGGCGTTGAGAATATCTTTGAGCAGCGCGTGGTCATTAGAGAAAACAAAGCCGAAGCAACCAGCCAATTGATCAGTTGTGGTTTTACAGAAAGCGATATTAACGAGCTGTGGTCGAATATTCCTTCAACGTTTTTCAGTTCGAATCAGGTGCAAGAGATTATCGATTTTAGCCATCAAATATTGGTTAATAAGCAACACCAACATATCGTTTCCCTGATGGAAAACCCCAATTTAGAGTGCAACAACTTACTCGTATACTCGCAAGATAGAAACATGTTATTCGTCGATTTATTTAATAATCTATCGGCGCTCAAAATCAGAGTAAAAGAGGCGCAATTATACAAAACCAAAAATGGTAATGTGCTCGAGGTAATCAAAATTCTCGATCACAATAACGAGCCAATCACCGATAATGAGCGAGAGCACCAAGTACTTAATCGCATTGAGCAAGTATTAGAAGATAACAATATTAATCACAAGCCCAAGCAACCTAGGCATGTCGGTAACTTCGATAATACGCCTGATATTAGCTTTTTGCCGAGCCACAAGAAAAACCGCGCCTTACTAAAAGTGAATGCCTTGAATAACCCATTATTCATCGAAAAAATTTGTGAAGTCTTTCGCAAAAAGCAGCTAACGGTTCACTCGGCACGGATCAGTACGTTGGGTGAAAGCGCTGAAAATGTTTTTTCGATATCGACACCAAGTAAAGATGGGATGACCAAACAAGAACAACATGAGTTAGTTGAAATGTTATTAAATAAAATAGCTTAATCACTCCCACAACCTATAAAACTGCAGGCTTTGACAAAAATATCAGGGTCTGCAGCTTACTTCGAGTTCTCAATAACAATGTCTTAATCACCTTGCCGAGTGCATGTAATCACTAGCACATCGCTATCGCGTTATTAATTATTCTCTTTTTACACTTTATTTTAGACGTCTAAACACCTATACTGCCAACCAGCAAAAAGAAATCTGTAAAAGGTGTGACTTTGAATAACGGCTCAGAGCTCAAAGCTCGATATAACGACAACAACCGCGGTGTATATTTTATTGGGACTACGCCTCCAAAAAGCGACACGCCGGTAGATCAAGTAGACACTATAGCCCAGAAGCTACTCGAAAGGGTTAGTGATATCGACGTTGATGGTTTTATCGTTTATGACATTCAAGATGAAGGCTCAAGAACAAATGCGCCAAGACCATTCCCATTCAAAAGTACCCATGATCCTCGATTGTATGCATCTTTACTTAATCAGAAATCAACGCGTCCAGTCATTACCTATAAAAGCGTTGGTCAATCGTCAGTTGAAGATATTCAACAATGGGCTGACGAAGCATGGCGCGACTATAACGTTCGTGACTTAGTACTCGTTGGCAGCCCGTCACACAAAAACCGAGTATCTTTATCATTAGAAGATGCATACAAAGCGGTTAAAGAAAGTAGCCACGAGTTTTTTACAGGCGGTGTGACAATTGCCGAGCGTCATGCGAGCAAAGGCAACGAGCATCAACGATTAATTGAAAAATACCAACAAGGTTGTAATTTTTTCATCTCTCAGGCGATCTACAACCCGCAAGCGACCATAGATCAGCTCACTCGTTACGCGATCGAATGTAAAAACTTAGGCTTAAAACCTCAACGAATCATTTTAACCTTTTCACCTTGCGGTAGTGAAAAAACCTTAGCGTTTATCGAATGGTTAGGCGTTAGTGTGCCCGAGGCTACTAGCTTGCGCATTTTAAACGCCGACAAACCGCTTTACGAATCGATTCGCATCTGCAGCAACAGCTTACAACAAATCTTAGACGCGGTTATCCCCTACAACCTGCCACTGGGTTTAAACATAGAAAGTTTAACCAACCGCAAAGAGGAAATTGATGGCTCGATATTACTCTACAAATTATTGCGCTCGATGATGGATAACTACTTAGCTAAAAACGAATTGCTCACACTGAGCCGAAGTTAACTCTTTGGTTATTATATAAAAAGCCCCGACACTGCGATCAGGGCTTAAGAATGTGTTGAGTTGGTCGATAAGTCACCTCAGCAACTCCAACAACTTTATTTGTTTATCATGAATTTACGAAATTCTTGCTCTTGTCGCATAACATATAAAATAAAGATCGTATCATTTTCTATTTTGTAAAATATTCGACATGGCGGCACCACAACTTCTCTAAACGAAAACCCTTGCAGTTCAGCAGGCACTTTACCCGAGTTAGGGTGCTCACTTAACCTATCAACTTTAGTAAATACTTTTTGAACTAAGGCTTTAGCTGCTTGCTCATTGTGGAGCGCAATATATTCGGCAATGTCATTAACATTGTTTAGCGCAGGCTCTGTCCAAATTATTTCAGCCACTTAGACATCTTCTCTTTCGCTTGGCTATGTGAAAAGACCTTGCCTTCATTTATCGCTTTTTCACCTTTAGCAATCTCCTCAAGAATAGTCATACGCTGCTGCATAAACTCATAATCTTTAACATCAACCAAGTAAGCTGATGGCTGGCCGTGCTCGGTAATTAAAACAGGCTCTTTAGATTCATGTAGCTCTGCTAAAATTTTAGTCGCTTGTCGTTTTAGTGTGGTAACAAGTTCAACTCGCATAATAAAATCCAACAATAGAAAAGTATCACTATAGTAGCACTTGATGTTAAGTTGGTCTAATTTCTTAATCAAGCTCAAGCAACCTACTCGGTTTCAACGCGAGCCACGGGCCAATATGGCAATAACAAACCCTATTGGTCTTGCTCCGAGTGCCAGAGGTTTTAGCACCCTTGCAACCCACTGAGTCTGGTGATCAATTACCTCATCACCAGATGAAAAAAGCCCCGGCAAAAATGCCGAGGCTTTGTGAATGTGTTGAGTTAGTCGATAAGCCGGGTTCTGTACTTTTCCTAAGAAAAGGGACAATCATTCGTCTAGGCCTTAAATCACTCTAAGGCTCAAGCAACCTACCCGGTTTCAACGCGAGCCACGCGCCAATATAGCAATAACAAACCCTATTTGGTCTTGCTCCGAGTGCCTGAGGTTTTCGCACCCTTGCAACCAACTGTTACTCGTGATCAATTACCTCATCACCAGATGAAAAAAGCCCCGGCAAAAATGCCGAGACTTTGTGAATGTGTTGAGTTGGTCGATAAGCCGGGTTCTGTACTTTTCCACTTACCGAAGTAAATAAAAAAGGGACAATCATTCGTCTAGGCCTTAAATCACTCTAAGGCTCAAGCAACCTACCCGGTTTCAACGCGAGCCACGCGCCAATATCGCAATAACAAACCCTATTTGGTCTTGCTCCGAGTGCCTGAGGTTTTCGCACCCTTGCAACCAACTGTTACTCGTGATCAATTACCTCATCACCATATGAAAAAAGCCCCGGCAAAAATGCCGAGGCTTTGTGAATGTGTTGAGTTGGTCGATAAGCCGGGTTCTGTACTTTTCCTAAGAAAAGGGACAATCATTCGTCTAGGCCTTAAATCACTCTAAGGCTCAAGCAACCTACCCGGTTTCAACGCGAGCCACGCGCCAATATCGCAATAACAACCCCTATTTGGTCTTGCTCCGAGTGCCTGAGGTTTTAGCACCCTTGCAACCAACTGTTACTCGTGATCAATTACCTCATCACCAGATGAAAAAAGCCCCAGCAAAAATGCCGAGGCTTTGTGAATGTGTTGAGTTGGTCGATAAGCCGGGTTCTGTACTTTTCCTAAGAAAAGGGACAATCATTCGTCTAGGCCTTAAATCACTCTAAGGCTCAAGCAACCTACCCGGTTTCAACGCGAGCCACGCGCCAATATCGCAATAACAACCCCTATTTGGTCTTGCTCCGAGTGCCTGAGGTTTTAGCACCCTTGCAACCAACTGTTACTCGTGATCAATTACCTCATCACCAGATGAAAAAAGCCCCAGCAAAAATGCCGAGGCTTTGTGAATGTGTTGAGTTGGTCGATAAGCCGGGTTCTGTACTTTTCCTAAGAAAAGGGACAATCATTCGTCTAGGCCTTAAATCACTCTAAGGCTCAAGCAACCTACCCGGTTTCAACGCGAGCCACGCCATACGAAACCCTATTTGGTCTTGCTCCGAGTGGAGTTTACCTTGCAACCAACTGTTACCAGTGGCCCGGTGCGCTCTTACCGCACCCTTTCACCCTTACCGGTACCGAAGTACTTAGGCGGTCTTCTCTCTGCTGCACTTGTCGTAGGCTTTCGCCCCCCAGACGTTATCTGGCACTCTGCTCTATGGAGCCCGGACTTTCCTCCCCTTTACCTGTCTACTTGATTACTCAAATACAACGATAAAGCAGCGATTGTCTGACCAACTCGGCGCTCATTGTAACTGATCGCCGCGCAATACGCTATCGCTTAAACCAACAACCTAGAATAAAGCAATCAAGTCAGGATCCAACAGATGACATTTGTCATATCACATTGATGACATTCGTCTCTCATCAAACCTCGCCGTGTGAGTAACAATGAAATCCGTAAACAACACAACGACAAGGAACTATCCAATGAAAAAGTTATTACTAGTAGGTTTATTGATTACCTCAACTTCAGCATTAGCTAACCAATCACAAATCGACGCGATTGAGCTGGCTTCAATGCAACTTAATACCAAGCAACTCGTTGCTTTAACTGAGCAAAATGAAAGCTACGACCAGGGTTTGGCACTCTATCGCTTAGCGATAGCACAAAATATAACGGCAGATACTGAAAACGCGATAGCCTCACTCGACAAAGCGATGTCTGTTATGGAATCACATGTCGAGCAGCAACCCAATGATGGCGAAGCATGGGCGCTGCTTGCGCAAATTTACGGACTAAAAGTGAGTTATGAGCCAATGAAAGGTGCACTTTATGGGCCTAAATCTGGTCATGCATTAGCAAAAGCCTGTGAGCTTGCCCCAAACAGCCCTCGCACCTACCTCGTAAAAGGCGTCGGTGAATACAATACACCCGCTATGTTTGGTGGTAGTAAAACCGCGGCACTATCATCACTCGATAAAGCAATTAAGCTTTTTTCTTCTGATAGCAGTGAAAATCAGTGGGGTGAAGCCGAAGCGTATGTTTGGCGAGGATTAACCCATCTAGCGCAAAACAATCAGCAGCAGGCGATAAATGACTGGCAACACGCCCTTGAGATAGCACCGAGCTACGGTTGGGCGAAAATGTTGATTAAACAAAACCAATAGAAATTTCGCCATTAAGCTGAAGCCGCACAAGCGGCTTCAGTATCCATAAACGTAAAATACAACCTGACGCTTGCAAATCGCTCAAATCAAAGTAACGTATTAAATACTAAGGAGAAAGCATGAACAATCAATTTAATATTGCACTGGCAGATGATAGAAAGCCATACTGGATTTGGGGACCTTTAGCTTTTTCTATTTTTTATTTTCTGCCACTCATTTTTAATTTTGAGGCCTTTACTCCCTTACGACTGATTGGTGTTTTTATTATCTATGGAATTTTTGTTTATTGTTACAAAACGGCAACTTGCACGCGAGGTGACCAGGCATTAAAACCCATTATCGCAATTGTTCTCCTTTCAACATTTGGTACTTATATCACCCCAGGCACGCAAGCGCTGTTTGGTTATGCCGCTTTTTTTACTGGCTTTTACTACGCCTTCAACAAAGGGATCTTAGGTCTACTCACTATCCTAGCAGCAATATTTTTCGCTGCACAATTGTTCAACTTTACCGACGTTTATTTTCTTGCGCCTGCCATTATTGTTTCAGTAGGCTTATATTTCTTCGGTCAAGCAGAGCGCCGTGATCGCATTCACAATCAAAAGGAACAAAAAAGCCAGCAACAAATCGAACAACTCGCCACTATCGCTGAGCGCGAGCGAATTGCAAGAGATTTGCATGATCTCGTTGGTCATTCGCTCTCGTCAATTGCATTAAAAGCGGAACTAGCAGAAAAATTAATGGCCAAACAAAATACTGAACAGGCTAAAATCCAAATCAATGAAGTTGCCGAGCTTTCAAGAACTACCTTAGCTGAGATTCGCCATGCAGTATCAGGCTTGAAGCAAGTTAATCTCCAAGGCCAAGTAACCAAGCTAAAGAAAGAGCTAGAATCGCAGGGCTTTACCGTTAAAGATGATATCCAAATCAAACAACTTTCACCGCAAATGGAGTCGCAATTAACCCTCATTACAACTGAGTTAATTACGAATATCTTGCGCCACAGCCAAGGTGATGAAGTAGAAATAGTCATCAAGCAAACGGATATCATCACGTTAACGATTTTTGACAATGGTAATAACGTTCACTATCAGGCAGGTAATGGCCTGACCGGCGTGTACGAGCGCTGCCAACAACTTCACACTGAACCCCAAATAACAACAAACGATGGTTTTCGCGTCACTATCGTAATTAAGGAACAATGACATGATCAAAGTACTGGTGGTTGAAGACCAAGCTATGGTTAGAGGCGCAATTTCCGCACTGTTGTCGTTAGAAGATAATATTGATGTGGTGGCGGAAGCAGAGCATGGCCAGCAAGCCAAGAAAATTTTAGCCGCTGAGCCCGTCGATATCGTCCTGACAGATATTGAAATGCCAGAAATGACAGGGATTGAGCTCGCTGAATTTATTGCTCAACATCACCCTAATATTAAAACCGTGATAATGACAACGTTTAGTAAAGTTGGCTATATCAAACGTGCCATGCAAGCTGGGGTTAAAGGCTTTATCTTAAAAGAAGCACCTTCAGATGAGCTTATTCATACCGTCAACCAAGTGTTCAATGGCCGAAAAGTGATCGATCCCGAGCTCGCTATTAGTGCACTTGATGATGCTGATCCACTAAACGACAAAGAGCGCAAAGCTCTGCGCCTTGCCAGTGAAGGGTTAAAAACCGGCGAAATTGCGGCAAAATTGTTTTTATCGGAAGGTACTGTAAGAAACTATTTATCTGAATGTATTGCTAAATTAAATGCAAGTAACCGGGTTGATGCTGCCCGTATTGCTAAGCAAAAGGGCTGGCTCTAAGTGTAGCGCCTGTGAGCCTTCTATTTGCAAACAGCTTATAAAACGCAATTTCCAACCAAAACCAACACGGAAAGACGATTTTCTCTTACCGCCTTACAGCCTTTTAGCCTTATAGTTACAAACAGCTCTTTAAAATGAGATTCCCGACAAAAACACCACGGGAAAGACGATTTTCTATTACCGCCTTACAGCCTTTTAGCCTTATAGCTACAAACAGCTGTTAAAAATGAGATTCCCGACAAAAACACCACGGGAAAGACGATTTTCTCTTACCGCCTTATCGCCATACAGCCTTACTTATCGCCTCACCACCTTACCGCTTTAACGAAAGCGCAAAGTCATACAAGGTATTCTTTTTAACCCCATAAATTTTAGCAGCTACGGCACACGCTTTTTTCGGTGGTAGCTCTTCTAACAAAATTTCTAATGCTTTCGTGATTTCAGGAGAAATACCCGTGGTGTTTTTCGGTTTACCAGCGATCATCAACACCATTTCACCTTTGAGCTGGTTTGGATCTTCACTAAGCCATTGATGCAAGTTTTCGGCACTATCGCTATAAACCGTTTCAAAGGTTTTGGTTAATTCACGAGCCATAACCACATGACGATCGCCACCGAGCACTTCGACAATATCGGCAACGGTATCAATGGCTCGCCTTGGTGCGTCATAAAACACCATAGTGCGGCTTTCATCTGCTAATTCAGCGAGTATTTTTTGGCGAGCGCCAGATTTTGATGGTAAAAAACCTTCAAATGTAAAACGATCGGTAGGTAAACCCGCGACACTTAATGCGCTAATAGCCGCACACGCGCCTGGTACAGGAACAATAACAATATCATGCTCACGCAAAAAGCTAACGATATGAAAACCAGGATCACTGATAAGTGGCGTACCGGCATCCGACACCAAGGCAATTGACTGACCAGAACGCAGTAACTCTAAAAAGTAGTCTTGGCGTTGTCTCTCATTGTGATCATGTAATGAAATCGTTTTGTTGCTTATCGCTAAATGATTGAGTAATCGCTGGGTGTGGCGAGTGTCTTCACAGGCAATCAAATCCACTTGAGATAACACGCCAATTGCGCGCTCTGTAATATCGGCTAAATTACCAATTGGCGTCGCTACAATGTATAACTGACCTGCTTCAACAAAATTTTGTGACATAATACCTTCTTCCTCGCCACAAAAGTTGTGACTACCTGCGTTGGCGTTTATTATAAACCGACTACTGTAAATACGGATATATAACTCGTGCATTTCAATTGCTTTTTTTCAAAAAATCGTCAGCTTATACTCGCCACACTGGTTGCTGTCACTATTGCAAGTTGTTCTTCCGCGCCTAAAAAAGCGCCCGAACAACCCAAAAGCGTACCAAAAGAGGAAGTAAAGCCAAAAGAAATCGTAGAAGATGCGCAATACTATTTAACAATGGCAGAGCAGTCTCTGGCCACCAATCCTGACCAAACAAGTTACTTATTAATTAATGCGGCTCAGAGCTATTTAAGCGAGGAAAAGCCGAATAATGCACTTTGGTTAGCCAAGCAACTTGAGCAAAATAAAACAGAGCTGACAAGTGAACAACAATATCGCGTTACCCTGATCAAAGCTCAAGCTACAGATATACTTGTGCCCGAGACCAACCTTAAACCAATGCTCGATGAAGCCAACGAGATAGTCACTGAAAATAAATTGCCACACGACCTCGCATATTATCAATTATTGGTTATGCACGCAGAAAGAACGAGTCAATTAGTGCTTGGGCTTGACGCCAAACTTCGCGCCTTTACTTATAATCAACAAGCAACTGATCAAGACATTACAGCACTTTGGCAGGACTTTGTTTTACTGACCCAATGGCAACAACAACAATTGCAGCAAAAGCGTGCGCCAATGGTAACGCCTTGGTTAAAACTGGCAAAACTTGCCAATGAATACGGCCATAATAATCAAGTATTTAATAACAAACTGAGCAATTGGCAAAAACAAAATCCAACCCACCCTGCTAACGTGATTGTCAACCAGCTACTTGAAGAAATAACACTTGAGCAGTTAAATCAACAACCGTCGATAGCGCCTGAACAAAAGGTCATCGCGATTATTTTACCGTTGACAGGTAAGCAAGCAAGAGCGGGGCAAGTTGCGCAGCAAGGTATTCTAGCGGCTTACCAAAATAATACCGATTTGGTGCTTAACTTTATCGACGCCAACCAACTCGACTTTACAACCTTAAACGATACGCTAATCAAGATAAACGCATCACGCGTGATAGGCCCGCTACTGAAAGAGCATGTAGAACAGTTTTTAGCACAAAACATCCCCTTGCCGACATTGTTATTGAATCTGCCGACCCAAACGGCCCTCAAAGACAATCAAATCGCAATTTCAATGCGTCCAGAAGATGAAGCGGTTCAAGCCGCCGCTCAGTTAAGTGACAAACATTACCGCAAACCTTTATTGCTAAGTCATAACGACCCTGTCAGTCAGCGCATTGCGCAAACCTTTGCCAATCAATGGTTGTCAATTACTGATTCACCCATTGAAACCATGACCTACAGCCAAGGAAAGGATATGCAAAATCAATTGAAGCAAAGCCTTGGCGTAGATGATAGCGAACGCAGAATAAAAGATTTACGCGTTCGATTAGATCAAATTCTAAAAATAGAAGAGCGCAATCGCCGTGATATCGATATGATTTACATTGTCGGCAATAATCAACAAACGCGCTTGATCAAACCTTATATTGACGTCAATATCGCCACCTTTGCAGATGTTATTCCCGTATATGCAAGCTCTAGAAGCCATAGTTTAAATCACGATGACAGTGCATTAGTTGATTTAAATGGTATGACGTTTACCGAAATGCCTTGGTTACTAAGCTCCGAGCAACAAAATACCCCACTAGCTAAACAAGCTCACAATTTATGGCCGAATAGAAGTGATTCACTCCAACGCATTTTCGCCATGGGTTATGACGCTATCGAGTTGGTCAATAAGTTAGAAGCGTTTAAAGCTCGACCTTATGTGCGTCATTTTGGTCAAACAGGTGTCCTCAAACTCAACGAGTCAAATGTGCTCACTCGCTCACTGTTATGGGGCCAATATAGTCGTAGCCAAGTCAAGCAACTAGCTCAACTCAACTAACACCATGGCAATTAAAAGCGCGTTAAAACACTGGCTAAAAACGAAATCCTCGGCACAAGAGATAAGTCAGACCACGCGCTCAATTGGCCAAGAAATGGAAGCTGTTGCGATAAATCACCTTAAAGCTCATGGTTTAACACTAGTTAAACAAAATTTTAGTAGTAAATTTGGTGAAATAGATTTGATTTTCCAAACTCAAGACACTCTCATTTTTGTCGAGGTTAAGTACAGAAAATCAAATGCTTATGGTGGTGCCATTCATGCTATTCCCACACAAAAACAGCAAAAAATAGTAAAAACAGCACAATTTTACATGCAACAAGCAAAACTAAATGAATATAATACCAGCTGCAGATTTGATGTCGTGGCGATCCAAGGTTCTGCCGCACATCCAGAAATTACATGGCTGAAAAATGCCTTTTAACGGAGTCTTTGATGCAAGACCTTATTAATAGTAACTTTACCGAAAGCATTCAAACGAAAATTGCGGCAAGTGAAGCGATCGCTGGCTCAATTGAGCAAGCAGGTATGATTCTCGTGCAAAGTTTACTTGCCGGTAACAAGATTTTATCTTGCGGTAACGGTGGCAGCGCAGGTGATGCCCAGCACTTTAGTTCAACGCTATTAAACCGGTTTGAAATTGATCGACCAAGCCTACCAGCAATTGCCTTAACCACTGATAACTCAACGTTAACCTCAATTGCCAATGATTACAGCTATGACGAGATCTTTTCAAAACAAGTACGCGCTCTCGGTGCAAAAGGTGATGTACTTTTAGCTATCTCGACCAGCGGTAACTCACGCAATGTTATCAAGGCGATTGAGGCTGCGGTGGCACGAGATATGCCAATTATAGCCTTAACGGGGAACGATGGTGGTGATATCGCCGGGTTATTAGGTGAAAATGATGTAGAAATTCGCGTGCCTTCGTCACGTACTGCCCGTATTCAAGAAGTTCATTTACTGGTGATCCACTGTCTATGCGAAATTATTGATACGACACTTTTTCCTCAAGGTGACAACTAAGCTATGAAATACAACCAACTTATTATTGTATGTACATTATTAACACTACTACAAGGCTGTGTTGCCGCTACGGTGGCAGGTGTAGTGGGCGGTGTCATGGTTGCCAAAGACAACCGAACTGTTGGCCAACAAATTGACGATCAAAATATCGAAATCAAAGCCATGAGCGAGATTTCAAAACAAGACGCGTTAAGTAATGGCAGTCGGATTAAAGTCGTTAGCGTCAATGGCCGTATTTTAGTGGTTGGCCAAGCGAAAAATGAGTACGTACGCGACTTAGCTATTAAAACGATAAATAACATCACTGGCGTCAAGCAAGTATATAATCAGTTGCGTATTGGTAACGAAATTTCCATGACCACACGATCAAACGATGCATGGCTAACGTCCAAAGTAAAAACGAACATATTCTCAGACAAAAATATCGATGCGACAAAAGTGAAAGTCGTTACTGAAAATGGCGAAGTATTTTTAATGGGGCTAATCCATCAAGAACAAGCTGATATTGCCGTCGAGATTGCACGCAATGTCAGCGGTGTGAATCGCGTTTTTAAAGCGTTTGAGTATTTGTAATAATTACCCTGCTTTGCTTAAGCCCTAAGATCAATAAAGCCGCTCATTTTTAGCGGCTTTATTGATCTTAGCTTAGCATTATTGTTGTTTTCTTAAATACGCAATAAACTCTTTACCTGGCATGGGTTTGGCGTAGTAAAAGCCCTGTACTTCATCACAACCGTGTTTGATTAGGTGCTCTTGTTGCTCTAACTCTTCGATACCTTCAGCGATAACTTTTAAATCGAGCTGTTTACCTAAGCTAATAATCGTTTCTGCAATAAATGAGTGCTCTTTTTCACCAATCGATTTTACAAATGAACGATCGACCTTTAAACGGTCTAGTGGCAACTTCTGTAAGTAGCTCATTGATGAGTAACCCGTACCAAAATCGTCAAGTGCGATACTAATGCGCTCTTGTTTGAGTCGAGTGAGACAATCAATCACCACTTGCGGGTCGTCCATCAAGATATTTTCTGTGATTTCAAGCTCTAGCTTACTCGCTTTTACTTGGTGCGTTTTGGTTGCCTCAATAATTGAGTCAACAAAGTCCGTTCGCTTAAACTGAGGAATTGAGACATTAACCGAAATACCGACATCATCGAAACCATTTTTCTCAAGCTCTTTAATTTGCAAGCAGGCTTGGTTAATTACCCAATCGCCTATATCTAAAATGAGCCCTGAGTATTCAGCGAGTGGCACAAACACCGCAGGCGAGATAAATTGCCCATCTTCCGTTTGCCAACGCAATAATGCTTCAGCACCGATCACTCGCCCGGTCGATAAATCTAGTTGCGGCTGGTACCACAACTGTAACCGATTAGCATTAAAGTCATGACGCAACTGACGAATCATGCCCAAGCGCCATAAGGTTTGCTCTTCCATTTCTTTGGCGTAATACATGTAGTGAACATGCCGGTCTTTTTTGGCCAAGTTTAGCGCAATATTTATCTGGTTAAGTACTTCAACACCCCTACCACCAGCGTCTTCTTGCCGACAAAAGCCAAAACAGGCACTGACAGGTAAAAACTGATCACCCGCAGAAAAAGGATTAATAAAAGTTTTCGACAGTTTTTCTGGTGTTAATATTGAGCTCAAACCTATTAACCCGAAAACGTCCGCGCCAACACGCGCGATTTTAACGCCATTGCCATATCCTTTTAGGCGAGTAGCAACCGCTTTCAAGAGCTGGTTACCAATATCTTGACCTAAACCATCATTAATATCACTGAAATGGCTAATATCTATTAACACTGCAACAAAATCGTTTTGATCGTTACGCGTAAAGTACTCAAGTTCATTTACAAAAGCCAAACGGTTGGGCAGATCAGTTAACCAATCTTTATATGCGGCATTGTTGAGTTTTTGAAAGAGATGAACATTTTCATAGCCAGTTACTACGTTAGTCAGAAAAACCTCAAGTAACGGCTTGACCATCTCTGGCATCGGAGAACTAAGCTCCAGGTAAATAACTGTTCTAAAATCGCCTCTCGACAAATACAAGACTACATAACTTTCATCAAAGTAATGCTGTTTCTGAGTGAAGCATCGATTCAATGCCTCAGTAACTGCAGGCTCTAGCACTTGGCTACACTTTTGGTTAACAAATGCGGCCTGCAAACCACATTGCGCTAATACGTATAAACTTAAATCGTCAGCGCCATCGATAACACCTTGTCCTCGAGCACTAAATACACTTGAAGTTACATTATCGAGTAAACTGTGGAATTGCTCTAAAACACCATGAGCATAGTCAGTGAAGTTATGTAACTCCAAAAGCTCAGACGTAGCACCGATAACTTTCTCTAAACCTTGTTGGCTCTGATTAATGGTGTAAATTTGTTGATAGGAGCGAATAGCGGCATAGACAGTTGTCACCAACTTTCGACGGGTTAATTCAGTTTTTGTTTTGTAGTCATTGATATCGTAATCTTTAATTACGCTTTCTTCCGGCGCGTAACCAGGTTGGCCCGTTCTCAAAACAATCCGAATATCTTGACGGTCCAATTCATCTCTGATGTATTTGACCACATTAAGGCCTGCATCATCAGTTTCCATGACGACATCTAACAACACTAAAACAATGTCATCGCGCGATTCAATTAATTGACACGCATCTTGTCCTGAATAAGCATGTAAGTATTCTAGCGAACGTCCTAAAACAATAACATCAGACAAGGCGAGTTGAGTTACTGAATGAATTTCAGGATCATCGTCTACGATTAACACTTTCCATGTATCTTCACTTTTCTCATCTACGACATCATCTTCATAGAAGTCATCAGAAAATAAGAATTCTTCTTCGGCTCGCTCTGTAACTTGCATATGCCCCTCAAAAAACTGAACATGCTATTCAGTTTAGATACAACTAAAAAAAGATAACTAGTTCCCTTCTTTACATTCTAGTACATAATAAAAGTCAGGATCGCATTATTCAATAAATTATAGACGCAATAATTAAACTTATAACAATTGCAATTAAATAATTAACACTACAAACTTATCATACGCAAAAATTATTAGTAGACAATAACATGACAAATAAACACGCTTCCACTGATAATATCATTACGGTTAACGAGTCTGCTAATACGGCAATTGCGTCGAGTGTTGAAGACACTGCTTCTGAGCGCAAAACTAAAACGGGTCATTCTTCTGCCAAACAACTACTCACCTTGGCCAAATCTTTTGCCATCGACGGCAGTTTGCTGCCTCCAGAAAAGCAAATGCCATTGCAAGATAGGGTAGCTAAACGCGCATTAACTAGCGCACAGCGCCAACAACTCAATCTAGAGGGTATTATTGTCAAAGCTGTGAATTATTGCTCAACAAGTAAAATTGTCGAGCAGGTTGATGCCGATTGGTTTGCTCAATTTATGGAACTTGCTCAAGGTGTTAGTAACAAAACAATGCAAGATCTTTGGGCTAAAATATTAGCGAAAGAAATCAGCTACCCAGGCGCCTTTGCGATTAAAACATTAAAAGTATTTAAAGATTTAAGTATTCACGATGCCAAGCTGTTTGCCAAAGCTACTGCGATCGCATTGAGAGATAACGCTGGCAGGCACTATCGTATTTTATCGGGCAGCTACCAAGTACCAAGTTTGTGGAATAGCTTTGATAAGTCACGCACTGCAACCATTGATCTAGCAAAGTTCGGTTTAAGTTATAGTGATTTACTCGCACTCGCCAATAACGGATTGTTATTCGCTCAGGAAACCGAGACGACAACCTTTGACAAACACCAAGAGTTAGCGCTGATTTTCCAAGGCCAGCCTTTAATCTTACAAAGTGTAAAAAAACAAACCGTATTAAAATATTACAAATATAGTGAAGTGGGTTGTGAACTTGCGCGCTTGATCACCGACAAACCAGACGAGTCGATTAAGCAATCGTTAACTCACTATATTGGCCATCACTTTACCTGCAAGTAAGTGCCAACCAACGTTCAGTAAAAACAACCGCTAAAAAGCAATTTGTTATCACTAGCTCAGGTGACTAAATACCGTCACCATCTGTATGCAAGCCACATTCTCTTGCCCGACCATTAAAGCGAGTGTCACTCTCATCCATACCAAAACTCAACGGTGATGAACTATGCGTATCACCAACCGAGACATAACCTTGCTCCCACAAAGGATGATATGGTAGCTTGTGCTTGGTAAGGTATTGGTGCACCTCTTTGTTCGACCAGTCGATAATCGGATGAATTTTAAAGCGCCCGCGTAAAATGGAGACAACCGACAACCCTTGTCGATGCTCCGACTGTTGACGTCGGATCCCTGAAAACCAAGAGCTCGCGTTTAGCTCAGTTAAGCCACGCTCTAACGGCTCTACTTTATTACGGCGATTATAGCGCTTCAACTCATCATCACCTAAACACCACTCTTCACCGTACTTAGCCAATTGCCACGCTGTGCTTTCCTTCGCACTATAAACTTGTAAATTCAAGTTCATTTGCTCAGTTAACTGATCAATAAATTGATAAGTTTCTGGAAACAAGTGCCCGGTATCGGTGAGCAAGACTGGAATATCAGGATAGACCTGAGTCACTAAATGCAACATCACCGCCGACTGAATACCAAAGCTCGATGACAAGACAAACTCACCGGGCAAGTGCTCTAAAGCCCATGCAACTCGCTCTTGCGGTGTCATCTTTTCAAGTGCGCTATTCCACTGCGCTAGCCAAGACTCAGGCAGCGACGCTGGAAAGCGGCTGTCTATGGCTCGACTAGGCATGAAAATCCCTCGCGCTAACGATCACCTCATCAACAACACCCACGCGAATAACGAAATCACCAAAACACTCATTAGCTTGTTTTTCTCTAGCCCAACGGCCAACTAAGGCATCTATTTCAGCTAAAATTGTCGCTTCATCAATGCCGTCTTTGTACAGTTTAGGAATGCGCGTACCTTCAACATTACCACCCAAATACATGTTGTATTTACCTGGTCCTTTACCGACTAAGCCAATTTCGGCGAGCATCGCACGGCCACAACCATTCGGGCAGCCAGTTACGCGTAAAATAATGCTGTCATCTGCTACATTGTGTTTCGCTAAAATCGCATCGACATCATCGATTAAGCCTGGTAAATAGCGCTCAGCTTCGGCCATAGCTAATGGACAGGTTGGAAACGCAACACAAGCCATTGAATCTTTTCGCTGCTGCGAAACGCTGTCGTCAATTAAGCCGTGGCTACGAGCAATATCTTCAATTTTAGCTTTATCAGCTTGCGCTACACCTGCGATAATTAAGTTTTGATTCGCCGTCATACGAAAATCACCTTGGTGAATTTCAGCAATTTTGGCAACACCTGATTTCAATGGTTTACCTGGGTAATCGAGGATCCGACCATTTTCGATAAATACTGTTAAATGGTGCTTACCATCAACACCTTCAACCCAACCAAAGCGGTCGCCACGACCAGTAAACTTATACTCGCGCGAAGGCTCAAAAGTGTGCTCGGCACGCTTTTCAACTTCAGCTTTAAAGGTGTCAATACCCACGCGATCTAGCGTGTATTTAGTTTTCGCGTTTTTACGGTTTACGCGGTTACCCCAGTCACGCTGTGTGGTAACAACTGCGGCAGCAACATCTAGCGTTTTTTCCAGTGGCACGAAACCGAAATCATCAGCGCGGCGCGGATAGGTAGAGGTGTCGCCATGCGTCATCGCTAGGCCGCCACCAACAAGTACGTTAAAGCCGACGAGCTTGCCATTCTCGGCAATAGCGACAAAGTTTAAGTCGTTGGCATGTACATCAACATCATTTTGCGGCGGAATAACCACAGTCGTTTTAAACTTACGCGGTAAGTATTGGCTACCTAAAATTGGCTCCTCGGTTGACTCTACCTTCTCACCATCTAACCAAATCTCGGCGTATGCCTTTGTTTTTGGCAGCAAGTGCTCACTTATTTTTTTCGCCCACTCGTAGGCTTCTTGATGAACTTGTGACTCAACAGGGTTTGAAGTACACAAAACATTGCGGTTAACATCGCCCGCTGTTGCTATCGAATCAATACCAATGCTGTTAAGCGTTTGATGCATCAACTTAATGTTTGGTTTTAGTACACCGTGAAACTGAAAGGTTTGACGCGTCGTTAAGCGAATCGAGCCGTATAGCGTGTGCTCTTCGGCGAATTTGTCGATTGCCAACCACTGCGTTGGCGTAATAATACCACCGGGCATACGAGCACGTAGCATTACGTTATGCATTGGCTCAAGTTTCTGTTTTTGACGCTCAGCGCGAATATCGCGATCGTCTTGCTGATACATACCGTGAAAACGAATCAACTGGAAATTGTCAGCGGTAAAGCCGCCGGTGATACGATCGTTTAAATCGTCAGCAATCGTGCCACGAAGAAAGTTACTTTCGCCTTTAATACGCTCATTGTCAGCCTTTTTACCTTCAACAATAATCGGGCCCTGACCTAAAATTTGCTTGTTTGTTTCTGTATTTGACATTAGTAAACATCTCTTTGATAGCGCTTATCACTGCGTAACGCTTTTAAATAATCTTCTGCTTGCTCAAGGCTTTTACCACCTTGCTCAGCCACAACTTCAATCAAGGCTTGATGAACATCTTTCGCCATGCGATTAGCATCACCGCAAATGTATAGGTGAGCGCCGGCTTCTAGCCACTGATAAACCTCGGCTGCGTTTTCTTTAATGCGATGTTGAACGTAGACTTTTTCCGCTTGATCGCGTGAGAAAGCGACATCCATTTTGGTTAGCAAGCCTGATTTGAGGTAGTTTTGCCATTCCACTTGATATAAAAAGTCTTGCGTAAAAGTTTGATCGCCAAAAAACATCCAGTTACGTCCTTCGGCATCTCTTGCTTCACGCTCTTGCATAAAGGCTCTAAACGGTGCAACACCTGTACCTGGACCAATCATGATGACATCGGTAGAATCGTCTTGCGGTAAACGGAAATTATTGTTCTCTTCAACGAATACTTTAACTTTGCCACCTTCCGCTAAACGGTGAGATAAAAACCCTGAAGCGCCCCCTAAGCGCGCTTCACCAGCTTTATCAAAGGCAACAACACCTAGCGTTAAATGCACTTCTTCGTCGACTTCTGCTTGGCTTGAGGCAATTGAATATAACCTCGGGGTAATTTTGCGTAAGTTATCAACCAAGGTTTGCGCATCAACCGCTGTTGGCGCTAATTTTACAATGTCGATAATTTGATTTTCTAACGCGAACTCACGCAATGCGTTTTTATCGTCGAGTTTATCAATTAACACAGCGTTACCACTGTGATTCGCCCAAAACTCAACAAACTTTGGATTGGATTGGGTTAACTCAAATTGCTCAACTAAGGCTTGTTTTAAAGCTAGCTTTTGCTCGCCCACGGCAACAGTTTCTTCACCTGTTAAGCTTAATAGCGCAAGTAAGCGATCAACTAACACCGGATCATTTTCAAACCAAACCCCTAACGCATCACCTACTTGGTAAGTTAAGCCTGAATCTGATAAATCGATTTCGATATGACGAACGTCTTTATTTGAATCTCGCCCCGTGATCTTTTGATTAACTAACAACTCAGCCTCAAATGGCGATTCTTTTGAGTATTGTTTTTGGCTCGTGGTATCGGCGATTGGCAACGAAACCACATCAGCACCTGTTGAGGCTGTTAACTCATCTTTGAGAGATTCAACAATCGACGTTGACCACTGTGCCGCTTCATCTTGATAATCGACATCACAATCAACACGCGGCGCGACTTGCGTTGCACCCAGCTTAGCGAGTTGTTGGTCGAAGTCTTTACCAGTTTGACAGAAGAACTCATAGCTGCTGTCACCGAGCGATAAGACACTGTATTTTAAGTTGTCTAATTTAGGCGCTTTTTTAGAGAATAAAAACTCGTGGAAAGACAGTGCATCATCTGGCGGCTCGCCTTCACCATTAGTACTGGCAACAATTAACACATGTGTTTCTGACTTCAAAGCTTTCGCTTTGTAATCAGCAACGTTTTTTAAGTTAACTTCAATACCCGCTGCTTTTGCTTGATCGGCAAGCTTGTTGGCCACGCCTTTAGCATTACCGGTTTGAGATGCATACAAAATCGTTAAAGTTGCACTCGCTTGTGCACTTGGCGCGATAGTAGCAACAGTACCCGGCTGTTCGCTTTTAGCAGCCAAATAGCCACTCGCCCAGGCAAGTTGTAGTGCCGAAAAACCACTGGTAGCTTGTTGCAAATTCGCTAATTGGCCAGCATCAAGTGCTGCATTGCCGAGATTATTTGTTTGATCTTGTTGTTTAGACAACATAACGTTCATTTCGCCCATTTCAATAATTAGGCAAATGATAGCGAGGCTTAAACAACATTAAAAAGAATAGAAAACGATTTTTTATTCCAAATATGAATATTGGTTTTGGATATGATTAAAAATGAGTGACTTGGGGTAGTTTTCAGCACCTAACATGCTATCAAATATTGTTGACAGTTAATGTCGTGAGCCAATAGCTTAAAGCCGGTTAGTCGCTCATTGCTAGAGTTTGTCTTAGATTGAGTGATGACAATAAGGTAACTAGCAACGAAGAGCCGTCATCCCCTGATGCTTTTACAGGGGATCTCCAAAAATTTATAGTGGAATAAATACTATGAGCTCACTTTGAATTTATGAGGTTCCCGCCTCCGCGGGAAAGACGGTTAATCGTTTAAAAGTTTAGTTTCACTACTTAAAGCCAATAATCGCTCATCATATCGATGCGCTATTTCAAAGCTCGCTAATCAAGGATAATCGTTTTATTGATTAGCTTTGAGCCATTGCCAAGCGTTATCGAGCTCATTAGGTGAAAAGTGTTTTTCATCTATGTTCATTAAGGCAGCGAAGAAACTATCTATGGTTATGAGCCAATGCCAAGCGGCGCTTGAAGACACTATCGCAACTTTGTCGAAATGGCGCATATGAGCAAAGAGCCACTTAATATCTTGCCACGCGTTATCGACGCCCCAATGAACACCTTCAGATAAGACAATCAATAAACTGACTTTATTGTGGGTTGATATGGCCTGCTCTATCTCTTCGTTCCAAGCCTGCTCTTCAGCTAACCCGGCTTTGCCCGATACGACAAAGCCAAGATATGGCCCCGAGCTTTGTGCTAATTTTTTGATCATAGTTTATCTCACGCATTATCAATCACGCTCTGTTTTAGCTCTTGGAATAAAATCAACAACCTCCCCCTTTGCCGTCAACAATTGCGTACCTATTTCTTGCTCACTCTCGATATTCAACAGACCAATCCCGCTTTGATTTACTAACCTACCATCACTTTTAACCGACGGCTTACGAGCGAGAATTTTCATTCTTCGGCGCTTGGTAAACCAGTTTAGCGGTGAGTAAGCGGCATATAGTACTGTGTTAAGTTTAGCCAAGATTGACAAAGGTCGAGCGGGAAATTCATTTTTAATGCCACTACAAGTGACTTGTAAAATACTCGATTGCGTGCGAATAAAGCGATGCTCTACTTCGTAAACAAATGAATAATGGACATCGCCAGATAAAATAATAAAGTTCGGCGGTGTTTTGTAGTGCCGAAAAATATTGAGCATCACATTAGCCGTGCCTGAATGAGCCATCCAGTTTTCTGCATCAACCATCAGGGGTTTGCCAAAGAAGGTGAAAATGCGCTGGATCGTTTCAATCAGTTTGACGCCATAAATTGGTGCAGCTGACACCAAAATGACACTCGGCTGATCAATCAACTCTTGTTGCATTTCACACAACGATTCCCAGTCCATTAAGCCAGAGGGTTTACCAGCAAAGCTTTCGGATCGCCAACGACTCGTGCGAGTGTCAAGCACCACCATTTTGGGTACGCTATTTAAATGGTAATGCCACTGATCGAAATCAAGGAGCGCATCAATGAGCTCGTCGTGAGTATTAACCCCATCACCGAAGTGTTCGGGGATCTGCTCAATAAGCAACTTAACGTTATCAGGCGCATTACCCCAGCCTTGAAACAACAAATAGCCAAATAAAGCATTGCCAATTATTCGTTTTGAAAACGCGTTTTGATAGGCAGACTCTTCCCAAGCTCTCGTTAAGTTCCAATCGTCGGTAACATCGTGATCATCAAAAATCATGTAGGTTGGAATATGAGCTAGCGCCCGCTGCACTTTGCCTAAGCCACTAATAAAACGCTCTAGAACAGCCTTTTCATCGTGATAAACCGATAAAAACTGTGTTGGTATATGATCGGTTTTATCTAAATCGACGCTTTGCCACAGCGCTGGCGACCAGGTCAGTAAATACTGAGCAAAGACTTCGGCTGCCGTCACTAAGTGGTTCTTTGCGTTAACCGAAGTAAATATTGGTTGTTTTGATGCGCCAAAAAGTTTCGCCCATAAACCGTGATTAACCTGATCTTGTGGTAAGAATAAGTGACGTTGGTAATAGCCCTGCTCACTGGCGAATAGTTGTGAAGAATCTTTGATTGCTTGCTCGGCGTTATTCGTTGTAGATTGGCAAACTTGCCAACTTTCTTGATATAAACCTAGCAAATCAATAACTTGGTGAACAGCATTAAGCATAGGACCACAAACATCATCGCAATATACTTGGTCACCAGACATCATCAACAGTGCAGGACGACTTTCAGGCTCGTCAAGGCTCGCCTTAATTTGCTCATCAACTTGTATTAAGGCGTCTTCACTATCAAAGTGTGGCTTGCGACAAGAACCGTGCAACACCTTATTGAGTCTAGTTTTAACAACAAAACTTAGCGGCTTGTCACCGTAGTGAAGCGTTGTAATATCCGATAACGAAAACTGCTTATCATCACCTAGATAAAAACTCAGTTGATAATTCAAGTTTTGCTCCAAGACAATATACTCAAGCGGTGGTGTCAATAAATGAACAAAGGCTCGTTCACCAATTTGAATCGTTTGCTGACTATCAGGCGTTAAGACTTGGCAAAACTGAAAATCTTGATCGTTATCGCAGGTAATCGTCAGCTCAATTTGGTAATTGCGATCGGTGACCAACCAAAAATTGAGTTGGTCATCAGTGCAGCGCCTTACAATCGGGCCGGCAAGCAGTTTGGCTAACTTTTGTTGAGTCATAATCGCGGATCAGTTTGTGCTACCAGAGGTTGTTGCAGTGCTTTTTGATAGAAAGCCTGCAATGCCCGAAAGTGTTGCCACTTGACCAGATCGCGAAAACTTGCCCAATCTAGCAAGCAGAACAAACAGATACTTGGATAATGCCAACTACCAAATTCACCATGTTGTGCTGCTTGTTCAAGTACCGGAAAAATACTGGCCAAGCGTTGATTTTGCAGATTAAAAAACAACTTATCTGATTGCGTATCAAACCCTGAACGTTGACACAACAAAATAGAGACTAAAGAGTCGTTAGCAGCGTCAATAACCGTGAGTAAATTTTGTTGTGGCCAACTCAATGGCTCGAGTTGCAACTTTTGGCTTAAATAATTAAAGATTATCCTCGAATCGTATATTTGAGTATCGCCATCGACTAACACAGGCACTTTCTTGGCCGGGTTATTTTGGCTGAGGATTTGCGCACCTTGCTCTGAAAAAATATCAATATTGATAAATTCGACGTCGTTATCTTGAGTTAGCAAGCGAATACGACGAACAAAAGGCGAAGTAGTCGAGCCGATTAATTTCATTTTATTCTCTATTTTATCGATGATTAGTTGATCCTTTTTAGCCAGTTTAGCATTGTTTATAAAATCAATTTATCTTATGAAAAGAAAAACTTAAAAAAAGTTAATGGCTTGTAGCAAGATTGTAATTCTTTGGCTATATTGGATCTGCAAGACTTTAAACATAAGGAAGAAAAAATGAGACTTAGCATAGGTTTAGGGCTATTAACCGCAGGGCTATTAGCTTTTTCCGGAGTATCACACGCTACGACTGATAAATCTCGTCCCAATATTCTCGCGATCTGGGGTGATGATATCGGTGTTCATAACATTAGTGCATACAACCACGGTATTATGGGCTATCAAACGCCGAATATTGACCGTATCGCCAATGAAGGCGCGATGTTTACTGACTCATACGCACAAAACAGTTGTACAGCAGGCCGTGCTGCCTTCATGATGGGACAACACCCATTTAGAACGGGTATGTTAACCATCGGTATGCCAGGTTCAGATCACGGTATCCCTGATTGGACACCAACTATCGCCGATTTGTTAAAAAACAAAGGTTACATGACGGCACAGCATGGTAAAAACCACTTTGGTGATCAAGACAAGCACCTGCCAACAGCACATGGTTTTGATCAGTTCTACGGCAACCTTTACCACTTAAATGCGGAAGAAGAGCCAGAAACCTATTACTATCCTAAAGACCCTGAGTTTAAAGCCAAATTTGGTCCTCGTGGGGTTATTAAATCATACTCAGACGGTCGATTAGAAGATACTGGCCCTATGACTCGTAAGCGCATGGAAACTGCCGATGAAGAGTTCCTTGCTGCAACATTACAATTTATTGATAAAGCCCATAAAGAAAAGAAACCTTTCTTTATTTGGCACAACACCACGCGTATGCACATTTGGACGCGTTTAAAACCAGAAGCAGTTGGTCGTACAGGTATTGGTCTATACCCTGATGGTATGGTTGAGCACGACGATCAAGTGGGTATTCTTTTAGATAAGCTTGATGAGTTAAAGATTGCTGACAACACCATTGTACTTTACAGCACAGATAACGGTGCAGAAACTATATCGTGGCCAGATGGCGGTATTACACCATTCCACGGTGAAAAAGGTACAACATGGGAAGGTGGCTTCCGCGTCCCAGCAATAATTCGTTGGCCAGGCAAGATCAAAGCGGGTACGAAATTTAATGGCATGATTTCACACGAAGACTGGATGCCAACATTTTTGTCAGCGGCGGGTATTAAAGATTTACCAGAGAAGCTGAAAAAAGGCTACAAGGCTAATGGTAAAACGTTCAAAGTACATTTAGACGGTTATGACTATGTGCCGTACCTAACAGGTGAAACGGATAAAGTGCCACGAGATGCTATTTACTACTTCTCTTCTGAAGGGCAATTAAATGCTGTACGTTGGAATGATTGGAAAGTCCACTTTGCCAAGCAAGTTGGCGCTATCAACACAGCGTATAGATTCACACCACAGTGGCCGATCGTCGTTAACCTGAAAGCTGACCCATATGAAGTGATGTGGGAAGAGTCTGAAATGTACGTTCGCTGGTATGCCGATAACATGTGGTTATTTGTACCAGTTCAACAAAAAGTACAACAGTTCTTAGCCACTATTCCAGGTTATCCATTCCAGCCTGGTTCAACACTTTCAGCATCAGGTATCGATTATAAGTTCTTCGCTGAGCAGAAAATGAAAGCAAGCATAGAAGCACTTAGTAAAGCAAAGAATCGTTAATTCGTAATTTGTAACCATCAAAAAACGCCCTCAACGGGCGTTTTTTTTATTTTTCTCATTATATAGTTTGAGCGCGCAGCGCTAAATATATTTCACTCGCCGAGTAATGTTACACAGTAGCTCATAGGCAATCGTAGTTGAATGCTTGGCAATTTCTTCCACGGGTAATTCACTGCCCCAAAGCGTAGCGATATCACCGATTTTATCTGTGCTTTTAGGTCCTAAATCAACCGTAATCATATCCATAGAAACGCGGCCAGCTAATGGCACTCGCCGATCGTTTAGCCATACTGGCGTACCATTTTGCGCATGACGAGGGTAGCCATCGCCATAGCCGATCGCAATAACCCCGATATTGGTGTCTTCACTTGCTTGCCAAGCATTGCCATAGCCAACCGTTTCGCCTTTTTTAACGCGTTGAATCGCTATCACGCTCGACTGTAACGTCATCACAGGTTTTAGCCCAAAGCTTGCAGACGATTTATCAATTAATGGTGATACACCATAGAGCATTAAGCCTGGGCGAATCCAGTCACATTGCGTGTTTTGCCAACCACAAATGCCGGCAGAATTAGCAATAGAGCGAGCATTAGGCAATTGCTCGGTTAGCTGATTAAACAGTGAAAATTGAGCTTGTGTCGACGAACTTTGTAGATCATCAGCACAACTAAAATGACTCATTAATACCAAATCAGAATGGACATTTTCAGACTCGGTTAACGCGTAATAAAACGCGTTAAACTGCTCCGGTTCAATACCTAAACGATGCATGCCAGTATCAATTTTCAGCCATACTTTTAATGGTCGATCTAAATCGGCGGTTAAAATCGCGTGCAGTTGCTCTTTGGTATGCACGATGGTTTGCAGATTATTCGCTGCTAATATCGCTAAATCACCCGTATTAAACACCCCTTCTAGCAAGACAATTGGCTTTATCACGCCTGCAGTTCGCAACTCTAACGCTTCTTCAATACGCGCAACGCCAAATGCATCGGCTTGTGGTAGTGCTTTTGCGATAGTCACTAAGCCATGACCATAGCCATTAGCTTTTAGCACCGCTAGTACTTTAGCCTTCGGCGCCATGGTTTTTATTACCTGATAGTTATCAACTAACGCAGGTAAATTAATGTGAACTGTAGCAGTGCGAATCGACATAAACCGCTTAGTCTTCTTCTAATACATGCGGGCCAGCATAATTGTCAAAGCGCGAGAATTGCCCTTGGAAAGTTAATGGCACACGTCCGATTGGACCATTACGCTGCTTACCAATAATAATTTCAGCCATGCCTTTAAACTCTGAGTTATCGTGATAGACCTCATCGCGATAAATAAACATGATCAAATCGGCGTCTTGCTCAATCGAGCCTGATTCACGTAAGTCAGAGTTTACTGGGCGTTTATCAGCACGTTGCTCCAAACTACGGTTTAGCTGAGATAGTGCAACCACAGGTACCTCAAGCTCTTTAGCCAGTGCTTTAAGTGAACGTGAAATTTCCGCTATCTCTAAAGTACGGTTATCAGAAAACTGCGGTGCTCGCATCAGCTGAAGGTAATCGACCATGATCAAACTTAAACCACCGTGATCACGAGCAATTCGGCGTGCTCTTGAGCGCACTTCCGTAGGTGTTAGGCCTGCGGCATCATCGATATACATTTTGCCTTTTTCGATCAATAAGCCCATGGTTGATGACAGGCGCGCCCAATCTTCATCACCTAATTGACCAGTACGAATTTTGGTTTGATCAATGCGCCCTAACGAGGCCAACATCCTCATCATAATTTGTTCTGACGGCATCTCTAATGAGAAGATTAGCGCAGGTTTATCTTCTGTCATTGCAGCGCTTTCAACCAAGTTCATCGCAAAGGTTGTTTTACCCATTGATGGACGCGCAGCGACAATAATAAGATCTGAAGGTTGTAAACCTGCGGTCATTTTATCGAGGTCGGCAAAACCCGTTGTCACCCCTGTAACACCATCATGTGGCTGTTGGTATAGTTTTTCGATTCTATCAACGGTTTTTTCAAGCACTGAGTTAATATTTTCAGGCCCTTCTGATTTATTGGCGCGTGCTTCGGCAATTTGAAAGACTTTAGTCTCGGCAAAATCGAGTAATTCGGCACTTGAACGGCCTTGGGTATCAAAGCCCGCTTCGGCGATTTCGTTAGCAACACTGATCATTTCACGCGTTACAGCGCGCTCACGGACGATTTCTGCATAAGCAACAATATTAGCAGCACTTGGCGTGTTTTTGATGAGTTCAGCTAAATAAGCAAAGCCACCGGCATCTTCTAACTTTTGTGCATTTTCTAACGCTTCGGTGAGGGTAATGAGATCGACTGGCTCACCTTTTTCGATCATCTCACCAATGGTTTCAAAAACGATACGATGAGCACGTGAATAAAAGTCTTGTGCTACAACAGCTTCACCAACGCGGTCAAAGGTCTCATTATCAAGCAATAAACCACCGATAACCGACTGCTCTGCCTCTAATGAATGCGGAGGAACGCGCAATTGCTCGACTTGTCGATCTTTCTCTTTAAACGACTTTTTGTTTGTATTTGAGAATTTTTGCTCTGCCATTAATGACTTCCTACTACACTATACGATTTAATCGCGACCGTGATGGTTTGCGAAAGAAGAGTAATTTAACAGATATTGACCATATACAAAATGAAAAAAGCGCGGTTTACTAAACAAACCACGCTACTTAATTGTTACAGGGTTGCGATATTTATTTTCGTTTCAACACCACATTACCACTTACCGTACTACCATTTACTCGAGCACTGGCGTTACCAGTTTCAAATGCTAAGCGCGAGCTCGGGCCGTATTTATCTTCAATCGCTTTGTCATTGGTTAGCCGATTAATTAAATCGCCGCCAGCACTAGCTCGTAGACGAAATATAGCATCGACATCATTGAGAAAATTTAAGGTAAAATCGCCGCTAACACTCGAAAGCTTTACTTTGCCGTTATCTAGTAAAGTCAAATCGGCATCAACATCACCACTCACGGTAGACATACTTAACTCTTCAACACTGGCAAGTACTAGCTCAATTTCACCGGAGACATTCTTGACCTCAACATGGCTAGCAGTTGATGTTATGTTTAAATCACCGCTTACCGCTTTAGCATATAAATTGCCACTAGCGCCTGAGGTCACAATATTGCCACTGACATTCGAGAGGTGGCTCGATTTACCGAGTTGTTTTGCAGAAATATCACCGCTAACTGAAGTCACTTCAACACGTTGGCTGATATTTTCCAAATTAACGTTACCGCTAACGCTATTGGCATTGACATCTGCGTCGATGTCTTTAATAACCACATCGGTAGACACACCTGAAAAACTAACATTAAGTGCACTTGGTAAGCTAATTTCTAGATTAGTTTCTTTTCTCGACCAACTGCTTTCTAAGTGACGAGGCATTTCAACTTTGATCAAAACAATGCTGCCAGATTGTTTAAAGGTAAAACCCTCAGCTTCTTCATCAAGCTGACCAACCACGCGAATGGCTTTTGTATTTTGACCAATAATTTTTACCTTGCCGCGCAGGTTTTCAATTTCAACACTTTTTACGCCATCTGCCGGCAGTGACTGATCAATGTTCTCACCAGCAAAAACCAAGAAACTTGTTGAAGCTAAAAGTACAAGACAATGTTTTAGAATATTCATCTGCTTTATCCTTAAATAGTTTGCCACTGCGGGCGATATATGTGCTCAAGCAAAGCAAGCTCTTGCTGCTGAGTAAATTTTAATAAATGGATTAAATCGGCATTTGTCGGATCTTTTTCCAATGCGTTAATAATACTGGCTCGCGCCTTGACCAACTCATCTAGCTGCATTTGTAAATCCGCAGGAATTTGTCGTTGAGTTTGCGCCGCACCGTAGCTGACTAACATTGCTTGACGCTCGCTCTCAAAGGCTTGATTGATGGTTGCCACTAAATTGGGATTCGTGGTTTGCTCAGGTAAGCCCTTAACATTTACCAAGGTGATCACTAAAGCACAAACAGAAGCCGCTAGTGCCAAGTTGACACGCCAACTATGACGACTGTGCTGCTCGACTTGCTGAGGTTGTTGTGAAATTGCTTTTTCAATCCCCGGCCACAAGTCACGTGTTGGTGCTATCTCCTGTTCAAGTACCTCAACAGACTGCTCCAATGTTGCTCGGGATAATTTTGACGACTTATTCATTAGCCAAGCTCTCCTGTAATAATTTTCTCGCACGATGGAATTGAGCTTTGCTTGAACCCACAGCCATCTTTAACATACTGGCTATCTCTTCATGGCGATAACCTTCTACAGCGAACAAGATAAAGACCATCCGAGCACGCTCAGGTAATTGCATAATATGCTTATCTAAGGTGCTAATTTCCGGCATGTCGATACTATCTTCTTGTATACCTTGATCTTCAACACTAAAGACCTTTTGCAGCCAAGTTTTATGCTTGCGGATATGGCTAAGCACAATATGAGTTGCAACGCTGTGTAACCAAGTTGAGAACTTGCTTTCACCGCGAAAATTAGTAATTTTTTGCCACACTTGTACGAATACATCTTGGCAAACATCTTCAGCACTCGATACATCGGCAAGCATTCGCAAACACAGCGCAAACACTTTTTTATGATGTAGCAAATAAAGCTGATGAAACGCCTGCTGGTCGCCTTGCTGTGCTTTTGCTATCCATATCGATTCATCATGGCCAAATTTATCTTCAGCCTGAATAACGGGGTTATTCTGCACTTATCCATTCTCACAAAAGTTTTGTTATTAGGTTAGATGCAGTATGTCTGAAAAGGGTTTAAACGAGGAGAAAATTTTTTAATACTTGGGGTCAGAGTCAATTGACTCTGACCCTAAACGAGCGTGTACAAAATATGAATTACACCATCCGTGGCAATTCATTAATAATGTTCATCCATGAACAAAAAAAGCGCCACATAGGCGCTTTTTACAAATAAGCTCAATGGCTTATTTTTTGCCAAGCATACCGAAACGCTTGTTGAATTTGTCAACACGACCACCAGTTTCAGCAGCTTTCTGCTTACCAGTGTAGAATGGGTGACATTCTGAACATACGTCTAAGTGTAAGTCTTTTGCTACAGTTGAACGTGTGTTGATAACATTACCACAAGAACAAGTTGCCTTGATCTCAACGTAATTTGGGTGAATACCTTCTTTCATGGGATAACCTCTGTTAAGGCCGTATCGCCACTTGGTCTTTGCCAAGCACCATACGAGTTAAAATTAATGGTGGCGAATAATACTTGATCGACGCCTTCGATACAACATTTAAACGCATTAATTTGAATATTTTTTCTGCAATCAATATTCATCGATTCAAACTTGATTTATTGAGTAAAAAGACAAATCAAACAAGTAGCCGCTCAAATTCCATGTTCGATGGTAAAATTACTTGGCAGCTTGATTGATAAACGTCACAATATGAAGAAAAAACAAGAGTTCCAACGTGGCCGATTTATATATACAAGTAGCAATTCCAGTCCCTTTGAGGCAATTGTTCACGTATATAGTGCCTGATGCCATGCATCAACACGATGTTTGCCTTGGTGAACGCGTTATCGTGCCGTTTGGATCGCGAAAAGTTGTCGGGATTGTGCTTGCCTTAGTCGAACAAGCAAGTATTGAAACAGACAAATTAAAACCTATTTTATCGCGCTTAGACGACAAATACCGCTTTGATGCTTCTTTACTCAAGCTTCTCAATACCGCGGCTAATTACTACCACCATCCGATTGGTGAAGTCATGCAACAAGCATTGCCATTAGCGCTGCGTGATATTAATCAATCAACCATCACGCCGGAATTAGCGTATCTACCTGAGGCGGATAAGCCATCAGAAGAAACGCAGGTAAAGATGGAAAAGAAGTCGCCCAAGCAAGCCTCGCTGTATCAAATAATAAGTAAAAGTCACGGCATTAGTTGGCCTGAGCTTCGTACGTTAGGTTTTAGTAAAGCGCAGCTAAATGGCTTACTTACCAAGCAACTTATCTACGCTAAACCACGCTCTGATGAGCGCTTTGCTTGGTCTGACGATAAACTTAACCCAGAGAGTAAACTCGCCTTAAACGACCAACAAGCCGTGGTAGTCTCTGCTATAAATCAGCAACAGGGGTTCGCTTGCCACTTAATTGAAGGCATCACAGGCAGTGGTAAAACCGAAGTTTATTTGCAAATAATTGAGCAAGTTCTCAAAAAGCATCAACAAGTGTTAGTACTGGTCCCTGAAATTGGCCTTACACCGCAAACGTTATCGCGATTTGAACAGCGTTTTAATGTGCCGATATACTTGCACCACAGTGCGCTAAATAACACCGAAAAGCTTTCTACTTGGCTAGCGGCACAAAACGGCAGTGCGGCTATTGTTATTGGTACTCGTAGTGCCATATTTACGCCATTAAAGCAACTTGGCTTGATTATTATTGATGAAGAGCATGACAGTTCACTTAAACAGCAAGACAGTTTTAGATATCACGGGCGAGACATTGCTATTTTGCGGGCAAAACAGCTCAACATTCCAATAGTACTGGGCACCGCAACACCGAGTTTGGAAACCCTGCAAAATGCACTGACGGGGAAATATCATCACCACCAATTGACCAAACGCGCTGGTAATAGCCAATTAGCTAAAATTGAGCTTATTGATATCGCACAGCAGCAAGTTGATAAAGGTTTATCTGGTACCTTGGTACATGAAATAAAAGCCACTATTGCTCGAGGTGAACAGGTATTGGTGTTTATCAATCGGCGCGGGTTTGCCCAAGCGCTAACATGTAAAGAGTGTCATTGGGTGGCAACGTGCGAGCGCTGTTTAAAGCCGTTCACCCTGCATAAAAACGACCAACAACTAGTTTGTCACCACTGCGGTAATCAACATTCAACACCGCATCAATGTCATCCATGTGGCAGTGTTAGGCTTGAAGGGATAGGTTTAGGAACAGAGCAAGTTGAGGACAATTTAGCTCAGCTCTTTGATCAAGCGAGTATTATTCGCATCGACCGTGATAGCACTCGCAAAAAAGGTGAACTAACAAAAATGCTCGAAGCAATTAACAATAACGAGCACAATATTTTAGTTGGCACACAAATGCTAGCTAAAGGTCACCACTTTCCCAACGTAACCCTAGTTGCCATTATTGGCGCAGATGGCGCCTTGTTTTCCCATGATTTCAGAGCACCTGAGTATTTAGCTCAACTGCTGGTTCAAGTCGCTGGTCGAGCAGGTCGCGCTAGCAAACCAGGTAAGGTTTTAGTACAGACAAACTTTCCACAGCACCCACTATTACAAGATTTAGTGAACAACGGCTACCATCACTTTGCCAAATATGCTTTAGTTGAACGTCAACAAGCCCTATTGCCACCTTTTACCTTTCAGGCATTAGTGCGGGCTGAAGCTAACTACCCGAGTTACCCGTTACAGTTTCTATCAGACCTATCCACCTTTGCCAGTGCTGATTGTATGCTCGCTGGCCCAATGCCGGCACCAATGGAAAAGCGCGCCGGTAAATTTCGCTTTCACTTAATGATCCAAAGTAAAACCCGTAATGCGCTGCATCGAATGCTACAACAACTCATTGTTAATATTCCAACGATAACGAGTAGCAAAAAAGTGCGTTGGTCGATTGATATCGACCCGCAAGATTTAACTTGGTAATGGTCAATATCAATCTTTGTCCTGTCGCGCTGAAAAGGCTTTTTTTTTATCGCGACTTGGTTAAAATAACTGTTTTCTGATGTAGGTATTCTCGATGGCTCCCCAAGATTACGTTTCCCGCAAACCTAACAATAAAAAAAAATCACCCTATAAAAAAGACGTTGCTCAAGTATCAGCAATGCCGCTAAAAACCAAAGTGATCCTCGCTATTACCGTATTTTTTAGCGCGGCCTTTGGTTATGGCTTGTGGAAGTTAAATCAAACACCAGCCCAGCCACCGATCACGATCGAACCAACCAAGTCGACCTCCAGTAAAGAGGAAGTCACCCTACCCGAGCCACCGAAAGAGAAGTGGGATTATATGAAAGAGCTCGAAACCAAAGAAGTAGAAGTCGGCGAATACGAAGTGACCAATAAAGGCCCTTATCAAATGCAATGTGGCTCGTTTAGAACGCGTGAACAGGCCGAAGTTTTAAAGGCTAAAATAGCCTTTGCGGGTATCACCTCTCAAGTACGAGAGACAACAGGAACAAACGGCACTTGGTATAAAGTTATTCTCGGCCCATATGAACGAAAACGCTTGGCTGAAAAAGACAAACACCTACTAAAAAACAATGACGTTAATCGTTGCCAGATCTGGTTGTGGCGATAATCCAACGCTTGCCCTTGAAAAAATAGAATTACCCCTTATTTAAATCTCATAGCACTTGCCGAGCACACAAGCTCGGCCACAACTTTGAGGTTTAATGTGACTACAATAGTTTCAGTAAGACGTAACGGTAAGGTTGCCATTGGTGGTGACGGCCAAGTTTCATTAGGTAACACCGTAATGAAAGGCAACGCAAAAAAAGTACGCCGTTTATATCACGATAAAGTTCTAGCTGGCTTTGCCGGTGGGACTGCCGATGCCTTCACCTTATTTGAGCGCTTTGAAAGCAAGCTTGAAATGCACCAGGGTCACCTTACCAAAGCCGCTGTTGAGCTAGCTAAGGATTGGCGAAGTGACAGGGCATTGCGTAAATTGGAAGCCTTACTAGCTGTTGCTGATGAAGAAACATCGCTGATCATTACTGGTAATGGCGACGTGGTTCAACCAGAGCATGACTTAATAGCTATTGGTAGTGGCGGTAATTACGCACAAGCCTCTGCCCTTGCCTTACTTGAAAATACCGAGCTTAGCGCCAAAGAAATCGTCGAAAAATCACTAAAAATTGCCGGTGATATTTGTGTTTTCACTAATCAACATCACACCATTGATGAGCTGTAAATCACCGCATTGAAAGATTAAGGATCCTCCATGTCGAACATGACTCCAAGAGAAATTGTCAGTGAGCTTGATCGCCACATTATTGGTCAAGACTCAGCAAAACGCGCCGTTGCTATTGCCCTGCGTAACCGTTGGCGCCGTATGCAACTCAACGAAGAGTTGCGCACCGAAGTAACCCCAAAAAATATCTTAATGATTGGCCCAACCGGTGTCGGTAAAACAGAAATTGCTCGCCGATTAGCTAAATTAGCCAACGCACCATTTATCAAAGTTGAAGCGACTAAGTTCACTGAAGTGGGCTATGTTGGTAAAGAAGTAGAAACGATTATTCGCGATCTTGCAGATATGTCGATCAAAATGACCAAAGAGCAAGAAGTTGAACGAGTTAAACACCTCGCTCAAGAAGCTGCCGAAGAGCGTATCTTAGATATTTTACTTCCGCCACCACGCGATGGCTTTGGCAACGAAGAAAAGCCAGAAAATAGCTCAACGCGCCAAATATTCCGCAAAAAATTACGCGAAGGCCAATTAGATGATAAAGAAATAGAGCTTGATCTATCCGCTCAACCGATGGGCGTTGAAATTATGGCGCCACCAGGTATGGAAGATATGACCTCGCAATTACAGAGCATGTTCCAAAATTTATCGAGTGAGAAAACACAAAAGCGCAAACTAAAAATCAAAGATGCCTTCAAAGCGCTGCAAGAAGAAGAAGCAGCAAAGATGGTTAACCCAGATGAAGTTAAGCAAAAAGCCATCGAAGCGGTTGAGCAAAATGGCATAGTGTTTATCGATGAAATCGATAAAATTTGTAAGCGCGGAGAAAGCTCTGGCCCTGATGTATCACGCGAAGGTGTGCAGCGCGATCTTCTACCACTCGTTGAAGGCTCAACGGTTAGTACCAAGCACGGTATGGTAAAAACCGACCACATTCTCTTTATTGCCTCTGGTGCTTTCCAAATGGCAAAACCGTCAGATTTAATTCCTGAATTGCAAGGTCGTCTGCCGATCCGAGTTGAATTGGAAGCCTTACGCGCTGAAGACTTTGTTCGGATTTTAACTGAACCCAATGCTAGTTTAACGCAGCAATACGAAGCATTAATGGCCACCGAAGGCGTTAGCTTATCGTTTACCGAATGTGGCGTAAAAGCCATTGCTAATGCCGCATGGCAAGTTAACGAAAGTACTGAAAATATTGGTGCTCGCCGTTTACATACGATGATGGAGCGTTTAGTTGAAGATATTTCTTTCCACGCTAACGATAAGTCGGGGCAATCAATAGAGATAGATCAAGCTTACGTCAACCAAACACTCAATGACGTAGTCCAAGACGAAGATTTAAGTCGTTTTATCTTATAAAAACAACATTAACGCTATAGAAAAAAGGCAAGAGATTTTACGCTCTTGCCTTTTTCAATACGTCCAGTTGAGCATATAATACCAAGTGAATTACACGTGGAATCGACTGACCTCAGCGTGCAAGACTTTAGCTTGCTGCGAAAGCTCTTCGCTCATATGCTCATTTTGTTTCGCTGAATGCGCAGCTTGTTCAGTTACATCGCGGATCATCACGACGTGCTCATTGACTTCAGACGCTACCGTGCTTTGCTCTTGAATCGCGGTGGCAATTGCCGTGCTCATGTCCATAATCAGCGACACGTCATTAGTAATTTCTTCGAGCATTTTACCTGCTGAACTTGCTTGTTCTGCACTGTCGTCACCTTGTTTTCGGCAAGTCCCCATATGTTCGACTATTTCTTTAGTACGTGATTGCAATGAACTAATAATACCTTCAATTTCCTGGGTAGAATCTTGGGTTCTCGAGGCAAGTGTTCTTACTTCGTCAGCGACAACGGCAAAGCCACGCCCCTGTTCACCTGCCCTTGCTGCCTCAATCGCCGCATTGAGCGCTAACAAATTAGTTTGTTCTGCAATACCACGGATAACATCCAGCACAGAACCTATGGTATGGCTATCTTTAGCGAGTTCGGTAACAATCTGCTCTGATTCTTCAAGCGCAGCTGACAACATAGATATTTGCTCAATGGTACTACTAACGCCATTTCTACCTCGCTCAGCATTTTCTGTAGTAACTTGGGCTTTGTGTGCTGCTTCGTTTGTGTTTTTAGCAATTTCATCAACTGTGGCGACCATTTCGGTGACAGCGGTTGCCACAAGATCTGTTTGTTGCATTTGCGTGTCAACACCGGCATTGGCAATACTGATATTCTCTGCAAGTGATTGGGTAGCAACGTTGACGGTTTCAACGGATTGATTACATTCAACAATCAAATGGCGGAAGGCGGCAAGCATCTCGTTAAAGACTTTCGACATCTCAGTAATTTCGTCGTTGCCTTGCAGGTTAGCAGAGAGCGTTAAGTCATTAGTTGATGAAACTTTTTGCATAATATCGCGCATTTCACTCACTTTATTAATGATGCTGCGGCTGATGTACAAGCTCAAGAAAACGGCTGCACCGATAATGATCACTAAAATAAACACCGCCAGCTGTTTAAGTGACTGAACACTTTGCTCTACATATTGCTTGGTGTCGACCAATATTACTGCTAAGCGCTTTTGAATATCGTCTGCCACCTTATTCATATCACCTAACATGCCCTGATCATAGGCGTAACCCAAGACTCGTTGAGCGTCGACCAAATTGAGGAAATCGCGTTGATAGGCCGCGAGTAAGTTAACTAAGTCATCTTTTGCGGTAGCACTTTGATCACTTGCTCTTATTTTATCAGAAAGTAGCTGGGTGTTATTTTGTAAACGCGTGACATATTTATCGTCGAGGCGCAGCATAAAGTCTTTTTCGTTTCTGCGCAGCTGTAACATGCCCGCTAGCAACTCGTAATCACTCGAGCCGAGCATTTCTTCTACCGAGTGAACACTTGCTCTTAAGCTACCGTACAGGCCATCTTTAGGATTTAGCCCAATCAACTTTTGCTGTGTCACAACGTTGTTAAAAAGTAGCTCGTAATCTTTGAGTTGACCTTCGATACCACCAATGGCTGATGTTTCAACATCAAAGCTTGCAATATCGGCCTTCAATACCGCAAGCGTTTGCTTAACTTTTTTAATCGTTTGTAAGAACTGTTCGGCATAGGCTTCATCTTTCAATGCCAAAAAGTTTTTCTGCTGAAGCTCTAGCTGAGACATCTCATTCTCAACCAAAGCGAGTTGGCGAGTAACTTTTACCTCTAATGACGTTTTGTATAAGGCGTAAAACAATATGCCTAACATTATCACTAACGCACAGATAAAAGTGGCAATATTTAATAATAGTTTTTGCTTTATGGTCATTAAAAAACCTCAGAAAATGGATTAGCTCTCTACTCAGTATAGACACTATTTAGAAAACACACTTTTTCTAGGTTAAATAATTTTATCAACAACTTGCTCGTTGGTTAAATCAGTCCCTTCGGCTCAAAAATTTCGTTAATTCTTCTTCTGGCAATGGCTTAGCAATGTAGTAGCCTTGAACGGCATCACAACCGAGCTTTCTCAGTAATTGAAGCTGGTTAGCATCTTCAACACCTTCAGCAAGTACTCGCTTGCCCAAACCATGTGAAAGTTTGATCATCGACTTAACAATTGTCACATCAGAATCATTGTTGGCAACTTCTTGAATGAAACTGCGATCTATTTTTATTTTGTCAATGGGCAGTTTTCTCAAGTAGGCTAGTGAAGAATAGCCTGTACCAAAATCATCAATTGACACGCGAATACCTAAATTTTGCAGTTTTATGATGGTATCCATCACACTCTCAATATCGTTGATCACAACATTTTCGGTAATTTCAAGCTCGATACTGCTCGGTGGAATTTGATATTGATACAGCAATGATTGAATGTAGCCAACAAATTGCGGATCTTGGAATTCTACCGACGTCACGTTCACAGCAATCGTTACACGGCGTTTAAACTCTTTTAACCAGTGCTGGATTTTTTGGGCGGAAAGCTCAAGCACATAGTGATCAAGTTCGCGGTTCATCGACAACTGTTCAATTTTATCTAAGAATTGTCCCGGTGCTAATAGCCCTTTTTCAGGGTGTTGCCATCGCACGAGTGCCTCAACCCCTTCAAGCTTATTTGAATAAAGATTCAACTGAGGCTGAAAATACAAAATAAACTCATTGTTTTCAAAAGCGTGATTGAGCTCTTTTTCAATCGCCATCAACTCTCTGCCTTTGGCTTGCATACCCTCGATATATTGAACGCTAGCAATACTTTCAGTTTCAGCGTGGAATAGTGCTAGATTGGCTTTTTTTAACAAATCCTCTTCGTCATCGCCGTGATCAGGATACAAGCTATAGCCAACACTCGCCTTGAGCTCAATGTTATGCTCTTGATACTCATATGGCGCTGAGATGATGTCGTGAATGTGATCGGCCGCTTTTGACAGTTGTGATAATTCGTGTATTTCAATCGCAAAAACAAATGAGTCGCCACTTAGACGGCCAACGACATCCGGCAACAAAACACTTTGCGATAAACGAATAGCTACTTGAGCTAAAATATAATCACCAGCGCTCAAGCCATAGGTGTCATTGATAAATTTAAACCTTTTTATATCGATCAGGTAAATAGCTAATCTAGCACCACTTTGTTGACTTTTTTCCATAGCAAAAGGCAGTTTTTCAAGTACTTGCTCACGGTTTAATGCACCGGTTAACTGGTCGTGCTTACCTAAATATTGCGCACGATTTATCGCTGTTATCGCAATATTGCGCTCTGCGCCCTGCATCCAAATAAGCATTGCATAACCAAGTACCGCATAAGCGCCACTATCAAAAACCAATATCGCACGCACAATATCGCCAAAATAATCAGTGCCTAATAGCATTACTGATGCCAAAGAGTAAGAAACAAAACGGAAGCCAAGTGCCAAAAATAGCCACATAAATATTCGGCTAGCAAAAAACGATTTGGGTTGATTAAACAACCAGAAACTCGACGCTAAAAAGCCACAGCCAACGATAAATGCATTCAAGCTTTCTCTTAAATATAATCGATTAAAAGTGGCGTAATCATCAAAGGCAAACAAGATCACCGAAAAGAAAGTAAACAAAGTTACCAGGAAAATAGTCCCCCAGAGGCGCCTGGGAATAATGTCGCTACCGCTCACCGCTTTGTATATTGCCCAAAACAGCATAAGCGTAGATAAGTTAAAACTCAGCTTATTTAGAAAAGTTAAACCGATTAGTATTGGATCAGTTGCCTTGGTGATATCAAGGAAAATCATCAGCAGAAGGACCAATCGGTTTACCACCAACCACCCTAAAGCGATTACCCATAACTTAACGTAAGTACGACCGAAGCCTCGATAAAACATGAACAGAAAAAAAGCCAAAATCATCAACACCATGGTTTCGACGAAATACAAAAGTGGGCTGGTAAAAAACTGTTCTGCCATTAAATCGATTCTTATAGTAGTTATACAAGACTAGAATATCTTATTGTTATTGTAATACAAATTGTATAACTGCGGAATCAATTGCTATCAATTAGCTTATTTGATAACCAATCACACGTAATAGCCTAACCGCACAACCACTCAATAACCAATGAGGTTAAATTCTCTCGAGATAACTATTGTAGAAGCCCACTAACTCGTTATACTGATAGCGACTATTCTAGCCTCAAAGAGCATATTTTATGGAATATAATACTTCTGAACTTTGCGACATTTATGCCGATTTAATTGATGTTGTTGATCCGATATTTAGTAACTACGGTGGCCGATTTTCGTTTGGCGGTAAAGTCGTGACGCTCAAGTGTTTTGAAAACAATGGTCTGATCAAAGAAGTATTATCTCAAGATGGCACGGGGCAAGTATTGGTTATCGATGGCGGCGGCTCAACGCGTCGAGCACTATTAGATGCCGCGATTGTTGCTGTTGCTCAAGAAAATCAGTGGGAAGGGATCATCTGCTTCGGTAGTGTTCGCGATGTTGATGCTTTAGAAGATTTTGATATTGGCATCCAAGCGTTAGTGTCTATTCCTGTTGGTGCAAACGATGACGACACAGGAGAAGCTGATGTTGCCATTAACTTCGGCGGTGTTACGTTCTTACCGGATGACCATGTTTATGCTGATAATACCGGCATCATTTTATCGCCAGATCCACTCGACATCGAATAATTAATCTGCCTGCTGCTCTTGGTAAGCTATCCACTTAGCTAACCATTGTGGTGCCTCGGTTGATAACACCGCAGGGGCAATAATTTCTCCTTGTGCATTTTCACCATCGAGTTCCCTAAATAACAATTCAACCGCAGCACTGTTCACATGAGTACCAACTAGCGGTAAATTGATCACATTAGCAAGGTGAATTAACGCTTGCACAATGGCTTTTTCAGGCTCTCTATCATCTTTAAACGTTAATGTCGCACAACTAATTCTCACTTGATCAACCGCTAAACGGCGAACATATCTCAGTGCCTCATAGCTCCCCGAGAACTCGTTAATTGAAATTCTAACACCGACTTGTCGCAGTTGATCAAAAGCCAGCTTCACTCTATCTCCAGCAGAAAGCAATAAATGTTCAGAAATAGAAATCATCAAGTTCCTCGGCGACAATTGTGCAGCCTTTAATTCAACTTCTATGTACTCTACCGTGACTTCATCAAGTAGTTCTAAGCTTTCGAGATTAATCGACACCGGCTTTGCGAGGCCTTTATCATCAAGCTCAGCAAGCCAAGTAAGTGCTCGCTTAAACAATAATTGAAAAACCGTAAAAGCATCGCCGCTTTGCGCCGCTAACGACTGGACTTCATTTTGCTCGAGTACTAGATCCTTGTCGTAAGACCAACGAATTAACACTTCATAACCAATGACGTCCTTGGTTTTTAAGTTGATTTGTGGCTGAATAAAATAGGTAAAGTCGTCGACTTCTATCGAAGACTTTAATCGTTCCATTCTGACGAGTTGGGCTTGAGATATTTGGCTTAGTGATTGGTCAAAAAAGTAAATTGGCTGATGCAATTGTTCAGCTTTAAGCAGGGCATCTTCTGCTAGTGCTATCGCTTGTTTGACTGAGCTATCCCCTTTACTGAGCATCGAAATGCCAAAAGCCAATTCGAAATTCATCGTATAACTCTTAAACGTCATAGCTTGCGGTAATGCACCAATAAGCTGCTGGCAAACATGTTCAACAACCTGGCGATCTTCGTGTTTGTTGTTTGTCAGATCTAAGACAATTAGAAAGTGCAAACTATGTAAACGAGCAACATAAAAAGGGATATTAGCAAAAGATAGATTAATCAATCCATCAATCGTCAGTGACTGTTTTTGCATACTAAAGGCAAGTTGTAATAACAGTGCGTCTGAGTTCTCATAGCCGAGTATTTTATTAGCCTGAGCAAAGTTAACCGGTTTAAACGCTATGGCGGCAACCCTATTGTAGTCGCCGGATAACAGTGAATATTCTAGTTTTTTGATCGCTTGACCTTGCAGTGGAAAGTTAGTGACGGCATCGCGAGCATAAAGTTGCCAGTCTTCATGATCCAAAGTATGCGAAGAGTGCTTACCACTACTTGGTTGGTACTTCACTAGCGCCCAGCTAAAGTGTAAGAGAACAATAAGGTAACCTAGACCAATGACTTGATAGATATGTTGCTCATCAACGAGCTCATTGAGCCAGAGCCAGAAAGTGGCACCGCTAATTAAGGTTACGAGAAATGCTACTAATAACCAGAAAAAGCTGCTTTGTTGCTCTCTAATAACCAAGTAGCCTCGCCAGTATGCCAAAATACCGGCGATTAAAAACCATACCAACCACGTCACTTTGTGATCTAACTCAGGAAAAACGAACAAGCTAAGTTCAAATAGCACAAAAAACGCCAACAATAATAAGGTTAGCCAGCGCAACTTAGGCATGGTTAATTCTTCAAACCAATCCGCTTTGTTAGGCACTAATAAGAGCAGTCCTAAGTATGCATTTGCTGCTGAACAGAGCCAAATATGATTATCTTTTAAGGAAGACAGATGGATGTTTTGACCGACACAGCCAATGAAAAATAACAAAGCAATAAACAACAAACTCGGGAAAACAAAAATCGTAGGCTTTTCGACGGAACGAGCAATGGATAACGCTAATACAGGTAACGAGAGGCCAATAATAAAGCCATATGACAGCTGAGTCAGCGTATAGCCAGCGGTTTGAGCACTAGCGGAAAAAGAAACAGTGAAGGTGAGTAGCAATAAAATTCGAATATATGACATGCAGTACGACTAATCCTTGGTTAAGCATTAATTCAATGCTCGATACCAAATAGCCTTTCTACCCTATTCCCTAGCTATTTGGTATCTCATTTAGCCTATGCAATAAAACAATTTTTGTACAGTTTTTTGAAGAAAACGTACGAAAATATTATTACTTAGAAAACTCGACGGGCGCATTCTCAATCACTCGCTCGCCATCTTTAAACAACATCGTTAAGGGATTTACGCCAAACTGGTAGCATAATTCCGCTGGTTGGGTGATATCCCAAAGCGCAAGGTCAGCATCCATACCTATTTTTATTTGACCTTTATCCTCTGACAACCCTAGTGCTTTAGCTGCATGACAAGTAACGCCCGCTAATGCTTCACTCGGTGTTAATCGAAATAATGTACATGCCATATTGAGCATCAACTGAAGCGAGTTAATCGGTGATGAACCGGGGTTGGCATCACTGGCAATAGCCATAGCGACACCGTGTTTGCGCAACAAGTCAATTGGCGGTAATTGAGTTTCTCTCAAAAAATAAAAAGCGCCAGGTAAGATTACCGCTGTCATATCTGATTTCGCCATCGCTTGCACACCCGCTTCGTCTAGGTACTCAATATGATCTGACGACAGTGCCTGATATTGCGCGGCTAATGCTGTACCGCCAATATTCGATAACTGTTCGGCGTGAACCTTGACTCGAATCCCTAGCGCTTTTGCAGCTTCAAATACTTGCTTAGTTTGCTTGGCATCAAATGCGATCCCCTCACAAAAAACATCGACAGCGTCAACCAGTTGCGCTGACGCCACTTGGGGTAGCATCTCTTGGCAGACCAGATCGATATAGCCTTGGCTATTGCCTTTATATTCCGGCGGCAAAGCGTGTGCCCCTAAAAATGTTCGTCGAATGGTTAATGGCAGGTATTGGGCTACTTGCGTCGCAACCTTAAGCATTTTGAGTTCATTTTCACTGTTCAAACCGTAACCAGATTTAATTTCAAGCGTCGTTACGCCTTGTTGATGCATGGCATGAGCGCGCTTTAATGCACCATCTAATAGCTCTTGCTCTGTTGCTGCTCGTGTTGCATTAACCGTTGAAACAATACCACCGCCAGCCTTTGCGATTTCTTCATAACTTTTGCCTTGCAAGCGCATTTCAAATTCATTGGCTCGATTACCACCAAAGACAATATGCGTGTGACAGTCGATAAGGCCAGGCGTTAACCATTGTCCTTGGCCGTCAATGACTTTTTCAACCTGATGTGTGGGTAACTGAGAATATTCGCCAAGCCAAGCAATTTTGCCGTTGGCTATCGCAACAGCACCATCGATAAGTTCGCCATAGCTGTCGCCTCCTTGTGTCATAGTTGCAATATTGACGCGAGTAATTAACGTTTGCCATTGATGGCAAGAGGAGGCTTGAACATTCATAAAGTGACTTCTCGGAACATAGAAACAAAGTAATAGAATCAGCCGATTATAAGCCAAAAACACTTCGAGTTAAGGTATTTTGTTCAAAACACCACGTTGAAATACCTAAATATCACCATAAGTGTCACCTTATCCTTACAATTATTCAATTCATAAAAACTTTTACATTGACATATTATGTCATCAGATATATGGTTAAAGAATCGTCATAAAAAGGAGCGTGGATGATGAACAGAGTTTTGCGTTATATATTTATTTTATCGCTACTCGTAGCCGCTGTTGTAATGTACAGCTTAGGTAGTATTCACGAATTGTTTATTCTTCTGGTGTTAGGTTTCGGCTTTGAGATCGCCTTTTGGTTATTCGCCTTCAAAGATCACAAAAAAGCCAAACAAAAAGCAAGTATGAAACAGCAAGACGCTAATTGTTAAGGAGTAACGATGGAATTATTATTGTCATTTGAAACTTGGATCGTACTGGCCATTTTGTTAGCGAGTGCTGAAATATTTGTCCCCGGTGGTATTCTGCTCAACTTAGGCATTGCCTCGTTGATAGTCGCCATTGGTATCAAAACAGCCCTACTAACCAATGGTGTCGCAATATTTACCACTTGGTTTATTAGCGCGACCATTTTGTTGTTCGTGGGCTATTTTGTCACCAACAAGTTTTTTCCATCGAAACAGCGCGTTGACAACACCGATGAGGAGCTCGATGTCTTTGGCCAAGAAGTCTTGGTAACTCACACCATTGGCCCTGGCCACAATAAAGGCAGAGTTGACTTCCAGGGCACTTCTTGGACGGCACTCGGCGATGGTTCAACGATTGAGCAAGGCAGCAAAGCCACCATTATTTGCAAAGAAAACATTTCATTAGTTGTTGAACCTAAAAACAACTAATCCACAAAACATAGCAAAGGAGTTAACTATGTTAGTAACCTTGACCTTTGGTCTATTATTTGTCCTGTTTATTTTACTTAAACTTATCCTAATCGTTGAAATGCGCGAAGTGTGTATTATTGAGCGATTAGGCAAATTTAGAGCAGTAATGCAGCCAGGTGTTCACTTTTTGATCCCGTTTATCGACAGGGTCGCCTACCGCCATGAAACGCGCGAGCAAGTGCTAGATATTCCAGCACAAAGCTGCATTTCAAAAGACAACATTCAAATTAATGTTGACGGCTTAGTGTATATCAAAGTGATGGACGGCATGAAAGCAAGTTACGGTATTGAAGATTACCGCAACGCCAGCGTTAACTTAGCACAAACTACGATGCGAAGTGAGATCGGTAAACTCAACTTGAGTGAAACCTTTTCTGAGCGCGATAAATTAAATGAAACGATCGTCACCGAAATCGACAAAGCCTCTGATCCGTGGGGCATCAAAGTGCTTCGTTACGAGGTAAAAAACATCACGCCATCGCCTAATGTCATTCACACCCTCGAAAAACAAATGGAAGCAGAACGAGAAAAACGCGCCGAAATTACACTCGCCGAAGCCGAGCGTGAATCGACAATTAACCTATCGGAAGGTCAGCGACAAGAAGCTATAAACCTTTCAGAAGGCGACAAACAACGCCAAATCAACGAAGCCGAAGGACGCGCTAGAGAAATTGAAATTCTCACCCAAGCCTCTGCTGAAGGCGTAAATATGATCGCTAAAGCTGCGTTAAAAGAAGGCGGAGATAAAGCGATTAAAATGCGCCTGCTAGAGCAATATATCCAGCAAACGGGTGACATTCTCGCAACGGCGGATGTATCAGTACTCCCTGCTGAAATCGCTAAGTTAGAAGGTTTTTTCGATGGCATGGAAAAAGTTACTGCCACAACTCAAGGAGGGCAAGCCTAATGCCATTTTCACAAGAACAGCTCGATATTTTTGTCCTAGCCGTGTGGGGCGCTATCTTTTTCTACGTCGCTTTCAAGTTCGTTAAATCAATTTGTCTAGTGCCAACCAAAAAAGCTTATGTGGTAGAGCGCCTGGGTAAATATCGCTCAACTTTAGAAGCGGGTTTTCACCTGTTACTGCCATTTATTGATCGCGTTGCCTATATTCACGATTTAAAAGAAGAAACCATCAATGTACCACCGCAAGAGTGTTTCTCTCGCGATGAAGTTAACGTTGAAGTTGATGGCGTAATATACATACAAGTCGTTGATCCGATAAAAGCGAGCTACGGCATTACCGATTATCGCTTCGCCGCGATGCAACTAGCCCAGACAACAACACGTTCAGTTATTGGGACATTAGATCTTGACCGAACCTTTGAAGAACGTGATGTGATCAGTGCCAAAGTTGTTGAAGTACTCGATAAGGCCGGTGAAAGTTGGGGAATTCGGGTACATAGGTATGAAATAAAGAATATTGCGCCACCACTGACAGTAAAAAACGCAATGGAATTACAAGTGAATGCCGAGCGTGAGCGCCGCGCTATTTTGGCTAAATCACTTGGCGATAAAACCAGTAGGATTAATCGTTCAGAAGGTTTAATGCGTGAAATGGTCAATATATCAGAAGGTGAAAAGCAGCGCCGTATAAACTCAGCTGAGGGTAAAGCAGCAGAAATTTCTGCGATAGCCAAAGCCACTAGCCAAGCAATAGAAAAAATGGCGAGTGTTATATCACAAGAAGGTGGACAACAAGCGATTGAAATGCAGCTTTCAGAGCAGTATTTACAAAAAATGAAAGGGTTAAGTCAAGAAAATAGAAAAGTTATCTTGCCTGCCAACCTGTTAAATTTTGAACAATGGCTCGCCACGGTCGGGCTAAATAACAGTAAATGATATGACGAGTAACACTCTCGGGTTAGCTATCTACCCCAGAGAGTGTTGCACTGTTACATCAACGTTAATTACCGAGTAACGGTAAAAACTATCGAAAAAGCCAACGCCACTGAACAAATAATTAATACCTTATCAGATAAGAACAATCGCCCTTTACTGACATCTAATCGTATATAAGCAAATAGTTTATAGCTCAATGTTGCTAATAAAACGCAAAAAAGGTGCACTAATACTGTTCTTACTTGCAAATTTTCGTCCCACAAAAACACGGGACCAGAATAACTAACATAGAATAAATCCATGATAGAAAGATGGGCGAACAAGGCAACGAATAAAAAAATTAAGGGGTATTTTGAGCGCAACGACATAAAGAGAAACAGGAACCAGTTATGAAGACATCTTACCTTAAGATAGAATTAACAAGCAAAAAAATGATTGTTTTCTATCAATATCGAAATATCTTAGCTTTACCGTTATAATCTTTATCTATTAAATTGGCACACCTTGTGATGTGAACGTGCGATCAGCAAGGCTCAAATAAGTGGTAATGTGAATGGGTTATAGACATATTTCAGTGTTCTTTGTTCTATTGTGCTTGAGTATGAGCTCATCGGCTAAAGAGCTGATCTATTTGTACACCTACCACAACAAGCCGCCTTTTATCGTCAGTATAGAAAAACAGCAAGGTTTCTACTTTGATCTGGCAAGCGAGCTATCAAAACAAAGCGCTGATTATCAGTTCCAAACCCTTTACATACCAAGAAAACGCCTCAATCATATTATTTCTGAAGCGCAATTAGACGGTATCGTCTTGGGCGTAACGCCCAAATGGTTCAAAGATCCTGAAGAAACCAAATATTTGTGGAGTGACAGTTTTTATCGCGATCGAGATGAATTTGTCTCGCTCAAATCAAGCCCCTTCAACTATTTAACGCCAGACTCATTCAACGATAAAACGGTCGCCGCAGTTGCCGGGTTTTACTATTTTGGGGTTAATGAGGCCGTTGCTCAATCGAGTATGTCGCGAATAGATACCGTTGGTGAGCTACAAGTTTTGAAGCTTATAGAAAAGCGCAGAGTAGACTTTGGTATCGTCAGTTACTCGGTATTTAAGTACCTGTTAAAACATGGCGATGTAGTTGACAATTTTTACACTTCGCCAATACCACATGATGAATTTAAACGCCGAGCGTTTACTAGTTTGGCCTTGTCAAAAGAAATGGGCGCTTTCAACCAGTTGCTTGACAAACTAAAGCGCCAAGGCCAGTTACAACAATTACTTACGCCTTATCAATAAATATTAACCGTTAGCGCTTCGTTTAAGCCACAATACTAAGTCCGGCTCTTGAAACTCGTAATCAAGCCGTTGGCAGGTATTGCGACCTACTATTCGTTTTTGCCGTTGATCACGCTCAGTAACGATAAAACTGGGTGTTGGTTGACCCAGTGCGATAGCAGCCTGTGCGTAAAACTCGGCCTTAGTTACGTCAGTTTCGCTAACGCCGTGATAAATCCCTGAGATTACTTCAACGTTAACTAACGCTTTGAGCAAACCCACAGCATCGCATTGGTGGATCAAGTTAACAGGCGCTTTGCCTTGTGAGTAGCTTTTTCCAGCGCGAAAAAATCGCCCGGGATGTCGATCTTCGCCCACCAAACCTGCCAATCTTAATACCGCCGTTTGCATCTGCTGATTATTTTGCGTTAAGACGAGTTGTTCAGCCTCCGATAATATCGCAACTTTAGGGGCCGACTCATCAATGACAGCTTGTTCATCAACCGCCCCCGTTAAGCCATTGAGTACTGCTGTAGAACTTACTAGAATTAAGCGCCTTATTTGACACTTGACGGCAAGCTCGACAAGTTGCGCAATTTTTTCAGGGTAATCAACGCGGCCTTTTCGCAGTTGCGGCGTTATCGCTATTATCCACGTAGAATGCTTTGTTAATTTAGCTAAATGAGGTCCTGTTAACGGTGCAACTAAAGGCAGTGATAACGGCATCGCCGATATTGATAACTCAGTTAACGCTTTGGTTGACGCCTCACTTTGACAAGTGCCCAATACATCAATACCGTCTGCTTGTAGCGTTTTAGCTAATGCTTTGCCCAACCAACCACAACCGATAATTGCAACAGACATTATTCACCCTCTTGGCTTAGCTGATGTTGGCGAATTTGTTGTACCAAATCAGCTGCTAAATCGTTTGGCATTGGAATCGATAAATTGTACTGATTCAATAGCCACTTACCACCAACATTAACTAAAACCCCTGAACCTCGACACTGACCATATTTTTTGTGTTCGAGTAATTCATCAAAAAACAATACATGTTCGGAGATCTGAGTGATATTTTGCTGTGTCGGCGTATAACGCCAGCCAATGCCTTTGGAAAAATAAGGTTTCACAAAGGCTGCGAACTCCGATTTAGTCCAACGCTCAGTGGCGTCCGTCCCCAAAAAGATGAAGTCGTGGTGCATTAAGTTAAAATAATTCTCAGTATCGGCTTGAGCCGCCGCTAGGTGAAAACTTGCCAACGTATCTTTTGCTTGTTGATGATAATTTTGACCAAACGCAACGCTATGTATCAGTAGCGCAGTCATAAAAATGAATAGTCTCATTGTTTTTATCCTTTTTGGGGTACTACAACATAAACACCATGGAAGCTTGCAGCAATTTTGCTGCCACTATAAACGTGACAAGTGATCTCGGCTTTAGCTTTGCGCCCATCTTTTAATCGTTGATAGCTTTCGATGGTATCAGCTTTTTCGACCACAGCGTGACTATAATGCGGTATTGGTGCAAGGTAGTTAATATTCCCCTGAGCTAAAACAATATCACCTTCAAACCCTAGCTGCCTTAGTTGCAGGTGAACCCAGCCCCATCCTGTTAAGGTTGCCAGCGTATTGATACTACCTGCGAACATCGTATTGTGAAGGTTTTTATTAAACATGAGATCACATCGAGTCACTAATTTTTGTCGATCGTAACTAGTCACCTCAATAGCCATGGCTTTACTCGCTGGAATGGTTGCGTGCCATGTTTCAACCAACTGAGTTACTGACCTATCAAGGCTTGGCAACTCAAGAGACTTTCGCATACTAAAATGCTGAATTTCACCATAGAGCAAATGTGATTGACCTAAATTTTGATAGCCAAGCGCCAAATAAAAGTTCAGTGCCACTTCGCGAGCGTTGAGTTCAATTTCCGACAGACCTAGCGCTTTGGCCTGCTGCTCACATGCCGCCATTAATCGCCGACCAAGCCCTTGTCCTTGCGCATTGGGGTCAACCGCAACATAGCGCACTTGCCCTACCTGCAGATTAACTTGATGTAATCTGGCGATGCCAATGATATGGTTATTATCATCGGTCAACATAAAGTGAAAACTTGACGCTTCAAATTCATCGAGTTCACTGCCCTTAGGCTGTGACCATGGCGCCCTTAATTGTTGATAACGAAACTCGTAATAGCGTGCAAATTCATCTTTGCTAGACGGTGAAGCTAACTGTGTCATGGCTAAAAATATCAAGGAAATCTATCGAAAAACATGCGCTTATTAAATCACATAACGAGAGGAAAAGTTATCCGATTAGTCAATCAACCGAAACAACGGTTGGCGGTCATCGAAGATCCTCATCACTTGTGGCTTACTTTTGACAATATCATTCAAAGTGTGATGTTAAAGCGTCAACCGCATCGCTTGCTAATGCCACACCAGCAAGCATTGCTGGTACCGCTGTTGTTTCATACACCCAAAAGCGTTATTGAGTTAGGTCTAGGCGGTGGTAATTTTACCCGAGCGATCAAGCACCTGTTACCTGAAGTAAAACTGACAACCGCCGAAAATGATCAAGACGTTATCACACTGTTTCACGAGTTTTTTAACCCTCAAGCATTATCTTTAACCATTGAGCACATCACCGGTGAAGCATTACTACAACAACACCATAGTGCGATTGATTGGGTTGTGTGTGATATTTACGACCAGCAAAACCACAACTTTTTAGAACAGGTTAAACGCAGTATAACTGAGCAACAGTCACCCACTTACTGGACAATCAATTTACCAAACATGCCAGAAAAATCGATTAATCGATTACTCGCTGAACTCAAGCAGTTAACCTCATCATTGATTCGGCAAAACGGGCAAAGCTACCAAATTAGTTATTTAGAAATTCCGCGCTTTAAAAACATTGTCATTTATTTATTACCTGAGCCAGTCACTGTTTTGGCTGATCAGCACTGCTGTTTACCTAATCACCTTCGACAACGTCTGAAAAACGCATGGCGTTTTCGGCAAAAAGTTACCCCTTGAGGTAGATGGTTACTGGACCATCGTTAGTTAAAGCGACCTTCATATCTGCGCCAAACTCACCCGTTGGCACTTTAAAGCCAAGTTCGCGTAAGCAAAGACAAAAATATTGATAAAGCTGCTCACCCAATTCTGGAGACGCAGCTGACGTGAAACTTGGCCGTAAGCCACGAGAGGTATCAGCAGCAAGGGTAAATTGAGATACTGCTAAAATATCGCCTCCTGCCTGAGCGACATTTAAATTCATCTTGCCATTTTCGTCAGCAAATATTCGATACTTGGCTACTTTATTCGCTAAGCGCTTGACACTTTCTTCAGTATCTTGAGGCTCTACTGCCACTAAAACCAGTAGCCCCTTACCAATTTCGCCGATAATTTTCTGATTAACGGTTACGCTAGCATCTGACACTCGTTGCAATAATGCGATCACTTAATACCCCTCTAGTGATTACCAATAAACTCCGCCATTTTATCGGCTGCTTGACAAAAAGCATCAATTGTTTGTCGCTCAAAGCCACTGTGTCCGGCAACGGGCAGAATTTGCAACTGCGCTGTCGGCCAAGCATTTGCAAGTTGATAAGCGATATCAAGCTGGCAAATCATGTCATAGCGACCATGTAAAATAAACGCAGGTAAATGATTAATACGATGGATATTATCGAGCAGTTGCCCCTCAGCCATGAAACTGTTGTGGTAAAAGAAGTGAGCCGATTGCATTGCAAGGCAATGTGCTATGTGTGGATCATCTACCTCTTGTTTACTATCGGCTTGGTGCTCAATCGACGACATTCTATCTTCGTACAAATACCATGCCTTACAAGCCGCTATGGCAGCTACTTCATTGTCGCTAGTGACAAGTTGGTAATAAGCTGACAATGGATCACGCTTTTGTTGCTCATTAAGTGGCAAGAGAAAATCTTGATAATACTCAGGAAAAAACTTCGCGACTCCGTTGGCGCGATATAGCCAGTCATACTCTACTTGGGTTGCCAAAAAGACACCGCGTAAAATAAAACCCAAACAGTGTTGAGGATAGCTTTGACCATAAGCTAGGGATAAGGTTGTTCCCCATGACCCCCCTGTGACTAACCACTTATCGACAGTAAAAAACTGTCGAATCTTCTCCATATCAGCAATCATCGAGACCATATCGACGCCTTCTACACTTGGCGACGGTAAACTGCGACCACAGCCTCGCTGATCAAATAAAATAATGTGATAAATTTCAGGGTTAAAATAACGCCGAAAGTCACTACTTGCGCCAGCACCCGGCCCACCGTGACAGTAAATAACAGGAATGCCGGCAGGATTTCCTGAGCTTTCGACATAAATTTGGTGCTGCTCACTCACCTCGATGAAGTGGGTCGCATTGGGTAAAATTTTCGGATATAGCGGTTTCAATAGCATACCTTGGTAATTTCCGTAGGCTAAGTTTAGTCAATTATTCATCTGACGCTATTTTCATAGCCGAGCGTTGCTCAATGGTAACAGTAAATAGCGCCCCTAACAGAACAATTAGCCAAGATAAATACACCCAAGCAAACAAAATAGGGATCGTAGCAAGCGCCCCGTAAATCGCCTCATAAGACGGTAATAAAGTGATGTAGAGGGCAAAGCCTTTTTTAGCAAGCTCAAAAAATAGTGCGCCAAATATTGCTCCTTTTATCGCATGCTTGAATCGAACTTCTTTGTTGGGAACCACCATATACAAAAACAAAAATGCTAAAGTTGATGCTAATAATGGTAATGACCGAACAAGTAGATGCTGTGCTCCAGACAAGGCGGTATCACTAAAGTTAACTAGGGAAATAATATAAGAGGTAGCGGCTAAACTTGCACCAACGAGCAAAGGCCCTAACGTTAACACCATCCAATAGGTAGAAAACGCTGTGATCACCCGTCTTTTCTTGGTGACGCCCCAAATCTTATTCAACGTATGATCAATCGCAGAGATGAGTAATAAGGCAAATAAAAACAAAAATCCCAATGTGATTGCTGACATCTTTGAAGCGTTCGCGACAAAGCCAGACAAATGCTTGTGAACAACATCGCCGGCTGTTGGAACTAAGTTTTGATAAACAAAGTCCTCAATGGCAACTTGTATATCACCAAAAATAGGAAATGCCGTCATCATTGAAAACATCACTAAAATCAATGGCACTAACGACATCAAAGTGACATAAGCTAGGTAACTTGCGTTGACGTGCGCCTCAGCTTTAACAATGTTAGCAACAAACATTTTGCTAAAAATAAGCAATTGTTGCCATCTTGCTTTTAGATTAATTTCCATGAATCGCCTAATATTTACTTAATTTTTACAATAATCACTTGTATATTAAGATACTTATAGCAATCTGTATAATAATATGCAGGTTGAAATTACCTATAAAGCAGAAAAATTTAAGGGGTATTTATGGCAGGACAAGGTTCTGGCGGTAATGTTTTAGCGGCAATTTGTAGTTTCTTTATCGCAGGTTTAGGCCAATTAGTTCAAGGTAGAGTTTTAGCAGCAATTGTATTCTTTTTACTGACATGGGTGAATTACGCGCTAGCTGCAACCGGCGTATTGTTTTTTATGGCGTTATTAGGTTTTATCTTCCACGTTTGGTCTATTATTGATGCAGCAAAATACAAAGGCTCGGGGGAGTGATGAAAGGCAAGCAACTCACCTTAATATTCGCTCTTGCGTTTAGTTCACTGGCAATCACTGGCTGTGAATCAACCTATTACGCGGCGATGGAAAAGGTTGGTACTCACAAGCGTGATATCTTAGTGAGTCGTGTTGAAGATGCTAATGAATCACAACTTGACGCCCAAGAGCAATTTCAAGATGCATTAACCCATTTAACGAGCTTAATTAACTTCGATGGTGCTGAACTTGCTGAGCAGTATGAAGTCAGTAAAGCGCATTTTGAATCCAGTCAGGCTGCGGCTGATGATGTGACTAATCGCATTGAATCTATTGAAAGTGTAGCTGATGCATTGTTTGAAGAATGGCAGGAAGAAATCGAGTTGTATTCTAACGCTTCGTTAAAACGCCAAAGTCAGCAACAATTGCGCGATACGCAACGACAATACAACGGAGTTATTCGCGCAATGCGCAAAGCTGAATCAAGAATGTTTCCAGTATTAGAAAAGCTACAAGACAATGTGTTGTTTTTAAAACACAACTTAAATGCTAAAGCCATCGGTGCACTGCAGGGTGAATATCAAACCATTCAACGAGATGTACAAGCCTTGATTGATGATATGAATGCGGCTATCGCGCAATCGAATCAGTTTATCGAGCAAATCAAATAGAGATTTATTAAAGAATAAGCTAATAAACAAGAGCGAATTTAGCACAGTGAGACTGTTGCTAGTTCTCGCTCTTTTCTTCGACTACCAGTAAACTGAGCAACTCCTCAAGTTCGTTCAGTTGTTGTTTATCGCCCTTACCTTGCTCAAAGTTTTCAGTTAAAGCTCGTAACAGTGCAAGCTTCTCTTGGCTCAGGTTATACGGGTAGATAATCATTATTCATCCTTGTTTCTTTTTTGTTGTTATTCGTTAGTGCTGTGTATAACAATGATGCTTAGGTTGTTGTTCGTTTCGGATCGACTGACCATCGCGGCCAAAATTTATATATTGTCGATACAGTTGCTTTAATTCCATTTGTTCTTCATTCGATGCAAGGCCTGAAAGCACCTTTTCAAATAACGAATTCATTCGGGAGAGTCGTTGCTGATTCATTCCTTATCCCTTCAACGCAAAAATCTTACTACAAGTGTACTCTATTCACCAATAAATGCGCTTACTCAAGGGCTACATTTGCGCAATAAACAATAAAACAAAAATAAAAACATTAAAACAAATCAGGTAGTTAAAAAGAGCATTGTAAATAAAAGTACTTATTTCTCACGAATTTTTGAGATATGTCTTACAAACCCTATTCAGATTTTACCTATACGCCCACTTTTTAAAGTAAGCGCCAGATTTTTACCAACATAAAAAAAGCGCTCAACTGAGCGCTTTTAAATCAACAACCTTGGTTATTGTTATTTCTTCGCATTACGGCTTTCGCGTTTGCGATCAGATTCTTTTAAGAACTTCTTGCGAATACGGATGTTCTCAGGCGTTACTTCAACTAACTCATCGTCGTCAATAAACTCTAACGCTTGCTCTAACGTCATTTTAATTGGTGGCGTTAGTACTTGGGCATCGTCGGTTCCAGCGGCACGAACGTTAGTTAACTGCTTACCTTTAAGTGCATTAACCGTTAAGTCGTTATCGCGGCTGTGAATACCAATAACCATGCCTTCGTATACTTCAACACCGTGGCCAATCATCAAACGGCCGCGATCTTGTAAGTTAAATAATGCATTTGTTAGCGCTTTACCTTGTGCGTTTGCAATTAACACACCGTTTAAGCGTTGACCAATCTCACCACCTTTGTGCGGGCCGTACTGCAAGAATGTGTGATAGATCAAACCAGAGCCAGAAGTTAATGTCATAAACTCGGTTTGGAAACCAATTAAACCACGGCTTGGCATAATAAAGTCCATGCGGATGCGGCCTTTGCCATCGGGTGCCATGTCGGTTAATTCTGCTTTGCGAAGACCCATTTTCTCCATAATAGAACCTTGATGCTCTTCTTCAACATCAACCGTTACTGTCTCATATGGCTCTTCAATTTCACCGTTAACTTCACGCATAATGACTTCAGGGCGAGAAACCGCAAGCTCAAAGCCTTCACGACGCATATTTTCGATTAAAATACCCAAGTGAAGCTCACCACGACCAGATACGCGGAACTTGTCCGGATCTTCAGTCTCTTCAACGCGAAGCGCTACGTTGTGAACCAATTCTTTTTCTAAACGCTCAAGAATGTTGCGAGAAGTAACGAATTTACCTTCCTGGCCTGCAAATGGAGAGGTATTAACTTGGAATGTCATAGTTACTGTTGGTTCATCAACTGATAGCGCCGGAAGAGGCTCAACTTCAGTTGGGCAACAGATTGTGTCAGAGATTTTCAACTCGCCCAAACCTGTGATCGCGATGATATCACCGGCAGTAGCTTCTTCTACTTCGTGACGTTCAAGACCAAGGTAACCAAAAACCTTACCTACTTTACCGTTGTGAACTGGGCCCGCTGCGGTTTGAACAGTAACTTGCTGATTAGGTTTTACACTGCCGCGAGTAACACGACCAACACCAATAACGCCTAAGTACGAGCTGTAATCGAGCTGCGAGATTTGCATTTGGAATGCGCCTTCAGGATCGGCATCAGGACATGGCACTTGATCAATAATTGTTTGGAAAAGTGGTGTCATATCTGTGCCAATTTCACCTTCTTCCATTGACGCCCAACCGTTAATTGCTGATGCGTAAACAACTTGGAAATCTAGTTGGTCGTCAGTTGCGCCTAAATTATCAAATAAATCGAATACTTGATCCATAACCCATTCTGGACGGGCGCCTGGTTTGTCAATTTTGTTAATAACGACGATAGGCTTTAAACCTTGGGCAAAGGCTTTTTGAGTTACGAAGCGGGTTTGAGGCATTGGGCCTTCTTGGGCATCAACGATCAGCAATACCGAATCAACCATCGACATAACGCGCTCTACTTCACCACCGAAGTCGGCGTGACCAGGAGTATCAACGATATTGACTCGGTAATCGTTCCAAGTAATGGCAGTGTTTTTAGCTAAAATAGTAATACCGCGCTCTTTTTCAATATCGTTAGAGTCCATTACGCGATCTTCAAGTTCGGTGCGTGAGTCTAACGTGCCTGATTGCTCAAGCAACTTATCTACTAAAGTGGTTTTACCGTGGTCAACGTGCGCAATAATGGCTACGTTACGTAAGTTATTGATATTACTCATATTAATCTCAACAAAAGAGTTTTAGCTGCCTTTGTGGCACTAAAATGTGCACAGCTGCCTTTGCTCATAGGGCTACAATTGGGCGCGAATTATACAGCAGTAATATAAACAAATAAAACAGTTAGTGATTTTATTGATCTTGCACTAGTATAATGCAAGTAAAGTAAAACCAAACGAATGCACCAAGAAAGTGCCACGCACGCACCAAAAAAGTGCAAGGCTTTATTGGTTAAAGAGCAATACACTTGATAAATAAGGCTTTTATCTTTGGCACACTTTTGGCTAATGGTAGAACAAGCAAAAATGTCTAACATTTCAAAATTACATAACTTCACTGGAGACTGAGAATGTCACAAGCTGTTTTAGACCTAATCAAAGAAAACGACGTTAAGTTCGTTGATTTACGTTTCACTGACTCTAAAGGTAAAGAGCAACACGTATCACTTCCTTACCATCAAATAGATGAAGACTTTTTCGAAGAAGGTAAAATGTTCGATGGTTCTTCAATCGCTGGTTGGAAAGGCATTAACGAGTCAGACATGGTATTAATGCCTGATGCTTCAACGGCAGTGCTAGACCCATTCACAGAAGAAGTTACACTAAACGTACGTTGTGACATCGTAGAACCTTCAACGATGCAAGGTTACAGCCGTGACCCTCGTTCAGTTGCTAAGCGCGCTGAAGAGTACATGCGTTCTACAGGTATCGCTGATACCGTATTATTTGGTCCAGAGCCAGAGTTCTTCGTGTTCGATGATATTAAATTCCATACAGATATGTCTGGTTCAATGTACAAAATTGACGACAAAGAAGCTGCATGGAACGGCGCAACACATTACGAAGATGGCAACCACGGTCACCGTCCAGGTGTTAAAGGCGGTTACTTCCCAGTAGCACCAGTAGATTCATCACAAGATTTGCGCTCTGCAATGTGTTTAGTAATGGAAGAAATGGGTTTAGTTGTTGAAGCTCATCACCATGAAGTAGCAACATGTGGTCAAAACGAAATCGCATGTCGCTTCAACACTATGGTAAGCAAAGCTGATGAAGTTCAAATCTACAAGTATGTTGTGCACAACGTAGCGCATGCATACGGTAAAACAGCGACTTTCATGCCTAAGCCATTAGTTGGTGACAACGGTACAGGTATGCACTGTCACCAGTCTTTAGCAAAAGACGGTGTTAACTTATTCGCCGGTGACAAGTACGGCGGATTATCAGAAACAGCTTTATACTACATCGGTGGTATTATCAAGCACGCTAAAGCGTTAAACGCGTTCACTAACGCTTCAACTAACTCATACAAGCGTTTAGTACCTGGTTTCGAAGCACCAGTTATGCTTGCTTACTCAGCACGTAACCGCAGTGCTTCAATCCGTATCCCAGTAGTACCTTCGCCGAAGGCACGTCGTATCGAAGTTCGCTTCCCTGATCCAACAGCTAACCCTTACTTAGCTTTCTCAGCAATGTTAATGGCTGGTCTTGACGGTATCAAAAACAAGATCCACCCAGGTGATGCAATGGATAAAGACCTATACGACTTACCAGCTGAAGAAGCCGCAGCGATCCCACAAGTTGCTTCATCATTAGAAGAGGCGCTTAACGCACTTGAAGCAGATCGTGAATTCTTAACCGCCGGTGGCGTAATGGATGACGACATGATCGATGCATACATTGGCCTCAAGCGTGAAGAAGTAGAAACGTTAAACATGACAACTCACCCAGTTGAGTTCCAAATGTACTACAGCGTTTAATCATTGATTAGCTTGCTAATTTAATAAAAAAGCTCACTTCGGTGAGCTTTTTTTGTAGCTAATTTTTAATAATTTGGATAAATTAGTATTACATCTTAAGGATCGGGATTTATACATGAGATTGGCGACATATGGGTTACTACTAGCAAGCACTTTGTTAATAGGTGATGCCTACGCTCAATCAAAATCTGCAAAAATCTACGTTTGGACTGATGAATCGGGTACCTTAGTGTTTTCCGATAGCCCAAGACCAGGTGCAGAAGAAGTCAAAGTTTCAGAGAATGCTAACGTGCTTCCCTCTGTCGATACCAAGATTCTCGACATTAAGCCACAAGCGCTTACTGATGAATTTTCAATCGATGTAACCCAACCAGAGAATCACGCGACAGTAAGAGACAATACCGGCTCCGTACATGTCATTGGCCGTATCAAGCCCGTCTTTAAACAAGGTTATAAAATTCAGCTTTTGCTCGATGAAAAACCTTATGAAAAACCCCAAAGCCACTCGATGTTTGTCTTAAGAAATGTCGACCGTGGCGAGCATCAAATTCAGTTACAGTTGCTTAACCAGAAAGGCAAGGTAATTGCATTATCACAACCAGTGACGTTCTATATGCACCGCGCGTCGATAAAGACCGCTAAATAACCTCTTTTTAGTGCATATTTAACAATTTTTCATTACACTAAAATTTTACGCGCACCAACTTGGTGCACTGGTGATTTATGCATACTAATTCGGATTCGATGCGCGAATTAAAACAGATCTATCAGCAACAGCTCGGTGGCCAATTAGCAACCGCTGTTATTGTCCTCGATCGCTCATTTATCATTCAGTACGTCAATTTGTCAGCAGAGTCTATTTTAGTGAAAAGCTTTGATAAGCTTGTTGGTAAGTCGTTTAACGATATATTTTTTACCACCTCAATTAACAAGGTTCAGCTGCAACAGTTACTTGATTCTGGCCAAGAATTCACAGACAGCGATGTCACACTTGAGTTCATCGATAATCATAAAATAACGGTCGAGTTAACCGCATCTTCGGTTGAGTTTAATCAAACGCCACACATATTAATCGAATTCAACCAGATTGATAAACAAAAGCAAATTAGTGAAGAGGCGTTTCAGCACCAACAATGGGAATCTGCTCGAGATTTAATCAAAGGCCTAGCCCATGAAATAAAAAACCCCCTCGGCGGCCTTAGAGGAGCAGCTCAGCTATTAAGCCTAGAGTTAGACGACGATAAAAAAGAATACACCGAAATGATTATCGAACAGGCAGATCGGTTAACCAACCTTGTTGACCGCTTACTAGGGCCGAATCAATTACCAAAAATGTCTAAACAAAATATCCACTTGGTACTAGAAAAAGTATTTAAACTGGTAAGTTTTGATAGCAACACAAAAATTAAATTAGTGCGTGATTACGATCCTTCAATTCCCGAAGTCACTTTTGATGAAGAAAAGCTCCAACAAGCCGTATTGAACATAGTAAACAATGCGATTCAAGTGCTCGATGAGAGCGGTACTATTAAATTAAAAACTCGAATTGCTAGTAACCAAACGATTAACGGTAAGCGCATTAAGTTGGGCGTACGTATTTCAATTATTGATAATGGCCCAGGCATACCGGAGCAAATTCAAGATACCCTTTTTTATCCAATGGTCTCTGGCCGCGCTAACGGTACTGGCATTGGTTTATCAATATCACAAACACTTATACACCAACATCATGGCAAACTTTCGTGTAAGTCACGACCTGGCCATACCGAGTTTAATATTTTATTACCGTTAGAGGATGAAGGCTAATATGATCACAGAACAAGTATGGATTGTTGACGACGACAGCTCGATCAGATGGGTATTAGAAAAAGCCTTTAGCAACGCCAATATTTCAACAGCATCTTTTGACAGTGCAAATAACCTCTTAATTGCACTAGATCACGCTCAACCCGAGGTCATCATCTCTGATATTAGAATGCCTGATATCGATGGCATGGAGCTATTAGGTAAAATCAACAGTCAATATCCTGATTTACCTGTGATCATTATGACCGCCCACTCCGATCTAGATAGTGCTGTAAACGCATATCAAGGCGGTGCGTTTGAATATCTGCCAAAGCCATTCGATATTGATGATGCCCTAACCTTAACCAAACGCGCATTGACCCATGCTAAAGAGCAACGAGCGCAGAGCAAACAGCAAAGCGATACCAATACCAACGTAGGAATAATTGGTGCCGCTCCAGCGATGCAAGAGGTGTTTAGAGCTATAGGCCGGTTATCTCGCTCAAGTATTAGTGTATTAATTAATGGCGAATCAGGCACAGGTAAAGAGCTAGTTGCCCACGCACTTCACTCACATAGCCCAAGAACGAAAGAGCCATTTATCCCCCTGAATATGGCAGCTATCCCTAAAGATTTAATCGAGTCTGAGTTATTTGGTCATGAAAAAGGCGCTTTTACCGGAGCAAATTCAGTCAGGCAAGGACGATTCGAACAAGCTCATAATGGTACCTTGTTCTTAGATGAAATTGGCGATATGCCGCTTGATATTCAAACGCGTTTATTACGCGTTTTAGCTGATGGCCAATTCTATCGTGTAGGCGGTCATTCGCCGATAAAAGTAGACGTTAGAATTATCGCAGCGACCCACCAAAACCTTGAAGAGCTTGTTGAACAAGGTGAATTTCGCGAAGATTTGTTCCACCGCCTAAATGTGATAAAAATCCATTTACCTAGTCTAAAAGAGCGCAAAGAGGATATCGAACAGCTAGCGAATCACTTCTTGAAAAATGCCGCGGAAGAACTGAATGTAGAAAGTAAAACACTACACGAATCAGCACTGAGCTTCCTTGAAAACTATCAATGGCCAGGAAACGTTAGGCAACTGGAAAATACATGTCGTTTTTTAACGGTTATGGCATCAGGCCAAGAAATCTTTATTGAAGATTTACCACCTGAGTTAAAAGAAAGCCCCAAAGTAATTCAAGCGCAAGGTTCATGGCAATCCTCATTAGAGACATGGGTCGATCAGCAATTACAAAGTGGCACAGAGGATATTTTAGCGACCACGATTCCCGATATTGAACGCCTAATGTTAAAAAGAGCATTGCACTTTACGCAGGGCCATAAACAAGAAGCCGCGAAAAAATTGGGTTGGGGAAGAAATACGCTAACCAGAAAACTCAAAGAATTAGATATACAATAATATTACGGCGTGTTGCACTGTTTGAAGTTATTACACAAGCGCAAATTAATTACGTGTGAAGCGACAATTAAGCCTGCGCCAATGATAATAAAGAAAGGCTCAGCGGTTTCGCTAAAATCGTGTTTAATCCAGTAAACGCTAACACCTAAAAATAGTAAAACAAAGGGAAACAGCTTTTTGTGGTAACGCTTGTAACCTGAATAAAGCGCGATAGTCCCTAAAACTGCGGTAGCAGCTAAAAATCCGTGCTCCCACGCGTGGTCGGCAAGAAATGTAAGCCCTAAAAGTGGCAATGCTGGAATTAATAATGGCAATAAGATGCAGTGCAATGCGCAAAGCGATGTCGCTGCGATACCAATACGATCTAACATTTCCGCCCTTAAATAAAATCATAAACACCCAATAATGATACTATATCACAAAAGATATAATATCACATTAAAAATGCATTAAGCGTTTTCGATTGTAAAGGTAACCACGTCACGAATCTGTGTTTTATTTAGGGCTAGCATTAGTAATCTATCGATGCCAAGAGCGACACCAGAACAACTCGGCAGGCCACTGCTTAGTGCATCAATGAATAAATTATCAATAGGTCGTGGTGCTAAATTAAGCTGTTCGCGTTTAGCATTGTCTTCGTTAAAGCGTTGTCTTTGTATATTTACATCAGTTAGCTCATTAAAGCCATTCGCAAGCTCGATACCGCGATAATAACACTCAAATCGATGAGCAACACGCGAGTCAATTTCTGATCTTTTTGCTAACGATGCCTGTGAGACAGGGAAATCATAGACAAAACAAGGACGCTCTTTGCCGATATTAACTTCGACAAATTCACAAAAGATAAATTGTAATAAGGTATCAAAATCTGGCACTTTGATTAACCAATCCGCTGCTTTGTTATTTTTAACAAGAAAACTTACTAAGTGCTCTGTTGTACAACTTAACGGATCAATCCCTGTATGCTTTAAAAAAGCCTCCTGATAGCTTATTTGATTTGCAGCCTGTGTCGATAAGATTAACTGTAGTAACGCATCCACTTCAGCCATTAAAGCAAAGTGATCAAAGTTGATGCGATACCATTCTAACATGGTAAATTCTGGATTGTGATGACGTCCACTTGGCTCATCGCGAAATGCTTTACAAACTTGATAAATAGAGTGATAACCAGATGCTAGTAAACGCTTCATGGCAAATTCTGGTGAAGTTTGCAAATATAGAGGCTTTTTACCAACGGGAAATTGATAGTCTGTCGAAAATGCATCTAAATATACATCCGTGACAGTTCCTGCACTTAAAAGAGGGGTTTCAACTTCAATAACACCTTTGTCATGGAAAAAACCTCTAACGCGCATAATAATATCAGCGCGCTTTTGCGCATCTTCCCAAGACATTGTTGCTTGCCACATAATTTAAAGCTCTTTGGTTTAAAGGTTATATGGTTTTAAGCATACCTTACAACCTGCATTCTTTTAAACGTTCAAACGAAAAGAGCCCGCTCATTGAGCGGGCTCTTGGGATAGATAACTGGCAATGACCTACTCTCACATGGGACCTCCCACACTACCATCGGCACGGTTGCATTTCACTTCTGCATCTCTTGGTATTAGCGCATGGGATCAGTATTCTATTCAGCTCGCCCAAACCATAAATAAAAAAGCCCCAGCATTAGCTAGGGCATATAATAGGTAACTGGCAATGACCTACTCTCACATGGGACCTCCCACACTACCATCGGCGCGGTTGCATTTCACTTCTGAGTTCGGCATGGGATCAGGTGGTACTACAACGCTATTGTTGCCAGTCAAAACTACGTTCATAGAAACACTAATGGCGACAAGCGTCAGGGATGACGGTTGTTTGTCGACGTAAATCCACAAATCTTAAACTGTAATTGGTTAAAGCATTTTAATATACGTTAAACAATTATAGCTCGATGAAACGAATATGGGGTCAGAGTCGTTTGACTCTGACCCCAATTCTAAATTAGGTGTCTAGCAATGACCTACTCTCACATGGGACCTCCCACACTACCATCGGCGCAGTTGCGTTTCACTTCTGAGTTCGGCATGGGATCAGGTGGTACCACAACGCTATTGTCGCTAGACAAAATTGTTGGGAACAATTTTGAACGCACTTTAGTGCGGCCCTTTAGGGTCAACTACAGGGAGGTAGATGTTACAAAACTATTCCGATTAATCTGGAAAGCTTTTATATATCGTAATTCAATCTATTTCGTACGTGACTTGTCTTCATACAACATGGTGTAAAACCACTTGGGTGTTGTATGGTTAAGCCTCACGGGCAATTAGTACTGGTTAGCTCAACGCCTCGCAGCGCTTCCACACCCAGCCTATCAACGTTGTAGTCTCCAACGACCCTTTAGGGAGATTAAATCTCCAGTGAGAACTCATCTTAAAGCCTGCTTCCCGCTTAGATGCTTTCAGCGGTTATCAGTTCCGAACGTAGCTACCCGGCAATGCTATTGGCATAACAACCGGAACACCAGAGGTTCGTCCACTCCGGTCCTCTCGTACTAGGAGCAGCCCTCTTCAATTCTCAAACGCCCACGGCAGATAGGGACCGAACTGTCTCACGACGTTCTAAACCCAGCTCGCGTACCACTTTAAATGGCGAACAGCCATACCCTTGGGACCGACTTCAGCCCCAGGATGTGATGAGCCGACATCGAGGTGCCAAACACCGCCGTCGATATGAACTCTTGGGCGGTATCAGCCTGTTATCCCCGGAGTACCTTTTATCCGTTGAGCGATGGCCCTTCCATACAGAACCACCGGATCACTATGACCTGCTTTCGCACCTGCTCGACGTGTCTGTCTCGCAGTTAAGCTGGCTTATGCCATTGCACTAACCGTACGATGTCCGACCGTACTTAGCCAACCTTCGTGCTCCTCCGTTACGCTTTGGGAGGAGACCGCCCCAGTCAAACTACCCACCAGACAGTGTCCCCAAGCCCGCTAAGGGCCCTAGGTTAGAACATCACGCATACAAGGGTGGTATTTCAAGGATGGCTCCACACACACTGGCGTGCATGCTTCAAAGCCTCCCACCTATCCTACACATGTAGGAGCAATGTTCACTGTCAAGCTATAGTAAAGGTTCACGGGGTCTTTCCGTCTAGCCGCGGGTATACGGCATCTTAACCGCAATTTCAATTTCACTGAGTCTCGGGTGGAGACAGTGTGGCCATGATTACGCCATTCGTGCAGGTCGGAACTTACCCGACAAGGAATTTCGCTACCTTAGGACCGTTATAGTTACGGCCGCCGTTTACCGGGGCTTCGATCATGAGCTTCGCAAATGCTAACCCAATCAATTAACCTTCCGGCACCGGGCAGGCGTCACACCGTATACGTCATCTTTCGATTTTGCACAGTGCTGTGTTTTTAATAAACAGTTCCAGCCACCTGGTTACTTCGACTCTCCTATGCTTACTGAGCAAGTCATTCACATTAGAGAGCGTACCTTCTCCCGAAGTTACGGTACTATTTTGCCTAGTTCCTTCACCCGAGTTCTCTCAAGCGCCTTAGTATTCTCTACCTAACCACCTGTGTCGGTTTGGGGTACGGTTCCTATATAACTGAAGCTTAGAAGATTTTCCTGGAAGTATGGCATCAACAACTTCTGCTCCGTAGAGCATCGTCTCGATTCTCAGTCTTAAGCGTCCGGATTTGCCTAAACGCTCAACCTACAATCTTTCACATGGACAACCAACGCCATGCTTGCCTAGCCTGCTCCGTCCCTCCATCGCATTATATAGAAGTACAGAAATATTAATCTGTTTCCCATCGACTACACCTTTCGGTCTCGCCTTAGGGGCCGACTTACCCTGCCCTGATTAACATGGGACAGGAAACCTTGGTCTTTCGGCGAGGGGGTTTTTCACCCCCTTTATCGTTACTCATGTCAGCATTCGCACTTCTGATACCTCCAGCATGCTTTACAACACACCTTCAACGGCTTACAGAACGCTCCCCTACCACTCATCATAAGATGAATCCGCAGCTTCGGTGACTAGTTTAGCCCCGTTACATCTTCCGCGCAGGCCGACTCGACTAGTGAGCTATTACGCTTTCTTTAAAGGGTGGCTGCTTCTAAGCCAACCTCCTAGCTGTCTAAGCCTTCCCACATCGTTTCCCACTTAACTAGTACTTTGGGACCTTAGCTGGCGGTCTGGGTTGTTTCCCTCTTCACTACGGACGTTAGCACCCATAGTGTGTCTCCCGGATATCACTCACTGGTATTCGGAGTTTGCAAAGGGTTGGTAAGTCGGGATGACCCCCTAGCCTTAACAGTGCTCTACCCCCAGTGGTGTTCGTCCGAGGCTCTACCTAAATAGATTTCGGGGAGAACCAGCTATCTCCCGGCTTGATTAGCCTTTCACTCCGACCCACAAGTCATCACCGCATTTTTCAACATACGTGTGTTCGGTCCTCCAGTTGATGTTACTCAACCTTCAACCTGCCCATGGGTAGATCGCCGGGTTTCGGGTCTATACCTAGCAACTGAACGCGCAGTTAACACTCGCTTTCGCTACGGCTCCCCTAATCGGTTAACCTTGCTACTAAATATAAGTCGCTGACCCATTATACAAAAGGTACGCAGTCACCCGAAGGCTTCCACTGCTTGTACGTATGCGGTTTCAGGTTCTATTTCACTCCCCTCACAGGGGTTCTTTTCGCCTTTCCCTCACGGTACTGGTTCACTATCGGTCAGTTAGGAGTATTTAGCCTTGGAGGATGGTCCCCCCATATTCAGTCAACATTTCACGTGTGCCGACCTACTCGATTTCACTTGTGTTTGTCTTCGTGTACGGGACTATCACCCTGTATCGTTGTCCTTTCCAGAACATTCCACTAACGCCCACAAGCTTAAGGGCTAATTCGCGTTCGCTCGCCGCTACTAACGAAATCTCGGTTGATTTCTTTTCCTCGGGGTACTTAGATGTTTCAGTTCTCCCGGTTCGCCTCTTTACCCTATGTATTCAGGTAAAGATAGTACCTTATGGCACTGGGTTTCCCCATTCAGACATTCTAGGCTATAACGGTTTTTATCACCTTACCTAGACTTATCGCAGATTAACACGTCTTTCATCGCCTCTAACTGCCAAGGCATCCACCACATACGCTTAGTCACTTAACCATACAACCCCAAGAAGTCTTAAGCGTTAAGGCCATAAGGCGTTAACGTAAAACACTTAACTACACCGCGTGACAAACTTGATGTAGCGTTATCGCTTTAAAGCCTTACAGCTTTTAAGCAACAACTTAAGTTGTATCTGACATTTTCACGTACTCAATAGAGTATCTTGAATTAGAATTCTTAATTAAGCGCGACACTTAATTAAGAGGTTTTAAACAATTTCTTGTTTAAGGATATATATCAGCTTTCCAAATTGTTAAAGAGCAGTGTTTTTCTCCCTTAGCAGGGAATAAAAAACCAAATTGAAATTATCTATCTAAGCATAATTTGAATTTGGCTTCTTCCATGGACGAAGTTGTCAATTCCTATAAGAATTGGTAGGTCTGGGCAGACTTGAACTGCCGACCTCACCCTTATCAGGGGTGCGCTCTAACCAGCTGAGCTACAGACCTATTATACACACTAGTTATCAATCCTGTCGGCGCCGACCTCACCCTACTTTTTATAAGGGATGTGGGTGCTAACCAGCTGATACAGACTAGTATTTTGCGAGCAAAGCAAAATTGGTGGAGCTAAGCAGGATCGAACTGCTGACCTCCTGCGTGCAAGGCAGGCGCTCTCCCAGCTGAGCTATAGCCCCAAAGGCTTCGTCTTAAACACTTTCGTTATCAATGCAATTTGTGTGGACACTTACAAAATAAATTCTTCAAGATAAGGAGGTGATCCAACCCCAGGTTCCCCTAGGGTTACCTTGTTACGACTTCACCCCAGTCATGAATCACAAAGTGGTGACCGTCCTCCCGAAGGTTAAACTAGCCACTTCTTTTGCAACCCACTCCCATGGTGTGACGGGCGGTGTGTACAAGGCCCGGGAACGTATTCACCGTGACATTCTGATTCACGATTACTAGCGATTCCGACTTCATGGAGTCGAGTTGCAGACTCCAATCCGGACTACGACGTACTTTCTGGGATTCGCTCCACCTCGCGGTCTCGCTGCCCTCTGTATACGCCATTGTAGCACGTGTGTAGCCCATCCCGTAAGGGCCATGATGACTTGACGTCGTCCCCACCTTCCTCCGGTTTATCACCGGCAGTCTCCTTAAAGTTCCCGGCATCATCCGCTGGCAAGTAAGGATAGGGGTTGCGCTCGTTGCGGGACTTAACCCAACATTTCACAACACGAGCTGACGACAGCCATGCAGCACCTGTCTCAGAGTTCCCGAAGGCACTATTCTATCTCTAGAAAATTCTCTGGATGTCAAGGGATGGTAAGGTTCTTCGCGTTGCATCGAATTAAACCACATGCTCCACCGCTTGTGCGGGCCCCCGTCAATTCATTTGAGTTTTAACCTTGCGGCCGTACTCCCCAGGCGGTCAACTTAGCGCGTTAGCTACGCTACCCACGAATCAAGTTCACAGACAGCTAGTTGACATCGTTTACGGCGTGGACTACCAGGGTATCTAATCCTGTTCGCTCCCCACGCTTTCGTGCCTCAGCGTCAGTATTTGTCCAGGTGACCGCCTTCGCCACTGATGTTCCTTCCAATCTCTACGCATTTCACCGCTACACTGGAAATTCCACCACCCTCTACAATACTCTAGACTGCCAGTTCGAAATGCAGTTCCGAGGTTGAGCCCCGGGATTTCACATCTCGCTTAACAATCCGCCTACGCACGCTTTACGCCCAGTAATTCCGATTAACGCTCGCACCCTCCGTATTACCGCGGCTGCTGGCACGGAGTTAGCCGGTGCTTCTTCTGTCGCTAACGTCACAGATAGCCGATATTAGCGACTACCCTTTCCTCACGACTGAAAGTGCTTTACAACCCGAAGGCCTTCTTCACACACGCGGCATGGCTGCATCAGGGTTTCCCCCATTGTGCAATATTCCCCACTGCTGCCTCCCGTAGGAGTCTGGGCCGTGTCTCAGTCCCAGTGTGGCTGATCATCCTCTCAAACCAGCTAGAGATCGTCGCCATGGTAGGCCTTTACCCCACCATCTAGCTAATCTCACTTGGGCTAATCTCTAGGCGAAAGGTCCGAAGATCCCCTCCTTTGGTCCGTAGACATTATGCGGTATTAGCAGTCGTTTCCAACTGTTGTCCCCCACCTAAAGGCATATTCCCAAGCATTACTCACCCGTCCGCCGCTCGACGCCGAAGTGCAAGCACTTCTCGTTTCCGCTCGACTTGCATGTGTTAAGCCTGCCGCCAGCGTTCAATCTGAGCCATGATCAAACTCTTCAATTAAAATCGTTTGTGTATCTGTCGATACGGCTCAATGAATTCTGTTGTACATTGCTCTTGCATCGCTTTTTAATAAAAGCAAAACAAAAACATAAAAACTTTATATGTAAGTTTTTTATGTGAACATCAACATTGATAAATTTGCCTAACGAAACGTCAGGTCTTTATATGAATTTACTAATGTGAGTGCCCACACAAATTGCATGATAACTATTTGTTAAAGAACAAACATGGATGTTTGTTTGCCGTTCGTGCATGGATGCACATTGAAACGGTAACTCCATGTTTTAACACTAAGCACATTCGTTAGTGTTGCTTGCTTCAGGCCTTGCCCGAAGCGAGATGCGAATTCTACGCGTCTCAGTTTTGATGTCAACAACTTTTTCGAAAAAACTTTAATATATTTTTCTAAGTTGTTTGACCTGTTTGTTATTCATATCGACTAACTAAACTTATCAAAACACTCCTTTGGGTTGCCCCGAAGAAGTGGAAGCGCATTTTAGGGATTTTTTATCACGCGTCAACCCTTATTTTAAATTAATTTACTGTTCGGTTGTTTTATATACAAACCGTGTAAAATAAGCGCTGTAAGTCGTTGTTTTGCTGTTGCGGAGGTAGCCAATCTAGGTTCGAACTCATTTATCGATAATTACTTTAGTTGCCATATTGGTGATCCTATAGCAAGTATATTTATATGTTTATGCTTCGTTTTAAGGGTTTTCTTAATTTAACAATACTTATTAGCTATCTTTCGTCAATTTGTTAATCCCACATAAAAATTGGCATTATATTTGTTGCACTATAGTAAAAGGTGGGTAACATAGAAATTGCTATTTTTATTTTAAAAACAATAATTAGGTAGATATTTATGAATTTCCCATTCTTTTTAAAGGCCGTTGGTGTCTCGCTTATCGTAGCTGTCATCATGTTTTTTATCTCGGGTGTATTATCGTTTGATTCAAATGGTGCTGCAATAGGTGCATTCATTGGTACATTGATCGGTTTCTTTATCTCAACTCAATCAACTGAGGTTAGTGGTGACCCTGGTACAACGGATGACATCAAAACACTTTATGTTGGTAACTTGCCGTATAGAGCAAATGAAGCAGCTGTTCGTCATTTATTTGCAGAGCATGGTTATGTGCATTCAGTACGATTAATGAAAGATAAGAATACCGGTAAACGCAGAGGCTTTGGCTTTGTTGAAATTTCGGCTAAAGACAGCGACAAAGCAATCAGTGCTTTAAATGATACTGAATTTCAACAACGCACGTTAAAAGTGCGCGAAGCAAAAGAGCGACCCGAAAAATCAGATGACTAAGCAATCGTTCGTTCCAATCAAAACCCGCTGTTAGCGGGTTTTTTATTGTCTTTATTTTATTTCATTAACTAACTTTAACTAGACATTCATTTATTGAACGCTAGAATTCGCACGTTATTTACTTACAGGTACTTTTTATGTTCAGTCATGTCACGCCAGAGAATTATGAGCCCCAGCTTGAAGAAAAGCGCACTGCAATGGAGGCACTATTTGCTGAATTTAAGTTACCTGAAACTGAAGTTTTTCGGTCAGCACCACAGTATTATCGCTTACGTGCCGAATTTAGGTTATGGCACGAAGGAGATGATCTCTTCTTTATCATGTTTAATCAGGCAACTAAGGAAAAGTTTAAAGTTGAACACTTCCCCGTTGCCAGCACACTGATTAACCAAGCGATGACAGCGCTACTAGACGATATTCGTTGTCGTAAAATTTTACGTGAGCGTTTATTCCAAGTGGATTTTCTATCAACGCAAAGTGGTGAGCTATTAATTAGCATGCTTTATCACAAACAGCTTGATGATGAATGGCAAACAGAAACTATCGCGCTACGAGATCGGTTAAATACACTACTTGGTAAAGTAGACATTGTTGGTCGCGCAAGGAAGCAAAAAATTATTTTACACCGTGACTTTGTTGACGAAGTGCTCCATGTCGATGGGCAAGCACTGAAGTACCAGCAAGTTGAAAACAGTTTCACGCAGCCAAATGGTGGCGTTAATGAGCACATGCTATCGTGGGCTAAAAAGGTAACTAAAAATCTTGGTGGCGACTTAATTGAGCTTTATTGTGGCAATGGTAATTTTAGTATCGCATTAGCTGATAACTTTAATCGCGTGTTAGGTACTGAGATATCAAAAACATCGGTAAACTCCGCTCAGTTAAATATTAGCGCCAACCAAAAAGACAATATTAAGATCGTGAGAATTTCGAGTGAGGAGTTTAGCCAAGCGATGAATGGTGAGCGCACGTTCCGCCGTTTAGCCGATATCGATTTAACCGACTACAACTACGAAACCGTGTTAGTTGATCCGCCGCGCGCTGGTCTTGATGATGACAGTTTAGAGTTAGTCAGTCGATTTGAGCGTATCGTTTATATTTCATGTAACCCACATACATTAAAAGACAACTTAAAAACACTGTCGAAAACTCATACTGTGGAAAACTTTGCCTTATTCGATCAGTTCCCATTTACCGACCATATCGAAACAGGTGTTTACTTAACAAAAAAAAGCTAATTAGCTTTTTGCCGATTGGTAATACGAGCACTAAAGTCAGCTGCGCCTCGTGCGATAAAACGCAGTTGACTAATCGTGCGCTGCGATAATAAATCGCGCTCTGATGGGTTCATGTCTAACGCATCTGCACCCGCTGAAAACACAACAGTTACGGCGGCATCTGCCTGCAATAAAGCAATTTCTCTATCTAATTGATTTGCAGCCTGCAAGTAATCAGCAAGCTCTAAGGTAAAATAGCGAATTTCGCGGCTCACCGCGGCTCTAAATTCAGCTGAGGTGCCTGAGCGTTCTCGCAATAACAAACGAAAAATATTGGCATTATCTTCAATAAACTCCATAAATGTTTTTACTGAAATATTGATCACTGAACCACCTTTTTCAATGCGTTGTCTGGCTTGACGCATTAACTGACGCAAAGTAAGACCTGCTTCATCGACTAAGGTTAAACCCAGTTCGTCCATATCAGCAAAATGGCGATAAAAAGAGGTTGGTGCTAAGCCTGCTTCTTTGGCGACTTCACGCAAACTCAAACTTGAAAAGCTACGTTCCGCGCTCAGTTGATTTAAGGCAGCATCAATTAGTTGGCGGCGTGTTTTTTCTTTTTGCTGTGCTCTAACTCCGGTCATCGGCATCACTTCTATCGAAAATGGTGGCGCTTATCATACTCAAAGCAATAACCAATGTCATGAACTGGAGACTTTTCTGAATAAATTCATCTTACATTTTTAACCATTTAACGTTCTCCCTAGCATATTCAGTAGCGTAAAAATAAATTTTAGCGTACACTTGTTCGCTGAAGTTTTAAGTCACACTTTTTGGAAAAGTTTATGAATAAGCCTAAGATCATTTGGCTAAACGTTATCGTTTTCTTAACTACCTTTTTATTTGCCGCTATAGCCGTGCCATATCGCGCCATAACTCATGGTTTCGACATGGCAGAAATCGTGATGGCAATCATCTGTTTTATTTATTGTGGTATGTCAATTACCGCAGGTTATCACCGTCTATGGTCTCATAAGACCTATCAAGCTCATTGGAGTTTGCGCTTTCTATTTGCACTAGGTGGCGCATTTGCTCTGCAAAATAGTGCCTTACATTGGTCGTCTGATCACCGCGTTCACCACAAGCACGTTGACAACAATGATAAAGATCCTTACTCGGCAAAGAAGGGTTTTTGGTATTCACACATCGGTTGGATGTTGCGCGAATATCAAGCGAGTCGCTATCACAATTACGATAATGTTCGAGACCTACAAAAAGATAAAATTGTCATGTGGCAACACAAGCACTACTTGTTACTCACTATTTTGATGAATGTCGGGGTACCTTTACTGTTTGGTCTGATCCACGGCGATGTCATTAGTGCATTATTACTGATCGGTGTTTTACGTTTAGTATTGAGCCATCACACAACCTTCTTTATCAACTCGTTAGCGCATATCTGGGGTAAGCAAACTTATACGGATAGAAACACAGCACGTGATAATGGCGTATTGGCTTTCTTCACCTTTGGTGAGGGCTATCACAACTTCCACCATATCTTTGAAAATGACTACCGCAACGGTATTCGCTGGTGGCAGTTTGATCCAACTAAATGGCTAATTAAAGGTTGCGCTTACCTGAATTTAACCTCTAAGTTACGCACTAGCCCAGAAGATAAGATTGAAAAAGCTAAATTATCGATGACCTTAAAACGCACGCAACAGCGAATTGCGAATAACCCTAACGCTGAGTTGATGATGGCAAAGCTACAGCAAGAATATGATTTAGTCGTTGCTAAATTGAATGCATTCTACGACGCTAAAAAACAATTACTCGCCAACAAAAAAGCCGAGTTAATCAGCGATGTTGAAAACTCTGAGCTACACAAACAGTACCGCGAATTAAAAGCGCGCTTTCAAGAACAAAAGAAAAGCTTCGTTAACATGAGTGCATCTATCGCTTAAAAAAATCAAATAAACTTAAGTATTAGTTAATTTAAATCCAATTCCTGTTAAACTTTTCAATAAGATATGCAGGAGTTGGATTTTTTATTGTGGCTAAGAAAAGTGTAAAAAAAGACATTGAACAAAATGCAGTGCAATATGATTTTGATGCCATCATCATAGGTAGTGGCCCAGGCGGTGAAGGTACTTCTATGGAGCTAGCGAAAAAGAATAAACGCGTTGCGATTATTGAGCGCTATAAAGATGTTGGTGGTGGTTGCACTCACTGGGGAACAATTCCCTCAAAAGCATTGCGTCAAAGTGTCAGCCGATTAATTGAATACAACTCAAATCCGCTTTTTAGAAAACACGAAAAAGCAAAACATTTAACTTTTTCTGATATTTTAAAGCACGCAGAAGCGGTTATTCGCAAGCAAGTTCAGCTGCGCAGTGGTTTTTATGACAGAAACCGCGTAGAGCACATTGTTGGTGAGGCATCGTTTGTCGATAACCACACATTAAAAATTGTTAAGCCTGATGGCTCGGTTGAGCAACTGACTGCCGAACAAATTGTTATTGCAACCGGCTCACACCCTTATCGCCCTGACGATATCGATTTTACGCATCCACGAGTTTACGACTCAGATACCATATTATCATTAGCCCATGATCCGCGCTCAATCATTATCTATGGTGCAGGGGTTATCGGTAGTGAATACGCGTCTATCTTCCGTGGCTTAGGTGTTAAAGTCGACTTAATTAATACACGTGATCGCTTGTTATCATTTTTAGATGATGAAATTTCGGACTCACTTAGCTACCACTTGTGGAATAACGGTGTAGTGATCCGTCACGGCGAACAAATAGAACGTGTCGAAGCAACTGATGACGCCGTCATAGTCCATTTAGAGTCAGGCAAGAAAATGAAAGCAGACTGTTTATTATGGGCTAATGGTCGAACAGGGAATACCGCTGATTTACAGTTAGCAAACGCTAATCTAGAAGCAGACGGCCGCGGCCAGTTACGTGTTAATGATCAATACCAAACGGCCGTTGATAATATCTATGCCGTAGGTGATGTTATTGGTTATCCTAGCCTAGCTAGCGCTGCTTATGACCAAGGAAGGCTAGCGGCTTCTGCGATGATAGATCACCGCAGTACTGCCAAGTTAATTTCTGATATACCGACGGGCATTTACACCATTCCCGAAATTAGTTCTGTTGGTCGAACAGAGCAAGAATTAACTGAAGCCAAAGTGCCTTATGAGGTTGGCCGTTCGCAATTTAAACATTTAGCGCGCGCACAAATTGCCAATAGCTTAGTCGGTTCGCTTAAAATTTTATTCCATCGTGATACTAAAGAAATCTTAGGGATCCACTGTTTTGGTGAAAATGCAGCAGAAATAATCCACATTGGTCAAGCGATAATGCAGCAAAAAAATGGTGGCAATACCATAGAGTATTTTGTTGAAACTACTTTCAACTATCCAACGATGGCTGAGGCATTTCGAGTTGCAGCACTCAATGGCTTAAACAGGTTGTTCTAACAATGCTCAGGATTTCGTTTCTGCTATTAACTATTTTGGTCCTCATTGTGCCAACACTCTCGGCACAAGAGTTCACCTTGTATTTAACTCGCCACGCAGAAAAGCAAAAAGACACTGAGAATCCTAGTTTAACGCGATGCGGATTAGCCAGAGCGCAACAGTTAGCGGAACTACTAGCACTTGCTAATATCGAGGCAGTATATAGCACGGCTTACAATCGAACGTTGGAAACTGCGACACCTAGCGCGAATAAACACGGGTTGGCGATAAAGTACTACTCGCCTAAAGCGCTTGATAATCTTGCGATTGATTTACTCAATGCCAAACAAAACGCCTTGATTGTTGGTCACAGTAATACAACGCCAGCCTTGGCAAGCTTTCTAACGGGTGAGGAATTAGAAAAAATTGATGAAAGCCAATTTAGGTTGTTATTTCAAATCCGAATAAACGGAGAAAGTCGCAGTATTACGCTGCTACAGCAACCGCTTACCTGCCCTCAACAATAAAAAAGCGCTGATGCGCTTTTTTATATATTACTGTTATTTCTGCTGTTGTCTCCGAGTTTAATAAGCTCAACCTCGGTAATGTTAAACGGCGTGCCCCATTGTTGAGTCGTCATAACATCAGTCAACTCTTGCCCCTTTACCTTTAGTACAGTTCCCGGTTTTTTGTATTCAGGCGCTAAGTTCATCGGTAGTAATTTTTTACCGCTGTCAGTCACTAAGCCGTAAAAGCCCCCTTCAATTTCAAGGTATTTAACATTAACGGTGATAAGAGTAGAGTTGTTCATTGTTGGTGCTGATTTCACTGTGGGCTTACTAGTTTGGCCTAGATCAGTAGACGACTTAGCCGTCGATTCTTGTTGTTGGCAAGCACTCAATAATGCAATGCTCATTAGTATAGCCACATATTTCATCTGATATTCCTAGTTAATTAAAATTCATTACCTTGGGTACTTGTTCGACAGACATTGGCTTAGCAAAATAATATCCTTGGCCATAATTACATTCCATTCGTTGAAGTAATTTTGCATCCCTTTCATGTTCTATCCCTTCGCCAACAGTAGCCATTTGTAAATTGGTCGCTAAATCAATGATGGTTTTAATAATTGCACGGTTATTTTCGTGTTCTTGCACATTATTGATAAATGAACGATCTATTTTTAGTACATCAATTGGAAAGCGGTGCAAATAACTCAAACTTGAATAACCGGTACCGAAATCATCGAGTAATATCTTGAAACCTAAGCGTTGAAGCTCATTCATATTCGCTAAAACAACATTGTTATTTTCTAATAAAGCGCGTTCAGTTATTTCCAAGCGAATCTGCTGAGGCTCAATTTGATTAGCTTGGGTAATTTTCAATATTTCATCTGGCAGGGTCGGATTGAAAAAGTGATTACAAAATAAGTTACAGCTGACATACACATCGCAAATTCCATGCTCCATCTGCCAATTTTTTAACGCCTTGCAACTCTTTTCTAAGATCTGCAAATCAATTTGCATGATTAACCCTGTTTCTTCTGCCAGAGAAATAAACTCATTGGGAAAAACAAATCCTCGTTTAGCACTTTGCCACCTTGCAAGCGCTTCAAAGCCAACAATCTCTTCGTTATCTAGATTTACAATAGGTTGGAAGTAAGGCACAAATTCAGAAAGCTCAATTGCCTCACGCATATCAGCTTCAAGTGTTAAGGCATTCTGAACTTTTTGATGCATTGATGCATCAAACACCTCAAAACGGCCCTTGCCCTTGTCCTTAGCATGATACATCGCTGTATCGGCATCACGTAACATGATATCTGCACTGGCATAACGGTCATCACTAAATAAAACACCAATACTAGCGCCGATAAATACGGGTTGCTTTTCGATTTCAAATGGCCTTTCAAGCATTTCTGTAATTCGCTGGGCTATTTCATAGGCTTCGTCATGACTCTCTAAATCTTCGATTAAAATAACAAACTCATCACCACCTAAACGCGCTACGGTGTCTTTTTCTCGGATAATATATTTAAGCTCTTTAGCAATAATCTTTAACAGTAAATCACCTGCGTGATGCCCTAAACTATCATTGACCACTTTAAATCTGTCTAAGTCTAAAAACAGTACGGCGAACTGCATGTCTTCGCGACGTTTTTGGCAAGCGATTGCATGGTCAACCAGATCAATAAAGACAGTGCGATTTGGCAGACCGGTTAATGCGTCGTGGGCAGCAGAGTGTTTGAGCAATGACTCCATCTGCTTCCTTTGCTTGATCTCTTCCTCAAGCGCGTGGGTACGAATTTTAACTTGCTCTTCGAGTAGTTCATGGGTGCGTCTTTCATAATCCATTGATTCACGGCGCTTGATGGCATTGGCGACATGCTGTGCAACAAAGTTAAGTAGCTCAGCGTCTGATTCACTATAAAGCACATCGGCTTGATAACTTTGAATAACCATGGCACCAATAATTTGGTCATCAATCTTAAGTGGTACACCGAGCCATGAAGTTGAGTTATCTTGTGGCTTAGAAATAACACCTTCAGCATAGAGCGTTAGCATTTTTTCTCGGTCTAATAACACTTCCTTACCTGTTCGAATCACTAATTCAGTATAGTGATTTGACATCTTACGCGGTTGAAAGTCTTGGGCATTATTTTCCGATAACTGATCGACAAAATAGAGAAAGTTTAAGGTGTCACTTTCTTTTTGATATTTAGCGACAAAGAAGTTAGACGCATTGATTAACTGACCCACTATATTGTGAACTTGAGAGTAGAAGTGATCGAGATCTAACGTTCCCTCTGAAGCAAGCTCTGATATGCGAAAGAGCGACTCTTGTAGAAGTTCAGACTTTTCTCGTTCGCGTATTTGCTCCATTAATTCACGTGTTCGAGCTGATACTGCTTGATGTAGCCTGTCGGTATCTTGAACATGGGTTAGCGCTGAAACGATATGTTGCGCAGCAAAACTGAGCATTTCAAGATCATCGTTTTGGTAACGCATGCTTTCCGAATAGCTTTGGACTGCAATAACCCCAACAACATAGCCATCATCAATTAATGGGACGCCAAGCCAATCGACACTATCCGAGCCTAAATGCGAAATCAAGCCCTGCTCAGTTAATTGGGCGAGTAATTCCGGTGTTGCTAACAGTGACTTACCCGACCTGATAACATAATTAGTCAGCGAGCCATTAAACTGCTCAAAAGGTATTTTACCTTCAGGTGCCGTGTCATATTCATCTACGTGATAGACAAACTCTATTTCTTCGAATGTTTGGTCGTACAACACGATATAAAAGTTATGTGCCACCATCATAGAGGCAACAACTTTGTGAACTTGAAAATAAAAATCTTGAATGTCTTTACATTCACTCAACAAGGAGTTGAGTTTAAACAACGCATCATGACGATCAGCCAAGTATTGATACTCTTTTTTGAGGGCATCAAGTTCTTGCTGAAGTGCTACGCAGTTTTGCGCCGACTGTTGATTAATTTGAGGCTTAGCCATACAACCAAAATGAAAATGTAGTACTTTAAAGTTAGCACATAATGGACTTTTTTATCGTAAATATCTACCGCTCGTTACATCATGTAACGCGGTATTAACAAACAATAATTAACGTGTTAACACCTTTGTGTAAACGCTATTTTTCAGCCTTTTTACACACCTTATCTTCGTAGTTATCTCGATAATAACGCGACTCAACACAATCTGTTTGAAAACGGCGTTCAAGCTCTTGCAAGCGCATCGGCTGACCTTTTGCTTCCTGCATTTGTTTACGCAGTAAATTACACTGTTGTACTTGCTTTTCGACTTCCTGTGGATCTTCACAGCGCTCTGGTGTTGTGCTACATCCCGCTAAAAATGCTGTTGTTAAACATAAAGCGATAATACGATTCATACTTATCCTTAAAGTTAATTTTTATTAACGATCTCATATTAAAGTGTAAATGTGTAGTGAAAATAAAAAGATGACCATTTGGTTAAAAAAATTTGTAATTTCTATAGTATTCACTATAGTTGCCGTTAAAATATCCATGTTACCCCTGAGGATAAAAGCATATGCAAGTACAAGTTGTCGATTATCTCGCGGAAGATGCACCGCAAAAATTCGTTAAAAGCTTAAGAGAAACTGGTTTTGGCGTACTGATCAACCATCCCATTAAAAAAGAAATGGTCGAGTCCATTTATAAAAATTGGTATGCATTTTTCTGTTCTGAAGAAAAACACGACTTTGCGTTTGATCCTGAAAAGCAAGATGGTTTCTTTTCATCAGAGGTGTCTGAAACAGCGAAAGGTCACACTAAAAAAGATATCAAGGAGTACTACCACGTGTACCCATGGGGCAGAATTCCAAGCCAACTAGCAGAAGAAATTCTTAATTACTATAAAACTGCCTCTGATCTAGCCGCAGAATTACTCGATTGGGTTGAAGCCCATAGCCCCGCTGATGTTTCTGCACACTACAGCGAAAAGTTATCTAATATGATCAAAGATACACCAAACACATTATTGCGCGTATTGCATTATCCACCACTGCAAGGGGATGAGGAGCCAGGTGCTATTCGTGCAGCGGCTCATGAAGACATCAATTTATTGACCATTCTACCGGCAGCTAATGAGCCGGGTTTACAAGTTCAACGCCAAGATGGAAGTTGGATGGATGTGCCATCAGACTTTGGTAATTTAATTATTAACATTGGTGACATGTTGCAAGAGGCATCACAAGGTTACTTTCCGTCAACGAGCCACCGCGTAATTAACCCAACAGGCAAGGCTAGTGATAAATCACGTATTTCATTGCCATTGTTTTTACATCCGCGCAGTGAGGTTAAATTATCGGAGCGTCATACCCAAGCAAGTTACTTGCTTGAGCGCTTAAAAGAGTTAGGTGTTAAGTAACTTGGAATAACTCAAGCATAAACTTGAATTTTTGATATAAAAAAACGGAGCGTTCGCTCCGTTTTTACTTTAAGAACTTTGCTATGAGATAGTTTTAGTGGCTATCTGCGGTGATTCCATCGAAACATCTTTGACCTGTTCTTTTTTCTTCCGACGGTTAATCAAGTTTTTAATATCTTCAATGATAAGATAAAGTGATGGGATCATCACTAATGTCACAACAGTCGCAAACAACACACCGAAACCAAGTGATACAGCCATAGGAATCACCATCTTAGCTTGCATACTTGTTTCCAACATAATTGGCACCAAGCCAATAAACGTTGTGAACGAGGTTAGCATAATTGCGCGAAAACGCTTACAACCAGACCAAACAACAGCGTCATAAAGTGACGTGCCTTGTGCTCTAGTCTTATTGACGTAGTCCACCATAACTAGCGAGTCATTAATAACAACACCTGCTGCCGCTATAATGCCGAACATTGATAATACGTTTAGATCTAAGCCCAAAATCATATGACCAATCATCGCGCCAACAATACCAAATGGGATCACCGTCATAATCATTAATGGTTGCGAATATGATTTCAATGGGATTGCCAACAAGGTAAAAATAACCAGTAAGGACAAAACAAAGTCACGTAATTGTTTTGCTTGGCCTTCCATCTCTTCCTGAATACGACCAGAGACTTCGCTTTTTACGAGTGGATACTTGCGCAATAATTCTGGTACAAAGTTTTCGCGAATATCCTGAGCTACTTTGTATGGCTCAACCTGTTCAGCATCAACCTTAGCCCAAACATTAATCGTGCGATTACCGTTTTCACGACGAATACTGGTAACACCGTCCGTTAACACGATATCAGCAAGTTGTGACAGCGGCAGCTCTGCACCGTTCGGCGCTTGGATCATTACGTCTTCAACATGGCCAACCGCACTGCGTTGTGCTAGCGGGTAACGGATCATCACTTTAACTTCTTCACTATCGCGTAAGATACGTTGAGCTTCAAGCCCGTAAAAGCTATAGCTAACTTGCGATGCGATATCAGACAACGTTAACCCCATTGAGTATGCTAAAGGTTTTAAGGTGAACTGTACTTCTTTAGCACTGGTTTGGCGGCTATCGTTAACATCACCAACACCTTTTAGGCTATTTAACTTAGCTTTTAACTCTTTAGCAGCAGCAAGTAATTGCGCGTCGTTTTGACTTTCCAGTCTAAAGCCAATGTCGCCATCTTCACGATCACCACCAAACAAATTATCATCAATTCTAAATTCTTTAACACCGGGTAAAGTCGGGATCGCATTGCGCCATTTATCAGCTAATTCAAAGGTATTTAGCGGACGTAATTCAGGTTCAACTAACTTAACCATAATTCTACCGCGCGTACGACTTCTCAAACTAACATCCATATCAGAAATCATGCTTTGGCCATATTCGGCTTTAATGTCTGCATCTACTTGATATAACGTACGTTCAATCGTTAATAACGTATCTAGTGTTGCCTGCTCAGACGTATCGGTGTTCATTTGAATTTCCACTCGAGGAAAGTCATGAGGCACCTTAGGCTGACCAATAAAGCGAACAATCCCACCTTCAAACAATCCCGCAGCGATAATTAAGATACTAATAAAGAACATCATTACGCCATAACGGTACTTTAAAAATACTTTAAGCGATGGGCGGTAAACATTTTCAATCACGTGTTTCATGCCGTTATCAACGGCCTGGCGCGCTCTATCTAACGGGTTTTTCGGGTTGAACGGCTTAACTTTCATGGAAATTAAGTGAGCCGGTAGAATAAGTTTTGATTCTACTAATGAAAACAACAAACAGAAAATAACAACAAAGCCAATAGACTGGCTCCAAGCAGAGCCAGGACCATCACCTAAGACCAACGGCACAAAAGCGGCAATTGTCGTTAACACACCGAAGGTAGCCGGCATAGCAACGCGTTGAACACCACGAATAACACTTTCAGCACTGTGCCCAGATTCTTCAATTTCTGCGTGAGCACTCTCACCCATAACGATCGCGTCATCAACAACAATACCTAACACCAAGATAAAGGCGAACAAACTGGTGATGTTAATGGTCACATTGACAAACTCAAGCGGCATAACCAGTAGCGTACCCAAGAAACATACAGGCAAGCCCATCATGACCCAAAACGCCAAGCGAATACGCAAGAACAAAGCAAGCATCAAGAAAACCAATACCGCGCCACTTTTCATGTTGTCTAACATCATGTTAAGACGACCTTCAAGGTAGTAGGTAAGGTCTACCCATGGTTCAATACTGACGCCTTCAGGTAAGACTTTTTGTTTCTCTTCAACAAACTTTTTAATGACATTAGCAACCGCTGTTATATCTTGATCTTCAGCTGCACCAATAAAGAAAGTAACCGCGTTTTTACCGTTGAATTTTTGGTAGTGTAACCCCTCTTGGAAGCCATCATTTACCTTAGCCACTTCACCCAGTAGCACCTTAGTGCCGTCTTGCAGGGTAATGAGTGGGATTTGCTCAAACTCATGGCCGCGATACGCTTGGTTTTCAACGCGCAGGCTAATATAACCATTAGCACTGCGAATTTGCCCTGCAGACATATTGCGTGAGTAGCCTCGAACAGCACGGGCAACGTCTGGGAAGGTTAAATTATATTCACGTAGTTTATCTTTGCTGACCTCAATCGAGATTTCATAACCTAGTCCTGAATAAAACTCCGACACATTGATCAGTGGTAATTGTTGAATTTCATCGTGAATTTTTTTACCCAAGACTTTTAATTCGCGTGGTGATAAATCACCATACAAACTCAACCACATAACTTCTTGACGATACTTAATTCGTTCAACCGTTGGACGCTCCATACCATCTGGAAACGAAGAGATTGAATCGATTTGAGATTTTACTTCTTCCAATACAATTTGTGGGTCGTAATTGTCGTCGACACGGAAGTAACCACTTGAAAAATTGCGGTTTGAGTAAGTAATTACTCGCTCCAAACCTTGCACTGTTTCGAGTGCCTCTTCAATTTTTATCGTAATACCTTCTTCAACTTCTTGTGGTGCAGCACCAGGATATACCGCATTAAATTGAAGCCAGTTAATCTTAAATTGAGGAAACATTTGTTTGCTAATGGTATTGGCAGTGAGTAAACCGCCAATCAAGATAAATACCATTAATAAGTTTGCCGCGACACTATTGCGGGCAAACCATGCGATTAAGCCTTTTTTAGTCGGATCCATGGTTTACTCCTTGATACTCGCAATTTGGGTATCACCTGCAGACTCACTTTCTTCATCAAGTAAGTGCTTAGGAAGCGCAAGCTGCATACCATCAACCGGGTAATCAAGAGCAGAGGTAATTAACTGATCGCCTTGATGCAAGCCACCGGAGATAATGACATCTGGACCTTCTTGTCGAACAATATCAACCGGTACATATCGCAACTTCATTTCGGCATCCAAAATAGCGACTTTGTTATCAACCACTAAATAACGAGGAATTGCGGTAGCGGCGGCGACTTCCATACCTAAAATATCTGCTGTTACATAAGCGCCAAACCGAATCGGCTTATCATTGTGTGCTAAACCATAGGGATCTTTAATTTGAGCGACTAAATAACTCATGCGAGAGTTGGCATCAATAACGCCTTCACTACGAGCAATTGTTGCTTGCCAAGTACGTTTTTTACCCGCGTAATTACCTGATAAAATGACCTTTGCTTGTTCACCGCCGTCAATTAAAAACTCTAGTTGGCTGTCAGCAACAGGTAAACGCACTTCAGCAATATCGGTACCGAGTAATTTACCTATCTTGCGGCCCGTCGAAACATAAGCCCCTAAGCCAATTTCACGGCTTTCGATCATCGCATCGTATGGTGCTTTTATTTCTGTGCGCTCTAAATTGCGTTGTGCTCTGAGTACGCTAGCTTGTGCTGCTTTTACTCGCGCTAACTCCTTGGCTAATTGCGGTTTACGCAAGCTTAGTTCAGTTGGCATGGTGTCGGTAATACGCTTCCATTCTTGTTCAGCAACCTTACCTTGAGCGACTTCTTGCTCCAATGCTGCTTTAGCATTGGCTAAATTAGCATCTGCTTCAATTAAGGCTGCTTGGTAATCACTGGCGTCAATTTTTGCAAGGACCTGATCTTTGCGAACAAAGCCACCTTTCACAAAGACATCAGATAACTCAACAATTTGTCCAGAAACTTGAGCAACGAGTTCGGTTTCATATTTAGGCATGACGACACCATAAGAGTCTACGCTGAGCTGCTTAGGTTCAACGTTGATTGGTGTTACAGAAACGATTGGCGTGTTGTCTACTTTAGGTTTTTCTTCCGGTGGCTTCTTCATACTAGCAAAAGCGCCGAATAGCCCGATGCCCGTCAAGAGCACAACAATGGGTACTATGATTTGTTTTTTCCGTGTCACGATGAATTCCTCAATTTCCAAACGATAGTGACTTATGGTTACCAGTTTACGTTAATCTTCGTAACCAAGTGTCAATAATATGTAAACAACTATTACAATAGGTATGCCGAATTGACCAAAAAGTTTAAAGCACGGTTAAAAAAAATTTAAACCTATAAATATCAAAAACTTATTTACCAACCTGGAAGGTAAGTGACGTGCAAAACAATCTGACTGGTATTTTTCGTAAAATTTTATGTTGGTTATTTTTACCAATAGTTAGTGATAAGAATTATTTATTGAGAAAAACAAAAACTAGTCGAATGGTCAAAAACAGGTTATAGATAAAGGCGAGTAGTAATAAGAGAAATACCTATGCTAGCTAAAATCAAATCGTTTTTTGAACAACTCAATACGGTAGCACAAGATACCGAGACAACATCGATATCATTAGAGCTCGCATGCGCAGTATTACTGTGTGAAGTGATGCGCGCAGACCATCAAGTTGATACCACAGAAGAGCAAGCGATTAAACAAATGCTTCAGCAACATTTTCACTTGAATATTGAACAAGTTGATGACGTGATGTGCCAAGCATTAAGCCACAGTGACGAAGCCAATGATCTCTACTTCTTCACTTCTAAAATTAATAAACAGTGTGACATCAATCAAAAAATTCACATCGTAGAATTACTTTGGCAGCTCGCCTATGCTGACGGAGAAGTCGCCAGTATCGAACACCATATCATTCGTAAGATCGCTGACTTATTGCATTTGCGCCACCACGAATACATCAGTGCAAAAACCAACGCATTAACCACCAAATAAACTGAGCTGAGGTTAAATAATTCAACGAGTAGCCTTATTTTGAGGTAAAATACGCTTTTTACTAAAGCAGAGCTTTTTATATGGCACAGATTGGCACATTTAATCAACTAGAGGTCATCGACTTAATCGCCCACGGCGCTATTTTAAATGGTGACGACAAAGGAGAGATCCTGCTACCCAATCGTTATGTACCAAAAGATTGTGCCATCGGTGATACGCTCGATGTCTTTATTTACGCTGATTCACAAGATAGGCTTGTTGCTACAACCCAAAAGCCAAAAGCTCAAAGTGGTGAATTTGCTAGTTTAAAAGTTGTCCAGACGAATAAAATTGGCGCCTTTCTAGATTGGGGGCTGCCAAAAGATCTGTTAGTGCCGTTTAACAATCAACAGCGTCCGATGGAAGTAGGTAAAAATTATTTAGTTCGCGTCTTTAATGATGAGCGCACTGAGCGAATTGTCGCTTCAAGTAAACTCGATAAGTTTCTCGACATATGGCCGGCCGAATATCAAAGTGGTGAGCAAGTCGATTTAATTATTGCTGGCAAAACCGATCTAGGCTTTAAAGCAATAATCAATCACCAACACTGGGGGTTAATTTTCCACAGTGATATTTTCAAACCATTGCGCACGGGGCAAAAATTAACAGGTTATATTAAACAAGTCAGAGATGATGGTCGTATTGATCTCGCCTTGTCTCGTGCCGGTAAAGGTAAGGTTATCGATTTTCAACAGCAGTTATTAGCATATTTAATTGAACACGATGGCTTTTGTGATATCCACGATAAGAGTTCGCCAGCGTTAATTCAAAAGACATTTGGCGTAAGTAAAAAAGCTTTCAAGGCCACCGTAGGTCATTTGTTAAAACAAGGAAAAATAACTATTGAGCCAAATGGCATTCGGTTAAAATCGTAGTTTTGACTAAAAACAGTAAAAAGGCGCCAAATTGGCGCCTTTGTTATATTTAGGGGTCTCTAGCTAGAAACTACCGCGAACACCTAATACAAAGTTACGACCAGGCAGTGGTGCAACTTCTTTCAAGAATGACGAGTGAACTCGCGCTTCTTCATCGAGTAAGTTTTCACCTTTGGCAAACAGCACTAAATCATTACCATAACCTTCGAGATAGTAATTTACATTAAGATCAACTAACGTGTAACCGCTTGTTGTCGTCTCAAATTCACCAACATTATCTTGATCAAAATAGCGTGTTATCGACAGTCGGCTGTCGAATCGGTCTTGTTGATAATCAAACACTAAACCTGTCCGCATTGGTGGAATACGAGGTAAGTATTTACCTTGAACGTTATCGTCAAATGTCGCGTGGATATAATCGGCAAATACGCTTGTTTTTAACGCGTCATTTACTTTATAAATAAACTCCGACTCAAATCCCTTCAACGTGACATCAGCTTGGCGATATGCATAAATCGGTAACCCTTCACCATGCTCTTCATCTTGAATAGCTCCTTCTTCGTGATGATCATGGCCACCATCAGCATATAAGCCAGTATTTTCTAAGTAATAATAGTTATCTATTTGGTTGTAAAAGCCTGAAATAACAAAGCCGAAGTCGCCTTCAAATTTACGCCATGTCAGATCGATATTTTTGGCTGTTTCAACTTTAGGCTTAACACCATTTAGCTCAATATCAACATGATCGCCGTGCATTTCAACATCGTAAATTGCGCCCACTTCATAAGTACTTGTCCCGATATGAGGACCGTTTGCATACAACTCACCCGCTGATGGTGCACGTTGTGAGAGCGACATCGATAAACCCAAATTATAGCCTTGCTGATAATCCCAAACGAAGCCAACAGATGCGCTTAACGGTGTAAAATCGAAGTTTGGAATATCAGATAAATCCGTCGATTTAATATCAACACTTTCAACACGGGCACCTAATTGTAGTAAGACATCATCGCGCAAATGCTTTTCTTCTAGCCAAGCCAATGCTAATGAAGTCGTCTTTGACGGGGCGGTAAACGCCTCTTCACCAATCGCTTCAAAGTCTGATGATTTGTAATGTAGGGTCCATGCCCCCTTAAAGCCATTAATTTCATGGTGATGAAGATCAACACGTGCTTCATAAGCTTCGTTTTTGAAGGTAGTTCCTACTTCACCATCTTCTATCTCAACGTGTTGATAGTCGGTGTAGGCAAACTTTGCTGCCATGCGATTAATAAAGCTTTCATCAAAAGTCAACTCAGACAATACTTGAAAACGCGTTTGCTTCATATCAGCAAAAACAGATTCTTCTTCGTGTTCGTCGTGACCATCATCATGATCGTCATCGTGATCATCGCTGTGATCATCGTGATCATCATCGCCATGACCATGACCAGGAATACCATAGGTATTGTTCATTTTACCGTAAGAAAAACCAACAAAACCATTATCTAATAAATAACTAGAGCCAATAGTAAAGCCATCGGCTTTTGAAGAACTGCCTTCAAGTACGCCCTCTTCGGTTGGAATCTCGTAATCATCAGTATCGCGAATATAACCATCGGCGTGGAATGCAAAGTTGCCTGTGCCAGTATTGAAGTTAAATGACCCTTCATTACCATCAGACACACTGTTATAGGCATAGCGATAATCAAATTGCGTATCGGTTGAGGTTGGTACACGGGTATCAACAACGTTTACCACACCACCGATAGCACCACTACCATAGAATAAAGTAGCAGGGCCTCGCAATACTTCTACCTGTGTCGCTGTTGCTGTTTCGGTAGAGACAACATGATCTGGACCAACACGCGACACATCGCCAACGTCGAGACCATTTTGGGTAATTAACACACGAGGGCCGTCTAACCCGCGAATAATTGGACTACTAGAATTAGGGCCGAAGTAAGTCGAATGAATACCCACTTCGTGTTTAAGTGTTTCACCTAATGTCGCGGCCTGCTTCAATGCTAACTCATCACCAGCTAAGACATTGATAGGTAAGGCAGATTCAATTGTTGAACCGTGTAGTGGTGTGGCATACACATCGATAACCTCCATTACAGAAGGTGATAATGTCACATTTAAATCGGTAATACCTTGCTCACCAACGGTAACTTTTTGTGTCACGTGACTATATGAATCTGCTGATACATGGATTTCAGATTGACCAAGCTTTACTGCATCAAATGTAAACACACCTGATTGATCAGAGACAACAACGGTAGATTTGTTGAGCTTGATCGTGGCATCTGCCACAGGTTTACCTTTGTTATCAACAACTTTGCCAGAAATTGTGTTTGCCAATGTCGGCATTGCTAATGTTGATAAAATTGCAGCTGATAGTACTGAGCGTGACCACTGTGGGCACGAAGAAAATACAGAGCGCATAGCCCTTCTCCTATAAAATAAAATTAAAAAAACGCGTTGATGATTGGTCTTTTTATTTTATGGGTGGAGCTCTTAGCGGGGCGTGCAGATAAAACTGCTGCGCAAAGGTTTCGATGAATAGATACGGCGTTACTCGATAAGCAGCAGCAAAACTTACGCTAGGTATTTGTAGTGATTTTTCGGGAACATCGCCATAAACATGACAAACATTACAGTCTATCTCAACGAGTGGACCGTCGATCTTGCTAAGATGCATGCTGTGAGTAACATTAGCCCACAGCAACGCGAAAACAACACACAAGAGTATGCTGTATACATTTTTCGGTTGACGAGTATTTGTATGAGCTAGATGAGAGCGCATAAACCTACTTTAAAAATGGGACTAACTAACAGCGTGATAATATATCAAAAGTTACCATTAGAAAATACTCGCTTCACAATTTGTTACAACAACCTTTACACTAATTCAAAATACTTGCTGAACACTTTATACAACTCTGTACCTTGATTAACGCTCGCTGACGCGAAATGTAAAATAGGAATCACATCGTGATCTAGACTGATATAATGCAGTGCATCACCGTCGCCGTAATTATCCATTCGCAATATGCGTGCAAGTGGTTGGCCTGCCCTAAGCACCTGACCAAAATCAGCTAAATAGTCGACCATCCCGCCCATTGGTGAGTAAAACGCTTTGTAATCTTTCAAATAACAACCATAACGCGTGATATTCGATGGCACAAACTCGCTCGTATCAATAACTTTTTTGTACTGCAAGTAACTCAAAATACTGCGTGCATCTTGCTCTGCGACATCTAAATCGATCAGCTCTTGTGAACCAAGCTCAACGGTAAAGCTCTCTCGTTCAAGTTGATAAGCTATGCCTTTAGTTGCAAGCTGTTTCGACAACGACCACCAAGGGCAAAAAGTAGCTTCATCCATAGCACCATCAAAGCCATCTGGAATTAAAATCGTATGCTCAATGTCAAAATAACTAGCACTTGCTTTAGCGTATTCAGGACAATACAAATGCTTAGATGAGATGGGCCCGGTGTGCAAATCAAGTACGAGATCGGCTTGATGAGCCATTTTTTGCAGTTGATAGGCAATGCGCTGACCGGTTGTTAAACCGTATTGGTTGTGTTCGAGTTTTTGTTCAATATTACCAACCAATAACTGTTGAAATTGTTGATCGATCTCAGCTTGTGGTTGATTTGTTAAGTGATCAACAAAGTCAGTAATTTGCGCTTGGTTGTAATGATACATCCGATTCCAGTTAACGCCGGTTATTGGATCAAAACGCCCTAACGTGTACTCCCCATTTTTGTGATTTGCACCTACTGGGTTGGCATATGGAACTAGAGTAATATCACCTAAAACCGGCAACGTTTTTAATAGCTCTAATAATTGATAAATAACAGCATTACCTTGTACTTCGGCGCCGTGCATATTCGCCTGAATATAAACACTTGGTCCCTCACCTCGCCCCTTAATGCTATAAACAGGCACAGTCAATTTTGCACCAGAGGCCATTTCACCCATTGAAAGTACTGTTTTATTGATTGTTGTCATTAATTTACCTCAAATACCAAGTTGGCGACTGCGGCTCGCGAACTAATTCAAATGTTAAATTTTCAAAGACATATTCAGCGGCTATGTCATGGCATAAAAAGAACGGCATACTTTCGGTAAAACCGTAAGCACCACATAAACCGAAGAGCAATGCATCGCCAACCGCTACGTCATTTGGCAAGGCAAATATGCCCAGCTTATCCATACTCGTACACAACGGACCATGCACGTGATAGTTTTCACTTACTTGATTGGACGTTCGCAACATTCGCGCAGGAAACGGCTGACTAGTGATCGCAGGACGCAATAAATGGTTGATACCACCGGCAAGGATTAATTGCTGCTCACCAGCATTGAGCTTTTTATCAACGATTGGTGCGACGTAGTAACCAGCTTGAGCAACGGCATAACGACCGAGCTCTAGCCAAATTTCTTTTACCTGCGCTTTGGCTTTGATTTCAGCTAGATCTCGCATCGCCATTGACCAATCAATTGCTTGGCCGGTTTGCAGGTAATCAATGCCCAAACCGCCACCTAAATCGAGAATCTCGAGTTCGAAGCCCAAATCCTCAGCTAAACCAACCAAAGGTTCAATCATTTGTGACCACAAACTAAACATTTTGGCATTACTGAGCATATTGCCCCATTGGAAAATATGGATGCCACAAATGTTAAGTGCAGGAAAATCACTAAGCTTGATCGTTTGCCATTGTTCAAGGTTTAGACCAAAAGGGGTTAGCTCATTACCACCTAACGGGTTTTTCTCACCTTCTGGCCACTGTAATTGGACCCTCAGCAAGACTGTTGGAGTAATTTTATTGTCCTGTGCAAGCTCATTAAGCCAGGCTAATTGATTGATGCTTTCGACGACAAAAGTATTTACCCCTTTATCGATAAATCGCTGCAACTGGCGTTTAGATTTAGCTGGCCCAGTATTTAAAATATTTTTCGCACTAACCCCTTGCGCTAACACTTGCTCAAGCTCGCCGTCACTTGCCACATCAAAACAAAACCCTTGTTGAGCAATCGTTTGAATCACCCTAGATAATGGGTTTGCTTTTACCGCAAACCACAATTTGACAACATCTTGTTGCTGCAAGTTTGCTAAGTGCAGCCTGAGCTTATCGAGGTGATAGATAAAATAACCGTGTTCACTCGAAAAATGGTTGTGATGATCTTCAATCGCTCGAATAAATTCTGGGGCAATAATATGGGGTAACTGGCTCACTTGATTCATCGTCTTACCTCAACAGAGATTCAAGCTCTAGTGCTGCATCACTTTGCTCATCGCGATACTTAACAATCAAAGCACAACTCATTTGTAAGCCTTGCGCTTGTCCCCATGCACTTGATACCGGTCGAGAACCTTGGACAACAATCGCATTTTCAGGAATAGGTGCGCCGCGCTCAAGCTGATATTCATGAACACAATCATATACTGGCATAGAGGCGGTTAGGTTTACGCCTGGCGCTAATACCGCACCTTGCTTAACAACACGTCCTTCAACAACCACGACACCGGCCCCTAAAAACGCGTTATCTTCAATGATCACTGGGTTAGCGCCAATTGGCTCAAGGACACCACCGATTTGAACTGCGGCACTCAAATGCACGTTTTTACCAATTTGTGCACACGAGCCAACAAGTGCGTGACTATCAACCATAGTGCCAGAATCGACAAATGCACCAATATTAATATAAGCAGGAGGCATAATAATCACGCCACTGGCAACGTATGCCCCCGCCCTAACTGAACTACCACCCGGCACCATTCTGACACCTCGTTCGGGCGTAAAAGCTTGGGTAGGTAAATTGTGCTTATCGACAAAACCTTGGTAAGGTGATGAAAAACTTGTGTTTTCGCCCGCTTTAAAGACTTCTAATATAGCTTGCTTAACTTGCGTATTAGCATGCCATTGACCTTGTTCATCTTGATATGCGGCACGCACAGTGCCTTGTTCTAATTGTGATAGCGTTTCTTGCCAATTCATTGGATAACCTTATGTTTAAAAACTGATACAGCAAAACAAGAAGGTTTTAAGCCGCCTTGAACTTACTGCAAATTAAAGCTCAAGGCATGTGATATGACAGGTGCGATATAGCCCCTGAAGATATGACATAAACCAGAAGCTCTCCACCAGATACGGTGACAATTGTCAGGATTCAACCTAAACAACCGACAACATGCTCATCAAATAGCAGGTCGTCTCGGCATTAATCCCCCTCACTACCCGTCGTTGGAGTTTGATCTCCTCGAAGTAGCTACCTGGTTAATGCTCCTCTTCTGACTTTGTTTTCACTAGGCTAATATGCGTTATGCTAGCCTAGCGAACAAAAGACGCGGTATTTAAGCACGTTTAACCTCGCTTTGGCAAGCTATAGCTTGTTCAATCAGCCTCGACCAACGTGAGACTAACCGCGAATGCGCTACCAAGCTTCCACCCGTCTGCAACCACAGGTCTTGATAACACATATTTCTGACTTCGCGTTAGCCAATATTTAAGTGACTATGGCATAATAGTGCTTTGTCACTATTGCCGATGTGCGGATAATCATGTCTGTTGCGAATACCAGTCAACTATTACTCAAGAACCTCTCGTTACTCAAAGCGACTAAGCCGCTATTTATCAATCTTCCGGCAGATGCTTTTATTGATGAATACAAGCGTGAATATCCACATGCTCAATTGAGTTTTTTCAACAGCCATTACGGCGAATATCTAGCCCATCAAGCCAAACAACACCCGTGTCAATTTTCTCATTACTACCAAGCTAATGAGATCCACGACCTGATTATTATCGCGTTCCCGAAAAGTAAAGCTGAGCTTGGTTACACACTCGCCATGCTAAATGAGGTCACCGACCAAAATACGATAATTTATTTTGTTGGCGAGAAAAACTCGGGCGTAAAATCGGTAGAGAAGCTCGCTAAAAACTACCTTCACGGCTGTCAGAAAGATGATGCAGCCCGTCACTGCTTATTATTTAGTGGTTGCTACAAAGCGCAGGCCAAGCCATTTGATGTTGACGAATGGTTTGTTCAATATCCGCTTGATATCAAAGGTAAAACTATCCAAATATATGCGCTACCAGGGGTTTTTAGCCAAGAGCGTCTCGATGTTGGCACTAAACTATTACTCGAGTACTTGCCGGATTACACCGGGAAAAAAGTCTTAGATTTTGGCTGCGGTGCTGGTGTTATCGGCGCTTATATAGCATCGAGTTACCCATCAAGTACACTTGCGCTAGCTGATGTAAGTGCACTAGCCTTAGCCTCTGCCAAACAGACTTTTGCTGCCAATCAACTAAAAGGGAAGTTTATTGCCACTGATAGCATGTCAAATATCACTGATTTATTTGATGCTGTCATTTCAAATCCACCATTTCATCAAGGGCTGAAAACCCATTACCAAGCAACCGAGCGTTTCTTGAGTGAAATAGCCAAGCACATCAAAGTCAAAGGCTCCTTAACCATAGTCGCTAACAGCTTTCTAAAGTACCAACCGATCATCGCCAGTAAATTTATTAGCGTTGAACAAGCGGTTAAGGCCAATGGTTTTACGGTTTATCACGCAATTCGTTAAAAAAACATGATAAATATCAAACGATCGTATAAGTTTAATAGGTTGGATATATAAAAACGAATAGTGACAAATGACGAAAAATAATATTTCAATCTCGCGACAGATTTTTTGGTCTACCACTGGCCTCGTCTTCGTTTTACTCATGAGCACACTAGCTTTTGCGAGTTATTGGTATATCAATCATCACAAATTCCAACTTGCCAAATCTTTTGAGTCTATCGCCAATATCATTGGCGAGCGCAGTGTAGACTTTTTAGTCGCTAATCAAGGGGAAGAACTCACTCAAGACTTAAAGCGACTGGATAGCCTTGCAACTGTTGATCAGATATTCATTTTCAAAGTAAACGCTCAAACGAATACTGACACCATATTCAGCCGTTACAAAAAATTTAAAGACGCGCCTACTTTCAAAGTGAATTTAGAAGAAATCAAAAAACTCACCAAAACGACATTTCAAGGCGACACGATTGAATACGCCAAACCTATTTATTTAAATGAAAACTTGCTTGGCTACGTCTATCTCCATGGCAATATTAGCGATGTAACAATCACAAACCGCAATATCATGTTGATGCTGGCTGTGTTAGTTTTTTTATCAGTTGTTACCAGCCTCATTGTCGGCTTTTTATTATTGAAAAAAATTCGCCGCCCGTTATCAGTAATTTCAGACTCGATAATCGACGTTACTCAGAAAAAAGATTACAGCCAAAAATGCCCCACACAACCATTTGCCGAAGCACAAATACTGACTAACAACCTCAATTTATTATATGAGCGCACCGATAAACTGATTAAAAAACACATTGGTAACGCCAAACAACTAAAAGAGCAAAACCAAGAATTAGAAAACAAAGTGGTCAGCCGAACCGATGCGCTAAAAGAGTCGAACAGCGAACTACTCTCTACCTTAGAACAGCTTCACCAATATCAAGAGCAACTGGTTGAAAATGAGAAAATGGCCTCGCTCGGCGATTTAGTTGCAGGGGTTGCTCATGAGGTAAACACCCCGATCGGATTAGGTGTAACGGCTTCAACCTTAATGATCGACAAGCTAGAAGGCTTGAAGGCTGAATTTAAGAATAAAACCTTAAAGCCAAGTCAGCTAGATAAATACATCGAAGAAAGTGAAGAAAATTTACAAATCATCATTCGCAACTTAGACAGAGCAGCTAACTTGATTTCAAGTTTCAAACAAGTCGCAGTAGACCAAAGTGTTGAAGATGAGCGCGATTTTAACATGAAGCAATTAATCGACGATGTCTTTCTAACACTGACGCCAAAAATCAAGAACTATCAATATCAATTAGCTGTTACCTGTGACGAAAACTTGATGATCAGAAGTAAGCCAAGCCCGATTACCCAGGTCCTCATCAACTTGATCATTAATAGTTTTATTCATGGCTTTGAAAACATCGATAACGGCCAAATCACGATAATTGTCCGAGCAAGCGATGACCGTTTAACCATTACCTATAGCGACGACGGCAATGGCGTAAAGCCAGAAATGCAAGATAAAATATTTGAACCATTTTCAACCACTAAACGAGGTGAAGGGGGCTCTGGTTTGGGTATGCATTTGGTTTACAATCTTGTTACACAGGCACTTAAAGGAACCATTCAACTCGACACGACCCAAGAAAAAGGTGCAACATTTATTATTGACTTCCCTATCGAATTATTAACAAAAACCGAATAGAATAGCGACCAATAGTTAATAGCACGCTAAATACTGTCGTTAAATTTTTCCTATTATTTACAATTGAATTCAAAAGATTACATAAACAAACATAATAAAAAATTTACATAGTTTATAATTTAGTCAAATTTTAGATAGTCTCGCTATCATTACCTGTACATAAAGGGAAGCACTGATATGCAAAACAACCACATTTTAATTGTTGAAGACGAAGACGTAACTCGCTTCAACTTGCGTAATCTTTTTGAAGCTGAAGGCTATAGTGTATCTGAAGCCATTGACGGTGACACCATGGAACAAGCGCTAAAAGCGAATCCAGTAAGCTTAGTGATCATGGATATTAATTTGCCCGGTAAGAATGGTTTATTACTAGCTCGCGAGCTCACTAACAATCCAGATTTAGGTTTAATTTTCTTAACGGGTCGCGATTCAGATATCGACAAGATTTTAGGCTTAGAAATTGGCGCTGACGATTACCTAACTAAACCATTTAATCCTCGTGAATTAACAATTCGCGCACGTAATATCTTAAACCGTATTACACAATCTAAGAAAGAACCAGACAACGCGATAATTACTTTTAATGGTTGGCACTTAGATGGCAACTCACGCAAGATGACATCACCACAAGGCGACGTTATTTCAGTACCACGTGGCGAATACCGCGCGTTGCGTTTGTTAATCGCTAACGCAGGTCAAATTGTTACTCGCGCAGAGCTTATTAAAGAAATGACAGGCCGCGAATTGCGCTCCAATGATAGAACGGTTGATGTCACCATTCGTCGTTTGCGTAAGCATTTTGAAGCCGATACTGATGCACCTGAGTTGATCAATACTATTCACGGTGAAGGTTATCGATTTGTCGGACAAGTAGGCGAGTAGTCCTAACCGATATAAGGACAACAGTTAATGGCTCCTCACACTAATGTGTGTCGAGCCATTTTTTAAATGTTTCAATTGATGCTTCATTTAGCGCCAGCATTTCTTTAACGAAGGCTTGCTTTTCATCACTTGGTGCTTGTGAGTGCTCTATTTCTACCATGTAAGCATGCATTTGCAATAAGCCGACACTACTTGCAGCCCCTTTAAACTTGTGGCATCTCTCATGCCAATCTTGCTGAGACCCATCGGGTAAGGTTGCCGCTATTTCATTGATATAAATAACTGACTGCTCTTTATAGAGACCAAACATCTGCTCAACGATGTTTTTCCCCAAGCTTTCGATATAACCACTCAATAAAGTTTCATCAATTAAAGGTTTATTTGCCACAATTTATACTCTTTACAACTATTAATGATATTTTGTTGAAGCATTATGCCATAAATAGATGAAATAACACCTAATGATGTGAAGATAAGTTCACATCATTTAGTACTCTACTTATAACAGGTAATACAAACGTTATTATACAAGTAATAACGAAGAAAGTTATCAGCAACTAACATCAAGGTAAGTGTCTTTAGTTAGGACTGTATACTTCTGTCTACAATAAAAACAGTATCTATTTGCCGATACGCCCTATCATGATTGCATTTCGCTGTTTTTTCATTCAGAATAGCCGACCTTTTTAGTCAAGTTTTCCAACTAGCGGACAGTTTCGCCATGAAATAGTTGAAATAGTACTAAAGAAATCTCGTGTTTTCGGGTAAAATATGCGCCCTTAAATAAACACTGTGAATATTTCGCGCTTGTATTTTTTATTGGAGAAGTAATGCCAACATCAATGCCTGATATTGCTAATCAATCTAAAGCTCAAACTGAAGGGACTTTAGACTGGGTAGGTATGAGCAATATTGAAATGCCGATCATGATCGCATCTAAAGGTGAAACGCAACGTATGTGTTCAGCACACGTTGACGCATTTGTGAATCTAAAAGATCCGAAAGCCAAAGGCATTCATATGTCGCGCTTATATTTACTTCTCGATCAGCTATCGAGCGAAAATGTCCTCAATTACCAAACATTAGTTACCTTACTTGATGGCTTTATTTCAAGCCACCAAGATCTTAGCGACAATGCAAAAGTACAATTTGCCTTTGATTATCATTTACGCCGAAAATCACTAATGAGCGGTAAACTGGGTTGGAAAGCCTACCCAACGACGATTACCGGCCGCTTAAACCAAGGTAAACTCGATATCGAGCTGGCGATTGATGTTCGTTATTCTTCTACTTGCCCATGTTCAGCAGCCTTAGCTCGTCAACTGATACAGCAAGCATTCAAAGAAAACTTTACCGGTGATCAAGTTAACTTAGAAGCCGTGCACGAGTGGTTGGGCACGACTGAAGGTGTTGTGGCAACACCGCACAGCCAGCGCTCAGTCGCCGAAGTCAAAGTTAAGTTGAATCCATCAGTAAGTGAATTTCCAATCACTGATTTAGTTAACTTAATTGAAGATGCACTTCAAACCCCAGTACAAGCCGCAGTAAAACGTGAAGACGAACAAGAGTTCGCTCGCTTAAACGGTCAAAACTTGATGTTTTGTGAAGACGCTGCTCGTCGATTACAGCACGCGATGTTACAAGCTAATGAATATGACGATTTCTGGTTAAAAATAAACCACTTAGAGTCACTTCACGCACATGACGCGGTCAGTGTTACCACAAAAGGCATAGCAGGCGGCTACCAACCGTAAGTTTTCATCTCGAAAAAAAAAGGCCTATTTTGTCATAACAAAATAGGCCTTTTTTTTCGTTCGATAACGAGTAACGCCAACTCAGCCAACTTTAAATTAATACTTTCTCGCCATTAAAAAAGACACCAATCGGGTTTGAGCACGCACCACGCCTCAAGCATAAATATACAAAATACCGAGAATAAATTAACATAATTCCTTTCCTATCAACACTGAAAGTAAATTACACATAATTAACTCACACACAGAAAAAAGTGAAAAAATCTCACTATAGCTCGCTACATTCGCAATTTATTTATATTTCAGACCGTTTTACTCTAATAAAACTGTAATAAAACTACGAGCAAATACTCTATTTTAATTGACGAATGTTGAATAACTCGTTAATGTTAAAAGTTCCTCTAGCGTAAAAGCAGGGTAAATATGCATAATTATCATAAAAATATTCTTCAATATGCATCCTGCTTGGCTATGGTGATTTTTTAGGAGAGAAGAGATGATGCTTTATGATCCACAAATGCAAAAAGATAATTGTGGTTTTGGTTTAATTGCCCACCTTGAAGGTGAGGCGAGCCATAAGCTCATAAAAACTGCCATTACTGGCCTTGATAGAATGCAACATCGCGGCGGTATTGCTGCTGATGGTAAAACAGGTGATGGTTGTGGTCTTCTGATCCAAAAACCTGATAGTTTTTTCCAGTCTATTGCCGCTGAGAACAACTGGAATTTAGGCAAAAAATACGGTGTAGGGATGATCTTCTTAAACCCAGATCCCGTCGTTGCTGAACAAACCAAAGCGATATTAGAAGAAGAGCTGACCAGAGAAACCTTATCATTAGTCGGGTGGCGAGAAGTACCGACCGATAGTGATTGCTTAGGGGAAATCGCCGCATCTAACCAACCGCGCATTGAGCAAGTATTTGTTAACGCGCCACCGGGTTGGCGCAACAAAGATCTTGAACGCCGTTTATATATGGCACGTCGTCGTGCCGAAAAACGCATTGAAGATAACGTATTTTATATTGCCAGCTTAAGTTGCTTAGTCACCGTCTATAAAGGCTTAATGATGCCGGCTGACTTGCCTAATTTTTATTTAGACTTGGCCGACATCCGCATGCAGAGCGCGATTTGCGTTTTCCACCAACGTTTTTCAACCAACACTTCTCCACAATGGCAACTCGCTCAGCCATTTAGATATTTAGCTCATAATGGTGAGATCAATACCATTCGCGGTAACCGTCAATGGAGTCGCGCTCGAACATATCGCTTCCAATCGCCATTATTACCCGATTTACGTGACGCAGCACCCTTTGTTAATGAATCCGGCTCTGATTCATCATCACTCGATAACATGCTAGAGCTATTCTTAGCCGGTGGTATGGATTTGTTCCGCGCCATGCGTTTATTAATGCCGCCGGCATGGCAAAACAATCCGTGCATGGATGACGATCTTAAAGCATTCTACGAGTTTAACTCTATGCATATGGAGCCTTGGGATGGTCCTGCTGGTGTGGTAATGACAAACGGCCGCCACGTTGCTTGTAACCTTGACCGAAACGGCTTGCGCCCAGCTCGTTATGTGATTACGAGAAACGGTTTCATTACGTTAGCTTCAGAAGTTGGGATTTGGGATTACGGCGAAGATGAAGTATTGAAAAAAGGTCGTGTAGGACCGGGAGAAATGCTTGCTGTCGACACCTATACTGGCAAAATTTTTGATTCACACAGTATCGATAACGACTTAAAAGTTCGCCACCCCTATCGCGAATGGCTTGATAAAAACATCCGTCGACTGGTGCCATTCCATCAAATGGAAGCCTCACTTATTGGCCAACGCATTTTCTCAGATGAGCAAATAGCCCAATATCACAAGCTATTCAATTACAGTTACGAAGAAATTCAACAAGTGGTTAAAACCCTTGCTGAAAATGGCCAAGAAGCCACCGGTTCGATGGGTGACGACACGCCTATGGCTGTTTTGTCGTCAAAGCCGCGTTCGCTCTACGACTATTTCCGACAACAGTTTGCACAAGTAACCAACCCGCCAATCGATCCACTTAGAGAGCGCTATGTGATGTCATTGGCAACCTGTGTTGGTCGCGAGCACAACGTATTTAACGAAACGACTGGCCATGCCGATCGCATTATTTTCGACACCCCCATTTTAATGTATACCGGCTTAAAGCAATTACGAGAACTTGATCCTAAGCATTATCGCTCAGATACGCTAACGCTTAACTACGATCCTGAAGAAGGCTTAGAAAATGCAATTCGCCGCTTGTGTGATGAAGCAGAAGAACTCGTCAGAGATAAAAATACCGTTATTCTTGTGTTATCAGATCGCCAAGTGCACCAAGGTTTATTACCGATCCCTGCGGCAATGGCTGTTGGCGCGGTGCAAAAACGCTTAGTCGATGCCCAACTTCGTTGTGACTCGAACATTATTGTGGAAACAGCTTCCGCTCGTGATTCACACCAATTTGCGGTGTTACTTGGCCTAGGTGCAACAGCGGTCTATCCGTTTTTAGCCTATGAAACCATTGAACAGATGTGTGAGAAAGGCCATATCGACCTGCCTGCGCGCGACGCATTAATTAATTATCGCAACGGTATCAACAAAGGTCTGTTGAAAATATTATCTAAGATGGGGATTTCAACCATTGCCAGTTACCGTTGTGCTGGCTTATTTGAAATCATTGGCTTACATGAAAACGTGATGAAGCTGTGCTTCCCTGATTTGCCAAGTCGTATTCAAGGCGCTGACTTTAGTGATATCGAGCAAGACAACTTTAACTTAGCGCGCAAAGCGTTTTTACCACACCAAAAAATTAATCACGGCGGGCTATTAAAATATGTTCACGGTGGTGAGTACCACGCCTACAACCCAAATGTCGTAAGTTACTTACAAGAAGCCGTGCGTTCAGGTGATTATGCGAAATATCAACAATTCGCTAAAGAGGTTAACGAACGCCCAGTCGCTATGTTGCGTGATTTATTGGCCTTCAAACAAAATACTCAGGCTATTGATATCGACAAGGTAGAAGCTGACACTGAACTATACAAACGCTTTGACTCTGCAGCCATGTCAATTGGCGCTCTGAGTCCAGAAGCCCATGAAGCATTAGCGATTGCCATGAACCGCTTAGGTGGTTTTTCTAATTCAGGTGAAGGTGGTGAAGACGAACGCCGCTTTGGCACCGTTAAAAATTCACGAATCAAGCAGATCGCTTCTGGCCGCTTTGGTGTTACGCCGCATTACTTAGTCAATGCCGATGTCTTACAAATTAAAGTCGCTCAAGGTGCTAAGCCGGGTGAAGGTGGTCAGTTACCAGGCGACAAAGTTACCCCGTTAATTGCCAAATTGCGTTTTTCGGTGCCGGGCGTGACGTTAATTTCGCCACCGCCGCACCACGACATCTACTCAATTGAGGACTTAGCTCAATTGATTTTCGATTTAAAACAAGTGAATCCGAAAGCAGTTATTTCGGTCAAACTTGTTTCGGGTCCTGGCGTTGGCACAATCGCCTCAGGTGTAGCGAAAGCTTACGCCGATTTTATCACTATTTCAGGTTACGACGGTGGTACTGGCGCAAGTCCGTTAACCTCAGTTAAGTACGCCGGTTGTCCTTGGGAATTAGGCCTAGCCGAAGCTCATCAGTCATTGGTTGAAAATGGCTTACGCCACAAAGTGCGCTTGCAAGTTGATGGCGGTCTTAAAACCGGAGCGGATATTGTTAAAGCAGCCATTTTAGGTGCTGAAAGCTTTGGTTTCGGTACTGCGCCTATGGTTACGCTAGGTTGTAAGTTTCTGCGTATTTGTCATCTAAATAACTGTGCAACCGGTGTAGCAACACAAGATGAAGTGCTTCGCGAGCAATTTTTCAAAGGCCTACCAGAACAAGTGATGAACTACTTCAAGTTTGTCGCCCAAGATGTCCGAGAAATTCTTGCTCAGCTTGGTGTTGAGAGCTTGACGGCAATTATAGGTCGCGTCGATTTACTTGAGCCATTAAAAGGTATTAGTGCCAAACAACAAAAGCTCGACTTATCACCGATTATTGCACCGGTTGTTGCCGGTAGTCACACTGCCTTGCATCAAACTGAAGTTAATACGCCATTCGATGAAGGGAAGCTTAACCAACAATTAGTCGAATTAACTCGTGATGCTGTCGCCCATAGTACAGGTGGCGAATATCGCTTGAATATCGCCAACACCGATCGCTCGGTAGGCGCAGCTCTCTCAGGTGAAATTGCTCGTCAACACGGCGATCAAGGCATGGCAGCAAGTCCAATAAAAATTCATTTACAAGGCACAGCAGGCCAAAGTTTTGGTGTCTGGAATGCCGGTGGATTGCACATGACCCTAACCGGAGATGCTAACGATTATGTTGGTAAAGGTATGACGGGTGGCCAGTTAGTGATCAAGCCACCCAAAGGCGTGGAATATCAGTCTAATCAAGCCATGATCATGGGTAATACCTGTTTATACGGTGCAACCGGCGGCAAGTTATTCGCTTGTGGCCGCGCTGGTGAGCGCTTCGCTGTTCGCAACTCAGGTGCTCAAGCAGTCGTTGAAGGTGCAGGCGATCACGCTTGTGAATATATGACCGGTGGTATCGTGACGGTTTTAGGTAAGGTCGGTCTTAACTTCGGTGCAGGTATGACCGGCGGTTTTGCCTATATTCTCGATCAAGATGATGATTTAGCTATTCGCTTAAATACTGAGTCAATCGAAATGGTCGATATGAGTGATTTAGTGATCCATCAAGAGCATTTACGCGGCATTATCAACCAACACGTTGAAGAAACGGGTAGTCTGCACGCACAAGAAATATTAGCCAACTTTGATGAGTATGCGAGTAAGTTTAAGTTAATTAAACCAACCTCTGCAGATATCAAGTCACTCCTTGGTCATCGCAGTCGCAGCTCTGCAGAGCTTCGTGTTCAAGCGCAATAACAATTGGTAAGGAATAAATAATGAGTAAGAACGTTTATCAATTTATCGATGTTAAACGCATTGATCCGCCAAAAAAGCCAATTGAGCAGCGAAAAATTGATTTTGTTGAGATTTATCAAGGCTTAAGCTCAGAACAAAGTAAAGGCCAAGCCGATCGTTGTCTAGACTGCGGTAACCCTTATTGCGAGTGGAAATGCCCTGTCCATAATTACATCCCACAGTGGCTTGAACTCGTTACCGAAGGGAAAATTTTTGAAGCGGCCGAGCTGTGTCATCAAACGAACAGTTTGCCTGAAATGTGCGGTCGAGTATGCCCGCAAGACAGATTGTGCGAATCCGCTTGTACTTTAAACGATGAGTTTGGCGCAGTAACTATCGGCAATATCGAAAAATACATCACCGATACTGCATTTGAACAAGGTTGGACGCCTGATTTATCTCAAGTTGTTAAGCTCAATAAGCGAGTCGCAATAATTGGTGCCGGCCCGGCTGGTTTAGCTTGTGCCGACGTATTAACCCGCAACGGCGTTGACTGCGTTGTTTACGACAAACACTCAGAGATAGGCGGCCTGCTGACCTTCGGTATTCCGTCGTTTAAATTAGAAAAAGACATTATTGTTCGCCGCCGTAAAATCTTCGAAGGCATGGGCATTGAGTTTCGCCTTAACACTCATGTTGGCGTCGATATTGAATTTAGCGCGATCAGTGATGAGTTTGATGCCGTATTTCTAGCGCTTGGTACATATACCAGTATGCAAGCTGGCTTTGCCAACGAAAGTGCCCCAGGTGTATACAAAGCATTAGACTTTTTAATTGCCAACACGCAGAAAGTCATGAATATCACACAAGGTGCACTGCCTTACGTCGATATGGCAAACAAAAAAGTGGTCGTTTTAGGTGGCGGTGACACGGCGATGGACTGTGTAAGAACGTCAATTCGACAAGGTGCTAGCAGTGTAACTTGTGCCTATCGACGCGACGAAGCTAATATGCCGGGTTCGCCGCGCGAAGTACAGAACGCTAAAGAAGAAGGCGTGATATTTGAATTTAATATTCAACCACTCGATATCGAAATCGATGATAGCGGTAATGTTACTGGCGTGAAGTTTGTCAAAACAGAGCTTGGCGCACCAGATGCCAACGGCCGACGCTCGCCACAAGCGATAGAAGGCTCAGAGTTTGTTATGCCAGCTGACGCAGTAATCATTGCTTTTGGTTTCTTACCAAGCCCACCTGCATGGATGACAGAAGCCGGTGTAAGCATCGATGAAAAAGGTCGGGTGATCGCCACCGAACATTCTGATTTTGCCATGCAAACCAGTAAGCAAAATGTTTTTGCTGGTGGTGATATGGTACTTGGCTCGGATTTAGTTGTAACAGCCATTGATCAGGGTCGAAAAGCGGCATTGGGCATTTTAGATTTCGTCCTTGAGTGTGAGGTCACCCAAGCATCTTAAACTTATAAATCCTACCCAATATAAACGCCATGAAGCCACGCTTTATGGCGTTTTTTTTCATTTTTTTACTCAGCCTATTTGATATTTTTCGATCGACAATGTTCATCCTTTTGTCTGTTTCAGTCATTGGCACCTTTTGCAAAATTATTAGTATAAAAGACAACACTCCCCCCTTTACTGAAGTAACAGATAGGAAACAATATGAGTCAAATTACATTTAACGATCGCGTAGTTATTGTGACTGGCGCCGGTAACGGATTAGGTAAAGCATACGCCTTAGAATTTGCCAAACGCGGTGCCAAAGTAGTCGTGAATGACTTAGGTGGTTCATTTGACGGTGAAGGTTCAAGTAGTGCTGCAGCTGATATCGTAGTTAATGAAATTAAAGCCGCAGGTGGCGAAGCTGTCGCAAACTATGACTCGGTTGAGTATGGCGACAAGATCGTCAAAACCGCTATCGACAGCTTTGGCCGTGTCGATATTGTTATCAATAATGCGGGTTTCTTGCGTGACTCAAGCTTTAGCAAATTAACTGATGACAACTGGCAGGCGATTCAAAACGTTCATGTAAATGGCGCCTATTCAGTAACCAAAGCAGCTTGGCCATACATGGTTGAACAAAACTTTGGTCGAGTGATTTTCACCACATCAGCGGCAGGTATTTACGGTAATTTTGGCCAAGCAAACTACAGCGCGGCAAAATCAGCACTACTTGGTTTAGGTAAAACACTCGCTTTAGAAGGCGCTCGTAAAAATATTCATGTTAACGTTATTGCGCCAATTGCCGGTTCACGCTTAACGGAAACGATTTGGCCCGATGAAGTTCTTCGTGCGACGTCACCAGACTACGTTGTACCTTTAGTCATCAAATTAAGCAGTGATGACAACAGTGAAACAGGTGGTGTTTTTGAAGTGGGCGCAAGTTGGTTTGCTAAGATTAGAATAGAACGAACCAGAGGCTATGCCTTTGGTGTAGAGCACAATATTAGCGCGGAAGATGTTGCCAGTAAATGGGAGCAGATTTGCGATTTTACTGATGCACAACCGGCTGAAAGTATTATTAGTACCTTCCACGCGGTTGGCGACATGGTCGGTTTAGATTTGCTTAACGCAAAGAAATAAGGAGCATAGTATGAATGCAAGAATAGCCGGCGTAGGCATGACAAAATTTTGTAAGCCAGGCCAACAAGAACCCTACAGAGTAATGGCAAGTAAAGCGATCATTGAAGCGCTTAAAGACGCAGGTATTAGCTACCAACACGTTCAACAAGCTTATGCGAGCTATATCTATGGTGACAGTACCTGTGGTCAACACGCCCTTTACGACGTTGGTATGACAGGTATTCCCGTGATTAACGTCAACAACAACTGCTCTTCAGGTTCAACAGCGCTATACTTAGCGCGCCAAGCGGTTAAATCTGGTGCTGTTGAATGTGCTCTAGCCTTTGGTTTTGAAGAAATGCAGCCAGGTGCCTTAGGCTCTCATTGGGATGATCGCGAATCACCATTTGCCAATATGCTCGATACCTTGGCTAAAGTATCTAATGCACCAGAAGGACCACTAGCTCTGCGCATGTTTGGTCAAGCAGGCACTGCCTATATCGAAAAGTACGGTGCTAACCCTGATATTTTCGGGAAAGTGTCAGTGAAAACACGCAGCCATGCAGTAAATAACCCGTATTCATTATTTACCAACGAGTTAACGTTAGAAGAAGTGATGAACTCACCGACTATCTTCCCACCGTATTTAACGCGTTTTATGGCTTGTCCACCAACCTGTGGCGCCGCCGCTGTTGTTGTTTGTTCTGAAGCATTTGCTAAGAAGCACAGCATCAATGCCAACGTTGAAATTGTTGGTCAAGCAATGGCAACCGACTTAGAGGGCTCATGGACAGATCCAATGAAGCTTATCGGTAGCGAAATGACGGCGCACGCAGCGCGTCAAGTATACGAGCAAGCTGGCATGGGCCCAGAAGCAGTACAAGTGGTTGAATTACACGACTGTTTCACAACCAATGAAGTGATCACCTATGAAGGTTTAGGCTTGTGTGGCGAAGGTCAAGCTGAGCAGTTTATCAATGACAAGCAAAACACTTATGGCGGCCAGTTTGTCGTTAACCCATCAGGCGGTTTGATGTCTAAAGGTCATCCAATTGGTGCTACTGGTTTAGCTCAGTGTACTGAACTTGTTTGGCATTTACGCGGCGCAGCAGGCAAACGCCAAGTAGAAGGTGCTAACGTAGCACTGCAACACAATCTAGGTTTAGGTGGCGCAGCCGTTGTTACCATGTACCAAAAAGTTAACTAAAACCAAGCTTAAACGCTCGATGCTATAAGGCGGTAATGAATTAACGTTCAAGCGTTAAAGCATTATCGCCTTTGTCTTTGATAGGCTTGTATCTTAATCCTTCCTTAGGCACACTATCAGCAATAAAAATTGCAGTTGAGAAAACAATGACAAACTTAGAAACCGCTAAAGTACAAATCGGTCAAATGCTACAAATGCAAGATGCGATGAATTCTCGTGTCAGCGAAACATGGCGCGAAAACAACTACGAATGGTACCGCGCCATTTGGGTTGAGTGTGCAGAAATGCTTGATCATCACGGCTGGAAGTGGTGGAAGCATCAAGAAATCGACGTTGCACAAGTACAATTAGAATTAGTGGATATTTTCCACTTCGGTTTAAGTTTGCGCTTGATGGCACAAAACGATGTTGAAAAAGTCGCTGAGCAACTCACTCAAGATTTATCGTTAACCAGTAACGAAGGTGACTTTAAGATTGCATTAGAGTCATTAGCTTCTGATGCTGTTACCAATAAAGCGTTTAACGGTTTAGCCTTCGCTGATTGTATGCGTTTAATGGACATGGATTTAACGGAGCTATTTCGTCAGTACGTAGGTAAAAACACCCTCAATTTTTTCCGCCAAGACCACGGCTACAAAGATGGCACTTACATCAAAGTGTGGCACGGTAAAGAAGACAACGAAGTATTAGCCGAAGTGGTTAATGAATTAGACGTAACTCACCCTGATTTTCAAAGCCAAGTCTACAACGCGTTAAAAGCGCACTACCCAAGCTAAAATCAAAGTCCTCGAATCATAGCGAATAGCCCACTACCTACTAGCTATTCGCTTGTTCACTCCCCCACTATGGTACTAAGGTAGCAAATCAATTTTCTACCGACTTCCTTACACTCTATCTCTGTTTTAAATGAGTTTAATAAGAGTGTGTTATGTTAAAAGGAAAAGTTGCTTTAATTACCGGTTCAACCAGTGGTATTGGCCTCGCAACCGCCCATGTACTTGCCGAACACGGCGTTAATATTGTCTTACATGGTTTACTTGACGATGAGGCTGGCAGGCAACTTGCTGAGCAATTCAACCAACAATATCAAATAAACACCTTATTTAACAACGCTGACATTCGCCAACCATCGGCTATCGCTAACCTAATTGAACAAACGCAACAAACCTTAGGTGACATCGATATTTTGGTGAACAATGCTGGAATTCAACACACTGAACGGGTTGAGCATTTCCCACCGAATAAATGGGATGACATTATCGCCATAAACCTCAGCTCGGCGTTCCACTTAATTCAACAAACCTTACCTATGATGAGTAAAAATAATTGGGGTAGGATCATCAATATTGCCTCAGTTCACGGCTTAGTCGCCTCAAAAAATAAAGCCGCCTACTGCGCCGCAAAACACGGATTAATCGGGTTAACCAAAGTCGTCGCCCTTGAAAATGCCGAACTCGGTATTACCGCTAATTCGATATGTCCGGGCTGGGTTGATACACCGTTAATTAATCATCAAATCAAGGAAATCGCCGAACAAAAACAACTGACGATTGAGCAAGCAAAATATGATTTGATCACCGCCAAACAGCCACTACCTGAAATGATGGATCCGAGGCAAATTGGCGAATTCATTGTCTTTTTATGTAGTGATGCCGCTCGTTCTATCACCGGTGCCTCACTGCCAATGGACGGCGCTTGGACCGCGCAATAGCATTACAACATGTTTGATCATTATCATGTTGTAATGCATCCTCTAGCACGGCGAAATCATCGCTAAAGTAAACAGTAAACGACGCTATAGCACTAAAGTGCCATGGTTTTATTGACGATATCTCGCCAAGATTACATAACCCAATAACTCACAGGAAAGGTGATGAGCAAAATTATCAAGCTTTGCACACTGCTTCTCATCAGCGTCAGCATGACAAGTCATGCAAGTTTCAAAACGCTGGAAAACTTTGGCGCCAATCCCGGCGAACTTACGGCAAGTTACCTTCAGCCGAAAAAAGCTAAGCCGATTGCTGTAGTGTTGTTACACGGCTGTGTCCAAAATGGCCAGCAGTTTGCTAGCGACAGCGGTTTTGTCGCCCTTGCCAACGAGCGAGCGTTTAACCTTTTAGTGCCGCAACAATCACCGAGTAATAATATTCAATCGTGTTTTAATTGGTTTTCAAGCCAAGATATCGAGCGCGATCAAGGTGAGCTGTTATCACTAAAAAACATGATTAGCGCTTTTGCCAAACAAACGCAAAGTAGCCAGGTTTATATCGCTGGGCTGTCTGCTGGAGGCGCTATGACAAGTGCCCTGATGTATCACTATCCTAACCTTTTTAACGGCGTAGCAATCGTTGGAGGCATTCCCTATCCATGTGCCGACAACTTAACCAAAGCGATTTCTTGTATGCGCTTGGGGCCGAGCCAAACGCCAGAACAACTTGCCAATCAGATCACAAGTAACGCCAGCACAGCACTCAACACTTTACCTAGATTATCGATCTGGACCGGTAGCGCAGATGCTGTGGTCAATCCTAAAAACGCCAATTACCTTGCGATGCAATGGCTTGGCATCAATAAGCAAGCATTAACGAGTACTACAGCTAAACAGTCTGGCTATCAAAAGACCAGTTGGAAAAACGACAAAGATCAGGTGCTGTTAGAGCTCGTTGAGCTTGATGAGATTGGTCACGGCATGATGATCAACCGCGAGCAAAATCGCGCTGAAAAAGCGGGGGATTATCTAATACCGTCACCGCTTAGCGCATCAAAAAACATCGTAGAATTTTGGTTTAACAATCAATAAAAACAACCTAAAACAATAAATATCAAAAGCTTAGATGGCATACTACTATAGTACAAATTATTTTTTAGACATCTTGATATAGAGTTTTATGCAGCTAAGAAAACAGGCTTAACAAGCCAAGATAAAAAGATATAAAAAATATAAATCGGGGAAAACTATGAACAAACGTGTCACGCAAAAAAGCTGCCTTGCCCTTGCAATCGCAACGGCATTGACCAGCAACATCACCTTGGCTCAAGACTCAGCGAGTGAAGCTGCCGAGCAAAAAGGTTTAGAGCGCATTGAAGTCACAGCGCGAAGAACCGTAGAGAGCTTACAAGAAGTACCAGTTGCCGTTACCTCAATTAGTGCTGACGAATTAGCCGAAAATGGCATAGAAGTGATCACCGAAGTTCAGCAGTTTTCGCCAAACACCACCTTGCAACGCAGCCGTGGTACCAACTCTACAATCACGGCATTTATTCGCGGCGTTGGTCAGCAAGATCCACTTTGGGGCTATGAGCCGGGTGTAGGTATTTACATCGATGATATCTACATGGCAAGACCACAAGGCGCTGTACTCGATTTACTCGATGTTGAGCGTGTTGAAGTGTTACGCGGCCCGCAAGGTACGTTATACGGCAAAAACACCATAGGTGGTGCGATTAAATACGTCACCAAAGAAATGTCTGGCGATATGGAGCTTAAGGTACAAGGCACCATAGGTAGCTACGATCAGCGCGATCTTAAAGTTACCGGTCAAATTCCATTGATTGAAGACAAACTTTATTTTGGTTTTGGCGCGGCGAGTTTAAACCGCGACGGCTTCGGTGAATTCTTAGAATCAGACTTACCTGATCAAGATACTCAAAACTACAACAAAGATGTTGTCGCGAGTCGCTTTACCTTAGAATTTCGCCCAAGCGACGAGCTATTTTTCCGCTTAAACTACGATAAAACCACCGATGATTCGAATGCTAAAGGTGGTTACCGCTTACTGCCGAGTATCTTGACCGATGCGCCTGTTCCTGACAGTGTTTTTGACTCATACACGAGCTTGCCAACGTGGAATAAAGTTGAACTTGAAGGTTTGAGCTTGACTGCCCAATGGCAATTATCAGATGCAACTAACTTAAAATATGTTGCCGCTAAGCGCGAAAGTTATTCACCAACTAATATTGATTTCGACAACACGCCACTACGCATTTTTGACGTACCGGCTATTTACGATGATGAGCAAACGTCACATGAATTACAGCTCAATCATTACGGCGATAACTACAAGTTTGTCTCGGGCTTATATTATTACGATGGCGAGTCGTGTGGTCAGTTCGAAGCCATTCTAGAAGTACTCGGCAATGCACTAGGCGCACCGGGGCTTACCCGTGAGGTTACCGGTTGTAATAACTCAACCAGTACCGCTGCCTACGCCCAAGTATCTTATGATTTCACAGATAAGTGGTCAGCAACCCTCGGTGCTCGCTACACCAAAGATAAAAAAGAGGCTTATGTTAATAACGGGCTTATTTTTGCCACGGTTTACCCAGAATCAGGTTGGTTACCTGGCTATATTCGCCCCGAAGGCGAGCTCGTGCCAGAAGTGTTAAACGATTCCGAAGATTGGTCAAAATTCACGCCGCGCATCGGTGTTGAATATCAAGCCAATCGCGACTTAATGTTTTTTGCCAGCTTTGCCCAAGGCTTTAAATCAGGGACATTCAACCCTCGAGCAACGACCGCCGAACCAGCTGCCGATCCTGAAGATGTTGATTCATTTGAGCTCGGTATGAAAAGCGAATGGTTAGACAATCGCCTTCGCGCCAACGTCACGCTATTTGCCTTAGATCACAAAAACCGCCAATACATTTCTGTACTACCGGGCGAAAGCGCTGCTGACTTAAACCAACGCTTAGGTAATATCGGTACGTCAGAGGCAAGTGGTATTGAAGCAGAATTTACCTATTTAGCAACTGAAAACCTATTGCTTACTGCGAGTATTGGTACTATCGACTCAGAGTTTAAAGAAGTTATTGATTATGATACCGATGGCAACCCATTTGATAAATCTGAAAACTTCAGTATTTCAAATACGCCTGACTACACCTACAACCTAGGGGCAAGTTACACCTTAGAGTCAAACCTAGGTGACTTCATTTTTAACGCGAATTATTACTACCGCGATGATTATGTCTTGTTTGAAGAAAACAGCTTATTAACACAAGAAGGTTACGGATTGCTTAACTTAGGCATTAATTGGTATAGCACTGATGGCAACTGGAGCGCGGGTTTACACGCGAAAAACGTCACTGATGAAGAATACATGATCGGTGGCTACCAGTTTGTCACGCCAACACCAGATGGTGACTATTTACCGGGGCTAGGTGGCGATAACACCTTAATCGGTTACTACGGTGATCCGCAAACCATTAGCCTCACCGTGAGTTATCAGTTTTAATCAAAGACATTAAGAGCTGGCAATCGTCAGCTCTTTTTTTCATAATCAAATTAGACTCAACTTCAGGAGCCAAATATGTCGAGTGCAAAAATTGCCATTGCCGATGACCACCCTTTATTTCGCGCAGCGCTCAAGCAGGCGATTGGAGAATGCTTGGCTGGCGAAACGACCTTAGAAGCAGACAGCTTTGGTGAATTACTCACGCTAGTTGAAAATAACCCGACCATAGAAATCGTATTTCTCGATTTACACATGCCGGGCAATGATGGTTTTACTGGTCTAGCACAACTGCAAAACCACTATCCAGATTTGGTTGTGATTATGGTCTCATCAGAAGACAATCCACAAACCATGCAAAAGGCGATTAACTTTGGCGCTGCCGCTTTTATTCCAAAATCAGCTAACTTAACCACCATTAGCCAAGCCATAGGCTGTGTTCTTGAAGGTGAAATTTGGCTACCCGAAAATATAACCCTAACGACGGACCAACAAGCCGATAATGCCCATCAGACATTAGCAAAACAGCTTGGCCAGTTGACCCCGCAACAGTATGTTGTGTTAACCATGATCGCTGATGGTCAACTCAACAAACAAATCGCCTATGATTTAGCGATCAAAGAAACCACCGTCAAAAAACACGTATCAGCGATACTAACCAAACTTGAAGTCAGCAACCGAACACTGGCTGGCCTTAAATACCAGCAATTAATGTTAAGCGGTGCTACTCAAGAGCTCGCCTCATAAATTAGCGGTTTAATTGGGTATTAACTGTTTGATTAAACGCTTTAACGCCAGTGGTTTAATTGGCTTGCGCAAAAATTGAAAGTTGGCATTGCTGGTGTGTTGGCGCACCGATTCAGAAGGATCCGCCGAACAAATCACACACGGTACTTGCCAGTTGTGTTTTGCTAATAATGATTCAATCACATCAACGCCATTTTGCTGATCATCTAAGTGATAATCAGCAATAATCAACTCAGGCTCAGCCGACAACTGATCAACACATTGAACTAAGCTCGCTTCATCTTTTGCGATTACAACATCGCATCCCCATTCAGTTAACTGTGAAGAGAGCGCGGTTAGCATTAACGGATCGTTATCCAGTAACACCACTGACAAGTTCATCTGTGAGCTTGCCTTTGCATCTGAACCATTTGCGTTGGTTTGCTCACTTGTGGCTAAGGATTGATAACTACGCGGCACATCAATCATAAAACACGTGCCCTTGCCCACAGTGGAGCAAACACCAATTTGTAAGCCAAGAAGGCTGGCGATTCGCTCTGAAATCGCTAAACCTAACCCTAAACCTGGGATTTCACGATTTTGCTCTAGGCGCTCAAACTCTTGGAAGATTGTTTTTTGTTTATCTTCGGGAATACCCGGGCCGTTATCCCACACTTGAATGCGAATGTTGTTTTGGTGTCGGCGCACGCCTAAAAGTATTTTTGCATCACGCGCAACTTGATTCGTTGGTGCTTGGCAATAGTGAACGGCATTCGACAAGAAGTTTTGCAAGATGCGCCTTAGCAAGCGTTTATCTGTTGCTATGACAACGGCGCTGTCAACAAAGCAAAACTCAATGTCGGCTTGTTGAGCTAAAGCGGTAAATTCATTATTCAGTGGCGTTAACAATTCACTTAGCGCAAATGTTGACGGCTCAGTTTTCTCTGAGCCACCATCAAGGCGAGAGATTTCCACTAAATCTGATAACAGCGCCTCCACCACAGTCAAAGAATCATCAATATGATTAGCAAGTTCGGTTAATTCTTGCCCCTGTACTTTTTTCTTCAACATTGAAGTAAACAGGCTCAAGGCATTAAACGGTTGCATTAAGTCATGACTTGCAGCAGCGAGAAATCGCGTCTTACTACTATTTGCCGCTTCGGCTTGCGCTTTGGCTTTTTGCAATTCTTCAGTGCGAATTGCAACGCGTTTTTCAAGGAGTTCATTGGCTTGTTGTAAAGCTTTTTCCGCTTCAATATGAGCACTTATATCGCTAAAGGTACTGACAAACCCACCACCTGGCATCGGTTGGCCTCTAATTTCTAATACCGTACCGTTTGGCATTGTTCGCTGAAAATAATGGCGGGTCCCCAAACGCATATGCTCCACCCGCTTGGCAACCAAGGCATCGGCTTCATCGCCAGAGATAATACCGCGCTCAACATTAAAGCGGATCAGTACCTCAATCGGCATGCCCGCAACCACTAATTCTGCAGGGTAATCAAGTAATTCAATGTAGCGATTATTCCACGCAACCAAGCGCATTTGAGAGTCAATCACACTAATACCTTGTTCAATATTCTCAACACCTGATTGCAGTAACTCGCGATTAAACTGAAACATTTTACTGGCTTCATCAACAATACTCACGACATCAGCCAGTGGTACTTCTTCAATGTTAGCCGCCGCATTCATCACCATACTCGTTGAGGCACTGCCTAGTACCCCTGATAACTGAAGCTGAGTGTATTCAATTAACTCATCGCTGGTTTTACTCGGGTGAATACCCTGCGCTTTGGCATAGACTAATAAGTCATCGGCAGCTTGTTTACTGATAAAGCGCTGTAACAAACTGTATAAATCTTTGGTGGTTAATTGACGTTGATTCGGGGATTTTTTCTTATTAACAAAGACTTCAGCTTGCAGCTGCTCACCGATACTGCGACGACTAAACAGTGAGACCAAAATAAAACACAGTAAATTAAGAGCAAGAGAGAAAAACACACCATGAGAAATACTATCGAGTGAATTAACGCCGAATAATGCCTGAGGTTTGAGCCAAGCAATATTTAACGGCCCATGCTCAACCCAACTCGCAGTTGTGAAAATAAGCGGTAATAACAAGGTGTATAGCCACACCATGCTGCCGATCAAAACACTTGATAATGCCGCGCTAGTCGTCGCTTTTCGCCAATACAAGGCGCCAAACACCGCTGGCGCAAATTGCGATAATAAAACGAATGACAGTAACCCGATACTGGCTAAATGACTTTGCTGACCGACTAAACGCTCAAAGGTGAAAGCCATCAATAAAATCACCGCGATGGTAATACGACGTAAGTTAAGTAGTAAACCCGACAGTTGCGGCGCCGCTTTTGAACTATACAGTTTAAATTTTAAGATCACTGGCGTAAGGATTTCTGTCGAGATCATGGTGCTCAAAACAATCGCAGCAATCACCACCATACTCGTTGCTGCCGCTAACCCGCCAACATAGGCGAGCACACCTAACCACGCTTGCTGATGAAATAGCGGTAAACTCAAAACAAATGAATCAGGATTAACACTGCCGCCAGGGAAGCTCAACAAACCGGCTATTGCGATTGGTAAAACAAACACATTAATCGCAATCAGGTAGACGGGATATAACCATCTTGCGGTACGCAACTCACTTTCACGATGGTTTTCTATCATCGTCATGTGAAATTGTTGCGGTAAAATAAAGATGGTAATTGCACCTAACACTGCCTGTGCTAACCCCAAATACCAACTGCTTGATTCAACAGGCGCTTCTATTAGCGCTTGTTTATCCCGCAAATCGGCAAAGCCATCAAACAAAAAGAAGGTCGCAAAAATGCCAATAGCAGTGAGAGCCAATAATTTAACAATCGAGCTAAACGCGATAGCTAACACCAGCCCGGGGTTTTGCTTACTGGCAGAGAGTTGCTGGGTACCAAACAAAATACTAAAGGCAATTAATACTAGGGTAACGATAAACGCGGTACTCACACCGATTTGAAAGGTGCCGGTGAGTAAATCAAAACTGGCGCTAATCGCCCGTAATTGCAAGGCGATATATGGCACCAAGCCAGCAAGTGCGACGAGGGCTACCACGGCGGCGACTTTGGGGGATTTGTCATAACGGCAAGCAATGAAATCAGCAAGCGAGGTCAAGTTTTGCTGCTTGATGATCCGCAATGTTTTGAGCAACATCGGCCACGCGAAAATAAAAAATAAGATAGTGCCAATGTAAATCGGTGCTAACCACTCACGAGTTTGCGCCGCTTGCCCGACGGTGCCGTAAAACGCCCATGAGGTACAACTAACACCTAACGAGAGGCTGTAAACCCAAGGCTTATTGGTCCATGTTTTACTGTGTTGTCCCCAATAGGCAACCACAAACAAAAACGACAAGTAAGCAATTGATATAAATGTCACCAACCACGTATCAAGCGACTGCCAAGCTAACAAACAAAATCCTTATTTAAGATGTTGTATACCTATTGATTTGATTGAGCATATCACGAATCACATATCGCGATAGTGCACTAAGGTAGTACTTATTTTTATAAAAGCTTGCGATAACCTAACAATCTGTATTCTAGATCGTCAAATTATCTTTATGAAAATAACCAATAAGTACTTCGTTGAAGCACTCGTTTTTTTTAGTTACGTTTTATTTGCCATGGCATGGGTTGGCGGCACCGCAAGTATGAGCCAAATCATGCAGTCGATGGGCATAGATAGCTTGGCCGACGCGAGTTTTATTAGTGGTGCGGTGACCTTGGCAAAAATAGTCGGGACATTTGGCGCCGCGTGGTTATCGGTAAAATACGGCGTAAAAATGGCCTTTTTTATCGCCAGTTTGCTGATCACCATCGGCATATCTACGCCCTATTCGCCTAATTACGAAGTCTTATTAGTCAGCCGTTTTTTAATGGGGTTAGGCGGCGCTTTTATGATTGTCTATTTTAACCCTATTGTTTTGCAGTGGTTCTCGGTTGACGAGCGCCCGATCGTTAACGGTTTAAATGCTGTCGCATTTAACGTAGGTACTGGCGTGGTGCTATGGCTGATGGATGATATCAATCAGGTAACCGGCAGTTGGCAACTCAGCCTGACCCTATTTTCCCTCGCCAGTTTAGTACTCGCATTGGCTTGGCTATTTGTCGATTTTAAGCAGCCAACGACAACAAACAACCAAATAGATCAAGATAATGGCTACAGCTACAGCCAAGGCTTTAAAGATAAATTCAACTGGATTTATGCCTTTACCTACTCAGGTTTACTCGCTTTCTATATTTGTTTATTCACCTTTTACCCGAAAGCGGGTATCAGCCAAAGTAAGTGGGTCATTGGCTTTGGTATTATAGGCACCATCGCCGGCATTTTATACAGTAAAAAAGTCAAGCAACGCCTCCCCGTGATCCGTTGGTCAGGCCTTATTATGACGATCAGTTTAGTTGGGCTATCGTTTGGCCAAAGCCCGTGGTTGGTATTACTATCCGCCGTCGTATTGGGCTTTTTTATCTTTTTTCCAATTACCGCTTTGGTGTCGATTCCCCACGAATTGCCGAACATGACGCCTGCTCGTGTCACTGTAATTTTCAGCCTGTTTTATTCGATTAGTTACTTGATCGCGACCGCAATTTTATGGCTATTTGGCAAATTAGTTGATATCAACCAAGGCGACTATCACATGTCGCTCATCTTAATTTGCTTGTTGAGCTTAACCTTTTTTATCGGCAGTTTCTTTTTACCTGAAACTCACCCTAAAACATCCGCATCACAACACAAGGAATAAGCTAATGCGTGGAACTGTTTCGCAAAAACTCGCCGCATTTCTTGAACAGGTTAATCAAGCAATAGCAGATAACCAAGGCGTGCCCTTTGAGGTGGAAACCACCCGTAACAACTTAAACAACCTAGCGAATTTGATGCCGCAAGGGCCAGCTATCGCCGAAATCAAAAATATTTGCTTAAAACGCGATGGTGCTTTGATCCCAATTCGAATATATCACCCTGAGCCGACACGTGCCTTGCCTGTGATAGTCCATTTTCACGGCGGTGGTCATATGTGCGGCAGTGTTGATTTATACGATCCGATTAGTCGTCAACTTGCTGATAACTGTCAATGTATTGTCATCGCTGTCGATTACCGATTAGCGCCTGAGTCCCCCTATCCCACTGGCCTTAACGATTGCGAATTTGCGCTAAGACATATTGACACCATACTCAAAGGCATGCACCACCAAAACACCACGATTCTTGTTGGCGATAGCGCAGGCGGGGCAATTTGCTCATCGCTAGCAATGAAAGCGCAAGATGATGATAGCCTCAATATCGACAAGCAAGTGCTCATTTACCCGAGCGTCGACTACACCATGAGCTCAACGTCTTTTGTAGAAAACGGCAATGGTTTTTTATTAGAAAAAGAAAAAGTGATTTGGTATTTCGAGCAATATTTTCAGACTAACGATACGCTCGAAACAAGAGTTAAGGCATCACCACTGATGGCGACATTCTCAGATAGATTACCAGAAACCTTAGTGATTACCGCAGGCTGCGATCCACTTAGAGATGAAGGACTCGGTTATGTTGAAGCGCTAAAAAATGCCGGAGCAAACTGCCAATATATTCAATTTGACGGCATGATCCACGCTTACATGTTATTGCAAAATTTGGTAGAGCAAGAATGCCAACACACATACCAACTGATCAATCAATTTATCCACGGTGAATAAAGCCAAAGCGGTAAATAAAGCTAATGATAAAACAAAGAATAAAAACGAGGATCTAAAACGATCTGGCACATTCCCTGCTTATCCATAGATAAAACAAAACATCGTCAAAATTTTGTAGGAGTTATCTATGGAACTCATTTTATTTGCCATGATCAGCTTAATTGTTGTTGTAGCGTTATTAGCAAGCAAGCTTAATGACAATAGCTTTCCATTTCCTTTCGACAAAAAACAAGCAGTGTTCACGCCTGCCGAAAAACACTTCCACCTGTTACTTGAAAAAGCCGTTGGTGAAGATTTTCGGGTGATTAATCGAGTTAAATTGAGCGATATTGTCACCGTGCGCAATGGTGTTTCAGCAAAAGCAAGTCAAGCGGCAGCAAACAATGCTCGCGGTAAGTATTTAGACTTTGTCATTTGCGATAAAGAGACCATGGCGCTATTAGGCACTATTGATTTAGTTGACACTCAAGGCAAGGGTTACAAAGTCAAAAAAGATTGGTTTGTTTCTGGCGCGTTAGAAGCAGCATCAATTCCGCACATTCGCATCAAGGTAAAAGGCAATTACACCTTAGATGAGATCCGCGCTTGTGTTAACTCGAAAATTTTAGGTAACAAAGCACCTAAGCCTCGCTTCAAAGGTCGTGTCATTCCTGCGCCACTGGTAAAAGCACGCCCTAAAAATACCGGAGTGGTGTCACAAGCTGCTGCCAACATAGCGGCAGAGCCACAAGTGTCAGGCCAGCTTAGTGCGCCGCCTAGAGCTGCACTACCACACTAAGACCAATTGCAATAATGAATTATCTCGGTGTTTAGCGGACTCAGGTCCGCTTTTTTATTGGCCGAGTTTTACTATAACTAGTTACAGCTTTGCAGTGTCAGGCTATAATTTGCTGATTATTATCTAGTTATACGAGAATTAGCATGAAAGCAGGCATTATTGGCGCAATGGAGCCAGAAGTTGCGATTTTAAAATCACAATTAACTAACATGACAACACAATCACACGCGGGTTTTACCTTTTATCAAGGTTTGTTAAACGGTCACGATGTTGTGATTGTGCAATCGGGTATTGGTAAAGTGGCCGCGGCACTTGCCACTTGTATCTTAATTGATAAATTTAGCCCAGATTATGTGGTGAATACTGGCTCTGCGGGTGGCTTCGATCAAAGCCTAAAAGTTGGCGATATCGTTGTCAGCTCAGAAGTGCGCTACCACGATGTTGACGTCACCGCGTTTGGTTATGAAATGGGTCAACTACCGGCTAATCCGCCAGCTTACATTCCACATCCAACCCTGGTTGAAGCGGCGACCAAGGGTATTAGTAAATTAGAGAATATCAATGCACTAGTTGGTTTGATCACAACAGGTGACACCTTTATGACTGCCGATGACGATATCGCCAAGGCACGTAAAAACTTTCCAACCATGGCAGCGGTTGAAATGGAAGGTGCAGCGATTGCCCAAACCTGCTTACAGTTTGATACGCCGTTTGTTGTTATTCGCTCAATGTCAGATATCGCGGGTAAAGAATCACCAAGCTCATTTGAAGCTTATTTAGAAACAGCGTCAGTAAATTCATCGCAAATGGTTAACAATATGCTTGATGAACTGACTGGAAAAAGCCTCGCTTAGCGCTTAAGGATCAAGATGCAGTGGTTTGAACAATTACCTTATTTAGTCGGGCAAATCTGCCTGCTGTTCGCAGTGATTGCAACGAAAGCGATTGTTACTAGATTATCCGAGGTTGAGCCACTGCAAGCGTTTGCATTTTTTTGCCAACAGCTGGCAAAAAAAGTCAATAAACCAGCGCAAAATTCACCTAATCAACAGGTGATTTCTGGTTTTGTTGCAATTTTGATCACCATATGCCCAATTGTCATTATTTTGTGGTTATTTGCCGATTTCATTCTGATCCCTGAGCTTTGGCAAGCCATGTTGTTATTCTTTGCCCTAGGCGGATTTGGCGTGAAGCGTCAATCACTAAAAATGGCGCAGGCAATAAAAGGGCAAAATACTTACCAAGCGAAACAAGATGCTCAACGCTTGTTATTGCGCAAAACCGACAATCTATCATCACTAGGCTTAACCAAAGCCAATATCGAAGCGCAAATCCTACACTTTTTACAGCAACAGTTTGTTGTCGCCTTGCTGTTTTTAAGTTTTGGGGCGCTAAGTGCGTTGAGCTATCGCTTGCTATTGGTTATGCATCAACAGTGGAATATAAAACAACCAGATTTTAATGATTTCGGCCAACCTATCCACCGATTAATTAATCTCATTACTTGGCTGCCATCAAGGTTACTTGGCATCATGATGCTACTCACCAGTATCGGCCAAAACTTTTTACTCAAATGGCGGTTAGCTCGCGGCCACTTCTTTAAGCTCAACAATGATTTTGTTATTCATTTATTCGCGCTTAATCTCGGTGTTTGTTTAGGTGGTGTCGCCATGTATCAAGACACCAAACTTAGACGAGTATCGTTTAACGAATCGGCAAAGCCATCTGAAATAAGTGATGTTATCAATGCGAGTAAGCAAGTACTTACCCTGCAATTATTTAGCATGGTTATTATCGGTTTTATCTGCGCATTAGCTATTGTCAGCTAATACTTGTATACGTTAATGTGGAAAAAATATTCGCCAAGGAGAATGTATGACTGCTTTTACTAAAGTACTATTAATTACTGCTACTTTGCTATTTAGCCATTTGGCTCAGGCAAGCGAGACACCACAAATAAGCCAAACTCAATTGCTAAGCATGCAAAATGCTGCCAAAGCTGAAAAATTTGTCGTCTTAGACGTCCGTTCACAAGAAGAATATAACCAAGGTCACATTGAAGGCGCGATTAACTTTAGTCACGACCAAATCGCCGATCAGTTAGCGGCGCTGCAAGCAAAATTAAACGGCGATAAAGATACTCTGATTATTGTTCACTGCCGCTCAGGTCGACGCGCAGCAATGGCGGAAGAAATACTCAAAGCCAATGATTTTACGCAAGTACGCCACCTAACGGGTGATATCAAGCTATGGCAAGAAAACAACCTCCCCTTAACCACTAACCGATAATAGTTAATGACCTTAGTTTATTGGCTCGACTTATTTGGTGTCGCAGTGTTCGCACTCTCAGGTGCGCTAATGGCAGGACGATACCAGCTCGACCCGTTTGGCGTCATTGTACTGGCCGCCGTAACAGCTGTCGGCGGCGGCACCATTCGCGATATTATTTTAGGTGCACCGGTGTTTTGGCTTAATGACGTCAACTATTTATATATTATTGTCACCACGGCGTTGCTGACTATCTTGATCATTCGTCAGCCGAGCAGAATTCCTCGGCGCTTTTTACTGATAGCCGATGCTTTTGGTTTGGCACTTTTCGCAGTTTTAGGTACGCAAAAAGCACTGAGTTTTGGCACGCCAATGTCAATAGCTATGGTGATGGGTATTCTTACTGGGTGTGCAGGCGGTATGATTCGCGATGTTTTGTGTAATGTTATTCCGATGATCTTACGTCAGGAAATTTACGCGACCGCGGCATTAGTTGGGGGTGCTTTGTTCTGTGGCTTACTCGTTGTCGGACTCAACCAACAACTCGCTACGGTTATTGCCATCGTTGGTGCCCTGAGTTTGCGCTTAGCCGCAATTTATTGGCAGTTGTCACTGCCAGCATTCGAGATTGTCGATGATAGCGAGCGGCTGAAATAACCGCTCTAAGCTGTAGCACTTAAGCCTCTATGCCCCAACCATCGTTGTAACCGTTAAACTGTCCGGCTATTTGCTCAAACAGCTTTTCTTGATCAACGATATTTTGATAACTTGGCACCATGTTAACCGTCACATTGACATCCCAAACATTCGGGATTTCATCAGGTAAAAGTTCAGCTCTCACTTCAGGTAATTCGTCTTGCAAGTATACGAGCATTTGCTTCGCTTGCTCTTGCTTTTCAAATAACTGAAAAAACACCACATCATGGGCAACACTCAGGTCAACACCTGCTTGTGCCATTTCATTTAACACTTGTGTAGTTTCGTCAATCGCCGTCATATTTTACCTTTACCTAAAAGCTCGCAGGATTAAAGCCCAGTGCTATGTCGCGAGCGTTGGCAATTATAGCTCGCTTGTCGATAATTTCCTATCGCGCAATGACAACTTGTTGCTCGCGATTATTTTTCGGGTATTTGGCGACTATCTCATTAATTGCTTTATCAATTTCACGGTTAAACTCAACACTATTTTCGTCGCCTTTTAGCGAAAGAGGGTAACTCGCGCGCCAAACTGACAACTGGCTTTTACCCGATTGAACATCGAGCATAATCGAACTGATCGCTTGCTGATTCTGGCGTGCTTTATTCAGCTCCTTTTTCGAAGGTCGACAATCTCGGCAAATCTCTTCCTTGCGGCCATTAAAAATCGTGCCATTGACACCGTATAAGCGATACCCAATGATGATATCAGGTTGCTCTTTGGCATAGCGAAAACCCAGCTTATCAAATTGTCGTTCAATGGCGAGCTCAATGCTGTTGCGCATCGCATGGCTCATATTCTGTTGTTGGCTATATCGGCTATTTAATTCGTGAAAGCCGTAAGTTTTAGCGCTGTCAAAATCAAAAGGCACTAAGTATTTTGTTTCAGCTTTATTTGGGCTCGAACAACCAAGCGCTGTTAACACTAATAAAAATATCGCTAAATATCGCATACCTACCCTTGCTACATGTTGAAACTAATACGTTAAAATTCAAACATAAAAAAAGCCAGCACAAGTGCTGACTTTATTAACCTAACACGCTAAAACGCGTTTGTTAAGCAATGGTTACTTTGGCAAACTTGCGCTTACCTACCTGATAGACTTGAGTGGTACCGGCTTCAATAACCAATTTATTATCACTGATTTTTTCGCCTTCTATTTTCGCGGCGCCTTGTTTGATCATTCGCATCGCTTCAGACGTACTCGCTACCAAGCCAGCGTCCTTTAACAGGTTTGCGATTGCAATTTGGCCACCTTCAGGCGTTAGCGTTAACTCTGGCATATCATCTGGCACCGCTTTCTTTTGAAAACGATTAATAAACTCTTGATGTGCCGCTTGCGCAGCTTCATCATCATGGAAACGGGCAATCAGCTCTTTCGCTAAGTCAATTTTGATATCACGTGGGTTGGCACCATCGGCAACACGTTGTTTAAATTGCTCAATTTCACTTAACGGACGGAAGCTTAACAAGTCGTAGTAGCGCCACATTAAATCATCAGAAATTGACATCACCTTACCAAACATATCATTTGGCGTATCGGTAATGCCGATATAGTTGCCTAATGATTTCGACATTTTTTGGACACCGTCTAAGCCTTCTAACAGCGGCATCATCAACACAGTTTGAGGACGTTGGCCTTCTGCCTTTTGCAGCTCGCGCCCCATTAATAAGTTGAACTTTTGATCGGTGCCACCAAGCTCAACATCAGCTTCTAGCGCAACAGAATCCCAACCTTGCACTAATGGATACATAAACTCGTGGATCGCAATGGCTTGACCATTGTTGTAACGCTTTTTGAAGTCATCACGCTCCATCATACGTGCAACGGTTTGACGAGAAGCTAACTTTAACATGCCAGCAGCACCGAGCTTTTCCATCCAAGTTGAGTTGAACGCAACGGTGGTTTTTTCCGGATCTAAAATCTTAAACACTTGCTCTTTGTAGGTTTGCGCATTAGCCAAAACATCTTCTTTCGTCAGTGGCTTACGTGTCACGTTTTTACCCGTTGGATCACCAATCATGCCAGTAAAATCACCAATTAAGAAAATGACTTCGTGGCCTAATTGCTGAAACTGACGCAATTTGTTGATAAGAACGGTATGACCTAAATGTAAATCTGGAGCTGTTGGATCGAAGCCCGCTTTAATTTTCAGCGGCTTACCTTCTTTCAACTTTTCTAATAATTCATCTTCTAACAGAATTTCTTCTGCACCGCGTTTTAACTCAGCAAACGCTTGGCTGACTTCAGTCATGAATTTCGCTCCAGTAGCAATAACAATTTAATTTCGAATGCCGAATTCTACTTCAAAAATCGCTAGGGTTACAGCCTGTAGCTGATTCATTTGTTTTTTTTTTGCTATAGTGCAGGCATATATGATTTTTGTTTTTTAGATTTTAAGTAGTAATATTTTGAAAAATATAAAGAATTTATATTTATCCTTACCCAAATTACACCGTTGGTCACTCAAGGCTGGCGTCTTTATTTTGATCTCTTTAACCTTACTACCCAGCGAAAATCAGCAAACAGCCAATCAAAGTAAGCAAAATAATTTAGAAGTGGGTAAACGCTACGAGTTAGCCATTCCCTTTACCGATGAACCTAGCGGTGCTGCAATTGCTCCTATATCACCTGCGCCAGTGACGAGCACAGAAACAGCAAACCAAGACGAAGATGCGCAAACAACAGCAGAAGTACTTATTGACGAACCAACGATTAGTTGGCAAACAGCCACGGTAAAAAGTGGTGATTCGTTAGCAAAGATTTTAAATCGCCACGGCTTTAGCGCACAAACGACTTATAACATTACTAAAACCAAACACGACGATATTAACCTACTGAAAAAGTTACAAGTCGGTGACACGTTGAACATTGGTACCGATGACACTAATACACTAGTGGCACTTGATTACCCTATTTCTCGCGTGAAAACCTTGCGCATTGTCGGTGATGGTAAAGATTACCAAGCCGATATTGAAGAAAAAGTGATTGAAACGCGTCAAGCCATTGCCCATGGAGTTATTAAAACCAGCTTTTGGCACGCTGGCGTCAACGCAGGCTTAACGGATAATCAAATCATCAATTTAGCCAATGTATTTAGCTGGGACATAGACTTCGCCCTAGATATCCGCAAGAACGATGAGTTTCATGTGATATACGAAAACCAATATGTTGACGGTGAATTTATCGGTCACGGCGCGATTTTGGCGGCTGAGTTTGTCAATCAAAATGAAGAGTTTAGAGCAATTCGCTTTACCGATGGTGAGTATTACACGCCAGAGGGTAGAAGCATGCGCAAAGCGTTTTTGCGTGCACCGGTTAACTTCAAATACATTAGCTCAAACTTTAAGCCGAAACGCTTCCACCCCATTCAAAAGCGCTGGAAAGCTCACAACGGGACAGATTACCGGGCAGCAAAAGGCACGCCTGTAGTTGCCGCTGGTAATGGTAAAGTGACCCACTCTACCTACAATAAATACAATGGTAACTATGTTTTTATCCAACATGGTTCAGGCATAGTTACTAAGTACTTACATTTTTCAAAACGCGCCGTTAAGAAAGGCCAAAGAGTTAAGCAAGGTCAAGTAATAGGCTATGTTGGCTCAACGGGTATGTCAGAAGCACCACATCTTCACTACGAGTTTTTGGTCAATGGTGTTCACCGCAATCCTCGCACGGTTAAGCTGCCAGATGCCGAGCCTATCGCAAAACAGCACAAGCAAGCATTTAACTTGCTAGCCCAACAACGTATTCAAGAACTTTCAGGCTCAAAACAAGCACTTTTAGCGATGCAAGTTGCTGATGAAGACTAACTATTACATAGGCTTGATGTCTGGTACCAGTGCTGATGGCATTGATTTAGCACTGGTTGATTTTAAGGGTGATAAACCGGTATTAGTAGCGAGTTTTTATCAAGCCTACAGCTCAACCACGCAAGCAAAAATTACCCAACTTTATCAATCGTCTATTAACGAAATTGATATGATGGGCGAGCTTGATATAGCACTAGCCAAGCATTTTGCTGATGCCATCAATCAATTTTTAGCCGAGCAATCACTAACGCCTGATGACATCTGCGCGATTGGCAATCATGGCCAAACCATTCGCCATCGTCCACCGAGCACATCGCAACAACACGCTTTTACCTTACAAATTGGCTGTAATGACACCCTAGCGGCATTAACCGGCATTCGCGTTATTGGCCAATTTCGCCGCAAAGATATTGCTTATGGTGGTCAAGGTGCACCACTAGTACCGGCCTTTCATCGTGTTTTATTAAGTGATGACCAACCGCTGTTTATTGTCAATATTGGTGGTATTGCCAATATCACCTACCTACCCACTAGCGAGCAACAGGACGTGATCGGTTTTGATACTGGCCCCGGCAACGCATTGTTAGATGAATGGTACCAACAACATCACAGTGACAAAGCCTATGATGAAAATGGCCAGTGGGCACAACAAGGTGAGATAAACACAGCCTTACTTACTCATTTTCACGCTGATCCCTATTTCCAACTACCTGCACCGAAAAGCACAGGCAGAGAATATTTTCATTCAGCCTGGTTAAGTGAAAAACTCAATCAATTTAATGGTAAAAACCCCCTAAATCCCAAGGACATACAAGCAACATTAAGCGCACTAACGAGCACTACAATTGCTGAGCAAATCAAGGCATTAAGCGCTACTGGCAAGGTTTATTTATGCGGTGGCGGCGCACACAACGACCACCTAAAAAGCATTCTAAAACAACAGCTTAAAAAGCATACAGTTACACCAATGAGTAGCATCAATATCAATGGCGATGCCTTAGAAGCCATGGCGTTTGCCTGGTTTGCCTACGCCTTTGATAAAAAAATTTGCAGCAACATCCCAAGTGTTACGGGGGCTAACAAAGCATTGGTACTTGGCAGCGAATATCTTGCATAAAAAATCACTGGCGTTGTATAAAAATCCCTCTATAATCGATCAGCAACCGTTTAAAAATTGTGCAAACCGATTGTCAACTTGTACACGCCAAAAACGATAATAATGAACTTATAAAACTTCTGGCAATCTAAGTCCCTGCACCAATTCAACTTGATGAGGAGGAGCGATGAATTTCAACGATCTACATATAGGTATGAAATGCGGTAGTAAGAAAGGCAGCGGTACAGTAACTTGGATTGATGGCTCGACCAAAACCGTTTATATGTCAAACATGGAAAATAACCATAGTTTCGAAGTACCTTTTGAGGACCTCATTGAAGATCCTCAAGCACACAACAAAGAAGATACCTATTACTAATTTTTCAAAGCTGTAATGTAATATATATCCGCAAAAATGGGGCAGATAACGCCCCATTTTTATTTTCCCAAATAAAAATTTCATCACACCACGCCAAGCGTACAAATTTTCACAAACATCGAACAACAATCAACAATATCTATACCTTCAATGCGCTATCTTTCGCCATAGTAATTAACAACTCTCTAACAATGGTATTTACACGATGAACAGCACAACTACTGTATCGCAATCAAACAACGGACAATCGTATAACCAAACATTGATTTGCACCAAAAATGCAATGGACCGCAATAACTTCAAGCGCCGCCAACAACACCAAGCCAAACGCTTCACCTCCGTAGAGCGCGATCAAGAGAAAGATTTTATCCTCGGCTACAACTAAACCGTAAACTCGCTTACATAGCTTAATGCTCTGATAATCTACATTAAACTTCAACGCACGACTCACAGGTGCAATAGATTTTTAATACCGAGGTTTACTCATAAAACTAAAAAAGCCGCTTAGTAGCGGCTTTTAAAATTCTTTTTCAACATTTTTAAATTTGTCTTGAATTAGAACGGAATGTCGTCATCAAAATCAATTGTTGGCTCTTGAGGATTTACCTTAGGTGCATTTTGTTGCGCAGGCGCTTGATTTGATTGGTTATAACCGCCTTGGCTTTGTTGTGTTGGTGCTTGATAACCGCCACCTTGCTGACCTTGATTTGGTTGGTAACCACCTTGGTTTTGCTGTGCTGGTTGGTAACCACCGCTTTGTTGACCTTGGCTTTGTTGGTATCCGCCTTGGCTTTGTTGCGCCGGCTGATAACCACCACTTTGCTGGCCCGCTGGCTTGTTGTAGCCGCCTTGATTTTGTTGATAAGAAGCACCTGATTGGCCTTGATTTTGTTGAAAACCACCTTGACCTTGACCACGAGAATCTAACATTTGCATGTCATTAACAACGATTTCAGTTGTGTACTGATCTTGACCTTGTTGGTTTTGCCATTTACGCGTTTGCAGGCGACCTTCTAAATATACTTTTGAACCTTTTTTAAGATATTCGCCAGCAATTTCAGCTAGGCGTTGATAAATCACAATACGGTGCCATTCGGTTTTTTCTTTTTGCTCACCGGTTTGCTTATCTTTCCACGTTTCTGACGTAGCAACTGTAAAATTGGCAACTGCACCACCGTTTGGCATAAAGCGAACTTCAGGATCTTGCCCTAAGTTACCGACGATGATGACTTTGTTGATTCCACGACTGGCCATGTATTTATCCTATGGGGTTGGCAATGTTTTCAACATTGACTGATCTTCGTTTGAGATCTTCTTATCTAAAATATTTGAGCAGAATATTCTATCACTACAAGTGAGTTTTACCTATAACTAAGGTCAAAAAATTTATCGAATATGCGCTGTTAACATCTGCTTAATTTGTTCTGGAATGACTGTTGGTTTTTGCGCTTGATAATCGAAATGAACCATAGTTGCAGTACCTGTTGCACAGCACTTTTCTTGTTGCCATAACTCTTGATAGACCTTAAATGAGCTATTGCCAATATGGCTGATAAAGGTTTTCACCTCCATATCAAAGCCAAAATACATTTGTGCTTTAAAAGCCACTTCAATATTGGCCAAAATCAAATTCCATTTGTTCGGGTCGAGATCTGGTACAAATAATTCAAATACCGGTTTACGGGCGCCCTCAAACCAAATCGGCACTAAGGTATTATTGATATGCCCAAGCGCATCGGTATCACTAAAACGCGGACTAAATTTTTCACTAAACAAAACAAACAATTCCTATCTCGTGATTAACTTAAATTCAAACACCAGTGTAGAACTGGTTAATTTTTTGTCGTCTATCGTACTAACAACCAGTTCAAACGCAAAGTAATTGTTTGCTAATTTGTTCGAGCTATACTGATTGAAAACAATAAAGACAAACAATAAACACTGGAACTGTCGACCTTATGAAAAAACTGATGACGCTTTCGCTATTGTTAATCACGACAATGTTACATGCCGCACCCGGCGAAAAAGCACCAAATAGAACAACCGGCGATGGCCCATACGAACGCTTGATTTTGCGCGGAGGCACTATCGTCAACGGTGAGGGCGCACCAGCACAAGGGCCAATGGATATTATCATTGAAAATGATCGCATTGTTCGCATCGTTAATGTCGGCAACCCCGGAGTGCCAATTAAGCCGAATAAACGGCCAAAAGCGGGGCCGAACGACAAGGAAATTGATGTAAGTGGCCAATACATTTTACCCGGTTTTATCGACATGCATGGCCATATAGGCGGTAGCGCTGATGACATTCCAGCTGAATATGTCTTTAAACTATGGCTAGCACACGGGATCACCACAGTACGTGAGCCGGGTAGCTTTAACGGGATTGACTGGGTGATGGATCACGTGAAACGCAGTGAAGCTAATACTATCGCCGCGCCACGGATTGTTCCTTACGTTGGGTTTGGTATGGGTAGTAAGGAGCCAATTACCACACCTAAACAAGCGACCAAATGGGTAAAATACATTGCTAAACAAGGCGCAAAAGGCATTAAGTTTTTTGGTGCGCCACCGCAAATCATGGAGGCAGCATTAACCGAAGCGAAAAAACAAGGACTGGGTTCGATGATGCATCACGCTCAATTAGAAGTAACCGCGATGAACGTTATCGACTCAGCTCGTTTAGGCTTAACAACGATGGAGCATTGGTATGGCTTGCCTGAAGCCTTGTTTGAACATCAAACCATTCAAAATTACTCGCCAGAATATAATTACAACAACGAGCAGCACAGATTTGCTGAAGCGGGCCGATTGTGGGAACAAGCCGCCAAGCCAGATACTGAGCAGTGGCAAATGGTACGCGATGAGTTAATCAAGCTCGATTTCACGATTAATCCAACCATGACCATTTACGAAGCTAGCCGAGATTTAATGCGTGAAATGAATGCCGATTGGCATGAAGAATACACGCTACCAACGCTGTGGGAATTCTTCCAACCCAGCCGCTATGCCCATGGCTCGTATTGGTTTGACTGGACAACCGATGATGAAATCGCCTGGAAGAAAAACTTTCAGCAGTGGATGGTCTTTTTAAACGACTACAAGAATCACGGCGGCCGTGTCACAACGGGCTCTGATTCAGGCTATATCTTTAAAATATACGGCTTTGGCTATATCCGTGAGCTTGAGCTTTTGCGCGAAGCCGGCTTTAACGCGCTAGAAGTGATTAAGTCGGCAACGTTTAACGGTGCACAAGCCTTGGGGCTTGACGGCGACATAGGCTCAATTCGCGTAGGTAAAAAAGCTGATTTAGTGATAGTTAAAAACAATCCGCTGAGAAACTTCAAAGAGCTTTATGGCACGGGGCATTTTAAGTTAGATGAAAACAACAAGCCCGTTCGTGAAGGCGGCGTAAATTACACGATTAAAGACGGTATTGTGTATCACGCGCCGACGCTGTTAAAAGAAGTTAGAGAAATCGTAGAGCAGGCTAAGGCACAAACGCCATAAAAGTCGAACCACTTGGTTTCACTTTTTGTAGTATTGTGTCAATACTTACCTTATTGAAGTTAATCGTGCAAAATGACTCAGATGTTTAGGTTAATATTATTATTGTGTTTATGCTTATCCTCTTTACCAAGTAAAGCCGATCATCCGGTGCTACATGTGGTTGCTGAAGAGTGGCAAGGTTCAACCAACAAAGACTTAACCGGCAAATACTGGGATATTTTGCGCGCGATTTATCAACAAGATTACGACATCAAATACGAGCTTGCCGACTGGAGCACAGCAATAAGTTTAGTCGCAAGACAACGAGCCGACATCGTAATAGGTGTTTATCAAGGACAAGATGAGAATATTATCACGCCTAATTTTCATCTTGATATGGACTCGTCATTTTACCTGCTGTACGACAAAAAGCGCCACAATATAAAAACGCTGCAAGATATCGATAACTTAACCATCGCTGGAAGGCGTAACTATGTGTTAAAAAGCAGCTTGCCAGATCATGTCAATTTTTATTCCATGGACTCACTGGCTAATGTCGATAAGCTCATTATAAATCAACGAATTGACGGCGCGTTGATGTATGCCAAAGAGCTTACCAATGCCGACCCTGATCAGCGCTTAGATCACCTTGAATTGTTACCTAAACAAAAAATGTATTTTGGCTTCGCCAACACGGTAAAAGGTAGAGCACTAGCTAAAATCTTTGATCAAAAAATGCCGATATTAGTTAAGCAAGGCGTGATAAAAAAGTATTTTGCTAATGATCTGATATATCAGTTTGCTGACTACGCTGAAAAAGGAGAAAAGCCAACGGTAGATTGGTATTTAATCCCTAAAATGTTTCAAGAAAACGCATCATTAAAAGCCGTTTTTCTCGATCATCAATTTAGTAACTATGTCGCCAATCGATTCGACGATATTCACTTTGATTTAAAAATTGGCAGTACCCGAGTAGCGGACACAGCCATTAAAAAGAGTGATAAATCCGCTAATAGCTGTGTGATTAATGTTTTCAAAAACTCGCGTAGAGAATCTTATGCGCTGTTCTCACAACCAGTAAACAGTTATATAAAACCGAGATTACTCACCCTAAAAGAATCCTTATTTGAATTTTCAAAGCCACTATCTCACGACGTGGTAATCGATCTGAATCAATTACTCATTGACAACCCTAAAGTTCGAATCGGTATCGTTAACAAAGGTTTTGCCCACAATACCTTAGCCAAGGCACTTGACGAGCAAAGTTTCAACCAACTAATTATTTTTGAAGATTATTCATATGCAACCATTATGTCGATGTTAAAAACACACCGACTTGATGCAGTGATTATCTGGCCAACGATTTTGCCTGACATTACCGAAGGCGATTTTGACGCTTCACTAATTGAAAGCTTCACTTTACCTGAAAAAGTTGGTCAAAGCTTTCAAACCTATTTGATGTGCAATGACACGCCGCTAAACCAAGACTTGATAAAGCGTTTTAACCAAGCCTTAGCTGACCCAGTTGAACAAGTGAAAATATACTCAAAACTACTAAGTAAATTCGATCAGCAAACCGCTGAGCTTTATAAAAAAGCGTTAGGGTTAAGCATAAAATAGTGCTATTCGCGCAATAAAACAGGGGGCGATAACGCCCCCCCTTTTTAAACCAAACTTATCACACTTAGAGTTTAGCGGCTAACTCAGCACCTTGACGAATAGCACGCTTAGCATCAAGCTCAGCGGCAACATCGGCGCCACCAATTAGGTGAACGCGTTGGCCTTTTTCCGTTAAGGCGTCGGCTAAATCGCGATTTGGCTCTTGGCCAGCACAAATAATCACGTTATCCACTTCGAGTAACTGCTGCTCGCCGTTAACTTCAATCACTAAACCTTGGTCGTTGATCTCTTGGTAACTAACGCCAGGGATCATATTCACGCCTTTTTTCTGCAAGAACGCTCGGTGAATCCAGCCGGTGGTTTTACCTAAATGTTTACCCACTTTTGACGTTTTTCGCTGTAATAAGAAAATCTCTCGCTCCGCTTTTTCAGATTCAGCTTGAGTTAACGCACCTTCGTGTTGGTAAGCTTTGTCAACACCCCACTCTTTCATCCAAGCTTCCGGGTTAGTTGTTAACGACTCCTCTTCAGCTAGATAACTCGCAGTATCAAAACCGATGCCACCGGCACCAATTATCGCAACTTTTTGCCCGACAGGCTCTTTGTCTTTTAATACTTGTAAATAGCTTTTCACTTTCGGGTGATCTATCCCTTTAATATCAAGCTGACGAGGCTTAATACCGGTCGCAACTACAACATCGTCAAAGCCTTCACTCGCCAATTCATCTGCTGTTTTGAAGGTATTTAGGTGGACTTGAACATTACATAACTCAAGCTGCTTTTTGAAATAGCGCAGTGTTTCATAGAACTCTTCTTTACCCGGAATTTGTTTAGCGACGTTAAACTGACCACCTATCTCAGTACCGGCATCAAATAAGGTAACCTGATGACCGCGCTGGCTAGCATAAACACTAAATGCCAGACCTGCAGGGCCTGCACCAATAACCGCGACTTTTTTCGGTGTTGACGTTGAACTAAACGTTAATTCTGTCTCATAACAAGCTCTAGGGTTAACCAAACAAGATGCGCGTTTTTGCTCAAAAACGTGATCCAAACAGGCTTGGTTACAGCCAATACAAGTGTTTATTTCATCGCTTTTACCAGCAGCAGCTTTATTAACAAACTCAGCATCCGCTAAAAACGGACGCGCCATCGACACCATATCGGCGTGACCATTTGCCAATACCTCTTCAGCAACCTCTGGTGTGTTGATACGGTTAGTTGTAACTAGCGGCAATGAGACTTCTTTTTTCATGCGCTCGGTGATCCAGGTAAACGCGGCACGAGGTACTGAAGTTGCAATCGTTGGTACGCGAGCTTCATGCCAGCCTATACCGGTATTAATAATAGTCGCGCCGGCTTCTTCAATCGCTTTGGCCATTAATACGACTTCTTCCCAGCTATTACCACCTTCGACTAAATCGAGCATAGATAAACGGAAGATAATAATAAAATGCTCGCCACACTTTTCACGTGTTGCACGTACCGTTTCAACTGCAAAACGCATGCGATTTTCAATACTACCACCCCATTCATCGGTTCGATGGTTTGTACGCTTACAGCTAAATTGGTTGAGTAGGTAACCCTCGGAACCCATAATTTCAACACCGTCGTAGCCCGCTTTTTGCGCTAGGCGAGACGCTTTCGCGTAGTCTTTAATCGTGCCCCAGATTTGTCGACTCGACATCGCTTTAGGCTTAAATGGATTGATCGGCGCTTTAATTGCACTCGCTGAAACACTAAACGGGTGATAGGCATAACGACCCGTGTGAAGTAATTGCAAACAAATTTTGGTATCGTATTTGTGAACCGCATCGGTTACTTCTCTGTGCTTTTTCGGGTGCCACGGCATTGTCATATCGCCGCCAAAAGGCGCAACGCGACCGCGAATATTAGGACTAACACCACCAGTAACAATTAAACCAACACCGCCTTTAGCGCGCTCTTCGTAAAATGCAGCTAACTTTGCCCAACCATTTTTTTCTTCTTCTAACCCCGTATGCATTGACCCCATTAACACGCGGTTTGCCAGTTTCGTAAAACCTAAATCTAATGGCTCAAGTAAATGAGGATACAGCGATGATGTTGTCATAATAAATTCCCAAGCAAAATTTCTAATAACAGGCATCAACATTTTTACACTTCAATAACAATGTTGACACCTGTCAGATTGATATCTAATTTATCTTATTCGTTGGCATTGTCAAGCTTTTACATTATGGTGTAAGAATGGAAAAAACACCTCTTTTGATGCAGATCATTGAACAGCTCGAAGCCGAACTAGCCAATGCTAAGCAAGCCGCAGAACAAGCAAGGCTCGCCGCAATTGACGATCAATCAGTTGCTGAAACTCAGTATGATACGCTTGCAATAGAGGCGGGATTTTTAGCACATGGCCAATCTCAGCGAGTTGAGCAATTAAGCCAATCGATTACTTTGATCAATGAATTAATCAAGCAAAATAGCCTACATCAGCACGTCGCTATAGGTAGTTTAGTCGTTTTAATTGATGAGCAAGAAACGCTACATTATTTTTTTATTGCACCTGTCGGTGGCGGTATCAATTGCCAACATCAAGGTAAAGTCATTACCGTGATCACACCACAAGCACCACTTGGGCGACTACTGATGGGCAAAAGTAGAGACGATGAAGTGGTACTTCAAACCAGTACCACTAAATCCTATATTATCGAAGAGATTTATTGAGGTTTAAGCGCCGCTTTAACTTGCTCTATTGAGGTTTTCTTAACGTCGAGTTTGACGTAGGCAACGCATTCTTCGTAGACCAATGTTGCTTCAACGACACCAGGTAATTCGATCAGCTTTTGCAAGACTTGCTCACCCTGCTCTTCATCCATTTTATCGGTGCTAAAGCTAAAACTTTTAGACGCTTGGTATTGCTTCATCGTCAGCGATAAAACAAACCACAAACCTGCAAATAGCGCCATCACTTGAAAAATAGTTTGCTCGCCAAAGTTTTGCGCAACATAGCCGCCGAGCGCACCACCAACAAACGCCCCCATAAACTGGCTAGAGGTAAATATGCCCATTGCACTGCCTTTTACACCCGCTGGGGCGATGCGAGATAATTGAGATGGCATGGTTGCCTCTAAGTAATTGAACGCGGTGAAAAATGCCACCATTGCGACAATCAGTGCCACCAGTGAACTCGCATCAAGCGCCAATGCGACTAACGTGAGTGTTAATAACATCACTGCAGCGCTAAACATGGCTTTTTCTCTACCTGATTTAATCGCGTAAATCATAAAAGGCACCATTAAGAAGAATGAGCCAAAGAGAGTTGGTAAGTACAGTGCCCAGTGTTTTTCTAGCGGTAAACCTGCAGCGACAAATAATTTAGGCAGCGTAATAAAGCACGCAGTTAACACCATATGGAGAATAAATACACCTGCGTTTAAACGAAATAGCTGAGGATGAACAATCAACCGACTGACCTGCTGAGGAATAGCAACATTATCGCCTTTGGGCGCTTTATTTTGTGAGCTTGGGACAATAAATTGCACCATAAAAATCGCCATCAACGTGAGCACACCGGTAAACAAGAACACGCCAGATAGGCCATAACTTTGCGCGACAACTGGGCCAAGTACCATAGAAACAGTAAACGACAAACCAATAAACATGCCTATGGTCGCCATCACTTTCGGGCGTTGCTCTTCACGCGATAAGTCAGCAGCTAAGGCTAATACAGCACTGGCAATAGCGCCCATACCTTGGAGCGCACGACCAAAAACAACGCCATGAATCGTTTCCGAATGCGCCGCGACTAAACTCCCGATTAAAAACACGATTAAGCCAATAATAATAATAGGCTTGCGGCCAAACTTATCAGACAAAATCCCCATAGGAATTTGTAATAGCGCCTGCGTTAAACCATAAGCACCAATGGCGATGCCGAGCCAAAATGGTGTGTAACCTTCTAGCTCTGTGCCGTAAATTGCGAAAATAGGCAGGATCATAAACAACCCTAACATGCGCAAGCCGAACACTGTCGCTAAAGAAAACGCCGCTTTCTTCTCAATACTGTTTAATCCATCTGATTTCATTGGCTGTCTTTCATTGGCTCTATAAGTAACTGTGGTTATGCAAAAAGTAATACCCGCATAAACCTAAAAAATATCAAAAAACACGCCATTTTAACACGACTTATTAACAATTATCACCATTGAAAATGCTTTGCTAATTTGATCAACATCGCTGAGATTTTATGCGATACTAGTGGGTTCTTTCAGTAAGCGGATTGGTTATGAATACAATTGAAGTTAGGGGTGCAAGAACCCATAACCTGAAAAATATCGATTTAGAATTACCTCGTGACAAACTCATTGTGATCACGGGCTTATCTGGCTCAGGCAAATCATCATTAGCCTTCGATACGTTATACGCCGAAGGTCAGCGCCGTTATGTCGAATCGCTGTCAGCCTATGCTCGCCAGTTTTTATCACTGATGGAAAAACCTGACGTCGATCACATTGAAGGCTTGTCACCAGCCATTTCTATTGAGCAAAAATCAACGTCTCACAACCCGCGTTCAACCGTCGGTACAATCACAGAAATCTACGATTACTTGCGTTTGCTCTACGCTCGTGTTGGTGAGCCGCGCTGCCCTGAACATCACCAACCGCTAGCTGCCCAAACCATTTCACAAATGGTCGACAAAGTATTAGCACTTGAAGAGGGTACCAAGGTGATGATCTTGGCGCCGGTACTGCAAGATCGAAAAGGTGAGCACATTAAGTTATTAGAAAATTTAAGTGCTCAAGGTTTTATTCGCGCCCGCATTGATGGCGAAGTATGTGATTTATCTGATCCTCCTACGTTAGAGCTTCACAAAAAACACACGATTGAAGTAGTGGTTGACCGATTAAAAGTTCGCGAAGACATTCAACTGCGACTATCTGAATCATTTGAAACTGCACTCGGCTTAACCCACGGTACTGCCAAGGTTGCCTTTATGGACGAGCCAAACAAAGAAGAGCTGTTATTTTCAGCAAACTTTGCTTGTCCGCTATGTGGTTATTCTATGCAAGAGCTTGAGCCTCGTTTGTTTTCTTTCAACAACCCTGCAGGTGCATGTCAAACCTGTGATGGTTTAGGCAATCAACAGTTCTTTGACCCAAATCGCGTGATTACCAACCCTGAGCTGAGTTTATCAGGTGGTGCCATTCGCGGCTGGGATAAGCGCAATTTCTATTATTTTCAGATGTTACAGGCACTGGGAGAGCATTACGGCTTTGAGCTTGATACCCCGTTTAAAGAACTACCAGAAAACATTCAAAAAATTGTCTTATCCGGCAGTGGTAAACAAGATATTGAATTCAAATACATGAATGATCGAGGCGATATCGTTGTTAGAAAGCACCCATTTGAGGGTATTTTAAACAACATGAACCGCCGCTATAAAGAAACGGAATCGAATGCGGTTCGCGAAGAGTTGTCGAAGTACTTAAACAGTCAACCGTGTAACGATTGCGGAGGTTCGCGATTGCGCCTAGAAGCCCGCAACGTCTTTATTGAAAATGTCACCTTACCGACGATTGCTCAGCTATCGATTGCCGAAGCACTGGCCTTTTTCGAAGGGTTGGAGTTAACCGGTCAGCGCGGCAAAATTGCTGAGAAAATATTAAAAGAGATCAATGATCGCTTAGGCTTCTTAGTGAATGTCGGCTTGAATTATTTAAACATGTCGCGCAGTGCCGATACGTTATCAGGTGGCGAAGCTCAGCGAATTCGCCTAGCTAGCCAAATTGGCGCCGGCCTTGTCGGGGTGATGTATGTATTAGACGAACCTTCCATTGGTTTACACCAACGCGACAACGAACGCCTACTTAATACCTTAATTCACCTGCGCGATTTAGGTAATACCGTGATCGTTGTAGAGCATGATGAAGATGCTATTCGCGAAGCTGATCACATTATCGATATTGGCCCCGGTGCCGGTGTCCACGGTGGTAATGTCATAGCTCAAGGTAGCTTAGAAAACATTTTAGCAAGTGAAGACTCACTCACCGGAAAATACCTTTCTGGCAAAGAGGGTATTGAAGTCCCTAAAAAGCGTACGCCGTATGATGCCAAGCGGTTAATTGAATTAAAAGGTGCTAGTGGTAACAATCTTAAAGACGTCAATTTAACGGTACCGGTTGGTTTGATGACTTGTATCACAGGAGTGTCAGGCTCAGGTAAATCGACCTTAATTAACAATACATTATACCCACTTGCCCAAACCGAGCTAAATGGCGCGACAACCAATGATCCAGCACCATACAAAGAAATTACTGGCCTAGAGCATTTAGATAAAGTTATCGATATCGATCAGAGCCCAATTGGTCGTACACCTCGCTCAAACCCCGCCACCTACACTGGCATTTTCACTGCCGTACGCGATATATTTTCAGCGACTCAAGAAGCACGCTCACGAGGCTATAAACCAGGCCGCTTTAGTTTTAATGTTAAAGGTGGTCGCTGCGAGGCTTGCCAAGGCGACGGTGTTATTAAAGTTGAAATGCACTTTTTGCCCGATGTTTACGTGCCGTGTGATGTTTGTAAGGGTAAACGCTACAACCGCGAAACCTTAGAAGTGCGTTACAAAGGTAAAAACATTCACGAAGTGCTGGATATGACTATCGAAGATGCGCTTGAGTTCTTCGCACCTATCCCTGCCGTTAAACGCAAACTTCAAACTTTAATGGACGTTGGTTTAAGTTACATCAAGCTTGGCCAATCGGCGACTACCTTGTCAGGTGGTGAAGCTCAACGGGTTAAGCTGGCTAAAGAATTATCGAAGCGCGATACCGGTAAAACCTTATACATTCTCGATGAGCCGACGACAGGTTTACACTTTCACGATATTAAACAGCTACTGCAAGTTATTCATCGTCTGCGTGATCACGGCAATACCATTGTGGTTATCGAGCATAATTTAGATGTGATAAAAACTGCCGACTGGATCGTTGATTTAGGCCCAGAAGGTGGCTCAGGTGGTGGTGAAATTCTCGTGACAGGAACACCAGAGGATATTTCGAAAGACAAGCGCTCGCACACCGCAAGGTTTTTAAAGCCGATGCTCGGCTAAATAGAACCGTCATAGCAACAAAGATACCTGAGCAATCGGGTATCTCATTCCAACACCGTCATACTCGAGCAGTCGGGTATCTTTCAACTACTTGCCATAGTGGCATTTACATGAGATTACCGTCTTCACGGTAATGACGCCTTAGTGTCACACCCTAAATAGTGTCATGCCCGAGTAGTCGGGCATCTCGTTCCAACACCGTCATGCCCGAGTAGTCGGGCATCTTTCAACTACTTGCCATAGTGGCATTTACATGAGATTACCGTCTTCACGGTAATGACGCCTTAGTGTCACGCCCAGCATAGTGTCATACTCAGCGTAGTGTCGTTAATAATGACTAGCACATCATTAGCTAAGCAAAAACAACCAAAGCATGTACTGTGTAAATTTGGCTTGTTTATCAACCACAACAAGTTAATATGATGAAAACCCTAACGAATTATTATGGTATGTGGCAAAACTCATTCGTATATTTATTAGCATTTTGTAGTGGCTTTGCCATTATGGGCATCGAATTACTCGGCGGGCGGATCCTCGCTCCCTATTTTGGCTCAAGCGTACATATTTGGGGCAGTATTATTACCGTATTCTTACTGAGTTTATCCCTTGGTTACTTACTCGGTGGTAAGCTTTCAATGCATCAGCCCAACTTAAAAAAATACGGCTTACTATTCCTCTTTTCAGGCATAACTGTGACTCCAGTTGCTCTGTTCGCGACACCTATTTTAGAAATGATTTTCATCCAAATTGAGGACGCGAGATATGGCTCTTTAGTTGCCTCTATTGCTTTATTCTTCATCCCTACCGTTATCTTAGGGATGATTTCACCCTACTCGATTCGACTGTTAATCGACGATAAAGAGAAAAGTGGCCAAGTTGCTGGTATTTTGTATTTTGTTTCCACCATTGGCAGTGCCTTAGGCACACTAATGACTTCCTTCTATTTGGTGCTGTGGTTTGAAGTTAATACCATTATTTTATTCTACTGCAGCTTACTGGCTGTTTTAGGCTTGTGTTCGATTGCTTTAGCGCATTATCCCGCAGTAGCCAATAAGACAGGTGACTCATAATGAAGTATTTAATCGCCGTGATGATATCAATATTAGGCGTTAACTCAGCAGCTTACGCAGAAGTTATTCATCAAGAAAAATCTTTGTATCGCAACATTTTTGTTGAAGATAGCGGCGATTTACGCTGCTTAAAATTTAGTGTTAAACGCGCCACCAGTAACCAAAGCTGTATTTACAAATCTGACCCAAACAAAATGGTGTTTAGTTATACCAAACTCATTTTTTCAGGTTTACTACTTAACCCCAAGCCAAGCAAAATCTTAATCGTTGGATTAGGTGGTGGCACCTTATCAAATACCTTCAATCAGCTATTACCTACAGCCAAAATCGATAATGTTGAAATCGATCCCGCCGTGGTAAAAGTGGCGAAAGATTATTTTGGCTTTAAGGAAAATAGTCAGGTCAGCAATACTGAACAAGATGCGCGCATTTTTATTAAACGCGCTGGACTGAAGAAACAACAATACGATTGGATTATTTTAGATGCTTATAATGGTGATTACATTCCAGAGCATTTAATGACCCAAGAGTTTTTACAGGAAGTCAAAAATCTATTGTCGGCCGATGGTGTGTTGTCTGCTAACACGTTTTCATTAAGCAAGCTCTACAATGCGGAATCGGCGACTTACCAATCGGTGTTTGGTGATTTTTATAACGTACGGTTTAACACTACCGGTAACCGCATCATCTTATATTCCAACGCTGGCAAACCGAGTAAACAGGTGTTAAGTGAGCGCGCCGACCAACTAGCGCCAGTGCTGATTGATTACGGCGTTGATATTTACCGCGTATTGCGCCATATGAAAATAGAGCAAGACTGGCCGAGCAACACCCGATTACTGACCGATCAATATTCACCAGCTAACCTATTGAAATAGCTTTCTCGATATTTATACTAAGCAAAAAACCAAGAGAAGTCTGTTATGCCGATTATTTTTCAACGTGTCACCAAGTCAATGAATTACTACACGATTGACGACCACGGGGTAAAAAACTACAAAACGCGCTATGTTTTTTTACTCGCGCTACTGGCGATGATTTTGCTGGTATGCTTTTTTGGCTACATCACCTTGCAGTTTGAACAAGGGCATCCTGAAGCAACCGTAAAAACCTATGCTGATGCGATATGGTTAATGTTAATGAGTTCAACCACCATTGGTTTTGGCCGCATTAGCCCTGTTACTGTCGGCGGGCAGGCTACCGTCATGGTGATGTTTGTTTTTGGTGTCGGTATTATGGGAGGCCTTGGCGCATTAGCGGCATCGAAAATCCTTGGCTTTTCTGATACCAATGTCAAAAACCGTGAGTTGCGCAGCCAAAACGCTCAAATCATAGCTAGGCTCATTGAATTAGAAAAGAAAATTGCCCACCAAGATCAAACCGTTAAAAGTGCCCAGCAAACCATAGAACGAGCGATGGACGATAGCTCGAACAGTAAATCGGGTTAACTTTATTGCTTAGCCTGTTGGATAATATGCTATCGACAGGCTATTCCCATTCACCGATGTTAGTACCTCTTCAAACACGAATAGTTATCTTAATTACCTAGCTGATAAATATTTTTTGTCGTAAAGCCAAGTATAATTAGTTTTTCAACGCTTAAACTACTTCCTAGAATAGCGACTAAATTATAACCCTACCTTCTCGATACGTGCAGCCACCAACCAATTTTTGTACTGTCGTTATCGAGCACAACACCAGTGATAACTCATGAATATCCCCTGTAATGCGACAATTGCTAATGATCTCGACGTGTTTGGTAAGATCAGTAATGATTTACAGACACAAGGGTTTAGTATTAACCCACTCGGCATACCTCGTGATATAGCCGACGCCCTGCACTTTCACTTAACTCATATGCCTAATGAAAAATTTAATCACGCAGGCATTGGCAGAGAACAAGATTTTGACAAAGACGACACGATTCGCGGTGATGAAATTTGCTGGGTCTTGGGTGATTCAATTGCCGGTCAGCAATGGCTACGTTGGTGTGATGATTTAAAGCAACACCTCAATCGCCGTTTGTTTCTCGGTTTGTTTTCGTTTGAGAGCCATTTTGCCCATTACCCACCACAAGCCTTTTATCAACGCCACGTTGATGCCTTTCACGGCGACAAAAACCGCGTGCTTTCGGTTGTGTTGTATCTTAATAAGGATTGGCAAGCCCAAGATGGCGGCGAGCTGGTTTTATATAAAAATGAACAAGATGTTGATGGCATAAAAGTGATACCTGAATTAGGTACACTGGTGGTCTTTTTGAGTGAAGAGTTTCCGCATGAAGTGCTGCCAGCTACTAAAAACCGACTATCTATCGCGGGTTGGTATCGGGTTAACGGCTCACACGAACACAAAGTAGATCCGCCAAACTAATATCAAGTCAATTGGTATTGATCATAAAAAAGGGCTTACAACACTTGGTTATAAGCCCTTTATTTTTCACCTTAACTCACGATTATTTTTCGAAGTAAAACTTCTCGCGTTTGTTATCGTAGTTACCAATTTCATTCATGGTATCGGCATCATATAAACGACCGTTGATCATGGTGTGAGTTACCTTGTCACTGATGCGAATATCTTGAGTGATATCACCATCAACAACAATTAAGTCAGCCAATTTACCTTGCGTTACTGAGCCTAATTGTTTATCTAAACCGAGTGTTAGCGCTGGGTTCATCGTTGCGGTACGCAGTGATTCAAGCGGCGTCATGCCACCTTGGGCCATCATCCACATTTCCCAATGCATTGCTAAGCCTTCACGCTGACCGTGACCACCTGAGTTAACTAATACCCCCAAATCACTCATTTCTTTGGCGACCTTAGCAACGTTAATGTGATTGTAATGGTGGTGCGGCGCTTTAGTGCGGCGCATTGAACGCGGATCTAAAATTTCGCTCGGTACATATTTACTCAACCGCGGATGCTGCCATACGTCAGTTGTGTCGTACCAGAAATGCTCACCTGAAATACCACCATAGGCAACCCCCATTGTTGGCGTATAGGCCATTTCTGACGCAGACCAAAGTTGCTTGATATCGTCATAGATTTTTTCAGTTGGAATTGAGTGCTCTAACGTGGTGTGACCATCAACTAACATCGTTAGGTTGTGCTGTAATAATGAACCGCCCTCTGGCACCACTAATACCCCCGCTTCACGCGCCGCTTGAATAAATTGCTGACGCTGATTCCGGCGTGGTTGGTTGTAGCTTTTCACACTGTAAGCACCGGCTTTTTGCAAGCGTTCAACATGGAATTTAGCATCGTCTAGGCTGTCAACATGTGAGGTATAACCGGCAACTGTTGCGCCATATAAAATTGTCCCGGTTGAGTGTAAGCGCGCAGCGACAATATCACCCGCTTTTTGCATTTCACTCGCAGCAAAAAACTCCGTAGTATCATTTGACGGATCGTGAATAGTTGTAACACCTAGTGCTAAACCAGCGTAGTTTTTCCAGTTCTGCTGTGGAATGATTTCGTCACTACCTTGTGGGCCATGCGCGTGAGCATCAATTAACCCAGGCATGATTGACTTACCGCTAATATCGATTTGCTGAGCATTTGCTGGAATGTCAACACTGCCTTGAGGACCAACGGCTGTGATCACGTTACCTTCAACGACCACTACGCCGTTTTCGATCACTTTATCGCCTTCCATAGTCACTACTTTACCACCGATAAACGCAATTGCGCCCGACGGCTTATCGACTTTGTGTTTAAAGCTTAAGTTAGTTACGGTTGGCTCAGTTTTCTCAGCGTTGTCTGCTTCGCCTTTAATATCGAATAAACCAGCAACTGACGCTTGGTATAATTCAGGCCCTAAACTCCAGTAAAGGCTGTTAGACGCACCATTCCAGCTAATACTTTCACCCGCGCGAACAGAAAGCTGCTTCACTGGGAAGTTACCGCCTTTCGGGCCGATAGTAATAACATCACCACGCTCAACAAATGGCGTAACAAAGACTTTAAAGCGCTCAGCAAAAGCTAAGTACTCACCATTAGGTGATACGCGATATTCTGTGGCAAATTTGCCTTGATATAAGGTCGTGTCGTTTTGACCATCAATATCGACTCGCGCAATATTTGGCATTTCACCACTGCGAATGACGTAAACGCGATCATTTGCTGCGCCAAAATGCGGTTGAACACCATAGCGAGTGACTAATGTTGGTTCACCGCCTTTCGCTGGCATTGCGTAAATACCAGGGTTTAAACCCCATTTAGGTTGAGTAATATAACCGCCGGCAATTTTGCGATAAACCACGGTTTTTCCATCAGGTGAAAAGCTCGGCTCTACGTATTTACCCGGCTCTTTTGAAATGGTTTTACCCTTACCGCCGCGAGCAGAAACCACTTTGATTTCGGCTAGGTTTTCATCGTCCCATGCGATATAAACAATTTTCTTACCATCGCGAGAAAAGCTTGGGAAAAACTCAAATTTATCTTTTTCTTTAGTCAAGCGCTTTGGCTTTCCGTCAGGTAACGCTCGGGTGTAAATACTACCCATAGCTTCAAACACAACTTGCTTGCCATTTGGCGAAATTTGCACATTGCGGAGCATTTTTACGTCAAAGTCATCTTGCTCTAAGGTTTGTTCAAATTTCAACGCGGTTTGAATTTTCTTCTGCGTTTTTACATGAAACTCAATCGTGCTCGCTTTCTTTGATTTGATATTGAGTTTTTTGATCTTGCCGTCAGCCCAAAAAACGATATTTTCGCTATCAGGTGTCCAGGCCATGTTTGAGTAAACACCATGGATCGCCCAGGTTTCTTGCATATCACGCTCTAAATTTTCGTGAATAAGCATTTCTTCACCACTTTTTAGATCGTAAAGGTAAAGATTTGACTGGAAATCGTCACGGCTGATAAAGGCTAAGTATTTACCATCTGGCGATGGCGTTGGGCGAATCGCACCACCTTTACCTGAAATAATCGTGTCGATTTTGCCAGTCTCTAGCTCGTAACGCTTAATTTTATAAATACCCTTTTCAGAGTCTTTCGAGTAGTGGAACGTTTTACCTGGGGTTGCATCTTGTGAGAAATAAACATACTTGCCATCGTGAGAGTATGCTGGCTCACCTAAATCTTTTTGCTGATTCGGACGCTTAGTTAGCATCACGCCACTGCCACCAGTTTTGTGGTATAGCCACACCTCACCAGCACCCAGTGAGCGCGAGCCAGTGTAATGCTTACGACCCACTAAATAGTTGCCATCTGGAGACCACGCAGGGCTGTTTAATAAACGGAACGTTTCATTCGTTACGGGTTTAGCATTTGAGCCATCGGCATTCATGATCCACAAGTTATCGCCACCGTCCTGATCAGACGTAAAGGCAATATACTTGCCATCAGGGCTAAATTTCGGCTGCATTTGCCAAGCAATATCCGTCATCAAAGCCGTGGCTTCGCCACCTGTTATAGGCATAGTGTAGATGTCGCCAAGTAAGTCAAACACGATAGTTTTGCCGTCTGGGCTAATATCGACATTCATCCAAGTACCTTGTTGAACATCAATATCTACGGTTTTAAAGATACCTTGTGGCTCGTTTACAGACCAAGCTTTTTCTTCTGATTTTGATTCCGCAAATGCGGCTGACGGTAAAGCGACTGCTACAGCCAAGGCCAAAGCAGATACTTTTGGAAATTTAATCGCCATGAAATAAACCCTTTGTTGTAATGAATTGCACAATGAACAAAGTCATCGCACGAAATATTTTTCTGTTATAAATAAAACATAACTGCCGTCAAAATTTAACAACAATGCGCTCACTTGTCTGCAATTAACGATAAGTGTAAATGGTAACTAACCTGAATTTGGGATAACAAATTGCTTTATAGCGGAATTATCAAAAGTGATTATAAGATTTTACTTGCAACAGTTTAGCTAACTTCTTATCCCAAGTTCAGGTTAACTAAGTTGATAACCCCACTTCGGCATAATGGTTTGTTCAATACCCAAGTGGTCAAGTACTCTGCCCACCATAAAATCGATTAAGTCATTGATCTCGGTTGGCTGGTGATAAAAGCCCGGTGCAAGTGGCATAATGGTTACGCCCATTTGCGAAAGGGTTAGCATGTTTTGCAAATGAATCGTTGAGAAAGGGGTTTCTCTTGGCAAAATTAATAACTGGCCACGCTCTTTGATCACAACATCGGCAGCGCGCTCTATCAAATTATCACTCATGCCTTGGCTAATCGCCGCTAAAGTACCCGTTGAGCATGGGCAAACAACCATTTTTTTCGGCGCAGCAGAGCCGGAAGCCACCGGTGAAAACCACTGCTCTTTGCCAAAGACTTTGATCTGCTCAGGCTTAGCATTATATTTCTCGATAAGAATGGCGCTAGCCGCATCTGGCGAGGCAGGTAATTTCAAGCCAACTTCGGTATCAAAGACCACGCGAGCCGCAGACGAAAATAAAAAATACACTTGGTAATTTGCGGCAACTAAGCACTCTAACAAACGCAACGCGTAAAGTGAGCCTGATGCGCCCGTGACAGCGAGCGTGATTTTTTCTTGAAATTCTTGTTGTGACACAATGAGTCCTTACACTATTGGCTTAATGCCTGAAGTAATTTTTGATGAAAATTGCCAAAACCGCCATTGCTCATGACCAGAATATGATCAGTTGGCTTGGCTTCACTACGCACCATGTCGACTAATTGTTCAATATTGTTACTGACGCGGCAAGGTTGAACACAGGCGTCAATTAGCTCATCAACCGACCACTTCACTTGCTCACCTTGAAAAACAAATACTTGATTCGCCAAGGTCAACGATTTAGGTAGTGAAGCTTTGTGAACACCTGATTTCATGGTATTTGAGCGCGGCTCTAAGACCGCCAAAATGCGACTTTCACCAACGTGCTTGCGCAAACCATCTAAGGTTTTTGCAATAGCGGTTGGGTGATGAGCGAAATCATCATAAACCTTAATTTGGTTTACTTCACCGCGCAGTTCTAAGCGCCTTTTGGTATTGACGAATTCCGCTAACGCTTCAATAGCTACCGCACTTGGTACACCAGCATGACGCGCCGCGCCAATCGCCATTAAGCCATTTTCAATATTAAAGTCGCCAATCAGTTGCCAATTCACCACACCTTGTAACTCGCCATTAAAGTAGACTTCAAAGGCACTGCCATCGGCTGCAAGTTTATTGACCGACCAACCGATTTGTTCCGTCAGTGACATGTTTTCTCTTGGTGTCCAACAGCCCATCGCTAACGTTTGCTCAATAGTAGGCGTATCGTATGGTGATAAAATTAACCCGTTACTCGGCACCATTCGCACCAAATGATGAAATTGGCGCTGAATATCGCTGATATCATTAAAAATATCACCGTGATCAAACTCCATATTATTGATCACTAATGTCCGCGGACGATAATGGACAAACTTAGAGCGCTTATCGAAAAACGCGGTGTCGTATTCGTCTGCTTCAATCACAAAAAACGGGCTGTTGCCCAAACGAGCTGAGCTATCAAAATTTTGTGGCACGCCACCAATTAAATAGCCAGGGGTAAGTTTTGCGTATTCTAAGATCCACGCCAGCATACTTGATGTTGTGGTTTTTCCATGCGTACCTGAAACCGCCAATACCCAACGATCTTTAAGGACATTTTCAAGTAACCATTGCGGGCCTGAGATATAAGGAATGTTGCGATCTAACACATACTCTACCATCGGGTTACCACGTGCCATGGCATTGCCGACAATCACGAGATCGGGCTCATCGGCAAGGTGGTCAATGGTGTAGCCTTGCATTAACTCGATACCTAATGCTTCAAGTTGGGTGCTCATCGGAGGATAAACATTGGCATCGCACCCTGATACGCGAAAGCCCATTTCTTTGGCGATCGCGGCGATACCGCCCATAAAAGTGCCACAAATCCCTAAAATATGTATATGCATTAATGTTCTCAACGAAGGTTAGCTTATTATCTATTTGCCGTTAATATAACATTTGTCTTAATTATTTGGCGATGCAAAAATAGCTTATACACTTTAGGAATAATTCACACAGGAACGTAAACATGGCAAAAGTCAGTGAAATAAATGTCTATCCAATAAAGTCTGCCAGTGGCATTAGCCTCTCCGATACTTGGGTCGACGAACTGGGCTTAAGCTTTGATCGCCGCTTTGTTGTTACCACGCCAGAGGGTAATTTCATCACAGCTCGCACTCATCACCACTTGTGTTTAATTAAGTGCTTACTTACTGCCAACGGCCTAAAACTTATTGCACCTGATATGCCGGTACTGACCATCAATTACCGCGATTTTGATCAAAATTACCACCCGGTGACTGTATGGAACGATACCATCAACGCACAGCATTGCCATGCAAGATACGATGCGTGGTTTTCACAATATCTCAATCAACCGTGCCAATTAATGTACTTTGGTGAACGTTCGACCAGAAGTGTGAAAAACTCGACTAATCAAGTGTCATTTGCCGATGGCTACCCATTACTTATTACCTCAGAAGCATCACTAATAGACCTCAATGGCCGAAGCTATCACAAAACCTCAATGAACCAATTTAGAGCCAATATTGTGGTTGAAGATTGTGAAGCCTTCGCAGAAGATACTTGGTCGAGAATTCGCATCGGCGAAGTGGAATTTGACGTTGTCAAACCCTGTACCCGTTGTATTTTTACAACCATTAATCCGCAAACTGGGGAAAAGCATCACAAACAAGAACCACTTCACAGCTTGAAAAAATATCGCCAACTCGACAATGGTGATGTTTGTTTTGGTCAAAACATAGTACCTTTAAACCAAGGGAAAATTAGCTTATCTGATCCCGTAGAAATCATCAGTAAGCAATCACCACCGGTATTCGTCACTAAAAAGCCAAACAATAGCAATAGTGAACAAAACAAAACAGTCGCCAAAAAAGGTAGTAATAACGTGGATATTTTATTTGATAGCTGGGATAAATTCGTTAAAGGTAACAGTAAAGAAACGCTACTAGAACAAGGTGAAACAGCGGGACTGATAATGCCATACTCATGCCGAGGCGGTATGTGTGGTCGTTGTAAAGTTAAACTGCAATCAGGCGAAGTGAGGCAGCTAGCTACTGATGGCTTGTCGCCGCAAGAGCAAGAGCAAGGCTATGTCTTGGCATGTAGCTCAGTACCACTAACCGATGTTGTGATCACCAAAGATTAAGGTTAAGCCGCGCGATGTTAATTAACTGTGATTTAGGCGAGAGTTTTGGCCAATGGCAAATGGGTCAAGATGACAAAATTATGCCACTGATTGATATGGCGAATATCGCCTGCGGTTTTCATGCTTCTGATCCCTTAACCCTGCAAAAAACTTTAGCACTGGCTAAACAACACGGCGTTGCGATTGGTGCTCATCCTAGTTACCCTGATCTCGTTGGTTTTGGCCGCCGCTCTATGGCACTCGAGAGCCAAGAGCTAAAAGCTGTTGTTCAATATCAAATTGCGGCGATTCAAGGTATGGCAAAACTTCAAGGGCTAAGCGTAAGTTACGTAAAACCTCATGGCGCGCTATACAACGACATGATGAATAACCCACATATTTTTGAAAGCTTATGCCAAGCTATTGAACAGTTTCCAGAACCGCTCAAACTCGTTATTCAAGCGCTATCAAACGTATCAGCCTTTGTCGAGATTGCCGAAAAGTATCAAATTCCTTTGCTGTTTGAAGCCTTTGCCGATCGTCATTATCAAGACAATGGCCTATTAGTGCCACGCACTCAACCCAACGCTGTAATAAATGAGCTAGACTTGATAAAACAACGATGCCAACAACTCAAATCAACAGGACGCATATACTCAGTGAATAACCAACCACTTAATATGAACATTGACACCTTATGTATTCATGGCGATAACCCAAGCGCAGTGCAAATGGCGCAACTTATCAGGCAACAACTACATGGCTGACTTAACTCAGTTTGAAATAACGCCCTATAGCGAAAACGCGATTTTGGTAAAATGGCCAAGTGTAATAAGCGCGGTTTTGCATCAAAGATTGATTGCGATAAGCTCACAAGTCGCTGAGCTCAAGCCTTGGTTTATTGAACAAGTATGCTCATATCACAGCCTGTTAATTTATTACCGCTTTGAGGCGATTAGCGCTGCCGAGTTTAGCGCAAAAGTGGCAAACATCATTGAGCACCATTCAAACCAAGAGTTTTCAGCCGATTTAACCGGTAAAACCATCACCATCGACGTACTTTACAATCATCAAAGCGGTTGGGATAACGCGTTACTTTGCCAAGAAAAAAATTGCACATTAGAGGATATTATCAAGTGGCACACAGGTAGAAGTTACCGCGCATATGCCTTGGGTTTTACCCCTGGATTTTGTTACCTAGCCAGCGTTGATGAAAAACTGTCGATACCGAGAAAAACGGTGCCGCGAAAACGCGTGCCCGCAGGCGCGGTCGCGATAGCGCACAAACAAACCGCAATTTACCCTGATTCAAGCCCGGGGGGTTGGCATATTATTGGCCAAACCGCTCAGCCAATGTATCAAATGACCAATAATGAGTTCACGCCATTGATCAATGTTGGTGATATCGTTACTTTTAAGGCTGTTAGCCAAGAAGATTTTATCGCCCAAGGCGGTAAATTGATCAAGGAGTACTAACGTGTCAGCGCTTACAATTACCGAGCTTAATAGCATCGCCTTAATTCAAGATTTTGGCCGGTTTAATCATCAAAACCAAGGGATAAGTGTCAATGGTGCGGCGGACGAATACGCATTTTTAAAGGCCAACCAATTAGTCGGCAACCCGTTATTTAATGCTGACAACAATAAACAAAACAGCCAATGCGCAAGTATCGAAGTATTTTATGGTCAACTAACCTTTTTCACTGATGTCGATTGTACCATCGCAATTACTGGGGCAAATTGCACGCCAGTTAAGGTGACTATAAGCGGTGAGCATAAGCCTTTAACGATGTGGCAAAGTCATTTACTCAGGGCCGGCGAGTCAGTTGAGTTACTTCGACCAACATCAGGGGTGATTAGTTACGTAGCAGTCAATGGCGGCATACAAACTGAGTGTTTTTTAAACTCTCGTTCGCAAAATATTGTTCCCAACGCAAATTTACCTTCACTCGCACCATTAACAAAGGGGACGGAACTAGCATTAAGCGCGACTTGTCAACAGCAGTCAACATCAACACGCTTAGATTTAACCAAGTACAAGCCTGAAAATTTTTACCCGAACGCCCCTCTGACACTACGGTTTATACCGCATCAACAATGGTTTGATGCACCGAAACACCAACAACAAAGCTTCCAACAGTTGATGTTTACTATCAACAGCCAAAGTAATCGCATGGCTTATCAATTTGATGTCACAGAGGAGCAAACCACAGGCTGTTTTGAGCAATTAAGCCAAGCATTATCGAGTGCCGTCAATTTTGGCACCATTCAGCTGTTGCCTTCAGGTTTGCCCGTGGTATTAATGAAAGACCGACAAACCATGGGCGGATATCCAACATTAGGTAGCGTTTTTCAAGTCGACTTATTTCGATTAAGCCAACTGCCTCCTGGCGAGAAAGTCAGATTTAAGCCGGCTGATATCACTCAAGCACAAAGCCAACTAAATGCATTTTATCAAAAATTTATGCAACAATAGTAAGCGCTTAACATCAAAAAACAAAATAGAATGCAATTAGTTAACTGCCAATTTAAACAACACGGCGAAAAAGTTCAGGCGCTATTTAACCATGCTATCCGTCACTCGACGGCCTTGTACGAATATCGAGAACGCAGCAAACAAGATATCGAGCAATGGTTCAACACCAAGCATGAGCAAGGCTTTCCGATCATCGCAATGGAAGACGACAACGGTCAGTTAATGGGATTTGCTAGTTACGGATTTTTTCGCCCCTACCCAGCTAATAAATTTACTGGCGTGCTTGCTATCTACGTTGAACAAGCTCACCAAGGCAAAGGCGTAGCGAGTAAATTATTGCAGGCATTAATTGAAAAAGCCAAACTTCAAGGCCTTCACACACTGATTGCGGCGATCGATGAAAACAACCACGCCAGCATCGCCTTACATCAAAAGTTTGGTTTTGAACACGTTGGCACCCTAAAAGAAGTTGGCTATAAATTTGACCAATGGTTAAACCTTTGCTTGTATCAACTCATGGTAAGCTGATTAGAGTTGCATTACACTATGCGCCGTTTAAAGAAGTTCTGGTAATAAAACATGCTGTTGATGATCGATAACTACGATTCATTTACTTACAATCTCGTACATTATTTTCAAGCAATAGGCCAAGAAGTTGCCGTGTTCCGCAACGATGAAATAACCCTGGCCGAGATTGAACAGCTCGCACCTAAATACATTGTTATATCGCCAGGCCCTTGTGATCCTGACCATGCAGGAATATCACTCAGTGTTATTAATCACTTTGCTGGTAAAGTACCACTGCTCGGTGTGTGCTTAGGCCACCAAGCCATTGCTCAACACTTCGGTGCTAAAGTGATTAGGGCTAAACAAGTTATGCATGGCAAAACGAGTATGATAAGCCATGATAATAAAGGATTATTTGAGTGTTTAGATAACCCTTTACAAGTTACTCGTTACCACTCGCTCATCGTTGACCAATCAACCTTACCGAGTGAGCTTATCATCACCGCTTGGTTGAGTGATGAGCACAATCAAATTAGTGAAATCATGGCGCTACAACACCAGCATTTGCCGATCGCCAGTGTTCAATTTCACCCTGAATCGATATTGACAAGCCAAGGTCATGAATTACTTAAAAACTTTATTCAGATGTATACTTAAATTCAATTAATGAACTAAACATCATTGCCGATATAAAAGCTGTTAACAAATAAAAAGCCTATTATGAAAATTTTTGAGCAAAACGAATTAGTTGCACCTATTTACCAGCGAGCCTTAAGCCTTTGCATCAGTAATGAATTCGCAAAACAAAGCCTCGGGGAGCACGTATTTGTTGAGTATCAAGACAGTGAGCAAGCTAATAGACGACGTGAACTATTGGCAGTAGAAGCTCAAGCAAACAAAAATAAAATCATTGAAGAGTACGGCAAAAACCATTTTAAACAGCAAGTGATGAACGAGCTCTACAGCAAAGTTCGCGACGGCTTTAACGATGAATTTGACAATAAAGAACACCTGTTCAACTCTACGTTAAATATCCAAATGTCGACAGCCGACATTCTCGAGTTACTGTCATTGCGGGCGGCATCGATTAAACGTATCACCCCATTAGTTACCTCGCTACCATGGTTAGGTGATGACTTGGTCAACTTGGTAAATAAGCCCCAATATCGTAAGAATGCCGATGTGAAAGTCAATAACCCTGCTTTGGCACTAAGTTACATTGGTTTAGACAACTTAAAGCTAGTCGCTCCCACGTTTATCCTAAAACATTGGTTACCGCCTAGTACACAACCCTTTGGCTTGATGAAACGCAAATTATGGAACCAAAGTTTATCCATAGGTATTGCCTCTAGAGTACTGGCAAAAACTTATGGACTAGATGAATACTTCGCTTTTTGTGCAGGCATGTTGATTAATATCGGTAACTTAGCGGTAACGCGTTGTTTTTTGCGTACCTATAATGAGATCCACCAACAAGAACTCAGACAAGCCTACGAAGACAAAGATAAAAAATTACACAATACGCTAGTAGAGTTAGAGACAGCACCAGAATTTTTGCTGGAGCAACTATCAAATAGAAGTTTTAGTATCAGTGCAGATATGGTCGAGCTAATGAATTTTGAGCGTTTGAGAATAACTGATGCCATTTTCGATCTAGCTCACACACCTAAAGTATCGCAAATGTGTCAACTAGCCCAAGTAGTATTAAAAGCCATCGGTTATGTTGCTTTTCGAACGCTAGCGAAAGAATCGTTAATCGATAACGACGAGAGTAAAATACTACTGACGGCAGCTGGACTGACTACTCAAGATATCGCCTTATTACGCCGCAGTGATATTGATCACTTAAAACTCAATTTTAACTAAGCAGTGATGCAAAATTATTTCTGCTTAGTTATGAATCCCCCCTCTGATAGCGGATCTCACCGCGCTTGCCCTGAAGTATATGATGTCCTATAAAGCAACGAAATTGCTTATAAAAAATAGTTATGCAAGATAACTGAATAAAACGCTGAAAACCTTGTTTTTACTAGGGTTCAGCGCGATTAACACAAGACAACCGGTTAATTTTTTGCCATAATAGCCGCCTATTTTTGCTCAGTGCCCTAGAATTCATAGCACGCAAGCAACTAAAAAAATTATTATCCGATTTGCAACATGAGGAGAGAGAGATGTCTAACAAGTTTCCTGTAAACCGCGCATTATTTGACGAAGTAATGGTGCCTAACTATGCCCCTTCAGCGGTTATTCCGGTTCGCGGTAAAGGTTCTCGTGTTTGGGATCAGAATGACAACGAATTAATCGACTTTGCTGGCGGTATTGCCGTTAACTGCTTAGGTCACTGCCACCCAGCTTTAGTGAGCGCGTTAAAAGAGCAAGGTGAAAAAATTTGGCATTTATCAAATGTCATGACCAACGAGCCAGCATTGCGTTTAGCGAAAAAATTAGTAGATAACACATTCGCAGAAAAAGTTTACTTCGCTAACTCTGGCGCTGAATCAAATGAAGCTGCATTAAAACTAGCGCGTCGTTGGGCTTTAGATGTTCACGGTGAAGACAAGACACAAATCATTTCATTTAAGCAAGGTTTCCACGGCCGTACATTTTTCACGGTAACTGTCGGTGGTCAAGCAGCATATTCAGACGGTTTTGGTCCTAAGCCAGGCGATGTAGTTCACGCTGAATACAACAACTTAGAAAGTGTTAAAGCGTTAATTTCAGACAAAACTTGTGCAGTGATGATGGAACCACTCCAAGGTGAAGGTGGTATCGTATCGCCAACTGCAGAGTTTGTTGAAGGTGTTCGCGCATTATGTGACGAGCACAATGCTTTATTAATTTTTGATGAAGTACAAACAGGTGTTGGTCGTTTAGGTACGTTGTACGCATACCAAGGCTTAGGCGTAACGCCTGATATCTTAACAAGTGCTAAAGCATTAGGTGGCGGTTTCCCTATCGGCGCAATGTTAACTACCACTGAACTTGCTAAACACTTAAAAATCGGTACACACGGTTCAACCTATGGTGGTAACCCACTAGCTTGTGCTGTTGGTGAAGCTGCATTTGATACCGTTAATACACCAGAAGTATTAAACGGCGTAACAGAAAAAGCTAAACTTTACGTTGATGGTTTAAATGCGATCAACGCAAAATACAACGTATTTAAAGAAATTCGTGGTAAAGGTTTATTGATTGGCGCTGTATTAACAGACGATTATCAAGGCCGTGCGAAAGACTTCTTAGTTGCAGCAATGGATGAGGGTGTAATGACCCTAGTTGCTGGTGCAAACATTGTTCGTTTTGCTCCGTCTTTAGTTATCCCTAATGAAGATATTGCTGAAGGTTTAGCGCGCTTTGAAAAAGCCGTCGCTAAAATCGCTCAGTAAGACCCCCTAAATGCTCGTAAGTGCAATGACTTACGAGCAGTTCTTTCAAGAAACAGGATAATTTTTATGATTATTATACGCCCTATTCGTCATAGTGATTACGATTCACTTTATCGCATCGCTATTGAATCAGGACACGGTTTTACATCACTGCCTGTCAATGAAGCGCTATTAAAAAGCCGCATCGAGCGAGCCGAAGAGTCGTTTGCTAAGCAAGTGACACAACCTGGCTTGGAAGGCTACTTATTTGTCATGGAAGATACCGAGACAGGCCAAGTTGTCGGTACTAGTGGTATTGAAGCAGCAGTAGGTTTAGATGATGCCTTTTATCACTACCACTTAGGTAAGGTTGTCCATCACTCTCGTGAACTTAATGTTTACAATACGGTTGAAACCTTATCCTTGTGTAATGACTACACGGGCGCATCAGAAATCTGCACATTATTCTTATCTGAAAATTTCCGTAAAAATAACAATGGCCGATTTTTGTCACGCTTCAGATTTATGTTTATGGCCGAGCACACAGAGCGTTTTTCTGACACAGTCATAGCAGAAATGCGCGGCGTGTCAGATGAAGATGGACGTTCTCCGTTTTGGGATTGGTTAGAAGCTCACTTCTTCTCTATGGACTTCCCAACGGCTGACTATTTAACTGGGATTGGTAAAAAAGTATTTATCGCCGAATTAATGACTAAATACCCTATTTACGTCAATTTTCTCAGCAAAGCAGCCCAACAAGTGATCAACAAAGTTCACGATAAAACGGTACCTGCGTTACGCCTGCTAGAAGCAGAAGGGTTTGCTCGCAGAGGTTATGTCGATATTTTTGATGGCGGGCCAACCGTTGAAGCAAATTTAAACGACATCAAAACGGTTCGTCAAAGCAATAAATACCAAGTCATTATTGGTCAACCAACTGAACAAGCAACTTACATTGTATGTAACACTAAGGTTGCTGAATTTAGAGCAACACAAAGCCAAGTTTCACTAAGAGAAACGGCTAACCAAGTTGTTATTTCGCAAGCCGTTGCGGACGCCCTAATGGTCACTGAAGGTGACTGGGTGCGCATCGCTAGTAACTAACTAGAGGATTAATACATGTCTCAAGCGATTCAATTTATCAATGGTACTTGGCTAGCCGGTCAAGGCCACGACATGCAGTCGTTAAACCCTGCAAAAAACGAAGTTATCTGGCAAGGTAAAACGGCAACAGCGACACAAGTAAACTCAGCAGTAGATGCAGCCCGAGAAGCGTTCAATACATGGGCTCTTACCTCATTAGCAGAGCGTATTACCCTTGTTGAAAAGTTTGCAGAACAACTAACGGCAAACAAAGAAGCCCTTGCCGTTAGCATTGCTCAAGAAACGGGTAAACCTTTGTGGGAAACACGTACAGAGGTGGGCGCTATGATCGGTAAAGTAGCGATCTCTTTAAAAGCGTACCACGAACGCACGGGCACAGTTGAAAATCCAATGCCAGGTGCAAAAGCGTTTATCCGTCACAAGCCACATGGTGTGGTAGCAGTATTTGGCCCATATAACTTCCCTGGCCACTTACCTAACGGTCATATTGTACCGGCAATAATTGCAGGTAATACCGTAGTATTCAAACCAAGTGAGCTAACACCAATGGTTGCTCAAGAAACGTTAAAGCTCTGGGAAAAAGCAGGCCTACCCGCAGGTGTTATTAACCTTGTTCAAGGTGAAGTTGACACAGGTAAAGCATTAGCCAGCCACGATGATATTGACGGCTTGTTCTTTACGGGTAGCTCAACAACCGGTAAATTATTGCACGAACAATATGCAGGAAAGCCAGGTAAAATTTTAGCCTTGGAAATGGGTGGTAATAATCCATTAATCATCAAAGATGTTGAAAATACCGATGCTGTTGTTCACGACATCATCCAGTCAGCATTCATTACCACTGGCCAACGTTGTACTTGTGCACGCCGTCTATTCATTCAAGATGGCGTTGAAGGTGACGCGCTGATTGAAAAATTAATCGCGGCAACCAAGGCGATCAAAATTGGCTACTACGATGACGAAGAGCAGCCATTTATTGGTTCAATGATCTCTGAACGCGCAGCGCTTGGTTTAGTCGATGCACAAGCGCAACTCGTCGAGCTAGGCGCTAATGCATTATTACCGTTAACACACAAAGAAGCAGGTACCGGTTTTGTTACACCAGGTATCCTAGACGTAACTAACATCAAGATGCCTGATGAAGAGCACTTTGGTCCGTTGTTAAAAATCTATCGTTACAGTGACTTTGATAAAGCGATTAACGAAGCGAATAACACCCGCTTTGGTTTATCAGCAGGTTTGTTGGCCGATAATCAAGCCGATTACGACCACTTCTTTGTTCGCATTCGCGCGGGTATTGTCAACTGGAACAAACCTATTACAGGTGCAAGCTCGGCCGCGCCATTTGGTGGTATTGGCGATAGTGGTAACCACAGAGCAAGTGCGTACTACGCTGCTGATTACTGTGCTTTCCCTGTTGCATCGGTTGAAGCAGAAAAAGTACAATTGCCTGAAACATTAAGTCCAGGTTTAAGCATTTAAGATGTTAAGATTTGCTTATCAATTGAACGTTGCAGGGTTCAAACCCTGCTTCTTCACAAGCATCGACAACCTATAATTGAATTTGGGGTACCGACCTTTTATACCTCAAAGGTCGCCCCTTCTCTTGCGAATGGTAAGCGACTACCTTCGTCTTGAGTTCTCTCCCGAAGTCAAAATAATCGCTTAACATTCATAAAAACACCATGGGACAAATCTGTTTTTCCTTTGGAATTGAGTTTTAGTCAAAGAATATAAGGCAGTATTATGACTACACAAGTAAAAGCGTTATTTGACAACATTTGGGATAACTACCTAGCAGTTACACCATCAGCAAAAAAAGTGCACCAATTACTGGGCTCTGGCAATGACTTGATCAACGATCACGTTGCTTACCGCACGTTTAACATAGATAAAGTCAGTATTGACAAGCTTTCTGCACATCTACTAGCGCTTGGCTATGTAGAGAAAGGTGAATATCACTTCGAAGCAAAAAAACTATATGCCAAGCATTTTGAGCATGCCGATAACACCTTACCCAAAGTGTTTATTAGCCAATTATTAGTTGAAGAATTTTCAGAAAAAGCACAAGCTATTATTCACAATATGGTTGCCCAGATCGATGAAGCAGCTGTTGCTGATGCTAGCTTTTTATACTCAGGCACACACTGGCAAGTTAGCTATGAAGATTACCAAGCCCTGCTTGAAGAAAGTGAATACGCTGCATGGATGGCTGCTTGGGGCTACCGTGCAAACCACTTCACCGTAAGTATTAATCACCTGCAAAATTACAATGACATTGAAGCCGTTAATCAAGCACTTAAAGATGCTGGTTTTGTCTTGAATGCTTCAGGTGGTGAAATCAAAGGTGATCCGATCGTGAAACTTGAACAATCATCAACAATGGCTGACACTCATAAAGTTGCCTTTAGCGATCAAACGGTTGAAATTCCAAGTTGCTTCTATGAATTTGCTAAGCGTTACCCATTAGAAGACGGTACCTTGTATTCAGGTTTTGTTGCTGCATCAGCAGACAAAATCTTTGAAAGTACTAACGCTGCGTAATTTACTGATCAATTTATTGTCACACCGATAAAGACCCTCGCAGCGAGGGTCTTTTTTTTGTGCTCAATATCACCGCTTGAGCAAGTTGTTATTTTTCAGTAAAGTAACCAAAAAGCTCAAGAATTATTTTTTATGGTTACTGATACTGACGGTTACGTCCACATTATTGAATACCTCACTGAACACCTTTCACTGTTTGAGAAAACAGCCGAACCATCAGCTAATGGCAAAACAGTCATGGCGGTAATTGAAAATGAGCTCAGTGAGCAAATCATCAGTGTCTGTAGTCAAAACGAAGCCCTTTCTTTCAACCAACGCAATACCGTTATTCGTGAAGTCGACTCGATAGTTTACGACTTACAAGAAATACTGTCAGGCGTTGTCAATAACCCCGTTACGCCAGAGCAACACGCTTTTATTAAAGAATTTGCGTTGCTTATTAAAAACTTATTTGATACCGAAATCCACACTCACTTATTGTCTTAACACATCAATTAAAAGGTAAAATTTCACTACTGTTTTTCACCTTGCTAATGGTAATATACGCGCAAATTATCGATTAGGAATAGCAAGATGAAAGCAACAGTGAAATGGGTAGGTGATGAAACGTTTATGGGCACTTCAGAGAGTGGTCATATCATCAATATGGATGCTAATGGCGGTAATTTGGCACCAAGCCCAATGGAAAATGTATTAATGAGCTTGGGTGGCTGCTCTTCTGTTGATGTTGTTAGTATTTTACAAAAATCTCGTCAAGATATTCGCGATGTTAAAGTCGAGATCACTGGCGAGCGCGTTGAGACGATTCCTAGAGTTTTTTCAGATATCCATCTACATTTTATTGTAACGGGCACTGATGTTAGCGAAAAGCAAGTTGAACGCGCGATTAATCTCTCTGCAGACAAATACTGCTCAGTCGCTTTTATGCTCAATAAATCGGTAAAGATTACTCACGATTTCGAGATTATTAACGTTTAACTTTTAGGATTGAGGATCCCCTATTGATCAAGCCGTTACCAAAATTAAAACTCCATGGTTTTAACAACTTAACGAAGAGCTTAAGTTTTTGTATTTATGACATTAACTACGCAAAAACCACACAGCATCAAGACGAGTATATCGAGTACATTGATGAGCAATACAACGCTGATCGGCTAACAGATATTCTCAAAGAGGTGTGTAATATTATTGGTGCTAATGTGTTAAACATCGCACGCCAGGATTACGACCCACAAGGTGCGAGTGTCACCATTCTTGTTTCTGAAGAAGAAATGGCCAGTGGTGATGAGTTTGAAAATAGTGAAAAGCCTGGCCCACTGCCAGAATCGGTTGTTTCGCATTTAGATAAAAGTCATATCTGTGTGCACACCTATCCTGAAAGTCATCCTGTTAATGGGATCTCTACTTTTAGAGCCGATATCGAAGTCTCTACTTGCGGTGTTATTTCACCACTTAAAGCATTGAATTATTTAATTCACAGTTTTGACTCTGATATCGTTACGCTCGATTATCGCGTCAGGGGCTTTACCCGCGATGTTAACGGTGAGAAGCACTACATAGACCACCAGATTAATTCAATTCAAAATTTCCTTGCACAGGAAACTTGTGATGCTTATCAAATGGTTGATGTAAACGTATACCAAGAAAATCTTTTCCATACAAAAATGATGCTTAAAGATTTTGACCTAAGTACATATATCTTTGGCTCAGGTCTAGATGATTTTACGGAAGAAGAACAAGCAGTTATCAGTAAGCAGTTACAGCGTGAAATGCAAGAAATCTTTTACGGTAGAAACATGCCGAAAATGAACTAACATAGATAAATCAGAAAGCGTACCCTGTGTCAGGGTTAATTAGAGGTCAGCCATCCAATCAAGCTGTTGGTTGGCCTGCGCTTTCTTATTCATTAAATCACGAATCAACGGTGTTAAGATTAACTCCATCGCCAAGCCCATCTTGCCACCAGGCACAACTAAAGTATTCACCCGTGACATAAAAGCCCCATCAATCATGCTTAAATAGAATGGAAAGTCGATATTTTCCGACTCTCTAAAACGAATAACGACAAAACTCTCGTCCAATGAAGGAATCGCCTTTGCGCTAAATGGGTTCGACGTGTCAACCGTTGGCACACGCTGAAAATTGACATGCGTACGAGAAAACTGTGGTGTAATAAAGTTAATGTAGTCGTCCATTGAACGGACGATACTGTGAGTCACTGCCTCTCGACTATGCCCCCTTTGGTTAGTGTCGCGGATAATCTTTTGGATCCATTCCAAGTTAACGATTGGCACCATGCCAATCAGTAAATCGACATACTGGGCAACATCGTTTTTCTCTGTTTTAACACCGCCATGGAGGCCTTCGTAAAACAGTACATCAGTGCCCTCACCTAACTCCTCCCAAGGCGTGAACGTCCCAGGCATTTGGTTATAAGGCACCGCCTCATCAAAGGTGTGTAGATAACGCCTCATCCGCCCTTTTCCAGTCTCAGAGTAATCTTTAAATAGACGTTCGAGGGAATCAAAGTCGTTGGCTTTATCGCCAAAGTAACTAATATTAGTGCCATCTTCCCTTGCTTTACGCTTTTGCAAATCCATTTCTTGGCGAGAAAAACGATGAAAGCTATCACCTTCAACATTAACCGATGTAATGCCTAACGTGCGGAAAATATGCTCAAAGGCATCAGTAGTTGTTGATGTACCAGCACCTGATGAGCCGGTAACCGCGATGATTGGGTTTCTTGATGACATCTTAAACTTTACGACCTAAATAAATATGCTCTAATACCAAGTGAAAAAATGATTTGCTCTCTCAGCGAGAATTAAAAGGCTTAGAGGCAAGGCGCTGAATGAAAAGAATGGTTATTCCCTTGTTGAGTTCAGCAACGCAGCATATAAGCCTTTTAAACTCGCCCTTCGGGAGTTTGTCAGAGGCACGATAACTGCGGCAGATTTACTCAATGTAGAATAACTATATTGTCACAAATCTTACTTGTTCTCTCACCTCTGACATAGCTCTGAGATGACTAAAGCATTCTTTCAATTGGTATAAGTTTATACGTAGAAACGCAAATAATAGCAAGTGCAGATCACTTCCAATTGAAATATCGATTAATTAAAGGCATAAAAAAACGGAGCATAGTGCTCCGTTTTTTCGTGAATTGTTGTGAAGATTAAGCTTCTGCTACTTCTTCAGTCTCAGTTGCTTCAACAACTGGACGGTCAACTAATTCTACGTAAGCCATAGGCGCTTTATCACCAGTACGGTAACCGCATTTTAAGATGCGAGTGTAACCACCTGGACGCTCTTGGTAACGAGGACCAAGTTCGCTGAATAATAAACCTACTACTTCTTTGTCACGTGTACGAGCGAAAGCTAAACGACGGTTAGCTACGCTGTCTTCTTTAGCCAATGTAATTAATGGCTCAACAACGCGACGTAATTCTTTAGCTTTTGCTACAGTCGTTTTGATAACGCCGTGCTTAACTAAAGAGCTTGCCATATTGCGGAACATCGCTTGGCGATGACTGCTATTACGGTTTAACTGGCGACCGCTTTTACGATGGCGCATAAGTTAATCCTTCTCTACTAATAAAACGATGATCGACTTAGTCGTTGTCAGCAATGCTCTCAGGTGGCCAGTTCTCTAGGCGCATACCTAAAGATAAACCACGAGACGCTAAAACGTCTTTGATTTCAGTTAAAGACTTCTTACCTAAGTTAGGTGTTTTAAGAAGCTCAACTTCTGCACGCTGTACTAAGTCACCAATATACTGAATTGCTTCTGCTTTCAAACAGTTAGCTGAACGAACTGTAAGTTCTAAATCATCAACTGGACGAAGAAGAATCGGATCAAATTGAGGTTTCTCTTCTTTTTGCTCCGGCTCGCTAACATCGCGTAATTCAACAAACGCATCTAGCTGTTCAGCTAAGATGGTTGATGCACGACGAATAGCTTCTTCTGGATCTAACGTACCGTTAGTTTCCATGTCGATGACTAACTTGTCTAAGTCAGTACGTTGCTCTACACGAGCAGCGTCAACATCGTAAGCAATTCTTTCTACAGGACTGAACGACGCGTCAACAAGTAAGCGACCGATTGCACGCTCGTCTTCTTCCGCGTCACGACGCGTAGAAGCTGGAACGTAGCCACGACCAAGCTCAATCTTGATACGCATGCTGATTGAACCGTCACCAGTTAAGTGACAGATAACATGTTCTGGATTTGCAATAGTTACATCACCGTCATGTTGAATATCAGCTGCCGTTACAGGGCCTTCACCTGATTTAGTAAGTGTTAAAACAGCTTCGTTTTTACCTTCTAAACCTACAGCTAAACCTTTTAGGTTTAACAAGATTTCGATGATGTCCTCTTGAACACCTTCTTTACTGCTGTACTCGTGTAATACACCGTCGATTTCAACTTCAGTTACCGCACAACCTGGCATTGAAGATAATAAAATGCGACGTAACGCATTACCTAAAGTGTGGCCAAAACCACGCTCTAAAGGCTCTAAAGTTACTTTAGCGCGAGTTGAACTTAGTGTTTCAATGTCCACTAAACGTGGTTTTAAGAATTCGGTTACAGAACCCTGCATTATGTCCTCTCTTAAAGTTTAAGCGTTACTACTTAGAGTAAAGCTCGACAATCAACTGTTCATTAATTTCCGCAGATAAGTCCGAACGATCAGGAACGCGTTTGAAAACACCTTCTAATTTCTTGTTATCTACTTCAACCCAGACTGGCTTTTCACGTTGCTCAGCTAATTCCATAGCAGCGATAATACGCGCTTGAGACTTAGACTTTTCGCGAACAGAAACCACATCTTCAGCTTTAACAGTGAAAGATGGAATATTAACTACTTTTCCATTTACTACGATAGCTTTGTGGCTAACTAACTGACGTGCTTCAGCACGTGTGCTAGCGTAACCCATGCGGTAAACTACGTTATCTAAACGAGTTTCTAAAAGCTGTAACAAGTTTTCACCTGTGTTGCCTTTAATACGCGCAGCTTGCTTGTAGTAGTTGCGGAATTGCTTCTCTAGTACACCGTAAATACGACGAACTTTTTGTTTTTCACGAAGCTGTACACCGTAGTCAGATAAACGACCGCGACGCGCGCCGTGCTGACCAGGGATAGTTTCGATTTTACATTTAGTGTCGATCGCGCGAACACCAGACTTAAGGAATAAGTCGGTACCTTCACGACGGCTAAGCTTTAACTTAGGGCCTAAATATCTTGCCATGTTCTTTCTCCAACTATCCTAATTAAACGCGACGTTTCTTAGGAGGACGACAACCATTGTGAGGAATAGGAGTAACGTCAGTAATGTTGGTGATTTTAAAACCAGCAGCATTTAAAGCGCGGATCGCAGACTCACGTCCTGGACCTGGGCCTTTAACGAATACTTCAATATTCTTCAAACCGAATTCTTGTGCAACTTTACCTGCACGATCTGCAGCTACCTGAGCAGCAAATGGCGTTGATTTACGTGAACCACGGAAACCTGAACCACCAGCAGTTGCCCAAGATAATGCATTACCTTGACGGTCTGTTAATGTCACAATTGTGTTGTTGAAAGAAGCATGGATGTGAGCCATACCATCGACAACTTGTTTTTTTACGCGCTTACGCGTACGAACTGGAGTTTTTGCCATTGTCTAATCTCCTACTTCTTAATAGGCTTACGAGGCCCTTTACGTGTACGCGCATTTGTCTTAGTGCGTTGACCACGTAGAGGTAGACTGCGACGATGACGCAAACCACGGTAACAACCAAGGTCCATAAGACGCTTGATGTTCATTGAAACTTCACGACGTAAATCACCTTCAACGGTGTATTTACCTACTTCAGTACGAAGCACGTCGATTTGAGCTTCGTCTAATTCACTGATCTTAGTTGATTCAGCAATACCAGCTGCCACACAGATTGCTTTCGCACGTGTTGCACCGATACCATAAATCGCAGTAAGGGCAATTACTGCATGCTTACGATCAGGGATGTTAATGCCAGCGATACGGGCCACTAACACATCTCCTATATTTAAATTAATAACAACAGGTTGAAAAGCCCGTTAGGATACTCAACCTGACTCTTTTTTGCAAAGCGAAGCGGCATTATACAGAAAAATCTGCATAATGCTACTTCTAAAAGATTTCGCTTGCTCGAGTAAGCAAATTAACCTTGACGTTGTTTGTGCTTTGGATCGCTGTTACAGATAACGCGAACAACACCAGCACGTTTCACAACTTTACAGTTACGACAAATCTTCTTTACGGATGCACGAACTTTCATCTTACTACTCCGTTAAACCTATCGGCCATAGCCTTTAAGGTTAGCTTTCTTAAGTACACTGTCATATTGATGAGACATCAAATGCGTTTGTACTTGTGCCATAAAGTCCATAATAACAACTACGATGATCAATAATGATGTTCCACCGAAGTAGAACTGAACATCCCAGGCTATCATCATAAACTCAGGAACTAAACAAACAAAGGTAATATACAACGCACCCGCTAGGGTTAAGCGTGTCATCACTTTGTCAATGTAACGAGAAGTCTGCTCACCTGGGCGAATACCCGGGATAAAAGCACCTGACTTCTTCAGGTTGTCTGCTGTTTCACGCGGGTTAAATACTAACGCCGTGTAGAAGAAACAGAAGAAAATAATTGCTGCTGCTAACAACATTACATATAGCGGCTGTCCAGGCGATAACGCCATAGAAAGCTCTTGTAAGAAATCGGCAACGACACCTTCACCTTGCCCGAACCAACTCGCAATTGAGCTAGGGAACAATAAAATACTTGAAGCGAAGATTGGTGGAATAACACCAGCCATATTCACCTTAAGTGGTAAGTGTGTACTTTGCGCTGCGAAAACCTTACGACCTTGTTGGCGTTTTGCGTAGTTAACAACGATACGACGCTGACCACGTTCAACAAACACAACAAAGTAAGTTACTGCAAATGCAACAACTGCGATTAGCAACAAGCCTAATAAGTGCAATTCACCTTGACGCGCCATTTCTGCGGTTTGACCAACTGCAGATGGCAAGCCAGCAACAATACCTGCAAAGATAAGGATAGAAATACCATTACCAATGCCGCGCTCTGTAATTTGTTCACCTAACCACATTAAGAACATGGTACCAGTGACTAAACTTACAACCGCAACAAAATAGAATGCAGGACCTTCGTGGATAACGAGACCCGGCATCATTGCAGGTAAACCTCTTGCAATAGCAAAAGCTTGAACCGTTGCTAGCACTAAAGTGCCGTAGCGTGTGTATTGGCTGATCTTACGACGTCCAGCTTCACCTTCTTTCTTAAGCTCCATCATTGGCGGATGAATTACCGTCAACAATTGCATAATAATTGAAGCCGAAATGTACGGCATAATACCTAGGGCCATTACTGAGGCGCGCTCAAGTGCACCACCGGAGAACATGTTGAACATTTCTACGATGGTACCCTTTTGTTGATCGAACAACTGAGCTAATACAGCGGCGTCAATACCAGGGATTGGCACAAATGATCCTAAACGAAACACGATTAGTGCGCCGAACACGAACCATAATCTTTGCTTTAACTCAGACAAACCGCCTTGAGCGTTGTTATCCATTCCTGGTTTAGCCATAACCTGTATTATTCCTCGATTTTACCGCCAGCAGCTTCGATAGCTGCGCGAGCACCTTTAGTAACACCTAAGCCACGAACAGTGATTGGGCGAGTGATCTCACCAGACAACATGATTTTTGCTGTCTCAATGTTACGCGTGATTAGGTTAGCGTTTTTAAGCGCATGGATGTCTACAACATCACCTTCGATTTTGTTTAACTCGTGTAAACGAACTTCAGCGTGAACTAAAGACTTACGAGAAGTAAAACCGAATTTAGGTAAACGTTGTTTTAAAGGCATTTGACCACCTTCAAAACCTGGACGTACACCACCACCAGAACGAGACTTCTGGCCTTTGTGACCGCGACCACCAGTTTTACCTAAACCAGAACCAATACCACGACCTACGCGTTTCTTGGCCTTTTTAGCGCCTGGTGCAGGAGATAAAGTATTTAAATGCATTATTAATCCTCCACCTTAATCATGTAAGATACCTGATTAATCATACCACGTACAGAAGGAGTATCTTCTAACTCAACTGTATGATTGATACGACGTAAACCAAGACCTTTTAAAGTCGCACGGTGCTTAGGTAAGCGACCGATTGAGCTTTTAACTTGAGTTACTTTAACTGTTTTAGCCATGCTTAATTACCCCAAGATATCTGCAACGTCTTTGCCACGCTTAGCAGCAACAGCTTCTGGCGATTTCATGTTCGCTAGAGCGCCGATTGTTGCACGGACAACGTTGATTGGGTTAGTAGAACCGTACGCTTTAGAAAGTACGTTCTGTACGCCAGCAACTTCAAGTACTGCACGCATCGCACCACCGGCGATGATACCTGTACCTTCAGAAGCAGGTTGCATGTAAACTTTAGAACCTGAGTGACGACCCTTAATTGGGTGTTGAAGAGTAGTACCCTTCAAGTCAACAGTTACTAAGTTACGACGAGCCTTTTCCATTGCTTTTTGGATAGCAGCAGGAACTTCACGTGCCTTACCGTAACCAAAACCAACACGGCCGTTACCGTCACCAACTACTGTTAGTGCTGTGAAACTGAAAATACGACCACCTTTAACCACTTTTGAAACGCGGTTAACGGCAACTAGTTTTTCAACGAATTCACTTTGTTGTGTGTTTTCTACATTAGCCATTATCAACTCCTAGAACTGAAGGCCAGCTTCACGAGCTGCTTCTGCTAACGCTTTAACGCGACCGTGATAACGGAAACCTGAACGGTCAAACGCTACTGACTCAACCCCTTTAGCTTTTGCGCGTTCTGCAATAGCTTTACCTACTGCTTGAGCTGCTTCGATGTTACCTGTTTTCTCAACTGATGCTTTTACTTCTTTGTCTAAAGTAGATGCAGATGCAATTACTTCTGAACCAGAGGCAGCAATTAATTGAGCGTAAATGTGGCGAGGAGTACGGTGTACGACTAAACGATTCGCACCCAACTCGCTGATTTTAGCGCGTGCACGCTTTGCACGGCGTAAACGAGATGTTTTCTTATCCATCGTATTACCCTACTTCTTCTTAGCTTCTTTACGGCGAACGTTTTCGTCGCTGTAACGGATACCTTTACCTTTGTAAGGTTCAGGCTTACGGTAAGCGCGAATGTTTGCTGCTACCTGACCAACTAACTGCTTGTCTGCACTCTTAAGTACAACTTCAGTTTGGCTCGGAGTTTCAACAGTAACGCCAGCAGGAATAGCGTGGTCAACCGGGTGTGAAAAACCTAAAGATAAATTTAAGTTTTGACCAGCAGCTTTCGCACGGTAACCAACACCGTTTAAAATTAATTTCTTTTCAAAACCAGCACTAACGCCAACAACCATATTATTGATTAATGCGCGCGCAGTACCAGCTTGAGCCCAAGCGCCTTTACCTTCGTGAGCGATTTTAGTAACGATTGTGTTTTCTTCTTGAGAAACAACAACGTCGCTGTGAATCGTACGAGATAATTCGCCAACAGGACCTTTAACTGTGATGTCTTGACCAGATAACGTAACAGTAACGCCAGCAGGAATTGACACAGGTGCTTTTGCAACACGAGACATATTCTAACTCCTTACGCTACGAAACCTAAGATCTCACCGCCTAAACCAGCTTTGCGAGCTGCGCGGTCAGTCATCAAACCTTTAGAAGTAGAAACAATCGCAATACCCATGCCTGCTAATACTTGTGGTAACTCGTTGCTACCTTTGTATACGCGAAGACCAGGACGTGAAACACGTTTGATTGTCTCAATAACTTCTTTACCTTCGTGATATTTCAGTTCAACTGATAATTCAGGCTTAGGGCCTTCAATTACAGTAACACCAGAAATATAACCTTCTTCTTTAAGTAAGTTAGCAATCGCTACTTTTAGCTTTGAAGAAGGCATAGTTACAGCAGTTTTTGCCGCTGCTTGACCGTTGCGGATGCGTGTAAACATGTCCGCGATAGGATCAGTCATCATAATTGCTTTCTCCTTTGATTACCAACTAGCTTTCTTAAGACCAGGAACTTCACCACGCATAGTTGCTTCACGTAACTTGATGCGGCTTAAACCGAACTTACGTAAGTAACCGTGTGGACGACCAGTCACGTTACAACGGTTACGTTGACGTGTTTTAGCTGAGTCACGAGGTAAAGATTGAAGTTTTAATACTGCATCCCAACGCTCTTCTTCAGAAGAGTTTACGTTAGAGATAATTGCTTTTAACGCTGCACGTTTTTCAGCATATTTCGCCACTAATTTAGTGCGTTTTGCTTCACGTGCTTTCATAGATGATTTAGCCATAACTCTACACCTTATTTCTTAAACGGGAAGTTAAAGGCAGTCAGCAAAGCGTGACCTTCCTCGTTAGTCTTCGCAGTTGTTGTGATAGTGATATCTAAACCACGAATCTTATCAACTTTGTCGTAGTCGATTTCAGGAAATATGATTTGCTCACGTACACCCATGCTGTAGTTACCACGGCCATCGAAAGATTTCGGGTTTAAGCCACGGAAGTCACGGATACGAGGAACTGAAATAGAGATTAAACGCTCTAAGAATTCCCACATACGCTCGCCGCGTAAAGTTACTTTTGCGCCAATAGGGTAGCCTTCACGAATCTTGAAGCCAGCAACTGATTTGCGTGCTTTCGTGATCATAGGCTTTTGACCTGAGATTGCAGTAAGATCATTTGTGGCGTGCTCTAATACTTTTTTATCAGTAATCGCTTCACCAACACCCATGTTTAGGGTGATCTTTTCAATCCGAGGGACTTGCATGACACTTTTGTATTCAAACTTCTTTTGAAGTTCTGCAACAACTGTATCTTTGTAAAAATCATGCAGTTTCGCCATCGTTTACTCCAATAATTAAACTAATTCGTTGTCAGACTTAAAGAAACGTACTTTCTTACCGTCTTCAACTCTAAATCCAACGCGGTCCGCTTTACCTGTTTTAGGGTTTACGATCGCTACGTTAGATACGTGGATTGGTGCTTCTTTTTCAATGATGCCACCAGGTTGCTGTAACTGAGGTACAGGCTTCTGATGCTTCTTAACTAAGTTAACACCTTCTACAAATACTTTGCTGTCTTCAACAAGAACTTTAGTAACTTTACCAGTTTTGCCCTTGTCTTTACCCGCTAGTACGATGATTTCGTCGTTTTGACGAATTTTAGAGGCCATTGTTGTGACTCCTTATAGTACTTCTGGTGCTAATGAAACGATCTTCATGAACTTTTCAGTTCTTAATTCACGTGTCACTGGCCCGAATATACGAGTACCAATTGGCTGTAAGTTTGCATTCAAAATTACAGCCGCGTTGCCGTCAAAGCGAATGGCTGAGCCATCCTGGCGACGAACGCCCTTTTTAGTGCGCACCACTACTGCGTTAACAACATCACCTTTTTTAACTTTACCGCGAGGAATAGCTTCCTTCACAGCAACTTTGATGATGTCACCAATGCGTGCGTAGCGACGGTGCGAGCCACCAAGGACCTTAATACATTGCACGCGTCGAGCGCCACTGTTATCAGCAACGTCTAGCTGTGTTTGCATTTGGATCATTTTATGTGCTCCGCTGTTATATAAATTCAAGGTCGATAAAACCGACCCTTCACTGCCTTTTATACCCATCTAGAAATGATGGGCGCGAGATTATAACACCACTATTTGTAAATTGGTACTCAAATAAACAAAAAATAAACAATAGCTAAAGCCGCAAAAGTTAGGCTTATAGAAGAATTCAATCAATCCTGATGAACTCCTCCTGAATTGATAAGTTTTACGTCTTTATAATAGGTGTAATATAAAGTTATCTATGAGGTAATTTTGGAACTTAATTAAGTGCTTTTAAAATGAGTAATATTGAAACTACAGTGCTGTCACAGATACCTTTGCTAAGGTATACATTCGCTTTATGTCAGGTAATAAAAAACCCGACACTAGGTCGGGTTTTTAAACATATCTCTTTTACAAAAGATTAAGCTTTTTCAACGATGTCTACTAATGTCCAAGACTTAGTCTTAGAAATCGGTGCACATTCGCGGATAGTCACTACGTCACCAGCAGCACACTGGTTAGTTTCATCATGAGCTTTCAACTTAGTTGAACGGATCATGAATTTACCGTAGATAGGGTGCTTAACACGACGCTCAATTAGGACAGTGATAGACTTATCCATCTTGTCGCTAACTACGCGACCTTGTAATGTACGAATTTTATCAGTCATTACTTACCTGCCTTTTCAGTTAAGATAGTTTTAACGCGCGCAATGTTGCGGCGAACTTGTCTTAATAAGTGAGTTTGTGCTAACTGACCAGTGCTTGCTTGCATGCGGTAGTTAAACTGCTCACGTAATAAGCCTAATAATTCAGCATTAAGCTCTTCTACGCTTTTTTCTCTAAGTTCGTTAGCTTTCATTACATCACCGTTCTAGTTACGAAGGTTGTTTTGAACGGAAGTTTAGCTGCTGCTAAAGCGAATGCTTCGCGAGCTAAAGCTTCTGGAACACCTTCCATTTCATAAAGAACACGACCTGGTAGGATTTGACAAACCCAATACTCCACGCCACCTTTACCTTTACCCATACGAACCTCTAAAGGCTTCTTGGTAATTGGCTTATCAGGGAATACGCGAATCCAGATTTTACCTTGACGCTTAACGTGACGAGTCATCGCACGACGAGCGGCTTCGATTTGACGAGCTGTCATGCGACCACGCTCAACAGATTTCAAACCGTAAGTACCGAAGCTAACTGTGCTACCTGTGTGTGCAAGACCACGGTTACGCAGTTTAAATTGCTTACGGAATTTAGTACGTTTTGGTTGTAACATAACTTAACTCCTACTTGCTCTTGCGGTTGTTGCGCTTCTTAGGCTTAGCAGCTGGTTTTTCTGCCTCTAATGGCATGTTACCAATAACTTCACCTTTGAAGATCCATACTTTGATACCGATAGTACCGTAAGTAGTTTCACCACGCGCAGTTGCGTAATCGATGTCAGCACGTAAAGTGTGTAATGGTACACGACCTTCACGGTACCACTCAGAACGAGCGATATCTGCGCCGCCTAAACGACCGCTAACTTCAACTTTGATACCTTTAGCACCTAAACGCATAGCGTTTTGTACTGCACGCTTCATAGCGCGACGGAACATAACACGACGCTCTAATTGGCTTGCGATGCTGTCAGCAACTAACTGTGCATCCATCTCTGGCTTACGTACTTCAGCAATGTTGATTTGCGCAGGTACACCAGCGATTTGAGATACTTTTAAACGTAACTTTTCTACGTCTTCACCTTTCTTACCGATAACAACACCAGGACGAGCTGTGTGAATAGTTACACGGATAGATTTAGCTGGACGCTCAATCACGATTTTAGATAAAGAAGCACGCTTTAATTGCTCAGACAAGTATGCACGAACCAAGTGGTCACCGTGGATATTTGCTGCGTAATCTTTTGTGCTTGCGAACCATGTAGACGCATAAGGCTTAGTGATACCTAGGCGAATACCGGTAGGATGTACTTTTTGACCCATACTAATATACTCCTAGCTATCAGCTACAATCACAGTGATGTGACTTGTACGCTTAAGGATACGATCCGCGCGACCTTTCGCACGAGGCTTAATACGTTTCATCGTAGGACCATCGTCAACCATAATAGTTTTAACGAATAATTCATCGATGTCTGCACCTTCATTGTGCTCTGCGTTAGCAATCGCTGAGTTTAGAACTTTCTTAACTAAAACAGCAGCTGATTTGTTGCTGTATTCCAAGATTTCTAAAGCTTTCTCAACGTGTAAACCACGGATTTGGTCTACAACTAAACGTGCTTTTTGAGCAGAACCACGGGCAAATTTATGTTTAGCAATAGCTTCCATTATATTTCCCCTTATCGTTTCGCTTTCTTATCAGCGACGTGGCCGCGATAAGTACGAGTTGGTGCAAATTCACCTAATTTGTGACCGATCATTTCATCAGTTACAAATACAGGTACGTGTTGACGGCCATTATGGACAGCAATGGTCAATCCGATCATGTTAGGGATGATCATTGAACGACGAGACCAAGTTTTGATAGGTTTCTTGTTCCCGCTTTCCAGAGCTTTCTCTACCTTCGTCAACAAGTGTAGGTCAATAAATGGACCTTTCTTGAGAGAACGTGGCATGGTAATTCCTCTTTAAATTAATTAACTAGTACTATTACTTAGTACGACGACGTACGATGAACTTGTCAGTACGCTTGTTCTTACGAGTCTTGTAACCCTTAGTAGGTACACCCCAAGGTGATACTGGGTGACGACCACCTGAAGTACGACCTTCACCACCACCGTGCGGGTGATCAACCGGGTTCATCGCCACACCACGTACGGTAGGACGAACACCACGCCAGCGCGAAGCACCAGCTTTACCAAGAGAACGTAACATATGTTCTGCGTTACCGATTTCACCTAAAGTTGCACGACATTCCGCTTCAACTTTACGCATCTCGCCACTGCGAAGACGTAAAGTAACGTAAGCGCCGTCTTTAGCAACTAATTGTGCATAAGTACCAGCAGCACGCGCGATTTGAGCACCTTTACCAGGCTTCAATTCGATTGCGTGAATAACACTACCTAAAGGAGTGTTACGTAAAGGTAATGTGTTACCTGTTTTGATCGGCGCGTCTACACCAGACTGGATCGTATCACCAGCTTGTAAGCCCTTAGGAGCTAAGATGTAACGACGTTCACCGTCTGCGTATAATACTAACGCGATGTTAGCACTACGGTTTGGATCGTATTCTAAACGCTCAACTTTAGCCGGAATACCGTCTTTAGTGCGTTTGAAGTCGATTACACGGTAGTGGTGCTTGTGACCACCGCCAATGTGACGAACTGTGATACGACCGTTGTTGTTACGACCACCAGACTTAGAGTTTTTCTCTAATAATGGAGCGTAAGGCTTACCTTTGTATAAATCCGAGTTAACCACTTTAACAACGTGGCGACGACCCGGAGAAGTAGGTTTACATTTTACAATAGCCATTTGAAACTTCTCCTATTACTCAGCGCCAACGAAGTCGATGTCGCTACCTTCAGCAAGAGTAACGTACGCTTTTTTCCAGTCTGAACGACGACCGAAACGAGCACCTGTACGCTTTGTTTTACCCTTAACGTTTAAAGTACGAACACCTTCAACAGAAACTTCGAAAAGTTTCTCAACAGCAGCTTTGATTTCCGCTTTAGTAGCATCTTTAGCAACTTTGAACACGATAGTGTTGTTCGCTTCAGCAGCGATAGTTGCTTTCTCAGAAATGTTTGGTGCTAATAACACCTTTAACAAACGTTCTTCGTTTATCATGCGAACATCTCCTCAACTTGCTTAACTGCGTCAGCAGTCATCAATACTTTTTCGAAACCTACTAAAGAAACAGGATCAAGTGCTTGAACGTCACGAACGTCAACTTTGTATAAGTTGCGCGCAGATAAGAATAAGTTCTCATCAACTTCTTTCGTTACGATTAACACGTCTTTTAATTCTAAGCCTTTTAACTTAGCAACTAATTCTTTAGTTTTTGGTGTTTCAACTGCGAAATCGTTAACCACTACTAAACGTTCTTGACGAACTAATTCAGAAAGGATGCTTTTGATCGCACCACGGTACATTTTACGGTTAACTTTTTGGCTGTGATCTTGTGGACGAGCAGCGAATGTTACGCCACCTGTACGCCAGATTGGACCACGAGTTGTACCAGCACGAGCACGGCCAGTACCTTTTTGACGCCATGGCTTTTTACCACCGCCGCTAACTTCAGAACGGTTCTTTTGCTTAACAGTACCTTGACGAGCACCTGCTGCGTACGCAACAACTACTTGGTGTACTAAAGCTTCGTTGAACTCACGACCAAACGTTGCTTCTGAAACTTCAACAGCGCCTGACGCGTCTTTTAATGCTAATTCCATCAAAATTCTCCTCAGACGATTAAGCTTTAACAGCTGGCTTGATGATTACGTTAGCGTTAACGTGACCCGGAACTGCACCTTTGATAAGAAGCAAGTTACGTTCAGCATCTACGCGAACTAATTCAAGGTTTTGAGTAGTAACTTTCTCAGCACCCATGTGACCAGACATTTTTTTGCCTTTGAATACACGGCCTGGTGTTTGACACTGACCGATTGAACCGTTTGAACGGTGAGAAATAGAGTTACCGTGTGTAGCATCTTGCATACGGAAGTTCCAACGCTTGATACCGCCTTGGAAACCTTTACCTTTTGAAGTGCCGGTTACGTCTACTAATTTTGTTTCGTTGAATAACTCAACAGTGATTTCACTGCCAGCTGCTAATTCAGCGCCTTCACCTTCCGCTAAACGGAATTCCCATAAACCACGACCTGCTTCGATACCTGCTTTCGCAAAGTGACCAGCTGCTGGCTTGTTTACACGGTTAGCTTTCTTAGTACCAGTAGTAACTTGAATTGCTGAGTAACCATCGTTGTCTACAGTTTTAACCTGAGCAACGCGGTTCGCTTCAACTTCTAGGACTGTAACAGGAGTAGAAACGCCATCTTCAGAGAAGATACGAGTCATACCAACTTTACGTCCAACTAGACCGATAGTCATGTTAAAACCCCCTATTAACCCAAGCTAATTTGAACGTCAACACCAGCTGCTAAGTCTAAACGCATTAACGCGTCAACAGTCTTATCAGTAGGTTCAACGATATCAATTAAACGCTTGTGAGTACGAATTTCGTACTGGTCACGCGCATCTTTGTTAACGTGTGGAGAAATCAATACTGTGAAACGCTCTTTGCGAGTAGGAAGTGGGATAGGACCACGAACCTGTGCACCAGTACGCTTAGCAGTGTCAACGATTTCTGCTGTAGATTGATCAATCAAACGATGATCGAACGCTTTCAAACGAATGCGAATTCTTTGATTTGACATGAAGACAAATCCCCAATTTAAAGAACGAACAAAGTACAGCCCATCTCCTTTCATTTGTAAGAAAGGGGGGAGTACCGACTAAAACATTCAACCTCCAATCGAGGTTGCTGTATGAACCAAATGAGCCTCTTTTATAAAAGACATTTGATTCCAATCTCACGTAACTCAATCGTGAGTGGTGGCGTATTATACAGAGTTTTGTCGATTGAGCAAGTAAAGTTTAGGATAAAAAGCGAACAATTTTTGTCGGGTGTAGTCGGTTAGCGCAGAGGCCAGAAATAAATGTATATGCTTTGGTAAAGATAAGGGCAAATCTCGAGATTTTCATCGCCGATATTCAGCCACTTATATTGGATTGACCGTTGGAACTAATGGTCCAGCGTCGTCTGTTTAGGCGCTTTAAAACCATTGACACTTGGCCAACAAAATTTAACTTTTGCCCCGCCCAGCTGATCAGATTGATGAAAAGTAATAGTACCTTTATGCCAAGCTGCGATCATTTCAGCAATCGACAACCCTAGACCATAGCCATCACCTTTAGCTGTCTCTCGGTAATATGGCTGAGCCACACGCTCAATATCGACAAAGCCGTCACCGTCATCTTCTACCACAATAACGTTATCGTTTCCGTCTTTCGCGTAAGTAACGATAATTTTCGACTTGCCGTATTTCATTGCATTAACAATGAGGTTTTGCATCATTCGCGTGAAAGACAAAGGTTCAAGCAAAGCAGGCGCAGTATTTTCGCATTGTAACTCAATATCACAACTACTCGTCCTTTCGAGTTTAGCGATTAAATTGCTAATTAAATGACACGGCTCGGCCAATGACACAGGTAACTCATCATTATAATGTTGGCACCGCGTTAAGTTTAAAAACTCCTCAGTCAATGAATAAACTTCCGTGACATCCTCTTCCATTGACGTTAACTCCTCAAGGAGTTCAGGATCTTTAGTTGTCGCCTTGATAATGTCAAGCGATAGCTGAATCCGGCTTAATGGCGTTCTGATTTCGTGGCCAACCATGCCAGAAATACTTTTTTGCAGTTGAATAAGATCAAATATTTTACGCGCCATACTATTAAAGCTACACGCAATAATTGATACCAAAGATGATGGTTTTAGGTGAACTTCAACAAGTTTGTCGCCATCAGCAAACTGCTCGGTTTTGCCCGAAAGTATAAATAAATCTTTTAATAAAGGTCGTAGCCACAGCAACAGTATTAAAATCATGCCAATGTAGTAGGCTAGATTGAACACCCATAACTGATCATTTTGCTCTACCTTAGGCAATGGGCCCAACTCGTACACGAAATTATCTTTATATTGGTAGAAAAACACTTCATCATCTGTCTCAAAAAAGATGATCTCTTGTTGCTTTATTTTATTTTTAATCGACTCTGACCAATCGACCACCGAGATATGGGTGCGATCGAGCTCGGCATTGACCTCATTGTTTTCTATCGCTTGAAATAACGCGGCGATATATGGAGGAGGTGCATCTGATTGAGCTGATTTACCGATAAAACCGACGAGTAAGGCATAGCAAAGCAACGACAGGAAAATCTTGAAGGTAAATGCGATAAATTGACGGTTCATACTAACAAATTTACAAGGTTACAGCTTTAGCAGAATATAACCTTCACCCCAAACAGAGTTTATTTGATAAGGGTTACCCTCGATATTATTGAACTTCCTACGCAAAGCACTCACATGAACATCTATCGTGCGATCAAAACCATCGTATTCCTTACCCCAAACAGCACGGTAGATAGTATTTCGCGAGACTTTCCCTTCCATATCTTGGGCCAAAATATAGAGGATAAAAAACTCTTTTTTCGTTAATTTTAATGCTTGGCCATTAATTTCAACCACGCGATTTTTCGGCGAAATATGAAGACCTTCAACATTGATCGGCTGAGCTTGCTGTGCTGCATGCTTTTCATCTTTTTGCCGGCTTTTGAAGCCCCTTCTAGAAGCAGCTTTCATTCTTGCCAACAATACTTCCGCTGAAAATGGCTTAACGATATAGTCGTCTGAGCCCAACTCCAATCCCTTAAGTTGTGCCGACTCCTCAGTTAAGGCGGTGATGAAGATAAACACACCATTAAATGAAGATCTAATTCTTGAGACAACATCAAAACCCGAAATATCGGGTAAGTTTACGTCACAAATAATAAATTGATAGGCATTGAGATTGACTTCAAGTGAGACAAAAGAGCCACTGGCAATCCAAGTCACTTCATAGTGGTGAATTTGGAGAAAGCGTTTCAGTTTTGAGGCTAACTTCGCATCGTCTTCGATTAACAAAACACGCGTTGCTGCTTCACCTTCAATCGATTTTTTAACTTCAGTCATAAGTTACCACCTATTATTGAAGGATCAGCCAAGGCGAAAACCTGTTTCTCAAACTAACAGAGTTCTCTTTCAGGACTTTAAAGTAGGTTTCATCGACAACTTTGTCCTGATGCCTCAGCTCTAACTTGATATTACTGGTTGATTCCACCGTAATAACGACTTCGTTTTTATCACCTTGCGCCGAACAAAAACGTCGCACATTATCGACATATAAACACAGCTTATCATATTGGTTTTCAGGCCATGTAATGGTGATTTCTTTCACACATTGTTTTTGGCTTTTGTCGACCACGCACTTTAAAGGATCAACACTCATCCGAATCAACTCTTCAGCTTTAGCTGAGCCACTACAATATATAAGTATTATTATTAGCTGTAGTAGTCTCAAAATTACCACCTTACAATGATGCCAGCAAAGTAAGAATGAAGTGATGACTCATCCACAATCGGACTATTCGTCATTTTCCCTGGTAACGCCTGATACTGATAATTAAGTGCCAACCACCAATTATCGAGTAATGGATAAGCCAAATTAACGCTGAACTTCTTAACGACATTACTACCCGTTAACTCTGAGTCATAATAGTACTCAAATAAATCATCTGATTTATAAGTGAGTACCGCATCAGTAGAAAGCTCAAACTTTTCGCTTAACCAAATTTTTGTCCACTTAAACTCAGCCTCAAACCCGTTGTGAGTATTGGTCACATCGTTTAACAACGAATAAGTAAACAAGCTATTGTATTCGGTAGACAGTTGCGTGAATTCAACACCAGCAAGGTATGACAGCCGTTTTTCTTCAGGCTCTTCTTCTACCTCAGGTTCACCAAAATTTCCCATAATAAAGGCAAACTTTCCATCAATGCCTTTATCATTGGCGTAATGGTATAAACCATCAAAGTTATGCTTGCCTTTGAGTGAAAATGCACGCGTTTCGGTTTGATACAGATCGTAAGTTAACGTGGTATTTTTTAAATAAAACCGCCCGTAACTCATTTCTAAAAGTGGGATCACAGGCAGAGAAATATCGTCGGCACCGGATAACGGTGACTCGTAATATGTTTGCCCAACGGCGAGTCCAATTTGCCAATTAAACTCGCACGACGGGCAATTCTCTTCTGATAAAGCCAGCTTAGGAAAGATTAAAGCTAACATAATCCAAACAGGAAATATGACCTTGAATGTTAGATTTTTCCTGTGCTTCATAACACTACCATAAAATACTACTTCAACTGCTGACTTAGTAAGTATAAACCCATTAAGTTAGACTTTACTCTCAAAAGAAATCAAATTGAGGTTCTCAGGACTATTTTGACCTAGAGCCATAGGACATTTAACGCCTTCAATAAAGGTTGCGTCAAATAATTCCGTGACTGGACCATCTAATCGAGCCCATTCTACAACTTTACTATCTTTTAAGTCGATAATTTGAATACCACACCAAGCTTCGCTATCTTTTTCTTCAAGGTTTTGCTGTAACTGCAAGCCTTCAAAACGCTCGTATCGCGGTTTAGATAAACCGACAACCGCGTAGTTATCTTTGATAGATAAGCCTCGTAAAAACCCTGGGCAGAAAGTATGAGGGACAAAAGATTTCGTTTCGAAATCAACATAACCTAAGTAGCCAGTACCCGAGTTCAACACCCATAATTTGCCATTTGCCCAGCGCGGTGAGTGTGGCATAGATAAGCCTTCACAGACAATTTCATCTGTCGTTACATCGATGATAACACCACCGTCATGACGACGCTCACGCCAGCCATCAATAGTATCAGACTTACAAATCGCCGTAACGTACTTTGCCTCACCATCAACCATTGCCAAGCCATTTAAATGACAGCGATCTTCACCGACAATCTTACTGATAAACTTAGGCTTCCAAACCACTTTAAAGCTGTGGTTTACACTCGGCTCACATAAACAGTTGTATTTTGTGTTGATAAACAAAATCGTGCCGTCTTTTTTAATACCTAGCTCGTGGATATCGATTGCACCTGTGTACTGTGCGTTTCGTGGGACGTAGCATTTGTCAAAAATCTTGTTTGCTTTTTCCGTTGGCGCCAAGATATTTTCGAAACGCCAAATTTGGTATAGACCACCCATATATAGGCGCTTTGCGTTACCAACAATGCCCATAGCTCTTTGGTAAATGCGCTCGTGAAAAGATAGCTTTTTGTTAGGTCCACTGCCTAATAAGTACAAACGGCCACTTTGATACGAGGTAAATGCAATAGAGGCATTTATCTTAGTTAAAAATGTCGTCAAACTTGGCGAGCAAGTTTTAACCACTGGCTCTGGTTTTTTCTCTTGCTGCTCTTTGGCTGCAGCATCTGCTTTTTCAGTTGAAGCTGGTTCAGCTGCTTTCGATTTTTCGCTTACCGGCGCAGGTGCTTGTTGTTCTGAAGTTTCAAGAGCAGCATCTTGCTTAACTACTTTACTTTCAGCTTTCGGCTTAGCCTTTCTCACACGCTTTTTTGGTGCTTTCACTTCTGCGTCTTTGACTTCGCTCATCTCTTATACCTCTTAGTAATAAAAACAGGATAGGCGTTTTACACCTACCCTGTGGCTTAGATTAATCTTGCTCACTCTCTTCTGAGTCTTCGTCTTCCTCGTGCTCTTTACCCGCAAGAAAATAATAACGCATATTCGGCGCTTTTACGGTTTTCTTCATTTTGGCAAATTCAGTCTGTTCAATAGCATTCTTAGCCGTTGGAACAAACATCTCCAAGCGTTCGTCAGACACATGAGCAACAGTTATATCCGTAGTTTTACCCGATTCGTCAACGGTGTAGGCAATCTCAATGTAGCCAGTAAAACCATTTTTGAATAACTCTTCGCTTTTCTCTTCTTCTTCGTCAGTAAGGTCAGAGAAAAAGTCAGGGTGAACATAGTACTTATAGGTCAATCCTTTAGCCTGATATTGCGCTCGCATACCACTCCAATAGTCTGATCTAAAATCGATATAACACGCGTGTTCGTTATCGTAATTAGTGCAATCAGGAAGTGGCGAATCTTTAGCCATTATACTGAACGGCAGTAGCAATGCTAGCAAGGTTACAATATGTTTCATTATTTGAGATCTCCTCTAAAATACTCATATTTAAGCGGCACCATTGCCTCTTCAGAGCGACATGACTCTTGCGGTGCATCGGTTGGCTTTTTGTGCCCAATGTGGCGATCGACAAAGTCTAATACGCGGCAATAAATCTCGAGCTGCGAGTTAATATCTCTTGCGCCGTGGCCTGCTCTTGGTGCTACTAGGGTTTCGAACCTATGATTTTTCTCGAGTAGTTTCTCTCTTAATTGGTAATAATGCTCGATGTGAACACGAACGTCCTGACCACCGTGCACTAAAAAGATTGGGTTTTTCATGCGATCGACTTTTGACATCGGTGATTGTTCCCATCTTTGCTCTGGTGTTGCACCAAGTGCTTCAACAAAGTAACGACGACCTGCTGCTTGTAACTGAGTATCACCTTGGGTCGCAAAGATGTTCATGTCGTATACACCAACATAGCCGACACCACATTTAAATAGATCTGGTGTTTTTGCCATGCCCATCATCGCAGCGTAGCCGCCGTATGATGCGCCATAAATACATACGCGATCCGGATCAACAATACCTTGACTTACTGCCCAATTGACAGAATCGGTTAAGTCATCCTGCATTTCAAGGCCCCACTGTCTGTAGGCATTGTAATAAATCTCACGACCGAAACCGCCAGTACCACGCCAGTCACCTGAGCCGCGATAATTAACTTGTAATACTGCATAACCAGAATTGGTGAAAGTGATCACTTCTCGGTTATATCCCCACCAATCGCGAGGGCCATAAGGACCACCGTGCGGTAAGAGAATCAGCGGTAAATTTTTAGCTTCAACACCCGGTGGGATAGTAAGGTAGCCATTAAGCTCTAAACCATCACGGGCATTGAAACGAACCGGGTACATAGGACCAATTTTGCTCTCATCATGGTTGTCATAACGTGCTGTTAAGTACTTCAGCTGCCCATCTAATTCATTGAAAATATAGTACTTACCTGGATCCGTATCGCTCGAAACAAATACCATATATTCAGGGCTTGAGGCTGAGTAACGCTTAAATTGTAGTGACTTACCTTTAAACGTCGCTTTTAACATGGCGTAGTTTTTAGCAAATGGATGAGTTTCATCCAAAATCACAACTTTTGGATAGTCATGATAGATGCGAACACCCCAAATGCGACCAGCTGCATCCATCTGTAAATCGCCTGCGCTAACGTTGACTTTAGGGTGGCGATAAATCAGCTCTTTTTCGCCTGTTTTTGGATCAACCCAAAATAAACCTGTCGTTGGTGCGTCAACGTTTCCTTCGTAAAGGATTTTCGAGCCATCTTTTGACCAACGAACAGGGAACATACCGCCTTCGCTGTTGTGAAAATCTGCAACTTTTACCCAGTTATTCTTGTCATCTTTTTCGTAAATTACTGTTGCATCGTAAGAATCTTCGCGATAACCAACTGCATGAGTTACTTCGTTACCTTTCATAACAAACTGGCCCATGCGCACTGGCGACTTCATAACTCGTCGAGTTTTCTGAGTTTTCAGGTTTACTTTGTATAAGTAATTATAAGGGAATTTGTCACTATCACCTGATGGATAAACATTCAAATAGTAATCATCTCCACCAGCTTTACCCATAAGTACCCCGTAGCCAGTGCCATCTTCTACCACAGGATTAAACAATGGACCTTTTTCAGTGCCATCGACATTCATGGCTAAATACATACCGCCGCTTTTTTGCTCGTTTGATTTTCTTTTTAATGACAAAGTAAACATTACGCGTGTAGGAGATAGCCAACGAGCGCGCTCTACGCCAAGTTTAGTTTCTTCAAATTGAAGACGGTTTACTTCTATAAAAGTGCTTCTTTCTATAATGTGTAGTACTGATTGCCCTTGTTCAGTCTCAGAGTGAGCTGAAAAATACTTGCCATCAGGTGAAATTTCGATACCTGAAAACTGTGGTGAGCGCCATATCTCTTCCAGTGTCAACGGGCTGTCAAATTTGTCGTATTGACTTGCTGATACCGTGCTACTCAACATAGCGCTTGTCAGCAACAATAATTTAAATAAGTTTTTCATAAATTTTTCTAAACAGGGTACTCGATCACACAAGCTTGCAATGAATTTACTTCACATCAAACACTTGGGTTGGGAAAGCAAGTGTTTGATGTGCTCACTTAATGTGACGAGTACCTTGAATACCTCAGTAAAGATAATTAAAACAAGTAATTAGCCGACAAATTAAATGAGCGACCTACAGGACTCTGTAGATGTGCCCAATAGTTTGGCCAAACACCACTTTCATTTAACTGTGGTTCAGCGGCAAATACGTTGTTAATTGATAAACCAAAGCCAAGTCGACTTGAATACTGATAGTTACCAGTCAAGTTTGCTACGTAGTATGGTTCCATGTATTGCGTATGGCGGAAGTTTTTCGTTGAACCTTGACGTTGAACGAATAAGTTCATGCCTACACTTTGGAAACCCTCTAGCTTCTTGTTCCAGCCTAAGCTGAAAGTAGCACGGCCTGATGGTGTAGAAAGACCTGGTTCACCATAACGCAAGTCAACTGTGTCTTCACCTTCGAAACGCTCAAGATCAAATGCTAAGTACTTTGAAAAGGTTAAACGAGAGTAGAAAAGTCCCATTTGGTCTGTTTCATAGTTGTAGTCAGCGATAAGATCAAAGCCACGTTGGAGCATTGACTGTTGGTTTACTGGTCTAACATTAATATCCGTAATTTCGCCATTAATGCTATCGCGAGTAATGCGTGAATTAACGTCCTGACACGTTGGTGAGCTCGGATCTAGCGTGCCGTTTTGACAGCTGTACTGACGGTTCACTAAGTCTTGCGCGTTTTCTGTAGAAACAAGATCTTCTAAATCAAGTTCATAGACAGTTGCCGATAGTGAAAAGTTAGTGTTTGGCGTCCAAACAATACCAAAGTTAGTATCGGTACCTGACTCTTCTTTTAACGAAGAGTCGCTAGTACGAGTAACCGTAATGCGAGTAGCACCACAAACAAAGTTACCGTCTTGGTCGTAACAGTTCTCATTAGTTACATCAAATACACCGTTGAAGCCTTGCGACTCACCGTAAATATTAAACATATCAGGTGCACGGAATGTTTGTGACCAACCACCGCGAACCATTACTTCGTCTAACAGTTTGTATGAGAAACGAATTTGTGAGGTTTGCGCGCCGCTAATGCTTGATGCGTCACTGTAGTTGTCAAAACGTGTTGCAAGTGCAACGTCAAACTTTTCAGTAACTGGGATCTCAAATTCAACGGCAATCGCCTTTCTATCACGCTCACCTTTTGAGCTCAATGAACCGATGTTTAACCAACCACCATTAAGTGTGCGCTCGTCTGGAATAATCTCAGTATATTGCGACGACATTTCTGTGCGCAAGGCAAAGCTTATTGGGTTGTATAAAACGTCGAAGTCAGTTAACTCACCTGAAAGCGTAAAGCCAAAAGTATCAGCTTCAGAGTTACCTTGAACATTCTGCCAGCCGGCTAAATCATCTTTTTCACTTGCCGAAACTGGGCGGAAAATATTGTCTAATAAGCCATTTTGGTAAAAGTCATTACCCACTTGGAAGAAGTCATCAGAATCGTTTAGTGCGATATAGTCTTCATCACCAAACAACCAATTAACTAGACCTTCTTTTTTCAAGATGTAGCTGCGTTGAGTTGACTCATATTTAGCTTTTGAATAGTCAAAGTTCCAAATCCATTGACTATCTGCAACATTAAAATAACCCTTGATGTTACCGCTAAATGTCCAAGACGTTTGCTCTACTGAAGTTCCGCCTGGCTCTAACTCATCATGCGAGAATGTACGTGCGATAGAGTAACCTTCATTTAACTCACCTGGTAAGTCATTGATAACCGTACCACGCCAGCCAGAGAATGGCGCCGAGCTAGTAATGGTTGAATCAGTACCAATAATCGTCGCAGATGCTTCAATATCGTCAGTAATGTCGTATCGACCATTGATGTAAAGCGACACTTGCTCTGATTTTGGGAAAATAGAGATAGTATCTAGGCTATCTCGCATACATCTTCCGTCAAGCTCTGCATTCGGCATACCGTCTAAACGATCACATAGGCCATCTGGTAGTTCAACGGGCACTGGTTGATAGTCAGGGAATTGTAAGCGATCAGCATGAGCCATAGTGATGTTGTAAGGCGCGTTTTCCTTATAGAAATCTAAATCTGACGCCATTGTGGCTTCTGATCTCATCAGGTCAACACCCGCCATAATCGCGCCGCGATCAAACGCTTTACCGCTCATCAGTGAAGCACGAGTAAATTTACTTGTACCTTCATCAGTCATACCGGCTTGAATGCTAGCAGTCGTTGATTCTAAGTCACGTTTAGTAATGATGTTAACAACACCACCAATCGCGTCTGAGCCTTAGATTGCTGAGGCACCTGTTGATAAATACTCAACGCGAGCAATTGCCGAATAAGGGATAGCGCCTAAGTCAACACCGTTTTGCTCACCACCAAATGGCAATGGATAATCAGCAACGCGCTGACCATTAACTAACACGAGCGTACGACCAGCACCTAAACCACGGAAGTTAACTTCCGAAGCACCTGTAGTGAAGCCACTAAGCACGTTACCTGAAGAGCCTTCAGAGTAACCTGAGTTAGCCGATAAACTGCCAACAACATCTTCAAGCGTTAATAGACCATTTTTTTCCATTTCTTCAGCAGTGATAACCACAAGTGGTGACATATCACTGTATTCTTCACGTGGAATAAATGAGCCTGTTACAGTAATTTTTTCGATTTTCTTTGTGTCGGCTTCTTTTTCTTTTTCATTTTTCGCTTGCTTTTCAACAGCGACTGTTTCATTGCTTTCTGCAGCATAACTTGGAAGTACAAGAGCAGAAGACAACAAGCCTATAGATATACATTGGTAAAGCTTGTTTTTTTTCATGATATCTCTCCGGATAAACCAGTATTTTTATTCTTATAATTCAATTGATAATAAGGAGGGGAAGCTTCCCCTCCTTACTAGGTAGAATTACCAGCTATATTGCACGTTGAAACTTGTGCTAATAGCTTGCTCGTAAACGTCTGTTTTAGAAACACTTAGAGCTGTACCGAATTGCCAGTTGTTCATCGTACCTTGAAGACCAAATTCAGCTTGGTAACCAGAACCGATTACGTCTGCATCAAAGTCCACATCGTTTGTGATCAAGCTGCTGAAGCCATCTGTTACATCTAAGTAATTGATAGCTAGGCTCGGTGTAACGATACCTGAGTCTGTGTTGAATGTTTTCGACACAGTGAAACCTGCTGTTAAGCGCGTCATTTCACCTTCAATGTTTGAAACATCGTGTAACTCGTCGCTAGACATGAAGTTATCTAAAGAAGATTCAATTGACTGGTAGTGTGCTTGAGGTGCTACTACTAAGCCGCTTTCAGTTTTGAAGTTGTAACCAATACCAGCAGTGTAACCTGTTGCTTCACCATCAGTTTCGCCACGAGGCGCTTCTGCAACTAACGCAACTTTAACTTTGTTGTCACTGTTTACTTTTTGGTAACCCGCATCAACGAATAGACCTTGAGCGTGTTGGTAGTTGAACGTAATACCGTAAGCAGTCATATCTGAATCAACAGAGCTGTCGTTGGCATTCATTAATGCACGACCTTTACCAACAGCAACGAATGGATTAACGTTCAATGCACTTTCACCGAACTTCTTCGTCCATAGTAAACCAGCTTGCATACCTGAAAGTCTTTCATCAAAACTTAAGTCTTGAATGCTAGAGTTAGGCGTTACTGTGCCTTCTTGGTTGAATACTGCTGCCCAGCCAGAGAAGCCTTCTTGCGCGTTAGCAACTGAAGCAACACCGTGTTTAGTGTTGTTAATTGATTGGCTCCACCAGTCTTGCATAACGATGTTGCTAGAGATAGCTGCTGTACCGAAGTGACTTAAACCGAATGTAGCATTTAATACCCACTCACCAGTCGCTTCATCAAGTACTAACTCAGCTTTTTGAACGGTATCACCAAAATCACCTGTTAAGCCATCTAACGTGATTGTTTCGATGCCGTTTTCGCCTTCAATAGTGATAATTGCATCACCCGTGCTTGCGTCTGTACTTAATACGGCTGCGCCACCCGTTGTGTTGCTAGTCGATGTTAGGTTCCAAGAAACCTCACCTTTTAACTGCTCAGCAGCATTTAAGGTAACGCCAACTTGAGTACCTTGTGCAATATCACCCGTAACAACCATTGAGTCAGTTGCAGTATTCGATACGTCAACCGCTAACTGGAAGTCACCAGAAATATCACCGTGAATCGTTAAAGTATCACCTACTTTGTTATTCACTGAGTTAAAGGTTGCAGCAGTAGCATTTACCGTAGCATTGTAAATATTGTTGTTGCCACCGTAGAAGTTGATTTGCGCATTGTTGATTTCAATTACGTTGTCACCTGCACCCATATCAATCATGTTGTTATGTAGCGTGATCAGGCCGTTGTTAGTTAAATTACCTTCTAAATCATAAGAGTTAGCGTGTAATAGTCGGTTATTACCACCACCCATGATGATATCACCTGAAATCACACCGCCATTGTAGATAGTTGAATCAAGATCATTGTCAGCATTTAGGCTAATTGCGATACCTTGGGTAGCAGAGATAGTACCTTCGTTAATTAGGTTTGGCATTTTGATCGGCTGACCATTTTCATCTAAGTAAGGCGTGCCATCTTGCATTTGGTAGAAGTTCGTATCACCAGACATCATGATCGCTGTAGAGTTTGCGCCTACACGGATTTCACCGGTGTTAGTAAACGATGCGATACCAACAGAGTCGTAATCAACATAGTTCTTAGTCGCAGGGTAAGTACTCCAATCGTACTGAGTATCAGTAATTTGGCCTACAGTGTTTACGTAGACACCAACTGAGTTATCACCTGTTTCGATTGTGCCAGCATTGCCGATTACAACTGTTGCAGGAACAGCGCTTTTAGTTGCTGGGTAAGTACTCCAATCGGTATAAAGGAAGCCAAAGCTTTCTGCATGAATACCAACTGAGTTGTCACCTGTGCTGATTGTACCGTCGTTAGAGACATAGCTGTAGCCCGACTCACCAAGCATAGCAATACCAACTGAGTTATCACCCGTGTTAATGACGCCATCTTCCATTTGTATTACTACATTATGTGAAGAGTTAGCTGAAGCGTATGCATAAATACCCGTTGTATTTTGACCAGTAGTTACCGTACCGTTGTTTAGCACGTAAGATGAGCCTGGTAATTGGAAGTTATCACCGTATGCACCTGATGTATAAGAGGTAATACCTTTACCGTTGTTTTTAATCCATACATGGGTTTGAACGTAATCATCAACAGTGTAGTTAGATAGGTCGTTATCACCAATCGTAATGTCGCCACCGTTATAAGTGCTAATACGGTTACCACGGTGAATAATACCAGACGAGTTATCACCTGTTTCAATAATACCCGTGTTACTTACTATGCCTGATTGCTTGATGTTACCTGTTAACTTATAAGGTGAAATATAAGCCATGTAACTTGCTGATTTCGCGTAAACACCTACGGTTAAGTCGCCAGTTGTAATACTGCCTTCGTTTGAAACTTCAGTAAATTTGCCTTGGCCAGATGCTGTTGAACGAATACCGTAAGAGCGAGATAGCTTATCGAACGGCTCTTCGCTACCGCCGAAGTAACCACCTGGCAAGTAGTCTTCTTGAACAAGACCGTTGCCAATAGAAATACTACCTTTGTTGACAACAACACTATTCGTTACACCACCTTGGTGCATAATACCAACAGCGTCATCGCCAGTTGTAATGATACCGTCAACATCGTTTAAGCTGTATAAATCAGCGAAACCTGTACCAGTAGAAATGGTGTTTTGATAAATACCGGCACTGCGATGTTTGAAGTTGTTATCCATATCGGTTGCACCATCACCTACGGTAATTGTGCCATTGTTAATCGCATTCGTTTGACCTGTAAGCGAAACAATATCGATACCACGGCCACCGTCTGCTAACTCAATGTTACCTGTGTTAGTTGCGTTGACATTGTATTCTTTTGTACCTTCTGCCAACTTACCCATATAGTTATAAATTAACTGATCATCGGTAATATCTGGGATGACCTCTTTTAGGTAATCGTTGTAGCTATCGATTAAATCACCGTAGAAAGAGTAGAAAGCATTGCCTGGCGCATTGTTACCCATGGCGTAAATTTTAATACCATGTGCTTTGTTTTTGATTTGATCGTTTTCCCACAGCTCGCTAGATTCACCGTTGGCTACTTCGTCTTGAGTTAAGCCGCCAGAGATATCGCCACTGTTGATGATGTTGATATCACCACCATCGATAAATTTATCTGGGCTGTAGTCACTCGCGTGTCTAAACTCAATACCCGATGATAAATTACCAATTTCAATAGTGCCGCTGTTTTCAACATTAACGCCACCTTCAGAAATAAGCTGAATACCCGCCGAAGTGCGGTCAAAACGAAGACCTGTGATTTCGTCGCGAGCGATAAAGCCTTGGCCAACAGAAATATGGCCAGAGTTTTCAATGTTAGTGTCGCCATTGCCAACCGCACGAATACCGATTGAACCATTAACTGATGCTAAGTCTAAATCGCCTGAGTTAGTGATAGTGATATCACCAGCATCTGCCATTTTGTCATCAATTTCGATTTTTGTTCTTTTTACACCTTCAGTAACTACCTCAACTAACTGATCAAATTCATTGATAATTAGCTCTTCTTCAGTGTGTACATATTCCTCACCAATAACTACGTCGGTATTATAGTTATACGTATTAGATACATCAGCAAGAATACCTACTTTGGCATCACCTTCAGCATCAGCAGCAACTGAAATATCACCTGAGTTGTCAATGGTAATGCTTGCGCCTGTTTGGTTACGCGCTTCAATACCTGCTTCTTCAGAGAATGTAATGTTACCTGAGTTTTCAATAGAAATTGTCGCATCTGATGTATCAGACTCAAGCTTACTCACTACATAGTAGTTTTCTGTGTGATATGTAATACCGTATTCACGTCCGCCCCAATCATTGTAAAGCGCGTTACCTTCCATATCGTATAACGCGTATTGACGACCGCCAGTCCAACGGATAGCTGTTTCTGTGTCATTTAAAGTAGAACGGTCTTTATCCCAATCGCTTGTAACGACCGAAATACCTGTACCTGCTTCAATATCACCCGTGTTTACAACGCTAACATCACCGATTTCTGAATCAGCTTCAATACCTACTGAACCCGCTAACATACCCGAGTTAGTAATGGTGATATCGCCTTCGTTTTCACCCTGAATTGCAACGCCAGTACCGGCGTCAATGTCTTCAGTGTTATTAATTTCAATCGCTTCGATACTAGTAACTGTTGATGCAACTACTTGCTCTTCTTGCATTGAAACATTTAATAAGTCTTTAACTACTGAGTTATCAACTTGTGTCGCCGATTGCATTAACACAGCTAATGGTGCGACTTGATTTGTTTCTTGAGCTGAAACCGACGTAGTTAACGCTGCGCTACCAAAGATGGCAAGTTGACACAACGTAGCTATTTTCGATTTGCCAAACCTTTTTTGTTTTATCTGATCTGTCATGAAAATTTCCCCTGTTTATATTTATACAGTTCTACTTATTTTTTGTTATTAATGTGCCCACTAAAAAAACTACTTTTATTGCTCACACTAATAACGATTGAAGGTCATGATCAAACTGCTGACATATGCAATTAAATAAACCCCTCCCATTGCATACAATTTACACACTTGTGGTTACAAAGCTGTAAAGACATGTAAAGATTTCGGGCTCAAAGACAGGTGTTTACAAAAGTTAAAGAAACGATAAAACAAAAAACAAAAACCAATAAAAACAATATCTTAAAACAAAAACCATCAACTAAAATAACGAGGTAAAATGTAATAAAACGTAACATCACGACGTTTGAAAAATTTACTTCGGTTACATTTTTACGTTTATTGCGACAATGACTTTGTTACCTGTCTGATCTGATTGTTTATATCTTGTTAATAAGGTGTAATTCGTCATTAACATTTGCGCTTTGGCGTGGGTAGAATGAGACTCAAAGGTAAAAATCGAAATCTGCTTATTATAAGCACGACGAATAGTACCTACCTTTATATAAAGAAAAGCTTTAGTGAGTTGATTAAAAAAATTGTGATAAATAGCAGGAAAAATATCACTGTTGATAAAAAACCTAATACCTCGTTTCGCTGATGATCCACTACAATACCAATTGAAATAAATATTTGACCGACTCAGAGCTACGTCAGGGAAGTTAGAATAAAAGAAATTTATGCAGGTGTAGCATTCTACATCAAGTAAATTTGTGAAATTCTCACTTTTCTGACGAGCTCCCAAGGGCGAGTTTAAAAGGCTTTTATCCTTCGTTACTGATTTTGATAAGGGAATAACCATTATCGGCAATCAAAGCCTTGCCTAAAAGCCTTTTAAATCTCGCTGAGTGATTAAATATTTAATTCACTTGGTATAATGGTCTAACTAATAAGGTTTGTTCCGCGCCTGATTCAAAGCCAAAACAATTATTTCTCGATAAAGTAATTCTTCTTACTGTAGATCTATCGAAAGTTCTGGTATACTCGCGCGGTTTTTAATCACTAACACTTACATAGAGTAATACAATGGCAGATTTATCAAAATACAGAAATATTGGTATCTTCGCTCACGTTGATGCTGGTAAAACCACGACAACCGAGCGTATCCTAAAACTTACAGGTATGATCCATAAGATTGGTGAAGTACATGACGGTGAGTCAACAACTGACTTCATGGAACAGGAAGCTGAGCGCGGTATCACTATCCAGTCTGCTGCTGTTACGTGTCAATGGAAAAACCACCGTTTCAACGTAATCGACACTCCTGGTCACGTTGACTTCACAGTTGAAGTATACCGTTCATTAAAAGTTCTTGACGGTGGTATTGGTGTATTCTGTGGTTCTGGTGGTGTTGAGCCGCAATCAGAAACTAACTGGCGTTACGCTAACGAATCTAAAGTTGCTCGTTTAATCTTCGTAAACAAATTAGACCGTTTAGGTGCTAACTTCTTCCGCGTTAAAGAGCAAGTTAAGAACGTATTAGGTGCTAACCCACTTGTTATGACTTTACCAATCGGTGAAGAAGACAACTTCGTAGGTGTTGTTGACGTATTATCTCAAAAAGCATACGTATGGGACGATTCAGGCCAACCTGAAAACTACGAAATCACAGACATTCCAGCTGATTTAGTTGACCAAGCTGCTGAGTACCGTGAAATGTTAATCGAGACTGCATTAGAAGCAGACGAAGATTTATTAATGGAATACTTAGAAGGCGAGTTAGACCCAACAGAAGAGCAAATCAAAGCGTGTATCCGTAAAGGTACTAACGAATTATTATTCTTCCCTACATACTGTGGTTCTGCATTCAAGAACAAAGGTATGCAGTTATTATTAGACGCTGTTGTTGACTACTTACCATCACCAACTGAAGTTCCACCGCAACCGTTAACTGACGAAGAAGGTGAACCTACTGGTGAATTCGCATTAGTTGACGCTGAAGAGCCGTTCCGTGCATTAGCGTTCAAAATTATGGATGACCGTTTCGGTGCTCTTACTTTCGTACGTATCTACTCAGGTCGTATTAAGAAAGGTGACACTATCCTTAACTCATTCACAGGTAAAACTGAGCGTGTTGGCCGTATGGTTGAGATGCAAGCAGAAGACCGTACTGAGCTTTCTGAAGCACAAGCGGGTGACATCATCGCTATCGTGGGTATGAAGAACGTTCAAACGGGTCACACTTTATGTGATGTTAAGAACCCTTGTACACTTGAAGCAATGGTATTCCCTGAGCCAGTAATCTCAATTGCTGTAGCACCAAAAGAGAAAGGTGGTGCTGAGAAGATGGGTATTGCTATCGGTAAGATGGTTGCAGAAGATCCAACGTTCCAAGTTGAAACTGACGAAGATTCAGGTGAAACCATCCTTAAAGGTATGGGTGAACTTCACTTAGACATCAAAGTAGACATCCTTAAGCGTACTTACGGTGTTGACTTAGTTGTTGGTAAGCCACAAGTAGCATACCGTGAAACAATCACTCAAGAGATTGAAGATTCTTACACGCATAAGAAACAATCTGGTGGTTCTGGTCAGTTCGGTAAGATCGACTACCGCATCAAGCCAGGCGAGCCAAACTCTGGCTTCAAGTTCACTTCAACCGTTGTTGGTGGTAACGTTCCTAAAGAATTCTTCCCAGCAATCGAAAAAGGTTTCGCTGGTATGATGGAAGAAGGTCCAGTTGCTGGCTTCCCTGTATTAGACGTTGAAATCGAACTATTCGACGGTGGCTACCACGCGGTTGACTCTTCAGCAGTTGCGTTCGAAATCGCTGCTAAAGGCGCATTCCGTCAATCAATGCCAAAAGCTGGTGCACAACTTCTTGAGCCAATCATGAAAGTTGACGTATTCACGCCAGAAGACAACGTTGGTGACGTAATCGGTGACCTTAACCGTCGTCGTGGTATGATCAAAGACCAAGAAGCTGGTACTACTGGTGTTCGCATCAAAGGTGACGTACCACTTTCTGAGATGTTTGGTTACATCGGTCACTTACGTACAATCACTTCAGGTCGTGGTCAATTCTCTATGGAATTCAGCCACTACGCAGCTGCACCACAAAACGTAGCTGACCAAGTTATCGCTGAAGTTAAAGAGCGTAAAGAGAAGAAGTAATTCTTTGCTAAAGTAACGTTTAAAAACCCGTCCATGTGACGGGTTTTTTGTTTTTAGCTCAAGCAACAGATGCCATTCAGGCAATGTGTTAAGCGGCATTCTCAGCCACTATACATAAACCTCTGCCTACAAAATGGAGATCCCAGAACAAGTCTGGGACGACTTCGTCGGTTAAAGAGCGCAACGCTAAGAAGTAATTAACTTAAAAAGTTAATAAGCTTTATTAGAAACCCGCACTTGTTACGGGTTTCTTGTTTTTAGCCCAAATAAAAGACCTCACCACTCCTGTTCATCCATGAGCCAGGAGAATTAGTTTATCCATGTACGTCATTTCCGCAATATGTTGAGCGGGATTATCAGCCACTATGCATAAACCTCTGCCTACAAAAAGGAGATCCCAGAACAAGTCTGGGACGACTTCGTCGGTTAAAGATCGTGTTAATAAGAAGTAATATTTATAGGGGGTCAGAGTCATTTGACTCTGACCCTGAGCCATCCCCACAAATAATTTAATTTTTTCAAACAGTTATATTATTTTAAAAATTTGGAACTTTCATGGCGGTTGATGATCTGATCAATCGCCAAAAAGAAAAGCCATAACCACACATGAAAGTTACCACTAGTTTGCAGCAAACCTTTTTAAAGATCACTAATAATATTCACGCCAAGCGCCGAATGGCTATTAAAAGCTGTGTCGATAGCTTACTACTCGATAGTTTTGCGACCGTGACATCAATTGGACGTGGTATTGATAGTTGTGCCTATGAAAAGCATTCAATTAAGCGTGCTGACAGACTACTCTCCAATGCGCATCTGTATAGAGAACGTGTTGATATATATAGGGAAATGACTTCGTTGCACATATCTCCCTATAGTCGCCCGCTCATTCAAGTTGATTGGTCAGACTTAGATAATCGCAAGCGTAATTTTCTAATTCGAGCATCTGTTGCTTTGGATGGTCGTAGTATTACGGTCTATGAAGAGGTGCACGGCATGGCTACTAAGGAAAAGCCTGCGACTCATAAAGCGTTTTTAATCTCGCTTGCACAAGTACTACCTGCGTGCTGTAGACCAGTCATTGTAACAGATGGCGGTTTTAAAGTGCCTTGGTTTAAACAAATTCTCAAATTGGGTTGGGATTTTATCGGACGTATACGTGGCAATAATTATTATAATTGCACCGGTAATCAATGGTTGCACATTAGTAAGCTACATGAAATTGCAACACCGACACCAAAATACTTCATTGGACACATAACTAAAACTAACCCATTAGCAGTTAACGTTGTTGTTTATAAAAGTAAATCTAAAGGTCGTAAATCATTGAATAATGAAGGGCTACCTCGGAAAAGTAAGCTTGCTAAACAACATGCTAAAAGTGGGCGAGAGCCCTGGGTACTAGCTACATCCCTCATAACATCTTCAAACACAGCAAAGCGTATTGTTGAGCTTTATAAAACACGGATGCAGGAAGAAGAGGCGTTTAGAGATGTAAAAAGTGAGCGCTATGGCTTTAGTTTAAACTTACACCTTAGCTACAAAACTCATAGACTCAACAACCTATTATTGCTAACAACTATTGCTCATTGGTTATCGATTATAGTGGGTGTTTGTGGTGAGATTAGCCGAGTTGCGAGACGGTACCAAGCAAACACTACACGTAATAAACGCGTATTGTCCTTGTCGTTTCTTGGACGAAGACTGATAAGAGATAAGCGGTTTAAGTGCTCAAAAGCCTTAGTTCGGCTGGCCTTTGAGCAAATAAATCGCGTTATATCCTACTGGAATACTTGCGATGCTTAAATTTGTGGGGATCCCTCAGACTCTGACCCCAAAATGATCTTTGTAGATACAGACCTTCGTCGGAATGACGCCTCATCGTCATACCGGCGAAGGCCGGTATCTTATTTTCTGACTTAACTAATCGGCATTAGTCCATGTGGTGGCTTTTTTAATACTCAAAATTAACAGGTCCTTACATCCCTAAAGAAATAGCTGTCTTTTCGTTTTACTGGCTTGATATAATTGTGCTTATTTTTTCGCGACTTTATCTACCATGACAGAACCGAAACGACTCAATAAATTTATCAGCGAATCTGGTTTTTGCTCGCGCCGCGAGGCAGACAAACTAATTTCGGCCAACAGAGTAACGATTAACGGTAAAGTGCCTGAGCTCGGCACTAAAGTGATGCCGGAGGATAAAGTCGCTGTAGATGGTAAAGCTATTAATGCAATGCCGAGTAACAAATCTGATCGCGTCTATATCGCTTATAACAAACCGATTGGTATCACCTGTACGACAGAGAGACACGTAAAAGGTAATATTATTGATGCAATCAACCACAAACAACGCATATTTCCAATTGGCCGTATAGATAAACCGTCTGAGGGCTTAATTTTCCTGACTAGTGACGGTGATATTGTCAATAAGATCCTCAGGGCAGAAAACGCCCATGAAAAAGAATATGTAGTAACGGTAGATAAGCCAATTAGTGAACGCTTTGTTTCTCGCATGTCACGTGGCGTACCTATTTTAGGCACAATAACTAAGCCCTGTAAGGTGACTATGCAAAGTAAGTTTGTCTTTCGCATAGTGCTAACCCAAGGCCTTAATCGGCAAATTCGACGCATGTGTGAATACTTAGGTTATGACGTGAAAAAGCTTAAACGCACGCGTATTATGAATGTATCAATTGCTGGTTTACGCCCTGGTCAATGGCGTGATCTAACTGATGAAGAAATGAAAGAGATTAATTCTGCCGTCAAGCACTCAAAAAAGACTGCTGATTAAGGTTATGATTTAGCCTATTAAAGTAAGTACATAAAAAAACCGCCGATTGGCGGTTTTTTCTTGGGTTAGCGATACTAATTAAAACTCGTATCTATAACCAACTGTCATTGTACGTGGTTTACCCACCATAATTGAACCATGCGTTTTACTTGTCACGTATTCTTCATCAAGTAAGTTATCAATATTGAAGGTCACTTGTTGATTTTTAGCAAATGCATAGTGAGCGGCAAAATCGACGACTGTGCGACTGTCGATATCTTCCTCTGTATAGCTACCTTGGCCAGCTTCTACGCGCATTTTACCCATGTAACGCACTAATAAATCACTACGCCAGTTGTCGCCTTCTAAACCAACTGTTAGTTGTAATTGATTCTCAGGGACATACGGCATTTCGTCACCCGCGACTACATCGCCCCAAGTATCAAGATCTGACGAGAAGTCATTCTTGAATTCTGTGCTAGTGTAGGTATAGGTTAAATCTACCGGCATTGCCATCTTACCTAAGTCAGCAACATAGCCCGCTTTTAACTCAAAACCTTTTACATCAACTTCACCAGCGTTGTACTGGTTGCCGATATTGTCATCGTCACAACCTTGGCTAGCAGTACAGTTGCCATGCATATTTGAGTAGTCAGAGTAAAATGCAATCGCTTCAGCACTGATGTTGTCTTGGTTAAAGCGCAAGCCTAACTCGTAGTTAACACTCTTTTCGCTCTCTGCAGATTCATTACCCGGAGCAGGTGGCGCGAAGCCTTTTTGAATACCACCAAGTAAAACAACATCTTGATTTAGCTTATAAGTTAACGCTAAAGACGGTAACCAAACATCAGTATCGTTTTTCTTGTGTGAAGGTGTAGCTGTGCGGCCAGGATCAGACTTGCCCCAGTCATTGCGCTCAATCGTCATATCTTCGTAACGCAAACCTGCATTAATAACAAAGTCATTAATTGTGTATTCGTCGTGCACAAAAATAGCAAGTGCGCTTGCACTGTCGATACGGTTAGAATCAGTGCCAGGAACACCAGCTTCTGTTTGAGTCATATCGTAGTTTTGGTCAATAACATAGTCATCAACCCACTGGAAACGGTCCATTTCATCTTCATGGTAACGAACACCCACTTTTACTTGATGATCGTTTAAGTCGGCAAATAACGTCGATTGAACACCTTTCGCTAAATACGCGCGATTATTCGCTTTAACTTGAACATCAAGATCTCCAATAGTAGGATCAGCATCAAAATCAGCTGCCGCATCAATACCGCCTGAACTCAGGCTCATACCGTTAACTTTACTGGTTTTATACCAGTTACGCTTAAAGTCATTGTAGTATGCAGTCGTACCTAACGTGAAACGCTTTGAAATATCAATACTATGGTTCACTTGAAACTGCTTGTGTTCCGTACTCATGTTGTCTAATTGAGACGCTGAGTAACGCGAGTATGGATTTGCGTCAAAATCTGCTTGAGTTAAGCCCATATAAGTTTCATCTGAACTTTCATCTGCATATTTAACTTTGAACTCTAACTCTTGATAGTACTGAGCTGACTTATCTGAATTTACTTTAACTTTCGCTAAAATATCATTCTTCTTAAAACCGGTATCAGCATTGCTGTGGTTCACATCTTTAAAACCGTCTGCTTGATAATGAAACACTTCAACAACAGAGCTCATTTGCTCACCGCTACCACCAACATAACCATGTACTTTGGCAAAGCCATCTTCGCCAGCTTGCAATGCAAGACGACCAGCGATATCTTCGGTTGGAATTTGGCGAGACAACATGTTAATTACACCACCTGTTGTACGCGGACCAAACATCGCACTAGAAGTACCTTTTAATACTTCAACACTTTCCATACGGCCAGATGTTGGGAAGTAGTATGCTGAAGGCGCGGCATATGGTGCAGGTGCTGCCAATACACCATCTTCCATAATGGTTACTTTTTCACTGCGGTTTTGGCCTGTACCACGCATACCTACGTTCGGGCGCAAGCCGTAGCCGTCTTCTTCAAGTACATATACGCCTGGAACTGCCGTTAATGTGCGCATGATATCAGTGTAGTCAAAACGATCTAACGCTTCTTGATTTAGGTGATGAGCACTACCTGGAATATCATTAACAGAATTTGTATGACCAAAAATAGATAAATGCTCAATATCATCAGCTTTATCGTCAGCAACTGCTGTAAAAGATAGTGCCGCAGTAATAGCCGTAGCGATAATCGCAGGTTTAAATGCTTGGTTGAAAGACATTGTTAACTCACTAGAAAATAGGTTTATTATTAAATTGGCGGTATTAAAACAGAACTACTAATGAGAATCAATATCATTTCCATTTTATTTAATGATTAAGATCAAATTTTAGGTTATTAGTTATATTTAAATGTAGTTAATCATGCTGTTTAACTGAGCGTTCCAGTCGAATAATTAAATGATTGAGATGTAAGTCCTGTGCCACGTAGACGGAATAAATTAATAGTGGCTCGAACTAAGGCGTATCCCTTTCTTTCGCGTTGTAAGGCATGTAGCCCTACTTTTCTGCATAGCCTAAAATTGGCAACAACGCGTTAAATAGCCCTTTGCGCATAATAGTGCTTAAGTTCCACAACTTGGGTAATAAAAGGTATATTAATTAGCGCAATATCGTGTTTAACAAGGAAAAGCGATGAGAAGATTTTTATTAACATTGACAATGGCTGCAGCCATTACCGGCTGTTCGGATAATGAAGTAGGTGATGTATCACTTGGCATGTTTACTACAAAAGATATTAAAGTAACCTCATTAACTGATGACAAAATTCCTGGTGTAACATGTCATGTTGCCTCGATAGAAGCAGACCTGAGTTTTTCAGACCCAAGTGACAGTTCAATTTCGTGTCGTCAAACAGGCGAGATAACGGCGAGTATGATTGCCGCAATTGATAAAAGTGATTCTGGCGAAGTGGTGTTTAAAAAATCTAAAAGTATTTTCTTCAAAACCATGAAAGTTAGGCGTATCTACGATGCCAAACATCAAACCCTTTTATATATTTCATATACCACCAAAGAAACCGAAGGTAGTTTTAAACATAGTTTATCAACGGTACCACTCCTTGGCACAAAAGCTTATATAACGCCGGTTGACTTACCGTCATCCTAGTCACGTACCGTCATCCTGAGGATTGAAGCGAGCTCAGGATCTCCTGACGTTACAACGAGTCTTATTAACAAGAGATTCCGGCCTAAAACACTGCCGGAATGACGAATACCACACAATCATTCTCCTCTAATGCCGTCATCCTGAGGAGCAAAGCGAGCTCAGGATCTCTTGACGTTACAACGAGTCTTATTAACAAGAGATTCCGGCCTAAAACACTGCCGGAATGACGAATACCACACAATCATTCTCCTCCAATGCCGTCATCCTGAGGAGCAAAGCGAGCTCAGGATCTCCTGACGTTACAACAAGTCTTATCAACAAAGGATTCCGGCCTAAAACACCGCCAGAATGACGAATACCACACAATCACTCTCCTCCAATGCCGTCATCCTGAGAAGTGACGCGAGCTCAGGATCTCCTGACGTTACAACGAGCGTTGCGTTAATCAACAAAAGATTCCACCCTAAAACACCGCCGGAATGACGAATACCACAAAATCATTCTGCTTCAATGTCGTCATCCTGAGGAGTGAAGCGAGCTCAGGATCTCCTGACATTACAACGAGTCTTATTAACAAGAGATTCCGGCCTAAAACACTGCCGGAATGACGAATACCACACAATAATTCCCCTCCAATGCCGTCATCCTGAGGAGCAAAGCGAGCTCAGGATCTCTTGACGTTACAACGAGTCTTATTAATAAGAGATTCCGGCCTAAAACACCGCCGGAATGACGAATATGTTAAAAACAAAAAAGAGCACCGAAGTGCTCTTTTTTTAGGTTTGGTTTGTTATCAAAGATTAGTCAAGAATCTTAGATACAACACCAGCACCTACTGTACGCCGCTCAACTGCGCGCCAGAGGCGCTTGTGAAAATTACTAAAAACAGTCCATTAGGACTCTTTTCTTAACGCATTTTCTCATCACGGAACACCGTGAAGCTGGCCTCTAAAACAAAAAAAGAGCACCGAAGTGCTCTTTTTTTAGGTTTGGTTTGTTATCAAAGATTAGTCAAGAATCTTAGATACAACACCAGCACCTACTGTACGGCCACCTTCACGGATAGCGAAGCGTAAACCTTCATCCATCGCGATTGGGTTGATTAGCTCAACAACAAACTTAAGGTTGTCGCCTGGCATTACCATTTCTACACCTTCCGGTAACTCTACAGCACCTGTGATGTCTGTTGTACGGAAGTAGAACTGTGGACGGTAACCTTTGAAGAATGGTGTATGACGACCACCTTCATCTTTTGTTAATACGTAAACTTCTGATTCGAACTTCGTGTGTGGAGTGATTGAACCTGGCTTAGCAAGTACTTGACCACGTTGAACTTCATCACGCTTAGTACCACGTAATAATACACCACAGTTCTCACCTGCACGACCTTCGTCAAGAAGCTTGCGGAACATCTCTACACCAGTACATGTTGTCGTTGTTGTATCTTTGATACCTACGATTTCTACGTCGTCACCTACACGGATGATACCGCGCTCTACACGACCTGTTACTACTGTACCACGACCTTGGATTGAGAATACGTCTTCGATTGGTAAGATGAAGTCACCGTCGATTGCACGCTCTGGCTCTGGAATGTATGTGTCTAATTCGTTAGCAAGTTCTAAGATTTTCTCTTCCCATTGTGCTTCACCGTTAAGTGCGCCTAATGCTGAACCTTGGATGATTGGTAAGTCATCACCTGGGAAGTCGTACTCTGAAAGTAACTCACGTACTTCCATTTCTACTAATTCTAATAACTCTTCGTCGTCTACCATGTCACACTTGTTTAAGAAAACAATGATGTAAGGTACACCAACTTGGCGAGATAATAAGATGTGCTCACGTGTTTGTGGCATTGGACCATCTGTAGCAGCTACTACTAAGATTGCGCCGTCCATTTGCGCAGCACCAGTGATCATGTTTTTAACGTAATCGGCGTGACCAGGACAGTCTACGTGTGCGTAGTGACGTGATTCTGTGTCGTACTCAATGTGAGAAGTATTGATTGTAATACCACGCTCACGCTCTTCTGGAGCGTTATCGATTTGAGCGAAATCACGAACTTCACCACCGTGAGTTTTTGTTAATACTGCAGAGATAGCAGCTGTTAAAGTTGTTTTACCGTGGTCAACGTGACCGATAGTACCAACGTTAACGTGCGGTTTCGAACGTTCAAATTTTTCTTTAGCCATTTTTTCTGTACCTTAAGATATACAATTAATTAATTTTTTGTTCCTCACAGCGCTAATACAAGGCTCAGAGGCTAGCCGTTAATTTTAGATAAGGGATATACCCTTGTCAAAAACCCGCTACTTGCTCTAACTTGTCTTACTGCCGTTCGGCGGTTGTCAGTGTTCAGTTAATACTAATAGCTACTTAGTATAAACATCAGTTCTTAAATCTCGCCTGCCTAAAAAACACTGACACTGCCTTTAAGACAAACTGACCTACAAGTAAGTCAATTATCGGTATAAACCGAGGTTCTTCCTAGAAAGAACCGCCGCGTGATTCAACAATACTGGTAGCAACATTCTTCGGTGCTTCACTGTAATGTGAGAACTCCATTGAGTATGATGCTCGACCTTGGGTTGCGCTCCGTAAATCGGTGGCGTAACCAAACATTTCCGCTAGTGGCACCATGGCATTCACTAACTTCATGCCTGCTGGACCTTCGTCCATACCATCGATCATGCCTCGGCGACGGTTTAAGTCACCTACAACATCACCCATGTTTTCTTCTGGTGTTGTAACTTCCACTTTCATCATTGGCTCTAACAGCACAGGATCTGCTTCCATTGCGCCCTTTTTAAAGCCCATTGATGCGGCAATTTTAAACGCCATTTCGTTAGAGTCAACATCGTGGAATGAACCATCAAATAATGTCACTTTAACGTCGAGCATCGGGTATGAAGCTAACACACCTGATTCCATTTGCTCTTTACAGCCTTTTTCTACTGCTGGAATATACTCTTTTGGCACAACACCGCCAACAATCTGGTTTTCAAATTCAAAACCTGCGCCTTCTTCCAATGGCTCTAGTTTCAACCAAACGTGACCAAATTGACCACGACCGCCAGATTGTCGAACAAATTTGCCTTCCACTTCTACTGACTTTTTAATTGTTTCACGATATGCAACCTGAGGTTTACCGACATTACAGTCAACCTTAAACTCACGCATCATACGGTCAGTAATGATATCAAGGTGAAGCTCACCCATACCTGAAATAATGGTTTGGCCTGATTCTTCATCAGTTTCAACTTTAAACGAAGGGTCTTCCGCTGCTAGCTTGCCTAGCGCGATACCCATCTTGTCTTGGTCAGCCAATGTTTTTGGCTCAACCGCAACCGAAATAACCGGCTCAGGGAACTCCATGCGCTCTAACGTAATAACATTATTGCTATCACAAAGCGTGTCACCTGTAGTTACGTCTTTTAAGCCAATCGCCGCGGCAATATCGCCAGCTCGAACTTCACTCACCTCTTCACGGTTATTTGAGTGCATCTGAACAATACGACCTAAACGCTCTTTTTTCCCTTTAACTGGATTAAAAACAGCATCACCTGTTTTAACAACACCAGAGTACACACGGAAGAACGTTAACGTACCAACGAACGGGTCAGTCGCTACTTTAAACGCCAACGCAGCAAATGGTGCATTGTCATCAGCTTCGCGGGTGCCTTCGGTTTCGTCTTTATCGTCATTAATACCTGTGATTGCCTTAACTTCGGTAGGAGAAGGTAAGTATTCAACAACTGCATCTAGCACAGCTTGAACGCCTTTATTCTTAAAAGCACTACCACAAGTACACAAGACGATTTCATTGGCTAATGTGCGCTGACGTAAACCTGCTTTGATTTCTTCTTCGCTAAGGTCACCTTCTTCAAGGTATTTTTCCATTAGCTCTTCGTTGGCTTCTGCAGCTTCTGACACTAAGTTTTCGCGCCATTCTTCTGCTTCATCCATCATATCAGCTGGAATCTCTTCATATTCGAAGGTCATGCCTTGGTCGGCTTCATTCCAGTTGATAGCTTTCATCTTAATTAAGTCGACAACGCCAGTGAAATCTTCTTCACTGCCGATTGCTAGCTGCATAGGCACTGCCGTTGCACCTAAACGGTTTTTAATTTGATCAACGACGTTTAAGAAATTTGCGCCCATGCGGTCCATTTTGTTAACAAAGACCATACGTGGAACTTCATACTTCTCCATTTGACGCCATACTGTTTCTGTTTGCGGTTGAACACCACTTGAGGCACAAAGTACCAACACAGCGCCATCTAGCACACGTAACGAACGTTCCACTTCAATGGTAAAGTCAACGTGACCAGGAGTATCGATGATATTAATGCGGTGATCGTCAAATTGACCCTGCATACCTTTCCAAAAACAGGTGGTCGCGGCAGACGTGATCGTAATACCACGTTCCTGCTCTTGCTCCATCCAGTCCATGGTAGCTGCGCCATCATGAACCTCACCGATCTTGTGAGAAAGACCAGTGTAAAATAAAACACGCTCAGTTGTTGTCGTTTTACCTGCATCTACATGAGCACAAATACCAATATTTCGGTAACGCTCAATAGGTGTTGTACGAGCCACTATTTTATCCTTTTATTAACTGCCAGGTTTAATAACCTAACGTCAAAATACTCAAGGTTAACGAGCTATTTTCACGTTAATTTATTACGTTTTTATTAAAAATAGAAAAGCGTAGCCGCAAATGCGACTACGCTTATCATTATATTACCAACGGTAATGAGCGAACGCTTTGTTCGCTTCGGCCATACGGTGAACGTCTTCACGTTTCTTAACCGCTGAACCTTTGTTGTCAGACGCATCTAACATTTCGTTAGCTAGGCGCTGAGCCATTGATTTTTCACCACGTTTACGAGCTGCTTCAACTAACCAACGCATGGCTAGAGCGTTACGACGAACTGGACGAACTTCAACTGGAACCTGATAAGTAGAACCACCTACACGACGAGATTTAACCTCAACCGCTGGGCGAATGTTTTCTAAAGCTTCTTCGAAAAGCTCTAAGTGTTCTTTATCGTTTTGCTTCTCAGCTAAAATGTCTAATGCACCGTATACGATTTTTTCTGCAGTAGATTTCTTGCCATCAACCATAAGGATGTTGATGAATTTTGCTAATAGTTCATTATGGAACTTAGGATCTGGTAATATTTTACGTTGTCCTACGACGCGTCTTCTTGGCATCTTAAATTCTCCGTATTATTCAGGGGTTACCCAAAATTTCGTTAAAAATGTTTAATTTGGCCTTACTTCACGGAAACCGTTAAGATTTAGGGCGCTTAGCACCGTACTTAGAACGGCCTTGTCTACGATCGTTAACACCTGAACAGTCAAGTGCGCCACGAACGGTGTGATAGCGAACACCAGGTAAGTCTTTAACACGACCACCACGGATTAAGATAACGCTATGCTCTTGTAAGTTGTGACCTTCACCACCGATGTAAGATGTAACTTCGAAACCGTTAGTTAAACGAACACGAGCTACTTTACGTAGTGCTGAGTTAGGTTTTTTAGGTGTAGTAGTATATACACGAGTACATACACCACGGCGTTGCGGACAAGCTTCTAACGCTGGAACGTTAGACTTCGCAACTTTCTTGACACGTGGTTTACGTACCAATTGGTTAATAGTTGCCATTATAGCTCCTGATTAAATTAAAACATGGGAGTAAACTACACCTTGGTGCTTTTTATTCCCGCTAATAAACGTGTGTAAAATCAAACCTTATATCCAATGCAAATAAGCGTAGAATACAAGGTCGCGGAATTCTAATGGTCAAGCTTTAAACTGTCAAGCTAAAACGCTTGTTATTGGTTGAAAAAGGATCGTTTTAGATCGTATGGATAGGATCTGATCGATTAAACCAGTTGATAGCCAAAAGGCGATAACGCCTGAACGCTATATCGCGATACGAACAATGCGGTAACTTTCGAGCAATAAAGCCCTTCAGCATTACAGCGTTTAGAGTAAAAAAATCCCCGCTAACTCTCGCTAGCGGGGATTTTTATTATTCGTTTTTAGTTAACAAGTAACTTATTCAGCGTCACCTAAGCCGTCTGCATTTAATGCATCCGTTAACGCTTGTGCTGCTTCGTCTTGTGACACTGTCACTTCTTCAGCTGCTAGCGCTTCGTTGCGCTTGCGCGCACGCTCTTGGTGATACGAGTAACCTGTACCTGCTGGGATTAATCGACCAACAATTACGTTCTCTTTTAAGCCGCGTAAGCTGTCTTTCTTACCAGCAACAGCTGCTTCAGTAAGAACGCGCGTTGTTTCCTGGAACGATGCCGCTGAGATGAATGACTCAGTTGCTAATGATGCTTTAGTGATACCCATCATTAACATTTCAATTTCAGCTGGTTGTTTACCTTGAGCGATTAACTCACGGTTAGCGATGTTTACATTCGCAACTTCAACAACTTCACCTTTCAAGAACTCTGAATCACCCGCGTCAATGATTTCACACTTGCGGATCATCTGGCGAACGATTACTTCGATGTGCTTATCGTTGATTTTTACACCTTGTAAACGATATACATCTTGTACTTCGTTAACAATGTAGTTAGCAACCGCTGCAACACCACGTAAACGTAAGATGTCATGTGGCGACTCAGGACCATCGGCGATAACTTCACCTTTAATTACTGATTCACCTTCGAACACGTTAAGTTGACGCCACTTAGGAATCATCTCTTCGTAAACTTCACCGCTTGGTTGCGTGATTAATAGACGACGCTTACCTTTGGTTTCTTTACCGAAACCGATAACACCCGTCTTCTCGGCAAGGATCGCAGGCTCTTTTGGCTTACGCGCTTCGAATAGGTCAGCAACACGTGGAAGACCACCGGTAATATCACGAGTTTTCGAAGACTCTTGTGGAATACGCGCTAACGCGTCACCGATATTAACTGGCGCACCATCTTCAAGGTTAACGATCGCGTTACCTGGTAAGAAGTACTGTGCTGGAATTTCAGTGCCAGCGATCATCACGTCATTACCTTTCTCGTCAACTAGCTTAACCATTGGGCGCATTTCTTTACCCGCAGAACTACGTTGGTTCGCATCAGTAACAACGATGCTTGATAAACCAGTTAGGTCATCTGTCTGGCGAGTCATTGTTAAACCTTCAATTAGGTCAACAAATTTGATCTTACCCGCTACCTCAGTAATGATTGGGTGAGTATGTGGATCCCAGTTCGCTACGATTTCACCAGCTTCAATTGCTTCGCCGTCGTTCTTCGCTAATACCGAGCCGTAAGGCACTTTATAACGCTCTTTCTCACGACCTAATTCATCAATAACAGTTAGTTCTGATGAACGTGAAGTAATTACTGCACGGCCTTCTGAGTTAATAACGAACTTAGCGTTTTGTAACTTCAAGGTACCCGTGTTCTTAACTTGAACAGAGTTTTCAGCTGACGCACGTGATGCTGCACCACCAATGTGGAAGGTACGCATCGTTAACTGTGTACCTGGCTCACCGATTGATTGAGCAGCGACAACACCAATTGCTTCACCTTGGTTGATCATATGACCACGCGCTAGGTCACGACCGTAACAGTGCGCACAAATACCAAAGTCAGTTTCACAAGTAATGATTGAACGTACTTTGATTTGGTCAATTGAGTGCTTCTCAATTAAATCACACAAACCTTCGTCAATTAACGTGTTACGGGTAAGTAATACGTCTTCTGTACCTGGCATTAATACGTCTTCAGCAACAACACGACCTAGTACGCGTTCGCGTAATGGTTCAACAACATCACCACCTTCAATTAATGGTGTCATTAATAGGCCATCTTCAGTGCCACAATCATGCTCAGTTACGACTAAATCTTGTGCAACATCAACTAAACGACGAGTTAGGTAACCCGAGTTCGCTGTTTTAAGTGCCGTATCGGCAAGACCTTTACGCGCACCGTGAGTAGAGATGAAGTACTGTAATACGTTTAGACCTTCACGGAAGTTAGCCGTGATTGGTGTTTCGATGATTGAGCCATCTGGCTTAGCCATTAGACCACGCATACCCGCTAGCTGACGAATCTGTGCCGCACTACCACGAGCACCCGAGTCAGCCATCATGAAGATAGAGTTGAATGAGTCTTGCTCTTCCATCTCACCGTCACGATTCTTGATTTGCTCTTTCGATAAGTTATCCATCATCGCTTTCGACACTTTCTCGTTAGCAGATGACCAAATATCGATAACTTTGTTGTACTTCTCGCCCGCAGTAACAAGACCTTGCTCGAACTGCTCTTGGATTTCTGCTACTTCTTCCTCAGCACCTTCGATGATTGAGTACTTAGCATCAGGGATAACCATGTCATCAATACCTACAGAGGCACCGGCGATCATCGCATAGTGGAAACCTGTGTACATGATGTGGTCAGCAAAGATAACGGTATCTTTAAGACCTAGATTACGGTATGCATGGTTGATCAAGCGAGAAATTGGCTTTTTACCTAATGGCTGATCGATAAGATCGTATGGTAGGCCCTTAGGACATACTTGCCATAAAATTGCACGACCTACCGTAGTATCGCGTACCGCAGTTTTCGCTTCTAATTCGCCTTCAGCGTTGCGAATATGCTCTGTAATACGAACTTTAACACGTGCGTGTAATTCAGCTACACCTGTGCGGTAGGCTTTTTCTGCTTCTTTTTCAGAGGCAAAAACCATACCTTCACCCTTGCCGTTTACGCGGTCACGAGTCAAGTAGTAAAGACCTAAAACAACGTCCTGTGATGGTACGATGATTGGATCACCGTTTGCAGGAGATAATACGTTGTTTGTCGACATCATTAACGCACGAGCTTCTAATTGAGCTTCAAGTGTTAATGGAACGTGTACCGCCATTTGGTCACCATCGAAGTCGGCGTTGTATGCCGCACAAACTAATGGGTGAAGATGAATCGCTTTACCTTCGATCAGTACAGGTTCAAATGCTTGGATACCAAGTCTGTGAAGTGTTGGTGCACGGTTAAGCATAACTGGATGTTCACGAATAACTTCGTCTAATACATCCCATACTTCTGCGCCTTCACGTTCTACTAATTTCTTAGCCGCTTTGATTGTAGTCGCTAAACCACGTGCTTCTAATTTGCCGTAGATAAATGGCTTGAATAGCTCAAGTGCCATCTTCTTCGGAAGACCACACTGGTGTAAACGCAATGTTGGACCAACGGTAATAACAGAACGGCCTGAGTAGTCAACACGCTTACCAAGTAAGTTTTGACGGAAACGACCTTGCTTACCTTTGATCATGTCTGCAAGCGACTTAAGTGGACGCTTGTTAGAACCGGTAATTGCACGACCACGACGACCGTTGTCTAATAACGCATCAACAGACTCTTGTAACATACGCTTTTCGTTGCGCACGATGATGTCTGGTGCTACTAGGTCTAATAGACGCTTCAAACGGTTGTTACGGTTGATTACGCGACGGTATAAATCATTTAGGTCAGACGTTGCGAAACGGCCACCATCTAGTGGTACTAATGGACGCAAATCTGGTGGAAGGATCGGAAGAACCGACATGATCATCCACTCAGGCTTGTTGCCAGATTGCGCGAATGCTTCCATTAACTTTAAGCGCTTAGTAATTTTCTTACGCTTAGTTTCAGAACCGATTTCTGGTAACTCTTCACGCATTTGCGCGATGTCGCCTTCAAGGTCGATTTGCTCTAATAAAGCAAGAACCGCTTCAGCACCCATCTTAGCGTCGAACTCGTCACCGTGCTCTTCTAACGCGTCAAGGTATTCTTCTTCTGTTAAGATTTGGCTCTTCTCTAATGTTGTCATACCTGGTTCGGTAACAACATATGATTCGAAGTATAAAACACGCTCGATATCACGTAAGGTCATGTCTAATAATAAACCGATACGCGATGGCAATGATTTTAAGAACCAAATGTGGGCAACTGGGCTTGCTAATTCAATGTGACCCATACGCTCACGACGTACTTTAGTTAGTGTTACTTCAACACCACATTTTTCACAAATTACACCACGGTGCTTTAAGCGCTTGTATTTACCACAAAGACATTCGTAGTCTTTTACTGGGCCGAAAATACGTGCACAGAATAAACCGTCACGCTCTGGCTTGAACGTACGGTAGTTAATTGTCTCTGGCTTCTTAACTTCACCGAATGACCATGAACGAATTTGATCAGGTGAAGCAAGTCCGATGCGAATACCATCGAATTCTTCTGTTTGATTTTGTTGCTTAAGAAACTTAAGTAAATCTTTCACACTCTATCTCCTGTCGGAGTTAAACCTTGTAAGAGGGCAACTAATAACTCAGTGCCCTCTTGCTATGCTAACTTCTTGTTAGCTAACCTCTTGACCGTTATTCCTGATCTAATTCAATGTTGATACCTAAAGAGCGGATCTCTTTAAGCAATACATTGAACGATTCAGGCATACCAGGTTCCATACGGTGATCACCGTCTACTAAGTTCTTATACATCTTAGTACGACCGTTCACGTCATCAGACTTAACCGTAAGCATTTCTTGTAAGGTGTAAGCAGCACCGTATGCTTCAAGTGCCCATACCTCCATCTCACCGAAACGCTGACCACCGAACTGAGCTTTACCACCTAGTGGTTGCTGAGTAACTAGTGAGTATGAACCGGTTGAACGAGCATGCATCTTGTCATCAACTAAGTGGTTTAGTTTCAGCATGTACATGTAACCAACAGTCACTGGACGCTCAAATTCACGACCGGTACGACCATCAGTTAAGATGAACTGACCACTTTCAGGCATATCAGCAAGCTTGAATAGCTCTTTGATTTCCTTCTCGCTCGCACCATCGAATACCGGTGTAGCTATTGGAAGACCAGCACGTAAGTTTTCTGCTAAGCGCATGATTTCATCGTCAGAGAAGCTATCAATATCAACTTCTTGGCGAGACTCACCTAACTCGTAAACTTCTTTTAAGAAGCTGCGTAATTTAGCCACTTCTTGTTGTGCTTTGATCATGCGATCAATCTTTTCACCGATACCGCGTGCCGCCATACCTAAGTGAGTTTCTAAGATCTGACCGATGTTCATACGCGACGGTACACCTAACGGGTTAAGCACGATATCTACCGGCACACCGTTTTGGTCATATGGCATATCTTCAACAGGTACTACGTTTGAGATAACACCTTTGTTACCGTGACGACCAGCCATCTTATCACCAGGCTGAATACGACGCTTAACCGCTAAGTAAACTTTAACAATTTTTAATACGCCAGGCGCTAAGTCATCACCTTGAGTGATCTTACGGCGCTTAGTTTCGTACTTCTTGTCAAACTCTTCTTTGATTGTGTCGTACTGCTCAGCGATTTGCTCTAATTCAGCTTGTTGACCTTCGTCAGATAAGTTTTGAACTAACCACTTGTCGCGAGACATTGAGTTAATATCAGATTCATTTAAGCCGGCAGAAAGGAGTAGTTTCTTAGCACGTGCGTAAATGCCGTCTTCTAAGATAGAGAACTCATCGCCTAAATCTTTCTTAACTTCTTTTAATTGCATTTCTTCAATTTCTAATGCACGTTGATCTTTTTCAACGCCATCACGAGTGAAGATTTGTACGTCGATGATAGTACCTGAAACAGAGTTTGGTACACGTAACGAGCTGTCTTTTACGTCAGCTGCTTTTTCACCGAAGATTGCACGTAATAGTTTTTCTTCTGGTGTTAATTGCGTTTCACCTTTAGGCGTTACTTTACCTACTAAGATGTCGCCGCCTTTAACTTCAGCACCAATGTAAACAACGCCAGACTCATCTAGCTTGCTCAGTGCTGATTCACCAACGTTAGGAATGTCTGAAGTGATTTCTTCAGCACCTAATTTAGTGTCACGTGCGATACAAGATAATTCTTGAATGTGAATCGTTGTAAAACGGTCTTCTTGCGCTACACGCTCAGAAATCAACATCGAATCCTCGAAGTTGTAACCATTCCAAGGCATGAATGCGATACGCATGTTTTGACCAAGTGCTAAGTCACCTAAGTCAGTTGAAGGACCATCTGCTAATACATCACCACGAACAACTGGCTCACCTACGCGACACGTTGGACGTTGGTTGATACATGTGTTTTGGTTAGAACGCGTGTATTTAGTTAAGTTGTAGATATCGATACCAGCTTCACCTGGCACCATTTCATCTTCATTTACTTTCACTACGATACGAGATGCATCTACGTAATCAACAACACCACCGCGCTTAGCAACTGCAGTTACACCTGAGTCTACCGCGATAGTTTTTTCCATACCTGTACCGACTAAAGGCTTATCAGCTTTTAATGTAGGTACAGCTTGACGTTGCATGTTCGCACCCATCAAGGCACGGTTAGCATCATCGTGCTCTAGGAATGGAATTAGTGATGCTGCTACAGAAACGATTTGCTGTGGAGATACATCCATATACTGAACTTGTTCAGCAGACATTAAGGTAAATTCGTTTTTGTGACGACATGGTACTAAGCCATCAACTAATTTACCGTTTTCATCTACTTCAGCGTTCGCCTGTGCAACCACGAAGTTACCTTCTTCGATTGCCGATAAGTAATCAACTTCGTCCGTTACCACACCATCAACAATCTTGCGGTATGGTGTTTCTAAGAAACCGTAATCGTTGGTACGCGCGTAACAAGATAACGAGTTAATTAGACCGATGTTTGGACCTTCTGGCGTTTCGATTGGACAAACACGACCGTAGTGGGTTGGGTGAACGTCACGTACTTCGAAGCCTGCGCGTTCACGCGTTAAACCACCTGGGCCTAATGCAGAAATACGACGCTTATGTGTTACTTCTGATAACGGGTTGTTTTGATCCATGAACTGAGAAAGTTGTGATGAACCAAAGAATTCTTTAACCGCTGCAGAGATCGGCTTAGCATTAATTAGGTCTTGCGGCATTACTGCATCTAAATCACCTAATGATAAACGCTCACGTACAGCACGCTCTACACGAACTAAGCCAACGCGGAATTGGTTTTCTGCCATTTCGCCAACGCTACGGATACGACGGTTACCTAAGTGATCGATATCATCTGTTTCGCCTTTACCATCGCGGATCGCGATTAACGTTTTCATTACAGAGATAATGTCGTCGTTTGATAATACGCCTTCACCGGTATCTTCTGATAAGCCAACACGACGGTTGAACTTCATACGACCTACTGTTGATAAGTCATAACGCTCTAATGAGAAGAATAGGTTAGCAAATAACGCTTCAGCAGCGTCCTTTGTTGGTGGCTCACCAGGGCGCATCATTCGATAAATTTCAACTAAGGCCTCTAAGCGGTTAGTTGTTGTGTCGATGCGCAAGGTATCAGACATATATGAACCAACATCAAATTCGTTCATGTATAAGGTGTCTAATGTTTTGTGGCCTGCTTGGCTTAACTCAGCTAATAACTCTAAGGTAATTTCAGCATTTGCTTCAGCAATAACTTCACCCGTTGATTCATCGATGTAAGCTTTAGATAACACTTTGCCTACGATGTAATCTGCTGGTACTTCTAATTCGGTAACATTTTCTTTATCTAATGTACGAATGTGACGCGCTGTAATACGACGACCTTGCTCAACAATGACATCACCATTTGGTAATTTAATGTCGAAGGTTGCTGTTTCACCGCGTAAGCGCTCTGGGATTAATTCCATGATCATCTTGTCGCCTTTGATTTCAAAAGCTGTTGTGTCATAGAACATCGCTAAGATTTCTTCAGTTGAGTAATCTAAAGCGCGCAAAATAATTGACGCCGGTAATTTACGACGACGGTCAATACGTACGAATAAGTTATCTTTCGGGTCAAACTCAAAGTCTAACCAAGAACCACGGTAAGGGATTACACGTGCGTTGTATAACACTTTACCTGAAGAGTGTGTTTTACCTTTGTCGTGATCAAAGAAAACACCTGGTGAACGGTGTAATTGCGAAACAATAACACGCTCAGTACCATTAATAACGAACGTACCGTTCTCTGTCATTAATGGGATTTCACCCATATACACTTCTTGCTCTTTGATATCTTTTACTGTGCCAGCTGGTGCGTCTTTATCGTACAGCACTAAGCGTAATTTCACACGTAAAGGAGCAGAATACGTAACGCCGCGAATTTGACATTCTTTAACGTCAAATAATGGCTCACCTAAACGGTAGCTTACGTATTGTAATTCTGAGCTACCTGAGTAGCTTTTAATTGGAAAGATTGAACGGAACGCGGCTTCTAAACCGGTTTCGCCAGTAGGATCAATATCAATGAACTTTCGGAAAGATTCGAGTTGGATGGACAACAAGAATGGATAATCCATTACTTGTGCACTTTTACCAAAGTCCTTTCTAATTCGTTTCTTTTCAGAGTAAGAGTAAACCATGGGGTTCCTCAGCTAGCTGGTTATACCGAATCTGTCTGGGAGCAGACAGCCTATTGCTGTGACATCAAATGCCAAGTTGATTGCACACTGATTAATATGCAGTCAACTTGGCAATACGTCTAAACTTTTAATAATGCACTGTTTTTGTGTAAAAAAAAACCACTTTATTTAGCGCAAAAAGGCCGGTGACGTTTAAATCACCAGCCAATGCCTGTTAGGCAAGTAATCTGTCAATAAACAGATTATTTGATCTCAACAGTAGCACCTGCTTCTTCAAGATCTTTCTTAAGTGCTTCAGCTTCTTCTTTAGAAACACCTTCTTTAAGAGCTTTAGGAGCAGCTTCAACTAATTCTTTAGCTTCTTTTAAGCCAAGGCCAGTTGCGCCACGTACTGCTTTGATTACAGCAACTTTCTTATCGCCGAAACCAGCTAAGATTACGTCGAATTCAGTTTGCTCAGCAGCAGCACCGCCAGCGTCACCACCAGCAACAGCAACAGCAGCAGCAGCTGATACGCCGAACTTCTCTTCCATTGCTTCAATTAATTCTACTACGTCCATTACTGACATTTCAGCAATAGCATTTAGGATATCGTCTTTAGAAATAGACATTATTCAATTTCCTGTGTTTAGGTAAACAATCTAAATATGATTGTTTGAAATAACTATAAAATACAAAAAGTGCGAGTTGGTCTCTTATAAACAAGAGGGTAACAACTATTAAGCAGCTTCTTGCTCTTTCTGATCGCGAATTGCTGCAATCGTGCGGCATAATTTGCCTGCAGATGCTTCTTTCATAGCGCTCATTAAACGTGCAATTGCTTCGTCGTACGTTGGTAGCTTCGCTAACATCGCAACGTCTACTGCGTTTCCTTCGAATGCTGCAGCTTTTAATTCAAAGTTTTCGTTTTCTTTAGCGAAATCTGTGAATAAACGCGCTGCTGCACCTGGGTGCTCGTTTGAAAATGCAATTAATGAAGGACCAACTAGTGTTTCAGTAACACATTCAAATTCAGTACCTTCTAAAGCACGACGTGCTAATGTGTTACGGACAACTTTCATCCATACGCCATTTTCACGTGCTTGCTTACGTAAAGCAGTAATTGCTTCAACTGTGATACCGCGAGAATCCGCGATTACAGCTGACTGAGCGCCATTGGCAGCTTCATGAACTTCAGCAACAATTGCTTTTTTGTCATCAAGATTGATAGCCATTGGCTTTAACTCCTGGTTCAACCGGATTTAACTCCGGTAATTACAACTCCGTATGTCTTCGACTTACGGCCATTACGGCGAGAGCCAGAAATTTAAGGAAATATCTGGGTAATCACCATCTACGTAGGAAAATTAAGGTTAACTAATTAGCTAAGCTAACATGCAAACCACCTACGGTCTTTGACGGGACTGTTTAAAAATCAACTTTAAAAACAGTTCCTACCAAAAATAAGGGGCGAAATTATAGTTCAATATTTCACCCCTGTAAAGGTCTTAGAAGTTTAAAGTACCTTGATCTACAGATACACCAGCACCCATAGTTGTTGATACAGAGATCTTCTTAATGTATTGACCTTTAGCATTAGCTGGTTTTGCTTTCTTAAGCGCTTCCAATAATGCTTCTAAGTTTTCTTGTAACTTAGCGTCTTCGAAATCAACCTTACCGATTGTTGTATGGATGATGCCGTTTTTGTCGTTACGGTAACGGATTTGACCAGCTTTTGCGTTGTTAACCGCAGTTACTACGTCTGGAGTTACAGTACCAACCTTCGGGTTAGGCATTAAGCCACGTGGGCCTAAGATTTGACCTAACTGACCTACAACACGCATTGCATCTGGAGTAGCAATAACAACGTCGAAGTCCATTTGACCCGCTTTAACTTGTTCAGCTAAGTCGTCCATACCAACGATGTCAGCACCTGCTTCTTTCGCTTTATCTGCGTTTGCACCTTGAGTGAAAACAGCAACGCGAACGTCACGACCCGTACCGTTTGGTAGTACAGTTGCACCACGAACGTTTTGGTCTGATTTACGAGCATCGATACCTAAGTTGATAGCAACATCTACACTTTCTTTGAATTTAGCTGTCGCTAATTCTTTTAAAAGTGCTAATGCTTCATTGATTTCATAGTCTTTTAATACGTCTACTTTTTCACGGATAAGACGAGCGCGCTTTGATAATTTAGCCATTCGATTAACCCTCTACCACTAAGCCCATTGAACGAGCAGAGCCCGCGATAGTATTAACAGCTGCGTCCATGTCGCCTGCTGTTAAATCTGGTTCTTTCATCTTAACGATTTCTTCAAGTTGAGCACGTGTAACAGTACCAACTTTTTCAGTGTTAGGACGACCTGAACCTGACTTGATACCAGCAGCTTTCTTAAGTAAGTAAGATGCAGGTGGAGTCTTAGTTTCGAACGTGAAAGAACGGTCATTGTATACAGTAATAACTACTGGTACTGGAGCGCCTTTGTCTAATGCATCTGTACGAGCGTTGAATGCTTTACAGAATTCCATGATGTTAACACCGTGTTGACCTAAAGCAGGACCAACTGGTGGTGACGGGTTAGCTGCACCAGCAGCTACTTGTAGCTTGATTAAAGCTTGGACTTTTTTAGCCATCTTTATAAAACCTTTGTTATGGGTAATATCGCTAGTTCTTTCGAACACTACACCGCCCCTTTAAAAGGGTAGAAGTGTTAGCTCCCCGTGGATTAAAATTTACCGTTTTCGGCCAGCTTTCGCCCGCCCAAATAAAAACGGTAGCGGATTATAAAATAATCAACACTACCGTTTCAAGTACTAATTTAAATTAACGTTCTAATTTAACAAATAATTAAAATTAGCCTTTTTCAACTTGTGAGAATTCAAGATCAACTGGCGTAGAACGACCGAAAATAAGCACAGATACTTTGATGCGGTTTTTCTCGTAGTCTAACTCTTCAACAACACCGTTAAAGTCAGCAAATGGACCATCGATAACACGGACAACCTCACCCACTTCAAACAATGTTTTAGGTTTAGGCTTATCAGTTGAGTCTTCTAGGCGTTGCAATATGCGATCCGCTTCACGTTGTGTGATAGGTGCAGGGCGATCTGACGTACCACCGATAAAGCCGAGTACACGTGGAACACTTTTAACTAAGTGCCATGCTTCTTCATCCATCGCCATTTCAACTAATACATAACCTGGGAAGAACTTGCGAGCACTCTTGCGCTTTTGACCAGCACGCATTTCGACAACTTCTTCTGTTGGTACTAGGATTTGACCGAATTTATCTTCTAAACCGTGAATTTGGATGTGCTCAAGTAATGTCTTTTGCACGCGAGCTTCGTAGCCTGAAAACGCTTGAACTACGTACCAACGCAATTTTGGTGCTGCGTTTTCTTCTGTAAATGATTTTTCGTCAGTCATAATTACGCCGAAACTCCAGTGATTAAGCCAACAACCCACATTAATAGAGAGTCAATGCCCCATAAAATTAACGACATTATTAAAGTTGCCACAAGTACAATACCTGTTGTTTGCAAGGCTTCTTGGCGTGTTGGCCAAACGACTTTGCGAACTTCAGTTCTTGATTCTTTAGCAAACTCAATAAACGTACGGCCTTTTTCAGTTTGTGCTGCGATAAACGCGGCAATCACTACTGCTACCACCACGCCAATTGCGCGAAATAATACTGATTCGTTACTAAAATAATAGTTACCAAAAACAGCACCCGCTAAAATAAGAAGCGTTAGCCCCCATTTTAGTACATCGAGAGAACCGCCTGTTTGGTTTTCCGTACTTGCATTCATATATTTGACCCGTAAATCGTCTTTAGCAATTTTAGCTACTTCTTTTAGTGAAGGTTGATATCACTAAACAATAATTTGGCAGGGGTAGAGAGATTCGAACTCCCAACCGTCGGTTTTGGAGACCGCTGTTCTACCAATTGGAACTATACCCCTATATACACTTACACTTATCGGGTGAATCTTGTTTTTTTGGGATTTAAGAGTAACTCGAGAAGTGAGGTCGCTATTATACTGGCTTAGTCGAGTAACTCAAGATCATTTTCTGATTGTCGATAAATTTGCTTTTCTTCTTGAAGCGCTTCGTTCATTAACCATAGTGACTAGCTTATTTTAGTGCATCTAAAGAAAAGTTTGAGCGAGCCTAGCGCTCAAAAGGTTTATGATATATGTAAAATTGAGTGGTTATATTTTGATACATCACCTTATGATTCCATAGAAAAGATTAATTCATAAGAGATTCTGGCCTAATACACCGCCGGAATGACGAATACCACACAATCACTCTCCTCAAATGCCGTCATCCTGAGGAGCAAAGCGAGCTCAGGTTCTCCTGACATTACAACAAGTCTTATCAACAAAGAATTCCGGCCTAAGACACCGCCGGAATGACGAATACCATTCATTCTCTCTGCGCAAAGACCGTCATCCTGAGGAGCCAAGCGAGCTCAGGATCTCCTGACGTTACAACGAGTCTTATTAACAAGAGATTCCGGCCTAAGACACCGCCGGAATGACGAATACCACACAATCACTCTCCTCCAATGACGTCATCCTGAGGAGCCAAGCGAGCTCAGGATCTCCTGACGTTACAACAAGTCTTATCAACAAAGGATTCCGGCCTAAAACACCGCCGGAATGACGAATATGTAAAAACAAAAAAAGAGCACCGAAGTGCTCTTTTTTAGGTTTGGTTTGTTATCAAAGATTAGTCAAGAATCTTAGATACAACACCAGCACCTACTGTACGCCGCTCAACTGCGCGCCAGAGGCGCTTGTGAAAATTACTAAAAACAGTCCATTAGGACTCTTTTCTTAACGCATTTTCTCATCACGGAACACCGTGAAGCTGGCCTCTAAAACAAAAAAAAGAGCACCGAAGTGCTCTTTTTTAGGATTGGTTTGTTATCAAAGATTAGTCAAGAATCTTAGATACAACACCAGCACCTACTGTACGGCCACCTTCACGGATAGCGAAGCGTAAACCTTCATCCATCGCGATTGGGTTGATTAGCTCAACAACAAACTTAAGGTTGTCGCCTGGCATTACCATTTCTACACCTTCCGGTAACTCTACAGCACCTGTGATGTCTGTTGTACGGAAGTAGAACTGTGGACGGTAACCTTTGAAGAATGGTGTATGACGACCTCCTTCATCTTTTGTTAATACGTAAACTTCTGATTCGAACTTCGTGTGTGGAGTGATTGAACCTGGCTTAGCAAGTACTTGACCACGTTGAACTTCATCACGCTTAGTACCACGTAATAATACACCACAGTTCTCACCTGCACGACCTTCGTCAAGAAGCTTGCGGAACATCTCTACACCAGTACATGTTGTCGTTGTTGTATCTTTGATACCTACGATTTCTACGTCGTCACCTACACGGATGATACCGCGCTCTACACGACCTGTTACTACTGTACCACGACCTTGGATTGAGAATACGTCTTCGATTGGTAAGATGAAGTCACCGTCGATTGCACGCTCTGGCTCTGGAATGTATGTGTCTAATTCGTTAGCAAGTTCTAAGATTTTCTCTTCCCATTGTGCTTCACCGTTAAGTGCGCCTAATGCTGAACCTTGGATGATTGGTAAGTCATCACCTGGGAAGTCGTACTCTGAAAGTAACTCACGTACTTCCATTTCTACTAATTCTAATAACTCTTCGTCGTCTACCATGTCACACTTGTTTAAGAAAACAATGATGTAAGGTACACCAACTTGGCGAGATAATAAGATGTGCTCACGTGTTTGTGGCATTGGACCATCTGTAGCAGCTACTACTAAGATCGCGCCGTCCATTTGTGCAGCACCTGTGATCATGTTTTTAACGTAATCGGCGTGACCAGGACAGTCTACGTGTGCGTAGTGACGTGATTCTGTGTCGTACTCAATGTGAGAAGTATTGATTGTAATACCACGCTCACGCTCTTCTGGAGCGTTATCGATTTGAGCGAAATCACGAACTTCACCACCGTGAGTTTTTGTTAATACTGCAGAGATAGCAGCTGTTAAAGTTGTTTTACCGTGGTCAACGTGTCCGATAGTACCAACGTTTACGTGCGGTTTCGAACGTTCAAATTTTTCTTTAGCCACTTTTAAATACCTTAAGTTAAAGTTTAGTTTAAAAAGTTTAGTTAAAGATAGAAGGATAGGTAATTGGGAATGGTGCTAATAGGCAGATTCGAACTGCCGACCTCACCCTTACCAAGGGTGCGCTCTACCAACTGAGCTATATCAGCACAATGCACAAATATGGAGCGGGTGGCGGGAATCGAACCCGCTTCATTAGCTTGGAAGGCTAAGGTAATAGCCAGTATACGACACCCGCTAAGCTATCAGACTATCTCTGCATATAAAAAATGGTGGAGGGAGGTGGATTATAAAAGGCTCCTGCCTTTTACCCTTGCGGGCTGCTTGCGCATTCAAAATTGTTCCAGACAATTTTGTCGAACCTAAGTTCTCATCCAACTCGTCTTCACCTATGACGCTAGGCGTCTAAGTAAAATGGTGGAGGGAGGTGGATTCGAACCACCGAAGGCGGAGCCGTCAGATTTACAGTCTGATCCCTTTGGCCACTCGGGAACCCCTCCAGGACTTTATTTCATAAAGTATTAATGGTGCCGACTGCCGGAGTCGAACTGGCGACCTACTGATTACAAGTCAGTTGCTCTACCAACTGAGCTAAGTCGGCACTACATTAAGTGGAGCGAATTCTAGAGTAATGCTGATGGGCTTGCAATAGATAAATAGAAAAAAGTTGAATGTTTTTCGCTATTCGATGTTTTTTTAACCGACTTTGTACTATTTCACTGGAGATTGCAGATATTGATTTAAACCGTGAAAGACTAACACATCAATAAAGCTGCAATGTAGGCTTGAGTTTCGCTGAAATAAGGTCATTAATCGTTCACCATTACCACCGGTAAATATTAGTTCGGTGGTCTGTGCGAAATTATTTTCGTCTGTATTAGTTGCTATTGTCTGCTCAAGTATCTTACAGGCCATTTCAATTAAGCCAAGCGTGGCCGCCCAACTTGCTTGATTAACGTTTTCTTGAGTTGACTTACCAAAAGCAAGTTGGTCAATGGGTTGATACGTCGACTTAACGTTAGCCGCGCGTGTTGTTATGGCATCGTGAATAGTCTCAACCCCTGGTAATATCCAACCGCCTAAATGACGTTTATCGGCAGTTAATATATCCACCGTTGTTGCTGTACCCGCATCAATAATCACAACATGAGTATTTGGCTTAAGACTATCAGCCCCTAATATGGCTAACCAGCGATCAACGCCGAGTTGCTGATAATTATCATAACCACAAACAACGCCATTGGTAGATGCTTGAGTTTTAGCACAAATGACTTTGATGCCTTGACCACTCGCGACTTTGTTTATTGTGTTATACAACGCTTGATCAGAGACACTCGATAGGCAAATTGTATGTATGCCTTTCAATAATGAACCCAATGTTTGCTCATTGATGGCATCGTTGACCAAATAAGCTTTACTTATTAACTTATTGCCATCGAAGTATGCATATTTCATCCGCGTATTACCGCAGTCTATTAATAACTTCACTCCTGCCCTCGCAAACTCACTTCACCACCGTAAATTGTTTGTATTGCGCCGTTCACGTCAAGTCGCAATGCGCCATTGTGATCAATACCTTTACAAATACCGAGCGTTTCTTTTTCACCAGAAATAATTTTAACCGGCTGCTCAATAAACCAGTCTAGTTGATTCCATGTGTCTATCATGGTTTTCAACCCCGATTGGGCGTGCTCAGACAATCGACGTTGAAGATTAAAAATCAGTTCACTAGCAAGCAAGTTTCTGTCGATAGACTTACTAAACTGACTCAAAGCACTCCACGGCTGGTCGATTAGTTCGGCACTTTTGTCCGGCATATTAATATTGAGGCCAATACCTATTACCGAGTGGCTAGGCTCAAGCGGCTGGCCTTCCAATTCAATTAGGATACCTGCGAGTTTTTTTCCTTGCCAGTATACGTCATTTGGCCATTTCAATTGAACACTTTCACCGGTTAATTCAATGATAGTATCGTAGATAGCCAGTGCTACTGCGACGCTCATCCCCATGGCGGCATTGACTCCTTGCTCAAGCGACCAGTACATAGATAAATACAGGTGACTCCCAAAAGGAGAAATCCACTGACGACCTCGACGGCCTCTGCCATGACTTTGGTATTCAGCGATACAAATATCGCCCTGCTTAACGTTATTGGGTAGCTTGCGCATGAGAAAACTGTTGGTTGAATCAATCATGGCGTGGCTATCAACCCTAAAATTTAGTCCTCGATTTTGTAATTGCTTTTCGATCACCGCTTTATCAAGCAACACCAAAGGATTTGACAGCCTATACCCTTTGCCATGAACGGAATAAACGTCAACGCCCATCTCATTGATGGCCTTTATGTGTTTCGCTATCGCCGCTCTAGTGACACCAAACATTTTTCCTAGTGCTTCACCTGAAACAAATTTACCTTGGCTCAGCACCGTTAAAATTTGTTCTCTTAACATGTTTGGCCTACAACTATCTGGTCAAAATCTTGTTCGCCCTGATGACTGATCAATCTAACTTCAGGGCTTATTTTAATGCCGAACTTGTCCTGCACAGTTTTTTGTACGTGCTTGGCTAGCTTTATCACCGCTGCACCAGATTCACTGGCGAAATTAACTAGCACAAGCGCTTGCTCTTGGTGCACGCCGACACCATCTTGCTGATAGCCTTTTAGCCCAGCCTGTTCAATTAACCAACCGGCGGCCAATTTAACTTGGTTGTTGGTCACTGGATAAGTAGGGATGTTCGGGTAACTCGCCTTTAATTGCTCTGCCGTTTGACTATCGACAACAGGATTCTTAAAAAAGCTACCAGCATTTGGTAAAAGCTTAGGATCAGGTAATTTCTGTTGTCTTATCTCGATAACTTTATTCATTACTTGCTCTGGGCTAGCGCCAGAACTTAGCTGTTTTAAATCACCATATTCTGCGACGAGTTGCCATTTTTTGGGGAAATAAAAGCGAACGTTGGTGATCACGCCTTGTTGGTAATTTGGCCCTTTAAACACGCTATCGCGATAGCCAAACTGACACGCTTGCCTAGTTAGCTCTTGCACTTCACCTGTAACCAGAGAAACCCAGGTGACCCGACGACAGAACTGAGCAAACTCCTTGCCATAAGCCCCAATATTTTGCACAGGCGCTGCGCCAACAGTGCCAGGGATTAGCGCTAAATTTTCCAAGCCATAAATACCTTGAGCAATCAGTGACGTAACTAAGTGATGCCAGTTCTCACTGCCACCGACATCAATCTCATAGCCATCGTCATGTTCAGTAATTTTGATACCAAAGAATTTAGGCGAGATGATCACCGGGGCTTGTTCTTCGTAAAACAAGGTATTACTTCCTTCGCCAAGTAAGTAATAAGATTGATTTGTTACGACGTTAGCAAGCTTAGCTAAATCACTGTGAGTCTCAGGGAAATAAATTTTAGGCGTGATAGATTCAACAGCAAAGCTGTTACTCGCTTTGAGAGAATAGTTTTGTTCAGATTTCATATAGCTACCGGTTAACCAGAGAAAAGCTTTACGCTTGTCGTCTAACCGGCAATTTTATGATGTTTGCGGGGTTATTGTAATACTTATTATGGTATTTTGTTGTATCAATATTTTCACTGCGGTTGATCACAACACCGTCGATTGGCGCACTAACTTGCTTTAAGGTTCTCAAACCAGCAGAAATTTCATCGCGTTTGGTTTTACCGCCATGAACGATATAAATCACACTATCGACGTTACGAGAAATAATGACCGCATCACTCACCGCGTTGACCGGCGGAGTTTCAATAATAATACGGTCATAAAAATTGCCAAACACTTTAATTAGCATACCGAATCGCTTCATCGACAAAAATGCCAATGGGTTACTCGGTGTAATACCAGAGGTTAAAATATCCAATTTCACGTGGTCGTCACGAACAATACATTCGTTGATTTCGTGAGTTTTGGCCAATAGGTTAGATAGGCCTGGCCGGTTGGGTTCTAGCTTGAGACTTTTTGCAATTGTTGGGTGACGCATATCTCCTTCTATCAGCAACACTTTTTCCATTTCACTAAATGAGCGAGCTAACTCGAGCGCAACTGTCGATTTACCTTCGTTGGGTACCGATGAAGTAATGGCTATGATCTTAGGTGGTGCTTTATCTTGTCTAAATAGTAGGGCTGTGCGAAGTGAGCGGACCGCCTCAACAAAACGATTATCTTGGTAGTATTTATTGCGCTGTTGAGCACTTTTATCGAGCTTAAATTTTGGCAAAATTGCCAATACCGGCGCTTCGTGAAAGTTGTCGAGCTTACGACGTGAATTTAACGTATCGATCAGTAATTCACGCATGATGATAATGATTGATATAAAAATCACAGACAGCACAACCGCCACGATAAGCGCTAAGATTTTGTTCGGTTTATAAGGGCTTTTAGGTACCACTGCTTTATCGATAAAACGGACATAGAAGTTGGTTTTGTAATTGCCCATTGCGTCGGCTTCTTTCAAGCGAACTAGATAATTACTATACAGCTCTTTATTCGTTTCAACTTCACGCTCGAGCTGAGAAAATTTATTTTCCAAACGACTTAAGCGCAAAAAGTCCTGCTTCGCCGCGGTTAGCCGAGCATTGGTCGCTACCGCTTTTTCCTTAGCGGCAAAATAGTCTTTGGTTAATGCAAGTACAACGTTATCAGTGTGCTCAGCAATTCGTTTTTCTAAGCTCGCTATCTCTGCATTGATCGCAATCATCTTAGGATGTTTTGGACCGTATCGCTTGGATAATTCCGAATGTTTTCGATTAACGATCTCTTCTTGACCTTTTAAGCCAATATATAAGTCGTCGTGACTCACTTCAGGTAACTCAATTAATTCCTGCAGATTATTTTTGTTTTTTTGAATATAGTCGTAGGTTACTTTCAAATCATCTTCACGGCGCGCCGCTCGAATCGCGGCTGAGGTCAATTCAGTTAATTCCGCACTGACCAAGCCCACAACACCATGGATATCGACAATACTCTCAGATTCTCTAAATTGTTGAAGTGCATGCTCCGATGCTTCAAGCTTTTTACCCAATTCTTCTAGTTGATCAACTAACCACTGAGAAGTGGTTTCCTTAGAAGCGGTATGTATTTCATCTTGGTATTGCAAATAGGTGACACCTACCTGATTAGCAACTCGCATAGCTAACACAGGATCATAAGCAGAAAAGCTAATACGGACTAATTCCGTTTTAGCCATCGGCGAGATGGTTAGGCGCTGTTGGAAGGCCTTAACAACATAATCTATCGAACGTTTTTGGGTGAGTTTTTTTTCATTCTGCCAAGGCAGCAGTTTTTTGTACTTTTGCCCAGAAAATTCCTCATTTTCGGTAAGGTTTAGGCGAGCAATTACACGCTCAGCAAACTTCCTCGAACGCAGTAATTCATATTGTGTTTGGATTTGCTCTGCAGTGGCACTTGATTCATTAAAAGCATTATTAATCGATAAAGTGTTCGCAGGTTTGTTATTGCCAATGAGTAAGATCGCAGTCGCCTGATAAGTCGGCTTTAACAATGAAACATAGATCGCTACCGCTAGTGTAACGAGTAACGTGCAAAAAATAATAACCCAACGCCGATTCCAAAGCGGCCTTAGTACTTCTGCTAAAGAGACATCATCATCTTGCATTTGTATCGGTTGTTGCGATTCAATATGACTCAAAAGAAACTCTGCCCTATTTTTACAATATCGTCAGGTTGAATTTCCGTGGAAATATCAGCATTGATTATTTTGGAGGTACCATTTACCTTTCTCGTGATCTGCCAATCGGACTTTGATGCCCGATTAGTTAAGCCTCCAGCTAGTGCTAGTGCCTTATCTAAGGTTAAATCAGGCTGATATGGATACCCGCCGGGCACTTTAACTTGACCATGAATAAAGAACGGGCGATAAGCCACTATCGACACTGATACTTGAGGGTCAATCAAATAGTCCCCGCGCAGGCCTGCATCGATAATCATCTCGATTTCTTCTGTCGTCTTTCCTGATACCTGCACATCATCGAGAAATGGAAATGAGATAACACCTGACTTATCAATTTTAGCCCGAGTACGTAAATCTGGTTCGTCATAGACTTCAATTAATACACTATCACCCGCACTTAATACGTAATTAAGTGCGTTTGCTTTACCGATCGGCAATATGGCAAATAGGATGTATATCAATAAATAGCTATAACGCAACATTAATACCTACTACAATGTGGTTCCTGTCAAAATCTAGGCTTTCTTCCGTCGATGATAACTCTCGAAAGCTGTCTTTAATATAAACAGAAAATGTTTCATTGACATTGTAACTGATTTTTCCACCGGCTAATAGATAATCATCACTGCGAGTAAAAGTTGGGAAAATTGCCTGTTCTTGCATATAACCAAGATAAAAACTTGCTTTTAATTGGCTTGTAAAATCATGGGTTACTGTTGCCAAAAGGTTTTCAACTATTCTAAACCTGTCTTCTTGCTGTGTTGCGTCAACGGCTCGACGTCGTGCATTAACATTTACTTCGGTAAACTCAGTTGGGCTCCAGAGCATATCAAGCTCCCATCGGGCAACCTTATCATCATCTAAGTTTTTATCGTCAAAGCTCAATTGCTGGATCCCAGCATAAGCTTCCATTTTGAATAATACCGAGTGACGCCACTGAGCCCCCAATAATATTGCAAGGCTATCTCTATCTGCCCCTACTTCTTCATTGTAGTTAAGTTGCTCATATTCACCTTTGACTGATAAATAGGTTTTCCCTGAAGCTAAATAGTCAAAATGGCCCTGTAAGTAGTTCGCTGTTAAATCGAGTAATGATGAAACTTCACGTCTTGTGTCATACTCAAAGCCTCGTGTACCGACTAGAATCTCAGCTCGGGCTACAGAAAACTCACTGCCGTAACGAAAGCCGACATTGGCAAAATAGTTACTCTTTTCATCACCAACGGTGATCTCATCTATTTTACCTTGCGATATACCTTCGCCTGGATATTCGAAAACATTGCGATACATTCCCGTTAAGAACAGACTTTTATTTTCAGAGAGTTTGTACTGATATTTTGTTAGCGCATTAATGTTAGTGTGATCGTTATTGTCAATATCGGTAAGTGCTAAGTGATTTATGTCAACTTTAGCCTGCAGTAAACTTTTTTCCCAAAGTGCTTGAACCCAAAGCTTGGGCTGCAATGAAACCGTTTGAGTATCATCATTATCACTATCGAGTGTAAAGTTAGATAAGTGACCATATTCAAGGGCAAAATCGACATCCATAACATTGCCTTCAATATACTCAAAATTTAGGTTATAAAAGTCAATATCATGACTAGGAGCTGCAGCCATCGACTTCCATGATAGTGCTACAATAGCAAACGCAATACTTTTATACTTCATACCAACATCTAATTATTATTATTTTAAATTTATGTTAACTGCTTTAACGCTAGACTTAAACTTTTTTATAGCGGCGCCTTATGAAGTCCTTATTTTATAGGACAGTTCAAAGTAACAGAGAATTGCCGTCACCCCCTGAAGTTTTTACCGGAGAACTCTATACAATTTTCACCACACCTCCAGGCAACCTGTTGAAAGCACATTGAGATTTCACGAGATTCCGACATCGACGTTTGTTCCTACATAATTCAACTTACCTACATCTATGCAGGCATTCGCACAAATGTCATGCATTTTGATTTCAGGCAAGAAAAAAGCCCTGTTATTTTCTATGGAGGGTCGTGAGTCATCCCCTGATGTTGTTACAGGGGATCTCCAGCCGCTGCTCAGCGGTTACTTGAGTTAACTTTCAAAGCTTACGTTGAATCTAGGAGATTCCCGCATTCGCGAGAATGACATGTTTTCTTAGGTGCCTAGCAATTGGCTGACAGTGCGCAGAGCTTTCGGGCTAGATAAGGGTCAGAGTCCACAGACTCTGACCCCAAACAGCTACAAAGAATTAAAAAACATAAACGAAAAAAACCAGCCGTAGCTGGGTTCTTTCCTTTAATAGGTGTCTAGCAATAAGCCACATGGATGTGGTTAATGCCGAAAACGCATGGACGCAGTTTTCGGTGACCTACTTTATTCCGTACGTCCTGTACTCCACCCTTTGGGTCGCTTTGCGTTCTAAATTGTTCCAGACAATTTAGTCACATGGGACCTCCCACACTACCATCGGCGCAGTTGCGTTTGACGTGCATGGATGCACTAATGCCGTGGAGCCAGGGATGGCAAGGAACGGCCACTTCTGCATTTCTGAGGTATGAGCGCATGGGATCAGGTGATATCACAACACTATTGTCGCTCACCTAAAAGTTCAAATCTCAATAACGAAAAAACCCAGCCGTAGCTGGGTCCTTTCTTTTAATAGGTGTCTAGCAATGACCTACTCTCACATGGGACCTCCCACACTACCATCGGCGCAGTTGCGTTTCACTTCTGAGTTCGGCATGGGATCAGGTGGTACCACAACGCTATTGTCGCTAGACTAAAAACGTTACAATCTGGAAATCTGATATCTAATTCTATTCAAGTTCTGAGTACGTGACTTGTCTTCATACAACATGGTGTAAAACCACTTGGGTGTTGTATGGTTAAGCCTCACGGGCAATTAGTACTGGTTAGCTCAACGCCTCGCAGCGCTTCCACACCCAGCCTATCAACGTTGTAGTCTCCAACGACCCTTTAGGGAGATTAAATCTCCAGTGAGAACTCATCTTAAAGCCTGCTTCCCGCTTAGATGCTTTCAGCGGTTATCAGTTCCGAACGTAGCTACCCGGCAATGCTATTGGCATAACAACCGGAACACCAGAGGTTCGTCCACTCCGGTCCTCTCGTACTAGGAGCAGCCCTCTTCAATTCTCAAACGCCCACGGCAGATAGGGACCGAACTGTCTCACGACGTTCTAAACCCAGCTCGCGTACCACTTTAAATGGCGAACAGCCATACCCTTGGGACCGACTTCAGCCCCAGGATGTGATGAGCCGACATCGAGGTGCCAAACACCGCCGTCGATATGAACTCTTGGGCGGTATCAGCCTGTTATCCCCGGAGTACCTTTTATCCGTTGAGCGATGGCCCTTCCATACAGAACCACCGGATCACTATGACCTGCTTTCGCACCTGCTCGACGTGTCTGTCTCGCAGTTAAGCTGGCTTATGCCATTGCACTAACCGTACGATGTCCGACCGTACTTAGCCAACCTTCGTGCTCCTCCGTTACGCTTTGGGAGGAGACCGCCCCAGTCAAACTACCCACCAGACAGTGTCCCCAAGCCCGCTAAGGGCCCTAGGTTAGAACATCACGCATACAAGGGTGGTATTTCAAGGATGGCTCCACACACACTGGCGTGCATGCTTCAAAGCCTCCCACCTATCCTACACATGTAGGAGCAATGTTCACTGTCAAGCTATAGTAAAGGTTCACGGGGTCTTTCCGTCTAGCCGCGGGTATACGGCATCTTAACCGCAATTTCAATTTCACTGAGTCTCGGGTGGAGACAGTGTGGCCATGATTACGCCATTCGTGCAGGTCGGAACTTACCCGACAAGGAATTTCGCTACCTTAGGACCGTTATAGTTACGGCCGCCGTTTACCGGGGCTTCGATCATGAGCTTCGCAAATGCTAACCCAATCAATTAACCTTCCGGCACCGGGCAGGCGTCACACCGTATACGTCATCTTTCGATTTTGCACAGTGCTGTGTTTTTAATAAACAGTTCCAGCCACCTGGTTACTTCGACTCTCCTATGCTTACTGAGCAAGTCATTCACATTAGAGAGCGTACCTTCTCCCGAAGTTACGGTACTATTTTGCCTAGTTCCTTCACCCGAGTTCTCTCAAGCGCCTTAGTATTCTCTACCTAACCACCTGTGTCGGTTTGGGGTACGGTTCCTATATAACTGAAGCTTAGAAGATTTTCCTGGAAGTATGGCATCAACAACTTCTGCTCCGTAGAGCATCGTCTCGTATCTCAGCCTTAAGAACCCGGATTTGCCTAAGTTCTCAGCCTACTTACTTTCACATGGACAACCAACGCCATGCTTGCCTAGCCTGCTCCGTCCCTCCATCGCATTATATAGAAGTACAGAAATATTAATCTGTTTCCCATCGATTACACCTTTCGGTCTCACCTTAGGGGCCGACTTACCCTGCCCTGATTAACATGGGACAGGAAACCTTGGTCTTTCGGCGAGGGGGTTTTTCACCCCCTTTATCGTTACTCATGTCAGCATTCGCACTTCTGATACCTCCAGCATGCTTTACAACACACCTTCAACGGCTTACAGAACGCTCCCCTACCACTCACACATAGTGTGAATCCGCAGCTTCGGTGACTAGTTTAGCCCCGTTACATCTTCCGCGCAGGCCGACTCGACTAGTGAGCTATTACGCTTTCTTTAAAGGGTGGCTGCTTCTAAGCCAACCTCCTAGCTGTCTAAGCCTTCCCACATCGTTTCCCACTTAACTAGTACTTTGGGACCTTAGCTGGCGGTCTGGGTTGTTTCCCTCTTCACTACGGACGTTAGCACCCATAGTGTGTCTCCCGGATATCACTCACTGGTATTCGGAGTTTGCAAAGGGTTGGTAAGTCGGGATGACCCCCTAGCCTTAACAGTGCTCTACCCCCAGTGGTGTTCGTCCGAGGCTCTACCTAAATAGATTTCGGGGAGAACCAGCTATCTCCCGGCTTGATTAGCCTTTCACTCCGACCCACAAGTCATCACCGCATTTTTCAACATACGTGTGTTCGGTCCTCCAGTTGATGTTACTCAACCTTCAACCTGCCCATGGGTAGATCGCCGGGTTTCGGGTCTATACCTAGCAACTGAACGCGCAGTTAACACTCGCTTTCGCTACGGCTCCCCTAATCGGTTAACCTTGCTACTAAATATAAGTCGCTGACCCATTATACAAAAGGTACGCAGTCACCCGAAGGCTTCCACTGCTTGTACGTATGCGGTTTCAGGTTCTATTTCACTCCCCTCACAGGGGTTCTTTTCGCCTTTCCCTCACGGTACTGGTTCACTATCGGTCAGTTAGGAGTATTTAGCCTTGGAGGATGGTCCCCCCATATTCAGTCAACATTTCACGTGTGCCGACCTACTCGATTTCACTTGTGTTTGTCTTCGTGTACGGGACTATCACCCTGTATCGTTGTCCTTTCCAGAACATTCCACTAACGCCCACAAGCTTAAGGGCTAATTCGCGTTCGCTCGCCGCTACTAACGAAATCTCGGTTGATTTCTTTTCCTCGGGGTACTTAGATGTTTCAGTTCTCCCGGTTCGCCTCTTTACCCTATGTATTCAGGTAAAGATAGTGCCTTATGGCACTGGGTTTCCCCATTCAGACATTCTAGGCTATAACGGTTTTTATCACCTCACCTAGACTTATCGCAGATTAACACGTCTTTCATCGCCTCTAACTGCCAAGGCATCCACCACATACGCTTAGTCACTTAACCATACAACCCCAAATAGTTTTGAGTGTTGACGAGACAAACCGCCAACTAAATGTATTCTGACATTTTCACGTACTCAATAGAGTATCTTGAATTAGAATTCTTAATTAAGCGCGACACTTAATTAAGAGGTTTTAAACAATTTCTTGTTTAAGGATATATATCAGCTTTCCAAATTGTTAAAGAGCAGTGTTTCTTTAGCAGAAACTAAACATAAAAGCTTATGCTTAAGTTTTTATGTTTAATTTCTCAACGAAGTAAGTGGTGGAGCTAAGCAGGATCGAACTGCTGACCTCCTGCGTGCAAGGCAGGCGCTCTCCCAGCTGAGCTATAGCCCCAAAGGCTTCGTCTTAAACACTTTCGTTATCAATGCAATTTGTGTGAACACTCAACACGATAAACTCTTCAAGATAAGGAGGTGATCCAACCCCAGGTTCCCCTAGGGTTACCTTGTTACGACTTCACCCCAGTCATGAATCACAAAGTGGTGACCGTCCTCCCGAAGGTTAAACTAGCCACTTCTTTTGCAACCCACTCCCATGGTGTGACGGGCGGTGTGTACAAGGCCCGGGAACGTATTCACCGTGACATTCTGATTCACGATTACTAGCGATTCCGACTTCATGGAGTCGAGTTGCAGACTCCAATCCGGACTACGACGTACTTTCTGGGATTCGCTCCACCTCGCGGTCTCGCTGCCCTCTGTATACGCCATTGTAGCACGTGTGTAGCCCATCCCGTAAGGGCCATGATGACTTGACGTCGTCCCCACCTTCCTCCGGTTTATCACCGGCAGTCTCCTTAAAGTTCCCGGCATCATCCGCTGGCAAGTAAGGATAGGGGTTGCGCTCGTTGCGGGACTTAACCCAACATTTCACAACACGAGCTGACGACAGCCATGCAGCACCTGTCTCAGAGTTCCCGAAGGCACTATTCTATCTCTAGAAAATTCTCTGGATGTCAAGGGATGGTAAGGTTCTTCGCGTTGCATCGAATTAAACCACATGCTCCACCGCTTGTGCGGGCCCCCGTCAATTCATTTGAGTTTTAACCTTGCGGCCGTACTCCCCAGGCGGTCAACTTAGCGCGTTAGCTACGCTACCCACGAATCAAGTTCACAGACAGCTAGTTGACATCGTTTACGGCGTGGACTACCAGGGTATCTAATCCTGTTCGCTCCCCACGCTTTCGTGCCTCAGCGTCAGTATTTGTCCAGGTGGCCGCCTTCGCCACTGATGTTCCTTCCAATCTCTACGCATTTCACCGCTACACTGGAAATTCCACCACCCTCTACAATACTCTAGACTGCCAGTTCGAAATGCAGTTCCGAGGTTGAGCCCCGGGATTTCACATCTCGCTTAACAATCCGCCTACGCACGCTTTACGCCCAGTAATTCCGATTAACGCTCGCACCCTCCGTATTACCGCGGCTGCTGGCACGGAGTTAGCCGGTGCTTCTTCTGTCGCTAACGTCACAGATAGCCGATATTAGCGACTACCCTTTCCTCACGACTGAAAGTGCTTTACAACCCGAAGGCCTTCTTCACACACGCGGCATGGCTGCATCAGGGTTTCCCCCATTGTGCAATATTCCCCACTGCTGCCTCCCGTAGGAGTCTGGGCCGTGTCTCAGTCCCAGTGTGGCTGATCATCCTCTCAAACCAGCTAGAGATCGTCGCCATGGTAGGCCTTTACCCCACCATCTAGCTAATCTCACTTGGGCTAATCTCTAGGCGAAAGGTCCGAAGATCCCCTCCTTTGGTCCGTAGACATTATGCGGTATTAGCAGTCGTTTCCAACTGTTGTCCCCCACCTAAAGGCATATTCCCAAGCATTACTCACCCGTCCGCCGCTCGACGCCGAAGTGCAAGCACTTCTCGTTTCCGCTCGACTTGCATGTGTTAAGCCTGCCGCCAGCGTTCAATCTGAGCCATGATCAAACTCTTCAATTAAAATCGTTTGTGAAGCTAAAAGCTTCGGCTCAATGAATTCTGTTGTACATTGCTCTTGAATCGCTTTTTAATAAAAGCAAAACAAAAACATAAAAACTTTATATGTAAGTTTTTTATGTGAACATCAACATTGATAAATTTGCCTAACGAAACGTTAGGTCTTTATATGAATTTATTAATGTGAGTGCCCACACAAATTGCATGATAACTATTTGTTAAAGATGCCTACACGAAGTAGGTATGCCGAACTGTTCATGAATGAACCTTTTGTTCGGCGCGAACTAACAATCGCATTCGTTGCTAGACCGCTTGTTACTCTCTCGTCGAGAGCGGATGCGTATTTTACTCATCCTAATTTTGATGTCAACAACTTTTTATAAAAAATTTAATTTATTTTTCTAAGTTGTTTGACTTGTTTGTTAATCATATTGATCGCTTAAACTTATCAAAATACTTCTTTGAGCTGTCCCGAAGAAGTGGATGCGCATTTTAGGGATTTTTTATTACGCGTCAACCCTTATTTTTAATTAATTTTCCGTTCGGTCACTTTATATACAAACCAATTAAAATATACGCTATAGGCGATTATTTATTTGTCAATGACTTACACAACCCCCCAAATTTTGCCTAAGAACTTAATCGCTAGAAATAAAAAAACTCGGTAAAAACCGAGCTTTTTTTATAAAAAGTATTTAGCTTTTTTCGCGTTCGATAGCGCGATAGGCTATATCGGTACGATACATAACATTTTCCCAAGTCACCTGCTCAAGTAGTTGATAGGCTTTTTGTTGTGCACTTGTTACTGTCTCACCTAGTGCCGTTGCACATAAGACTCGACCGCCAGCAGTAACCACATCGCCATCGACTAACTTAGTACCAGCATGGAAAACTTTAGCATCGTCAGCTTGATTAGTTGCTAAACCAGAAATAACATCACCTTTATTGTAACTCCCTGGGTAACCACCAGCCGCCATAACGACACCAACCGCAGCTCGCGGATCAAATACGATTTCTGCTGTATCAAGTTTTTGTCGGCAAGCTAACAAACAAAGTTCAGTTAAGTCTGATTGTAAGCGCATCATAATTGGTTGAGTTTCTGGATCACCGAATCGGCAATTATATTCAATAACCTTAGGCGTGCCATCAGCAGTGATCATTAAGCCCGCATACAAAAAGCCTGTATATGGTGCATCTTCGCTGGCCATACCGTTAACCGTAGGCATGATGACTTCGTTCATAATACGCTGATGAATTTCAGCCGTCACTACCGGCGCTGGCGAGTATGCTCCCATACCGCCAGTGTTTGGCCCTTGATCTTGATTGTATGCTCGTTTGTGATCTTGGCTCGTAGCAAATGGCAATACGTTCTTGCCGTCCACCATCACAATAAAGCTAGCTTCTTCACCTTCAAGGAATTCTTCAATAACAACGCGATGCCCAGCATCACCGAAGGCATTGCCCGCAAGCATATCTTTAATAGCATCTTCGGCTTCTTGCAACGTCATTGCAACAATAACGCCTTTACCCGCAGCTAAGCCGTCTGCCTTAACAACAATCGGCGCACCTTTTTCTCGAACATAAGCTAACGCAGGTTCTATTTCGGTAAAATTTTGATAATCCGCCGTAGGGATGTTATGGCGAGCAAGAAAGTCTTTGGTGAATGACTTCGATCCTTCTAGCTGTGCTGCTTTAGCATTCGGACCAAAAATCATTAACCCTTCAGCGTTAAACGCATCAACAACGCCATCAACTAGCGGTTGCTCTGGGCCGACGATAGTTAGTTCAATCGCTTGCTCTTTTGCAAATGCCACAAGCCCTGCGTTGTCGGTAATATCTAGTTCAACATTAGTTAATTTAGGCTCAGTTGCTGTACCTGCATTACCAGGTGCTACAAATACTTGACTTACTTGAGCTGATTGAGCGGCTTTCCACGCTAATGCGTGTTCTCGACCACCACTACCAATAACTAAAACTTTCATTAAGATTTCCTAATTAATAAAAAGAAGCTAAGACAGGTCAATAGTTTGAGATACCCGCCTGCGCGGACATGACGTATTCTATTTAACATCAAGACTTGTTTTGAAGCTTCTTAATTGTCTATATATAAATGTTATTTTTTAACAAACTTTAAGGTCATACGATCGCTTTCGCCAATCGCTAGGTATTTCGCTTTATCTGCATCGCCTAGGCGCAATACAGGTGGTAACGTCCAAACGCCTTTTGGATGATCAGCTGTATCTTTGGGGTTTGCGTTGATTTCACTTTTACCCGCCAAAACAAAGCCCGCTTGCTCTGCTAGCTCAATGGCTAAGCTTTCAGGGAAGTAACCAGAGCGTTGGTTTTCTGCCCAGCTTTGTGATTCGGGCATACGATGTTCAACAACACCTAAAATACCGCCTGACTTCAGTGCCTTGTGTGCGTCAGCAAACATCATCGCAACACCTTCTTCGCCCCAGTTATGTAAGTTGCGGAAAGTAAGCACCATATCGGCACTACCCTCTGGCGCAATTCTGTTTGACGTACGAGGAGTAAAGTTTGTTAATTCAACTTCACTAAAAACTTCATCACTTGCCATTTTCTGCACAAGACGACGACGCGATAAACTGTAATAATTTTCTTCGTCAGTGTCTGGGTAATGGGCCCCGTACAACTTCCCTCTGCCTTTTAATGCAGGTGCAAGTACTTCAGTGTACCAACCACCGCCTGGTGCAATCTCAACGACTGTCATAGTAGGCTCGAAACCAAAAAACAATAATGTTTCTACCGGATGGCGATAGATATCACGTGCTTTGTTTTCTTCTGAACGATGACTACCAGCCACAGCAGATGCTAGTGCCCGTTGTGCAGCTGAAACTTGTTCGACAACCTCTTTCACTTCAGATTTAACCTTATCAACGCCTGATGAAGCCTTTTGATCAACTGAATCGGTTATCGATTGTTCGTTATCACCTTCAGTAACATCTTCTACAGGTACTGATTCAATCACATCTTCCGGCATTTGAACCTGTTCTTCTGATGCAGGCTGATTGACTTGGTCTGTTTCCGACGTTGTTTTTTGTTGTGAAGAAACCACCCAATAAATAGCAACTACAGCTACAATTGCGATAATTATTTTTTTTGTTGTCGTCATAGTAAATTCCATTACGTAAAAGTTATATCAACTTATAGCAGATTTTACCGCGATATTCAGAGCGAAATAACCGATAAACAAGTCACCTTAACGCGGTTTCTCATTTATCGGTTAACCAATCACAAATTATTGCTCAACAATTTAGTGATTGAAATGACGCATACCTGTGAACACCATGGCAATGCCGTGCTCATCTGCCGCTGCGATAACTTCTTCGTCACGCATTGAACCGCCTGGTTGAATGACTGCAGTAATACCCGCGGCAGCAGCAGCATCTAAACCATCACGGAATGGGAAGAAGGCGTCTGAAGCCATTACCGAACCTTTTACTTCTAGGTTTTCATCAGCCGCTTTAATACCAGCGATTTTTGCTGAATACACACGACTCATTTGGCCTGCACCAACACCGATAGTCATATTGTTTTGAGCGTATACGATAGCATTAGATTTAACGTATTTAGCGACTTTCCAACAGAATTGTAGATCGCGCATTTCGTCTTCAGTAGGTTGGCGCTTTGTCACCACTTTAAGCTCGTCTTGCGTTACTTTACCTTGATCACGGTCTTGCACTAATAAACCACCGTTTACGCGTTTAAACGCAAAACCAGTAGTTTGCGTAGTCCATTGACCACATACTAATAAACGCACATTTGGCTTAGCTGCTACGATTTGCTCTGCTTCTTTCGAAACGGTAGGTGCAATGATCACTTCAACGAATTGACGTGAAATAATCGCTTCAGCTGTTTTAGCATCTAACTCTCGGTTGAACGCAATAATGCCGCCAAAAGCTGACGTAGGATCTGTTTTAAATGCTTGCTCGTATGCGCCTAAAATGTTTTCGCTAATTGCAACACCACATGGATTGGCGTGCTTAACGATAACACAAGCTGGTTCATCAAATTCCTTCACGCATTCTAGTGCTGCATCTGTATCAGCAATGTTGTTGTATGAAAGTGCTTTACCTTGAAGCTGAGTTGCCGTTGCAACAGATGCTTCTTCAGGCTGTGCTTCAACATAAAAAGCTGCATCTTGATGAGAATTTTCACCGTAACGTAAATCTTGTTTCTTAATGAATTGAGAATTAAACGTACGTGGGAACTTATTCTTCTGTTCAAAGTTTGGCTCAGCACCTTCAGTACCGTGCGCTGCTAACATTTGGCCAAAGTAGTTGGCGATCATGCCATCATAACTGGCGGTATGCTCGTATGCTGCAATCGCTAAATCAAAGCGTGTGTTGTATGTTAATGAATCATCATTAGCATCCATTTCAGCGATCACGCGGTCATAATCGTGAGCGTTTACGATAATTGTTACGTCTTTGTGGTTTTTAGCTGCTGCACGAACCATTGTTGGGCCGCCGATGTCGATGTTCTCAATCGCATCTTCTAGGCTACAACCTTCTTTAGCAACCGTATTGGCAAATGGATACAAGTTAACAACAACCATATCAATTGCACTGATATTATTTTCGCTCATAACCGCTTCGTCAGTACCACGGCGCGCTAAAATACCACCGTGAACTTTCGGATGAAGGGTTTTTACACGACCATCCATAATTTCAGGGTGACCAGTGTAGTCTGAAACTTCGGTGACTTTAATGCCATTTTCAGCGAGTAATTTGGCAGTTCCGCCAGTTGATAATATATCTACACCCTTTTGAGCAAGTTTTTGGGCGAATTCGACAATACCAGTTTTATCAGACACGCTAAGCAATGCGCGTTTAATTGGGCGAGGGGTATCCATGTTATTTAGTTTACCTTTAGCAAAATTTTTTGGTCTGGCCTATGACACATATCCGTGGCGACTTCCTAGTAATGTAGCTCCTTGCTACACATCATTGCCCTTTTACTTTTCAACCAAATGGACAACTTAAAAATTCCATTAAGTAAAAAAGCACCCGAGGGTGCTTTTTTAGTGCAGGTTAACCCTGCAGATAATTAGTTCATACCGTATTTTTTTAACTTTTTGCGTAAAGTACCACGGTTAATGCCTAATAAATTTGCTGCTCTTGTTTGATTGCCGCGAGTATACTTCATCACTTCTTCAAGCATAGGGGCTTCAATTTCTGAAAGCACTAACTCGTACATGTCATCAACGTCGTTACCATTTAATTGAGATAAGTAGTTGCTGATCGCCATTTTAGCTTGGGTGCGTAAAGGTGACGACTCAGTCTGAGTTTGTAAGTTACCAGTAACGAATGGAGAAGAAATATTTTGTTCAAACATAAAGTTCAGACTCTTTTTAAGTTAAATTATCAAAATACTGATTTAATAGTTCAAGCTGCGCTTGCGTAGTCTCTAAACCATTAAACCTTGATCGAAACGTTTTTTCTTGATCGTGCGTTTGCATATACCAAGAAACATGTTTTCGGGCTATTCGAAGCCCCATAAAGTCGCCATAAAAGCGATGTAATTCCTTAACATGCTCAATTAATATGGCTCGCACCTCATCCAGTTGTGGTGCAGGTAAATGTGTACCGTTTGCAAGATAGTGGTTTATTTCGCGAAATATCCACGGTCGACCTTGCGCTGCGCGACCCACCATAACGGCGTCTGCTCCCGTATAATCGAGAACGTACTTTGCTTTTTCTGCATCAGTAATGTCGCCATTAGCTACTACAGGAATATCAATTGCTTGTTTAATGGCTTTTATGGTTTGGTATTCTGCCTCACCTTTGTAAAAGTCACTGCGTGTTCTACCGTGAACTGCTAATGACTGAATGCCATTTGCTTGAGCAATTTTCGCAATTTCAACACCATTACGCGTGTTTTCACACCAGCCGGTACGAATTTTTAAAGTTACCGGGACATCAACAGCATCAACTACCGACTTAACAATAGCTTCAACCAATGGAGGCTCTTTTAACAAAGCCGATCCCGCTAGCTTTTTATTCACTTTTTTTGCTGGGCACCCCATATTGATATCAATAATTTGAGCGCCATTTTCAACATTAACCTGAGCTGCAAAAGCGAGTTCTTGGGGATCACTGCCTGCGATTTGCACAGAACGAATTCCCGCCTCACTCGTGTGTACCATGCGCTTTTTCGATTTCTCGGTATGCCATACTTTAGGGTTTGCCGAAACCATCTCTGAAACAGCTAGTCCTGCTCCTAGTTGGCAACATAATCGCCTAAATGGTTGGTCGGTAATTCCTGCCATAGGGGCAAGAAAAACATTACTCGGTAAACTGTATGGACCTATCTTCACGCTGGTGTTTTTTTGAGCTCTTGGTCAAAAGGGCGCACAGTTTACGTGTTTTTTTGGGGATTGAAAAGGATATAAATTGAACAAAATGCAATTTTTTCCTGCTTTTTGATATTGACATTTGGCAAAATGTTTTTCTGTGCAGAATTTAGTCAATTGCTACCAAATTCCGCACCAGAATAAAAGTGAAAAATTGCGGTTTTTTAGTGTCTTTTTCCCGACAAACGTACCCATTCCTCTTGCACTGCGACCGGATCCATGTCACACCATTGGCTGTATATTTCAACCAATCCTTGTGCTTGTTCTTCAAGTACACCTGAAAGCGCTAACAAACCATTATCACCAACAAAAGCTGTAATAGTGGGTGCTAATTCACGCAGTGGTCCAGCTAAAATATTAGCGACGACAACATCGGCTTTTAAGCTCGGCTGATCTTTAGGCAAATAAAGTTCAAGCCTTTCTTCAACACCATTGCGCTTGGCATTCTCTTGACTTGCTTGCAGCGCTTGCGGGTCAATATCGATACCAATCACTTTTTTCGCACCAAGCTTTAAGGCGGCTAGTGATAAAATGCCTGAACCACAGCCAAAATCGACAACGACTTTATCCGTTAAATCTAAGCTATCTAACCAAGTTAAACACAATGCGGTTGTTGGGTGAGTACCCGTACCAAAGGCAAGACCAGGATCAAGCATAACATTTACTGCGTCAGGCTCAGGCACTTCACGCCAACTCGGACAAATCCACAAGCGATTACCGAATTTCATCGGGTGGAAGTTATCCATCCATTCGCGTTCCCAATCTTTATCTTCAAGTTGCTCTAACTTGTACTGCATATTTTGCTTGTCAGGGTGAATACCTTTTAGGTAATTGATCACTTTATCCATGTCATGCGATGCATCAAATAACCCCATCACGACGGTATTGTGCCAATACACCACTTCGTCGCCTGGTAAAGGTTCATATATCGGAGTATCTTTCGCGTCAATAAAAGTTACGGCCTGCGAGCCGGCAGCCATTAGCCACTCACTGTATTTTTCCGCTGTTTCTTCATTCGCATTTAATCTAAGCTGTATCCAAGGCATGGAAATTCCAAATAAAAGAGATATAAACGAGTTTTATATAGTTTATCACTCATCGCGATAGATGATCACTTGCATTTTGCCTTAGATGTCAGTCAAATGAGCTTTTAAGGGGAAAACGATGCTTGATTTACTACCAGATTTATTTGACCAATACGCAAACCAATTAAGCTTGGCTAACGTACCTTTTCAAGATTTTGGTGCTAACACCTGCTTTTATGGTGAAATCGTGACAGTTGACTGCTTTAATGATAACTCGAAAGTCAAAGCGCTTCTGGCAACCTCAGGCGAAGGCAAAGTACTCGTTGTTGATGGCCACGGTTCAATGAATCGAGCACTGTTAGGTGATATGATTGCTGAAAGTGCGGTAAAGCACAATTGGCAAGCCGTTATTATAAATGGCTGTATTCGCGATGCGGGCACCATCGCCACCTTGCCTATTGCCGTTAAAGCACTCGGTACTTGCCCAATCAAAACTGAAAAGCTCGGCCAAGGTCAAACTAACGTTGATGTATACTTTGCCGGTCTTAAATTTACGCCAGGGCATTATGTTTATGGCGACAAAAATGGCATTGCGATCAGTCAATCATTGCTCTCGATATAAAGGTATAACATGCGCTACTTTCCGGTATTTTTAACAGCTGATCGACTTAACATCATCATCATTGGTGGTGGTGAAGTGGCTGCTCGAAAAATAGAGCTGATGTTAAAGTGCACAACAAATATCACGGTTGTCGCAAAGCATTGCAACGACACTGTAGCGCGTTTGATCAACACTGAGCAATTAACTTGGGTCAGTGAAAACTACCGACTAGGGTTAATGAACGAGTGTAACATCGCCATTGCGGCTACCGATGATGAAGCAATTAACGCTTTGGTTTACGAAGAAGCAAAGTCTTTAGGTATCTTAGCCAATGTTGTTGACCAACCTGATTTGTGCGACTACATCACGCCATCGATTATCGACAGAGATCCAATGATAGTGGCAATCTCGAGCTCGGGAAGCTCCCCCGTGTTAGTGCGGATGCTGCGCGAGCAAATTGAAAAAACCTTACCGCAAGCGTACGGTAAGCTCGCCGATTTTGGCTTGAAATTTCGTGACCACGTCAAGGCTCGAGTTAAAGGGGTTCGAAATCGCCGGTTGTTTTGGGAGCAGATTTTCCAAGGTGAAATAGGTGAGAAAATTCTCAACGGTCAAAGCCAATCGGCTGAGCTTGCCTTCATTACCAAACTCAAAGAAAACCAAGCTGATAACACAGGTAGCATTACTTTTATTCACACCAAAGAAGGCAACCCAGATAACTTAACGTTAAAAGCGCATCGCACCCTGCAGTTTGCCGATGCTGTATTTTATGATGAAACTGTCAATCCTGAGTTTATAGAATACGTCAGACGAGACGCAGAAAAGTTTTATCAAGCGATTCCCAGTAGCACGATTATCAATTTCCAACACGCGTTAGAGCTTGCAGAAGCTGGGCAAAAAGTCATTTATTTACTCTCTGGCCATCAACAACTACCGCGTAATTTGGCCTATCAATCGAGCGATATTAATAAACTTGAATTAGTTAATGGCGAGTAATACTTTTTTTGTACCACTGGGCAATTGGCAACGCGGTCAACCCATGTAAAAAAATACTCATTAACACCGTGAGAATGATCACACTCACCGGATATTGATAACCTTCAAAGCCAACCATTGAAATAAACATCAGTAGATATAGGATTGACGCAATACCTCTTGGGCCAAACCACGCGTAAATCAGTTGCTCCTGCCAAGGTGCTCTCGACGCAACTAAACTAATAAACACTGGAATCATGCGCACCAACGTCAAGCTTAATATCGCATAAATAACAGCCTTACCGTCCCAAAACTCACTGGCAATCGGTACCATAACAAAACCAAATAATAGAAAGACAAATAAGGTCAGTTGCTGGCCTTCAGCTTCACCAAATTGCTGCATTTTGACCCTAACGCCGCGATCCCTCACACCAAATAAATAACCACAAACAAAAGCGGCAATAAAACCATTGCCATGCACAATTTCGGCGCAACTGTACGCCAAAAGAGGTAACGCTAATGCGCAGATACTTTGATAAAGCGGCGCCATCCAGTTTCGATGCACGGCATGCTCAATCAATTTACCACCAAACCAACCAATGCAGCCCCCCACCAAAGGACCTAAAATAAGCTGGGTTAGGACAAACATTGCCCACGTGGTTTCACTACTATTACCTATCTCACCACTTATTGCTGCAATGCAAATAATAATTGGTGGTAAAACAACGCCATCATTCAAGCCACTTTCGACATTGATATTTTGTTTAACATGGGTTTTGAGTTTTTCTGATTTAATCAGTGATTGGCCAAGGGCTGCGTCGGTTGGTGTTAACATCAGCGCAATTAGAGTAATAACGGCCAAGCTCAGCGAGTCAAAGACCCAACTGCCAACAATAACACCAGTCAACGCTGTTAAAGGTAGCCCGATGGCGAGTAGGCGAATAGCAACATGACCATCACTGTGCTTAAGGTTTTTGTGTTTGATCTCTGACGCATCAATAAATAATACGATGATCAAGGTGATTTCGGCAATAAACCGAATAACCTCAGTATGAATAGCAAGGCCGAGATAATCATCAACACAATAACTTAGCCCGATACCACTAAGCGAAAAAATCATGGGGCCGGTCAAAAAGTGCGTTTCAAATACGCTTGAAATACAACCATAAAGCAACATGAGCGTTGCACAGACAATGATGACTAAGTGGATATCCATTACAGAAACTTATTTCTTTATAATAAGTTAACTGTATCGCTTATCTGGTAAATGTAAATAAAATGGCTAATCTTTCGTGCGCTTCTGAGCTTGGATTAAGCCCGCGCCTATCTCTAGCCCAATAACTTTTATCATTTACCTTTTAGCACGCTTTATTTTGCGTATTTGATTGAATTTGTCGGTTAAATGCCGTATCAATGATAGGTCTACGTAGTCGAAATATCAGGATGAGGAATGTTAATGAAGCAAATTTCATTTTTGCTTTTAGTTGTCGTCGCATTTGCCAGTAACGCGAAAGAACAAGCTGGCCAAATTTTTGAACAGCTAGCGCCAGCGCTTTATCAAATAAAAATTATTGAGCGCGTCAGTGGCGAAAAAACCACCATTGGTTCAGCCTTTCAAATCACCAATGAAGGTTTAATAGCAACAAATTATCACGTCGTGTCAGGTTATGCTCGTCACCCTGAAAAATACAAAATGGAGTTTTTAGATAACGATGGTAACAAAGGCGAATTGTCACTCGAAAGCGTTGATGTCATTAATGACTTAGCCTTAGTAAAAAAGCTTATCCATCAACCCAATGACAATCCTGTGTTTGAAATTGCAAAACTAGCACCAACGAAAGGCGAAAAACTGTTTTCATTGGGTAACCCACACGATTTGGGGATGATTGTTGTCCCTGGTACCTATAATGGTCTATTACCCGACTCATTTACCGACAAAATCCATTTTACTGGCTCTATCAATTCAGGCATGAGCGGTGGCCCAGTAGTTAATGCTGACTCAAAAGTCGTCGGTATTAATGTTGCTACTTCAGGTAACTCGATTGGTTTTTTGATTCCTCACGATAAACTACAAGCGCTGTATAACGCATATGTAATCGCACCGCCAACCGATATTACTCACCAAATAGCCGAACAACTCAAGGTTTATCAAGCCGAATTAATTGAAGAAGTATTGGCAAGCCAATGGCTACAAAAACCATTAGGCCAAGGCTCAATCCCAACCATCGACGCCCCATTTATTCGTTGCTGGGGCGATTCAAACGCCGACAAAGAAAGTGCTTTATTGTTATCTGCGCTAGCAAGTTGTTCGCTGGAGGATAATACCTATATTGAAAACAACTTTTTCACGGGCCACTTAGTGATGGAATATCGCTACTTAGCGGCTAAAAACATAAGTGATACCAAGTTCTATCACTTATATAATCAAAAACTTCACAACGCTAGAGCGTATAACAAAGTACAGAAAGACGATGTTACTGAGTTCAGCTGCCAGCACGATATTATTTCGCCTGAAAATCAATCTATCATCCAAAAAGCCGTGTTTTGTGCCCGCGCCTACAAAGACTTTCCTAATTTATATGACGTTGTCTACCTCGCCGCTTCTGTTGATAAGAATCAGCAAGCCTTGATCAGTAACTTCAGTTTATCAGGGGTTAAACAAGACAGTGCAATGGCGTTTATGAAGAAGTTTATTGAGGCAGTAACATGGCAGTGATTATTATTGAACAGATCAACCGCGGCCAGAAGTTAATATGCCGTGATCGCTTTGACAGCAATGCCATTGATATTGGTCGCAGTTACCAAAATGATATTATAATTGACGATCCCCATATTTGCCCTGAACACGTTAAGTTGAGTTTTGACGGTGAACATTGGCTTGTAGAAGATCAAGGCTCTATTAACGGCTCCTTTTTAGGTGACACCAAACAAAACGCCAACCAACACATACTGCACTCAGGCGATATTATTAGTATTGGTAAAAGCCAATTAAGAGTGGTATTTCCAGACCATCCAGTGAGCCCAACCATTAAAGTCAGTCCATTTGAAAGCTTGATCGAAAAAGCTCGTCAGCCGTTAAGTATTGCCTTAAGTTTATTATTATTTACTTCACTATTTGGCTACTTACTGTATTTAGGCAAACAAACAGAAGTGACTTTTACGCAATTACTTGTGCCTGCTGTTGGCATGACTTTAGGCTTTAGCTTATGGCCGTCATTGGTGGCGCTAATTTCTCATCTCACCAAAAACGATGCCCGTTATTGGTCACAAATCGGGGTTAGCTTTGTCATCTTTAATTTGTTTTGGCTCAGTGATTTCATTGAGTTTATGTTGCACTTTAATTTATCTAGCGCGTGGCCTGTTTCCTGGCTCACGTCCTTACTACCGATCACACTCGCCTTTTGCCTATTTTGGCTAAATTGCTACATCGGTTTTCACATGAGCGATATTAAGCGCATTGTGGTTTCAGCGAGCTTGTGCTTATTAATTTTTGGTGGAGCTTACTTAATCACCTTAAGTAACAAACCTGAATTTAGAGAGCGACCAACTTATGATGCGACGATTATGACGCCAAACTTTTTAATTGCGCCAAGTACACCGGCGAGTGAATTTATCGAAAATGCTGCTGTGGTATTTGCAAAAGCCGACGAAAAGGTTAATGAGGATTAAAACAGATAAGAAAGGCGTATCAAATGATACGCCTTTTTATTAGTTGTGCTAAAAATTGTTTTCAGTTTACGGCTTAGCGATAAACCCTACCGCTTGGTAAACCTTTTCAAGCACGGCATCTGCTCTTAGTGAGGCTTTATGAGCCCCTTGGCGCATAACATCATTCATAAAAGCGCGATCATTGCGATACTGAGCATAACGCTCTTGAATCGGTTCAATCATGGCAACAACAGCATCTGCAACATCGCCTTTTAAGTGGCCATACATTTTGTCTTCATACTTAGGCACTAAGCTTTCAATGCTTTCACCTGTAGCACAAGACAACAACGACAATAAGTTTGATACACCTGGCTTTTCTTTCACGTCAAAGTAAATACGTGCTTGCTCGTCTGAATCAGTAACCGCTGATTTGATTTTCTTACTGATTTTTTTCGGGGTTTCCAACAAGCCGATAAAATTTTTCGGGTTGGCATCAGACTTCGACATTTTCTTGGTCGGCTCCTGTAAGCTCATCACTCGTGCGCCAAATTCTGGAATATAAGGCTCAGGAATGGTAAAAATTTCACCGTATAAATTATTAAAACGCGTGGCGATGTCACGTGCTAACTCCAAATGCTGTTTTTGATCATCGCCTACAGGTACGGCATTGGTGTTATATAACAAGATATCAGCAGCCATCAATACAGGGTAAGTAAACAAACCTGTATTGATATCGGCGCCAGCTCGCGTTGACTTGTCTTTAAACTGCGTCATGCGGTTGAGCTCACCCATTTGAGCATAACAGTTTAACACCCAGCTCAATTGGCTATGGGCCGCGACATGCGATTGCATAAAAATAGTGCTTCTGTCTGGGTCAACACCACACGCCATATAAAGGGCTAAAGCATCAAGGCAAGCTTCGTGTAGCTCTTTAGGATCTTGACGAACCGTAATGGCATGCAAATCAACAATTGAATAATAGCACTCATGAGTTTCTTGCATATTTACCCACTGCTTTAGGGCGCCAAGGTAGTTTCCTAAGGTTAATGAGCCAGACGGCTGACAGCCACTTAATACGATTGGTTTAGACATAGTTTCCTCAATGGGTAAATCTTAAATTACTTTACAGTTGCTAATTCTGCGCGCATCTTATCAATGACAGCCTTATAATCTGGCTGTGAGAATATTGCTGAACCGGCAACAAACATATCAGCGCCAGCTTCAGCTATTTCGGCAATATTATCTACTTTAACACCACCGTCCACTTCTAGACGAATATCAAAGCCACTCTCAACAATGCGTTGTTTTACTTGACGCAGTTTATCGAGTGTTGATGGAATAAATGATTGACCGCCAAAGCCAGGGTTAACTGACATCAATAGGATCACATCAAGTTTATCCATTACGTGATCTAAATAATGTAATGGCGTTGCCGGATTTAATACTAACCCCGCTTTACAACCGTTTTCTTTTATTAGTTGTAAGGTGCGATCAACATGATCTGACGCTTCAGGATGAAAGGTAATAATACTCGCGCCAGCATTGGCGAATTGGGGCACTAGCGCATCAACAGGCTTAACCATTAAATGAACATCGATTGGCGCAGTTATGCCATAATCACGTAACGACTGGCAAACCATCGGGCCAAACGTTAAATTTGGCACATAATGATTATCCATTACATCAAAATGAACAACATCTGCACCTGCTGCTAACACTTTAGCCGTGTCTTCCCCTAAACGAGCAAAATCAGCTGATAGAATAGATGGAGCGATTAAAAATGAAGACATAACTTCTCCCCGATAATTAAGTGAGCGCTACTTTACCTAAAGCCCACGCATTATTGAAGTTAAAAAGCCTAGAACTGAAGACTATTTTTGCACTTTTTTTGAACAACCCGCACCACATTAGCGCACTAAATAAGCTAAGCTTAACGAGAGCCCACCAGAGAAAAGCCTTAACACATTGAAAATAAAGCATTTATAAATTTTGTTTTTTGAGTATTCACTCAGGCACTGTCTTTGCAAACAAACAATTAACATAAATTTAAACAATAAAAACACTTAAGGGTATAACATGAAAAAATCACTTTTATCGGTAGCTTTGTCTACGATCATTGCGAGCTCAGCGCTAGTGTCAACTCAAGCAACTGCTGTGGAAGGCTTATCGGCAAACATTAGCGTGACGAGTAATTATCTATGGCGTGGAATTTCACAAACTAGTGATGCTGCAGCAGTATCTGGCGGGATCGATTACGCAGCAGATAACGGCTTTTACGCGGGTACATGGGTATCAAATGTTGATTTTGGTGATTCTGCTTCGTACGAAGTAGATTTCTATGCAGGTTTTGGCGGTGAATTTGGCGATGGTTTTGGCTACGATGTCGGTTATATCTATTATGGCTACCCTGATTCGGCTGAAATCGATCCTGATAATGAATATGATTTTGGTGAAGTATACGGCACGCTTTCATATGGCGCGTTCTCTATCTCTGCCAATTACGGTTTACACGCGCAATCGGTTGCTGTCGTAGCAGAAGATGCACTTTACATCAGTGCAGATGCAGCATTTGAGATTGCTGATGGACTTGAGCTTGCCTTACACATTGGTAACTATTCATTTGACGCTAAAGATGCTGAAGATTACACCGATTATGGCGTAAGCTTAAGTAAGTCTGGTTTTACAATCGGTGTCAGCGATACAGAATTGACCGACGATGACATGAAAGTTTACGTTTCATACTCTATTGATTTCGATTTATAAACACGAATAATAAACAGCCTCGAAAATTTAAAAAGCAGCCACTGGCTGCTTTTCTTTTGTTCCGATTAAGCCGATAGCTTACTCACTAACTCAACTAATGAACGTTGTAGCTCTGGGTTTGTCACCTGATTTTTTTCAACATCGAAGTTATCAAAAAAACTCGGTACCGACAGTGAACCTTTAACATCAGCAGCAAAAAATGAGGCAGAATTAATCGCGCCAGTTAATACCGAATTAGCACCGCCAGGACCTGGTGACGTTGCCAGCATTAACATCGGCTTGTTTTGAAAGACTTGCATATCAATGCGCGATGTCCAATCGAATAAATTTTTATACGCTGCGGTGTAGCTACCATTGTGCTCGGCAAACGAAATAACAATCGCGTCAGCATGGCCAATTTTATTGTAAAACAACTGGGCTTGCTCTGGTGAGCCTAGCTGAGCTTCGCGCTCTGGCGAGTAGATTGGCATTTCAAATTCATTTAAATCTAACACTTCAACCGAAGCGCCTTCGATTAACGAGGCAGTATATTGCGCCAATAACTTATTAATTGACGTTGCGCTGTTCGTTGCGCCAAATGCTAACACTTTCATGATCTCTCCTTCATGCTCATCGAGCGATTGATAAAATTTTCACTAATCAAGCCAGCAATTGCGGTTACTTGACGAAAAACAGTATATATTAAAGGTTATATGAAATTAATAAGCTAAATAAATACATACTATTTCCATATGAACAATAATAAATTATTCGATGGTATTATTATTTTTGTTAACGTGGTGAAAGCTGATGGCTTTTCCGCTGCAGCTGAAATTCTTGGCCATTCAACCTCTCACGTAAGTAAAGCAGTTAACAAGTTAGAAAGCCGCCTTGGTGTAAGATTGCTTAATCGCACCACCCGATCAATTGGCCTTACGCCAGAAGGTAAAGCTTATTACCAACAATGTCTTCAGTTAATTGAGCAAGCAACGGTTGCGACAAACCTGATTACTCAACACGATATAGAACCTAAAGGCCGCTTGAAAATAAGTTGCCCTGTACAATTTGCCCATCAACATTTGCAACCAATAATTAACGATTATTTATCTCGTTACCCGAATGTTAGCTTAGATCTAAATTTAAGTGATAGACACTTAGATGTAATCGCCGAAGGCTATGATCTCGTCATTAGAGCGACTGAACAACTCGATGAATCGAGCCTGATTTGCCGAAAGATTTATCGCGCAAAGAGCCATACTATCGCCGCTCCCGAATACTTGAAGCGACATGGTGAAATCTACCACCCAAGAGAGTTAACTCGGCACAACTGTATTTGTTATAGCAATTTAAAAGCACCTAATCGTTGGGATTACACCCACAACGACGGAAGCCAATTTAATGTCGAAGTAAAAGATAAAGTGTTATGTAACGAAGGGCGAATGCTGAGAAAAATGGCGTTGGCAGGTCATGGCGTAACGAGATTGCCAAGCTTTTACATTGAACAAGATCTTAAAGCAGGTAGGTTGATTGAGCTTTTTCAAGACTTACCGACACCATCGATAGACGTATTTGCGATTTATCCAAGTCGAAAACACCTGTCGCCAAAGGTTAGAGTGTTTATTGATATGCTCACTGACGGGTTAGGTCAATGAGTAACAGCTAGTCACTAACTCATAAGTAAGCGACGTTGCTTAGAATTCATTTGTAAGTAATAAAATATAATGATTTACAATGTTTAAATTGTAAGGGCTCTCAACAATTTCACTAGAAGAAAACGATATATTGATCTGTATTTTAAATTTTCTATTGTTCAGATGAATGGCCGGATCTACGATCCAACTCTTGGGCGATTCCTACAGGCTGATCCTATTATTCAGGCTCCGATGAATTCTCAAAGCTACAATCGTTATGCTTATGTTTTTAACAATCCTTTAAGTTACACAGATCCAAGTGGATATAGTGCATGGACCAAATTTAGAGATAAAATTCTTAAGCCTGTTGTCGCGATTGCAATAACAATCTATACAGGTGGAGCTGCATTAGCAGCAGGCGGATGGACAGGGTTGGGAATAGCAATGGCTGGTGGTGCTGCATCAGGTTTTGTTATGACAGGTTCTCTTAAAGGAGCATTAACGGGGGCCTTTAGTGCAGCGGCATTTTATGGAATAGGTTCCTATTTCCAAGGGGCGATGGAAGCAAATAAGCTAAGAGAAGGCTTGGAAGTATTGGAGAATGGTTTAACTACAGCTCAGTTTGCTGGGAAAATTGCAACTCACGCTATAGCAGGTGGTATTATGTCTGATTTGAATGGAGGCAAGTTTGGACATGGATTTTGGGCGGCTGGTGTGACACAAGCAGCAGGTCTTAAAATTGATGGAATTGATGCTTCTTCTAAGTTCAGTCCTGCAAGAATTATGGCTGCTGCAACTTTAGGTGGAACTATATCAAAGATCTCAGGTGGTAAATTTGCTAACGGTGCATTAACAGCAACATTTTCGAGAGCATTTAATGATGAGCTGCACTTTAACGGTAAAAAACTTAGCTGGATTGATGATGAAGGTAAAGTAATCAAGGAATGGTCTGCTGTTTCTGGAAAAAGAGGTTCAACTGTTAAAGATCAGTCGAAAGAAGATTACGGACCAATACCGGAAGGGGAATATACTGTAGCTCAAGATAAATTGCAGTTTTGGGATGATTTATCAGGTTTAAATAAATTTGCGTCAACAATGTCTCCACTCGTGCCGGGAGATCACGGTGCATGGCCGGGCGGAACTACCGCATGGGGCGAATCACGAGTCTGGTTACAAAGTGCCGCTGGAACAAACGTATATGGAAGGAGTGGTTTTTCTATTCATGGTGGTAGCTTTGCAGGTAGCGCAGGTTGTATAGATATGACTCTTCATATGCCTGCATTTACACAAGCTTTTCAGCAGTATAATCAGAATATGACTTTGACGGTGAAGTATTAAATGAAAATTATATTAAAGCTATGTCTATTAATTAATATACTTATGTTGGTAAGCAGCGTTTTGGGGATTAGTGTTTATATTTCTGATCCAGATAGTTACGTTTTTGGGACCGAAGTGAATGGGTTTTCTTACAAGTCTGAAATTCATCATGTGGGCACTAGCCTATTTTTAATTGGCATATTTGCTTTGGGGGTAGCTAGTTATTTCATGAGACACTTAAATGAAAACCTAGGTTCAGCAACTGTCGTCATAGGCATTCTGGCAGTTATTTTAGTCTAAGAGTCTAAGGGGAGAGTAATTTATTTCAAACACTCTGTCCTTATCGTGATTCAGTTTGGGAGCAACTCCAAAGGCGCAGCCAACAAGCAAACGAAAACCAGCTCCCGCTGGTTTTCGTTTGCTTGGCTCAGGTTGCTCCCAAATAAGCCTGAACTACATTAAATTAATGTATGCTTCTCTTTTGGTTTTAATACACTTCGAATTTTTTAAGCTCTAGTGCCCACACAACTAGATTAACCGACCTATTTTGTGCATCTTTTACTTCAGCACGCTCTTCTGGATCTTTGCTATCAAAAAACTCCAAATAAGTGACCATTTCTAACTCATTGTCAAAAGTTATTTCTTCTTTTTCTTGTCTATATTTGACTGTTATTGGATAAACAGGCAACTTATTTACCACCATTTCCAGCCTCCTTGATATGGCCGATGTTTACTTATTTGGCTTCTTGTTTTTCCCGCATGAAAATGCCATACATTTTTATTATGCCCAATTAACTTTGGAATTGGGTGTTTGTCGATTCCAAAGCTTCGTTTCCCATTTTTAAGCCAAGTAAATCCATAACCTCCGGCATTTTCATACCTCATAAACTTAAATGAATAGCCAGCAGCTTTATAGGCAACGTATGGTGTAGCATAACTCAAAACGTCTAGTGCGTTTCCAGCAGCCTCTGCATCCAAAGCCTGCTGCTCTTGGACAGTTAACCCCGGAATTAAACCACTCGAAGCTCCAAAAGTATTATCATTGATAGCGTAAAGCCCTTCTCCACTTTGAATCATTGCCCTATCTTCTTCAATAATTTTCTGTAGATATTCTTCTTCCCTAGCTTCCCATTCTGGTGTTCCTTCTTCGATTGGCTTGGCCGAAGCCCAATCTTGAGCAATCGCAGCACTAAACGCCCATGTCTGTGCACCATTTCCAAACTTTCCACCTGTAAGTTTGGAAACAGTTCCACCAACAACAGCAGAGACAGCAACATTAAGGTAAGCATTTCCAGTTTTGATTCTTCCTCCAACAAGCGCACCTATACCTGCTGACCAAAATCCATGACCAAAATTTCCTCCTTGAATGCGACTAGCTAAACCACCTACCAATCCAGCGGTCAAGAAGCCATGTCCTCCGCCAATCCCAGCAGTAAATCCTCCAATCAATGCAGCCTTTAAGCTTCCAGTAACAGCAAAGCTAGATGCGGCACCAAAAGCTGCACAACCAATAGGCCCCGTAGCACAAGCCAAGAAACCAACGGCAGCATTTAAAATTGGAACTTTCGCAATTGCCCTAAGCACATTACCAACAGTTGCCTGCCATAAATTGCCGAATGCTTTAGCAAGCTTCTTAAAGAAATACCCACTAGGATCGGTATAACTCAATGGGTTATTCAGTACATAGCTATAGCGATTATAAGATTGCGAGTTGGTTGGCGCTTGAATATGTGGATCGGCCTGTAAGAATCGACCCAAAGTTGGATCGTAGATTCGGCCATTCATCTGACTTAATCGTCTTGAGATAAGCTAACCACATGTTTTTTAAAGAACTTTAACTTTGAATAGTTAAGTGCATTTATAGCAACTTTGCAAGCACTAGGTCATCCTAGCGTACAAAAATAAAGGGATGCTCAAACTATTTTTCTTGTTGAGTTCGAGAAAATTTTTATTAATGGTGTTAAGTCACCATGATATCCTGCAATATTAGCCTCCATCCACTGTTTAGGGCTGATGTTATTCCAAGATAAAATGAATCCACTTCGTTTAGCAATAACCTCACAAAGAAGTCTTAAGGCTCGACCATTACCTTCTCTGAAGGGATGAACTACATTCATTTCACAAAAAAAATCCGTTAACTGAGCTATAAACTCGTCGGAATTACTATCTGATAGATTATCTAGGTGGCTTAAAATAGAAAAGCATTTAGATCCTTCTTTTTCAATTCTAGCAACATTGCAAAAACGTGTATCGCCTTTACTTATATCGACAGTTCTTATTTGCCCGGCCCAAGTATAAAGGTCTTGGAAAAGATGAAAATGAATAGCTTTAAAGTACTCGAAGTTTATTACTTGATCGCTGTCATGAAATTGCTCTAAGCGAATAGTTGTAAGTTCGGCCTCCACATCTTCAAGAATATCGGCAGACCTAATATCAAAATTGTTGATTAAAATTTCGGTTTGAGGGTAACAGTAGGGATCATTAGCCACACCGTATTTATCAACCATGAGCTTCTTTTATTTGATTAATATACTGCTGAACATGTTCAGGAAGAGTTGACTTATCTTTTGGTCGCGTCATACCTTCTAGCTTCAAACTATAAATATAGTTTTTACGCTTAGATGCTTCAAATGCATTATCTCTTTTTTCTGAAGTAGTCATGAGTTATCTATACTAGTAACATTAAATTAATTCTAGCGATTTATATAATCACCGACAAGCTTTGTTAGTGCCAAAGAGCATTCAAAAAGCAGTAATCTAGTTTAGCCTGTCACTGCTATCTTTAGCTTCCTACAACGGTAGCAACTTTATAATAAACACCTGATTCGGAGGTAATTCTTAAGTTTGTTTCAACTCGGCTAATGAAGTTATTGTGGGGATATAGCATCGACACCCAGACTTTACATGTTAATATTTTTTCATTCTTTCGACACGTGATGACTATACGTCGATAACATCAATACGTTTGGATTACATGTTAATATTATTAAATTATTTCGACGTTAAAGAGATAGTATTCACAAGGTAAATATTTAAAAATTGACAAAATTTAAAGGTGGACTTTAATATGATTATATTAAAGTTCTTTAAAAACCATGTGGTTAGCTTATCTCAAGACGATTAAGTCAGATGAACGGTAGGATCTACGATCTAACCTTGGGGCTATCATTCTTATGCTACATTAGTGATTCTTGTTGTCGTTTAATAAAATTCAGGCATAAAAAAACACCTATAAAGGTGTTGATGCTTTCTATTGAATAAAAAATGGGGTGGCTAATGGGACTTGAACCTCACGGATTAATTTAGGGGTATCACCCGTGATTCTTGTTGTCGTTTAATAAAATTCAGATATAAAAAAACACCTATTCAGGTGTTGATGCTTTCTATTGAATAAAAAGTGGGGTGGCTAATGGGACTTGAACCCACGACAACCGGAATCACAATCCGGGGCTCTACCAACTGAGCTATAGCCACCACAAAGGTTTGACTAACTTGATTAAGTTAGGACGCGGATTTTAAAGAGTAAACTTGAGAAGATCAAGACAAAAATACAATAACCGTGAATTAAAATCTCGAATACATAGAGCTAGCTAGCCCAAGCGATATGAAAAAAATGTTTCCTAACCATATACAAAACAAAATCAGTGGTTAATACTGACAAAAACGACGCTTAATCACGAACCGTTATGTCATTAGAAAACCTCTTAAACCAATTAAAAAATCAACAATCTTTGCCACCTGTCGAGTCTTGGGATCCCGACTACTGTGGTGAAATTGATTTGGTGATCAAAAGCGATGGAGCTTGGTTTTATCAAGGTACCCCTTTTAAGCGAATGAACATGGTCAAGTTATTTGCTTCCGTCATAAAAAAAGAAGCTGACGAATACTTTCTCGTGACGCCTGTTGAAAAAATTAAAATAAAGGTCGAGCTATACCCGTTTTTAATCACCCAATGGAGTTGGCAAGATGAGTCAAAGTCACAGATGTTACTATCAACAAACTTAGATGACACCTTTATTCTAGGCCAGGAGCACCCATTAACTATTGATCATGACGGCAATCTAGTGGTCAATGTTAGGCGTAACCTTCAAGCACTTGTACACCGAAACGTTTATTACCAGTGGGTTGAAGAAGCGCAAGTTAGTGATGATGAAAAATCGCTGGTTTTACACAGCGACGATCAAACCTTTGTCTTAGGTGATTTATAGTCTTTTTTTGGGCCAAATCGCAAGTAATATGGCACCAAACCAGAAAATCAAATCACTCGTGAAAAGCGCTGCTGGTTTAAATGGCGCTTCATATAAGCGTCAAAACTCATACAAATGTTACGAATCAATAAACGGGCACGTGGTGAGACCATAATCGTTGTATTAGCGTTGTCCACTAGGCCATCATCGATAAAGGTTTGCAATGAAGTTAATTCCTGGTCAAAGTAACGATCAAATTCGATATTGTGCTTCGCTTCAATGGCTTGCTTATCCAAAAACAGGTTGCACATCAATTCGCGAATAACATCACCGCGAATCAGATCGTCTTTTGATAGCGCAATGCCTTTTTCTAACGCGTGTTCACGCTCGTCAATTGCTTGGTAATATGGTGTCAAGTCCTTGATATTTTGGCTAAAGCTATTACCTATCGCACTGATTGATGAAACACCTAGGCCTAACAAATCACACTCACCTTTTGTCGTATAACCTTGGAAGTTGCGATGTAATCGACCAAGCTTTTGCGCCATAGATAGTTCATCTGTTGGCTTCGCAAAATGGTCCATACCAATGAAGTCATAACCGTAGTCAGTCAGTGTTTCAATCGCCTGGCGCATAAGGTTAAGTTTAGCATCAGCATCTGGTAGCCACTCGTCTTTTAATTTTCGCTGAGCAGCAAAACGGCTTGGCAAATGAGCGTAACTAAATAGCGAAATGCGATCGACATCAAATGCTTTAACTTGTGCTAAAGTTTTGGCAAAGGTGTCTTGATTTTGATGCGGTAAACCGTAAATTAAATCAACGTTGACCGAATCAAACTCAAGGGCTTTTGCACGAGCGATGAGTTGCCCAATAAACTCAGTAGATTGCACGCGGTTAATCGCTTCTTGCACCTTGCTATCAATATCTTGAACACCGATGCTGATACGGTTAAAGCCTAGCGCTCTTAACTCATCAATTTTATCGACTTCAATTTCACGCGGATCGATTTCAATACTCAGTTCGGCTTGCTCGATAAAGTCAAAACGCTGTTTTAAGACATTAATTAAACGCGTTAATTGTGCATTGGTTAAAAAACTAGGCGTCCCGCCACCTAAATGGAGTTGACGCACGTGGTATTTCTTAAATAGCGGTGCGCGGTGACCAATTTCTTTGATCAGATAATCTAGGTAAATATCTGCTTTGTCTTGGTGACGAGTAACAATTTTATTACAGCCGCAGTAGTAGCAAAGACTATGACAAAATGGGATGTGAACGTAGAGCGATAATTCATCAGTTGATGACTGTTCAATAGCCTTGATTAACTCAGTTTCATCAAAGCTTTCGTCAAACTCTAACGCGGTGGGATAAGACGTATATCGAGGCCCACTGGTATTGTATTTCGCAAGTAATGCTTTATCGAAAAAGTGGCTGATATTTGTTGTCATGATAAATGATTAACCCTGAGTAGAAGTGTTAACATTTTATCAAAAAAAAGGGATTAAAAGTGTTGATCAAACGCAACAAAAGGTAACTTTTGTTGCGTTTTTTCTGGCTGCTATGCGGCTTTTTCCGCACAACGAATACATTGAATGGCAGCTGGCTGCACTTCTAAACGTTTTGGCGCAATATCTTCGCCACACGTTTGGCAAGTACCGTAGGTACCTTGTTCGATGCGGTTGATTGCGTTACTCAACTGTTGAATTTCAACCTTGGCTTCAGACTCTAGTGCATTAAGCACTTCATCGTTTTCACGCTCACTAGCTAGCTCCGCCCAATCGCTTTCGTTGGCTTTGGCAAAATCATTGTGAATTGCTTCTATGCGTTGCTGTAATTCAACAATACGTTTAGTAAATTGTGCTTTTAATTCTTGTGTCATAGCCACCTCAGTTACAGGTATCTATCTCACACGTCGTTTGCTAAATAGGCTAAGCGTTCCGTTGTGTATTGATGTAATAGTGGTAATGTTTTACCAATATCATCAACACATGCGGCTTCTATTTTCATTCGCTCGACATCTTGCTTCATGCGGTCGCGTTTAGCCATTTGCTTACGTTCATCTAAAATAGATAAATGTTTAATTTGATTATATAAATTAAATATAGCAGGAAATTCATTATCCAGCTGATTACTCAACTTAAGTGAATCTAATAACACACTTAAGCGCCAGCAACCTTCGCTATAATCACACTGTTCTTCTTGCATTGCTTTGACGATGATCAAAACACTTTGCAAAACTTTTCTATCATGGCTAGCTAACGCTTTTTCATGAGCAACTTTCCGCGCTGCTTGCTGCTCTTTTTGTTTTTTTAACAACCACAGTAATCTACCTGCGTATATCGACAAACCCAGAACAATCGCACAGGCTACGCCCACTAGTAATATCATCATGGTACTATTCACTAATTACTCAAAGTCAAATTTATCATCATTAAATTTTTGCCAAAGCGCGTCTTCTGACAACGGCTCGTCATCACTTTCTACAGCGTCTTCCTCATCGTGATCAATACCTAACTTATCACTGATTTCTTGATGTCGTGCCATCAGCTTGTTGTACAAATCAACTTCATGCGCTTGTAAGGCCTGATCGTGATCCATTTTTTCAACAATCGATAACAGCTCTGGGTGCTGCTCAATTTGTTCGAGCTCTTGCCATAATTTGGCATCGGCTGACTCAGTTGCATTTACCGCGATAACTTTAGGTAAAATAGACGGCTTAACCGACTTTACCTGAGTTGTTGGCGTAGTTGTTTTGATTAACGCAATTGGCTTTTTACTGCCAATACGTGTGTCTTTATTGGTTTGGTTTGATTGCGCTTGTTTTTTACTGGTAACTTGTTGGCGAGTGCCCGGCTTGTTACCCGTTTTTTTGCGAATGCGTTTTTCAACATCAAACGTGCTATTCGCATCGGTCTTAATTACACCGCTACTGCCTCGACCGGGCTTTCTTGATTTTTTCTTTCGTGTCATATCGTCACACTCAATTTTAGAACTCTCAGGTTATGGTGGTTATTTTACGATATTCAAGACTAAATGGGCAGTGAATAAACAAGTAAACCCCAGAAAGGAAAAAAGCGATGACATAGTCATCGCTTTCGTGGAAAAAATTGCTCACTTGGCAATTGAAATACTCCAAAATCTCGGTGGTGTCCTACCTATAAAATACTATCCCTGTTTATTCTGACATTTCCTGTTTTTATTATTAATTTCCGTACAAGCTTTTATTGTTTTCGGTCATCCTAACGCTTTTTTATTAGTTCCTTTCAAGCCCTCCTGGACTAGAAGTATTCAACCTTGAATCTTGAGTAAACCATCCGTGTTTCTAAATGCATCTACGTAATGTTGATATCTTGCTTCCTTCGCAAAAGTGCCATCCGTGTTGTTAGTTAGCTAGCGTTTAGCTGGTTAATACTTTACTGATATATTTTTGTACTACAAGCACTTAATCACAAATTTATTACATTTTTTTACATTTAAGTAATATCTATCTGTTTTTATTACATAAAAAAAGTGATCGTTTTTTATCCAATTCTCGTAATCTTTATGCTTTTAATTCCTTGAAGAAATTAAAAGCATAATAAAAATTCCAAAATAAAATAAAAAAACTAGTTATTCTCATGTAGCCAAGCAGCGTGAGTTGGTGCCACTTTAGTTTCGGCCCACTCTTCAACCATCAATGGTGCAACGCGTTTTAGTTCAGCCATTTGTTCTGGTGTGCCATAATTCGCTGCAATTTCTAAACGATGACCATTTGGATCAAAGAAGTAAATAGATTTAAAAACACCGTGATTAACTGGCCCTAAAACGTCAACGCCTTTGCTAACGAGTTCTTCTTTCGCGTTAACTAGCGCATCGATATTTTCAACTTCTAGCGCAATGTGCTGAACCCATTTTGGTGTATTTTCATCACGGCCCATATCAGGCGAGTTAGGAATTTCAAAAAACGCCAAAACATTGCCCATGCCCGCATCTAAAAAAATATGCATATAGGGATCTGGCTCTTTGGTCGATGGAACTTCGTTTTCGGCAATGGCGACAGTCAGTTCCATATTGAGCATTTCTTTATACCAATCAACTGTTTCTTTAGCGTCTTTGCAGCGATAAGCGACATGGTGAAAGCGTTGTATATTAATCATAAATTATTATCTTTGTTGACCTGTTAATAGGGCAATTTTTATCACAGATAAGGAGTTTTGAGCTATTAAAAAAGACAAAAAGCACAACGGCGAAACGTCATGCTTTTGCTACAGGTGTAAATATTTCAATACAGAAACTTAGTTAAGCTCGAACCATGCCCGTGCTAGGTCACTGTTTTCAAGTGTTAACTTCACACCAGCAAGTGGCGAGTCACTAACCACTAATTCACTTTCTATCAAAAGATCATCTCTAAAATAGTAACAACTCAACCGTTTGCCGACAGGATGATGAGATAGCAACTTCGCCAAACTTGTTTCATTAACCTTGCGGCCTGCAACGGCAATTAAAACATCATTTACTGCTAATCCAGCGTTTGCCGCAGGTGAATGCTCTATCACCGAGGTGATTTTTAACCCTTCGGGTAGTTGCTGAAACATTGCGCCGATATAAGGCTTAATATCATTGGTAACAGCTGTGTCTAAACTATTTAATTTATCAAATTTTGCTCGACTAAATCGCACGCCAAATTTAGCAAACTGATCGCTCAACTGATATGGCGCCTTAGCGTTTAAGCGTTCGTAGAATGCTTCTGACATGTCTTGGCCACATAACTTATTAAACTCCTCAAGATAGTCTTGCGTTGTGGTACCTTGTTCTGCACGACCAAACTTTTGCCACATTGCTCGCATTAAATCATCAAGGCTCTTTTGGCCAGACGACATCTCTCGGATAGTAAAATCAAGCCACAAAGCAAACAAAGCGCCTTTGGTGTAATAACTAACGATATTATTGGCCGCGTCTGGCCCTTGTTGGTAGAACTTAGTCCACGCATAAAAGCTTGACTCAACAATACTTTGTTTGTACTCACCTGGCCCGCGATAGACGCGAGTTGCACCTTTACTTAAAATCGCTAAATATTCTTCAATACTAATAATGCCCGCGCGTTGTAATGAGAAGTCGTCATAATAGGACGTAATTCCCTCAAATGCCCACAATTGCTCGGTGTAGACTTCTTGTGACAAATCATAAGGAATAAACTCACGAGGTTTTAAGCGGCAAACATTCCAAGCATGAAAATACTCATGCGAACACAAACTCAAAAAGGTTTTATAACTCTCTGATAGTTCTTCTGGGTACTGTGGATTAGGTAAATCAAATCTCCCTGCTTGCAGTACCGTTGAGTTTTTGTGCTCTAAGCCTCCAAATCCAACCGCTTGTAAATGCGTAATAAACCAATATTCGGAAAACGGCGCTTCACCAAATAACTCAATATGGTGCTGACACAATTTGCTAATATCACGCACCATGCGCTGACGATCGCCAAAATGCTCACTGGTAAAAACCAAATAGTGAGGAATGCCGTTGACGTCAAATTCGGTAACGTCAAAGTCACCAATTGCCACAGGGCAATCAATTAAGTGTTGGTAATCCGTTGCGTGATAGAGACCTGCACTATAAAGCGAGGTGTTTTCATCTCGAGTTAATCCCGTGGCTACTTGCCAGTGGTCATTTCCACCAAGCTCAATCATTACCTGACAAGGTTGGCTTGCTAATTCCGCTATCGACAAAAACGTTGAGCTACCATTAAAGAATCCACGTTGGCTGTCTAAATAGGCTGTGCGCACCGACAAATCGAAGGCGTATACTTGGTAGCTAATCGTGACTTTTGCCGTTGGCGCAATAAATCGCCAGGTTTGCTTATCAACCCGTGTAAACGACACCGGCAAATCTTTTTCATCTCGAATCGCCAAATCAATAATATTTTTGGCAAAATCACGAATCATGTAACTGCCCGGTAACCATGCAGGCAAAGATAGGGTGTAAGTTTGGTTTGGTGTTAAATCGGCCTTTATGTCTACTCGAAACAAGTGGCTGTTAAGATTTTCAGGCGTTATACGGTATTCAATAGTGCTCATAGTTCTATCTTCACTGGCAATAAGAGCTAACGTTTAACAATATTTGGTCGATACAACTAAAACTCAAGCTCAAATGTTAACTATTTGCGCTATTGCCAGAAAAGTCGAACATGGTAAGCTAGAAGCGAATAATTAGAACAATATGGTTATCAAGGTAGTTAATTTTTATGATCCAGAAACTCAAGTTTGCCCACAAAATCATCATCGTGGCGGCAAGTTTACTCATTCTCGCGTTAACTATTTCTACGACCAATCACTATCTTGCAGTCAAACAAGATACCAAAACTAATTTAACACGAGCAATTAGCGAAATTTCGGATTCTGTTTCGCTAAATATTGCCAACTGGCTCAACGGTAAATTAGCGATTGTAGAAGCACTTGCTAAAAGCGCCGGCACAAGCCAAGAGCAACTTTTTTTAGAGCGCACAGCGGTGATGGCGGATAACGCAGGTGACTTTAAAAACAGTTACGTTGCAATAGAGCGCACGGGGCAATTTATTCTTGATGACAAATCAATTGTCTTGCCTGCCGATTTTGATCCGCGCCAACGCCCTTGGTACACCCAAGCTAAACAGCAAGGAAAATCGTCATTTACCGAGCCATATATTGATGTAACCACCAACGAGTTGTTAATTTCTGCAGTTGCTCCGGTGCAAGCACAAGGTCGATTTTTAGGTGTCGCAGGCGGTGATATTTTACTCGACGAGATCGCAACAATAATTAACTCATTGGACTTTCTCGAACTGGGTAATGCTTTTTTAATGACCAGAGAGGGAAAAATACTGAGCCATCCTAACCCTAAAGTGGTTGATAAGCATTTCTCAACACTGTTTGGTACAACGCCCGCTTTATCTTCAGAATTAGTCGAATTAGCCGATGACACCCGCATCGTGTCATTCATCCCGATCAAAGGAATTGAATCGGTAACTTGGTATTTAGGCGTTGTCCTCGACAAAGAAAAGGCATACCAACCTTTAGCACAAGCAAGAACTAGAGCAATAGTCTTTGGCGTGTTTTCGGTTATTGTCACCATTGTGCTCTTACATATACTGCTTGGCCAACTGTTAAAACCAATTCACGGTTTAACTAAGGCTATTAAGCGAATTTCAGAAGGCGATGGCGATTTAACACAACGCCTTGAAGTGAGAAGCCAAGATGAAATAGGTCAACTCTCACACTATGTTAATAACTTCATCGACACCATCCATCAGTCGATGAAGCAAACCCACGAAGCAGCCAAAGCCTTAAACGAGCAAATAGAGCAAGTTCGCCAAAGCTCCCAGTATGGTATTGAACTTGCCCAACAGCAGTTAATCGGTGGTGAACACATTGCCACAGCGGTAACACAACTTAACGGTTCAGTCACCGAGATTTCCGGCAACGCCCAAACCGCCTCAGACTTAACGTCTCAAATGCACGAGCGCTCGGAGTCAGGTGTAACAGCATTATCAAATAATATTAATGCGATTGAGCAGCTTACTAATAACATTAGCGAATCTAGTCAAGAAATTGAAAAACTTAGTATTGAAGCGGAAAATATTGGCAAGATCCTCGATGTAATTAAAGGTATTAGTTCACAAACCAATTTACTGGCCTTGAATGCTGCAATTGAAGCCGCTCGCGCGGGTGAAATGGGCCGAGGATTCGCCGTTGTTGCAGATGAAGTAAGACAACTCGCTCAGCTCACTCAAGAATCAACGCAAGAAATTGAAGGATTAATCGAAAACCTCCAAATCGGTACCTCATCAGTGGTTCAAACCATGCATGAAAGCCAGCAAAATAGCGCTTCAAGTGTTGAGCTTGCCAATCAAGCCGATATTCAAATGAAAGAAATTATCAACGCTTTAACCCAAGTTGATAACGAAAATCACGCGGTGGCGAGTGCGACAAAACAACAAGTAGACATGATCCAATCAATCGATCAAGATGTGCACAACATGATGGCACTCAACGATCAAGGGGTAAGTTCTCTCAAGCAGACCAACCAAGCCTGTGATTTACTGCAGTCAGAGTTTGAAAGCTTAAATACACTGGTATCAAAATTTAAAGTGTAGGGCGATGCGCCCTAACTTTGGTTATTGAGCCATTGAGCTATTTCATTAGCTGAGACTTTTACTAAAGCAATAAACTCAGTTACAGCCAAAGATAGTTGCTGACTGTCTTGGCTGTTGGCATATTTTTCAATCCGAGTTAACGGTTGCTCAATTTCACTCACCGCTAAGTAACGCAAACTGCCTTTAAATTTGTGGGCAATGGCGCTAATTTGATCGAAATTATCTTGCGCTAACGCACACTCCAATTGCGCGATTTCTTCTTGCCAAGTGTCCAAAAATAACTGGCAGACACGTGTCGTAAGCACTTTGTCGTTATTATTTCGCCTCATCAAGCGCTGACCACAAAACAATTTACCATGAGTCGCATCCTGTGTTTCGCCTTCGGCGATATTAACCCCGTGTGAGGCTGATGCCGCCAACGCGTATTTTTGACGCTGCAATTCATCATAGGCGCGTTGCATTTTCTCTGTTATTTGATCTTGTGGGCACGGTTTTGTCATATAATCATTAAAGCCCGCATCTAAGCATTTTTTAGCGGTATCGGCTAAAGCATCAGCTGTAACCGCGACCAACCAAAACGGCTTAGTTTTAGCCATGCCGGTAATCGTTTTAGCTAACTCAAAGCCATCCATGACAGGCATATGGCAATCAGAAATAATTAAGTCGTATTGATGTTGTTTGTGAAGTGCCAAGCCTTCTTCGCCGTTATACGCAAGATCAGGGCGAATGGCTAACCGCTCTAGTTGGGCGGTTAATACCTTAACATTGACGATGTTATCCTCAACTAATAACACTTTCATCGTTGAAAAGTCTGACAATGCTTGTATATTTACTTGCTTAACTTGGCAGGCGGCTTTTTCCACAGGCACAGCTTTCATGGCGATGGTGAAATAAAATGTACTGCCCTCACCCTCTACAGATTTTGTTGCGATTTTACTACCCATCGCATTAATAATTTCTTGGCAAATACTCAGCCCTAAACCAGTACCACCGAAGCGACGTGTAATAGCACTATCTGCTTGAAGAAATGGGCTAAACAATAAATTTTGTTGTTCAGGTGCTATACCAATACCCGAATCAATCACCGCAAAGCTAACGCTGTCATACTGTGAGCCGTCTATATGCTCGCGTTTATCCAAGTCAATATTGACCTCGACAGAACCAGATTCGGTAAACTTCAAGGCATTGGAGACTAAATTATTAAGCACTTGAGTTAACCGAGTAGGATCTAACATATATTGACTGGCAAGCTCACTGTCAATTTTGAGCGTTAACTGTAAGTTTTTTTGCTCGGCAACCGGCGTAAACGCGCTGATCACATTATTCGCCAACTCAGTTAAATTCACTGGCACACTCTCAAGCGTTAATTTTCCAGCATCCATTTTGGAGAAATCCAAAACATCATTCAAAATCACTAAAAGGTTGTCAGCTGAATGCGTTAAGGTAGTTAATAAGTCACGCTGATGTTTATCTAGTTCGGTGTAGCGTAGCGCTTCAGCCATACCAAACACACCATTCATCGGCGTTCTAATTTCATGGCTCATACGAGCGAGGAAACTGGTTTTTGCTATACCTGACTGCTCGGCAGCCGCTCGCGCTTTTTCTGCGACGACTAGCGCTTGCTCAGCCTCGTGTTGCGCAGCTTTTCTTAAACGCAGTTGTCTCAAGTAAAAAATCGTCATCAACACACTCATAAAAAATATCGTGAGCAAGATATAACCGGCTTTTTGATAGATAACCGCGACCTGCTGGTAGATATCCCCTTCGCTAAAGGCCGCTGTATTCCACTTGGCATAGAGCGCTTCATAGCGCTCAGAATCGATAGCGTTTAATGCGCGATTAAGCAAGACAATCAAATCGGCGTTGGCTGGTACCGTGGCAAATGACATCGGAATATTGTCGAGAAAACCGTGTAACGGTTGCACGGTAAAGTGCGCATAACCATTCTGCTTAATGCAATAGGATGCAGAAAGTGAGGGCTCAATGATCGCATTAACATCACCCGATGCGAGAGCACCAAAGAGCTCTTTAAGCGATTGATAGTACTTAAATGTTGCATTGGGCAAACGATTTATTAACGCCTCGGTGCTGACAAAACCGTCCACTACCCCAATAATTTCGTTTGTTAAGCTCGATATGTGATTACTTAAAACATCATTATTTCGCGTGATCAAACTCAAATTGGTGTTAATTAAGGTATTGGAAAACTTTAAATAGGGATAACGTTCCTGATCGTTGACATGCAAGTGATAAAAATCGAGCTCACGAGATAACACAGCCTGCTCAGCTAAAGCTAATGAGGCGAGATAAACCGGCTCAAAAGTGACACCGAGTTTATTGGTTAAAGTATTGAGAAGGTCAACGGAAAACCCAGTAGCACCAATATGATTGAAACTATCGGTAATAAAATAGGGCGGAAACCCTTCAGGGAGCGAAGGAAAGCGCAAATGTGGGTGATGCAAAACATAGCGCTTATCATTTGCTGACAGTGTTAACTCATATTCACCTAGAGTTAAGGCAAAGCGATTTTCCCCTTTGATAATGTATTTATCAGTCCATAACTGCGCTTGGAGCTTACTTATTTGGCGAAGATCGTCGTTTACCTTGAGCGCTAATGCTTCATCGCTACTGCGAAATGCCATGCGAAAATAAATATCAGGTGTATCATTTTCACTGACATAAAAAATATCATTTAAGCCTCTTTCGGCAAGTTGCTTTTCTAACTCCCAAGGCTGTACCGAGTAAATCACATTGTAGTTTTGGTAATTATCTAAAACATCATCAAGGCTGTGATAAAAGGTTCTTTGCACCGCAGGCGTCATCGAAGCCTGAATGAGATTATTCGGCGCATGAATTGCCATCACAATTTGCGAGGTGTTATCAGCATCTAATCGTCTAAAGATACGTTGGTGATATTTAGCATACGGTATACTTACTAATGTATTGGAGTGTTCACGAGTTGCAGTAATTGCAACGACGTCAACCAAATTATCCTGCAGCGCTTCAATGGCATGGCTACTAGGTAACCGTATAAACTCTATTTCACGTTGATTATCAATACTCCAATCTTGCCAATATTCCTGCATCAAATTGACAACTTGTTCAAAATTTCCTGCCGAATGCAAAGCTAAAGACGCCTTATCTGGTAAGGCTATGCGCAATGGCTGATGATCGACAGCTTGGCCAGCAACACTAAAAGACATTTGTACCAACAACAACATCCCGACAAATAATAAATTCGTTCGAGTAAGTAATCTAGCTATCAATGCTTTGATCATAGTGCTCCGATACAAAAAGGATAAATTTGAATAACAAAATGTTAGCACGGCAACCTGTTACTAATTGTGATCATCGCGATAACTTTTGTAGCTCCTAGGTATCGATGAAATAAAATATTTGGTTATCGGGTCTATAAACGCTCAACCAAGTTAAAAACTCAACCTAGAGGTAAATAAATGAGAGTTGTTACCGCCGTGCTATCACTGTGTTTAAGTTTCAGTGTGTTAGCTAAACCAATTGCTGAAAGTGCTGACGAAGTTAGCCCGCTACTCAACGGCCAGCATATTCCAAAGGTCGATGTTGTGACGATCGACAATCAACAAATATCACTCAGCCAATTTCTCGATAACAAGAAGACCATTTTATTCTTTTATCGCGGTGGTTGGTGCCCATTTTGTAATACCCAGATGGGGCAACTAAAGCAAATTGAAGGTCAACTCAAAACAATGGGGTATCAGCTAGTAGGCATATCAACAGATACACCAGAAGACCTTCAAAAAAGTATCGATAAAATGACATTACCTTATCAGTTGTTATCAGATTACAACTCACAAGTGAGCCAAGCGTTTGGTCTAGCGTTTTTCAGCTCACAAAAAGTCACTGAACGCTACCTTGCCAAACTCAAGTTAACCAACCCATTACAGAAAAACAGTGCAGGTGATGAGCGTTTAGTTTTGCCAGTGCCCGCTGTTTATTTGATTGACGAAAAAGGCCTAGTTCAATTTAGTTATGTCAATCCGAACTTTAAAGTGCGATTAGATGAAACCGTATTACTCGCAGCAGCTAAAGCAGCCATGTGATCATTGGCACTGAGCGCTTTAGTTTTTTAGGCAGTACTCACTGCCTTTTTTTTTGCCTGTGAATTAATGGCAGATGGATTTACTGGTAACCGCGGGCGTGGTAAATTAGAGGACAATTAACTTGTATATACAATTGAGTCTTCTATGAGTGAGCAAGCGCCTATTTTCAACCTTTATCAAGGTAATCAACCACTTTTGATCTCCATGCCACATAATGGTCAAGCGATCCCAAGTGAAATCAAAGCAACTATGACCGAAACAGCGCTGGCTGTGCCCGACACCGACTGGTATCTCGACAAGTTGTATGACTTTGCTCAAGCAATGGGTGTAAGCGTTATCAATCCAACCTACAATCGTTATGTCATCGATCTGAACCGCAACACCAATGGGGAAAATTTATACCCAGGCGCTAACAGCACCGAGCTATGCCCGACCACTGCCTTTGATTTATCACCATTGTACCAAGAGGGTAAAAAGCCAACGGAAGCCGAAATAGCACGTCGAATCGACACTTATTGGCAGCCTTACCATCAAGCTTTAGCCCAAGAAATTGCACGACTCAAAGCGCAACACGGCTATGTCGTTTTACTTGAAGCGCATTCTATCTTATCGCATGTCCCTCGTTTTTTTGACGGCCAATTACCCGACTTTAATTTTGGCAACAATCTAGGCGAAAGCTGCCAACAAACCTTGATAGAAGCCATTGAAGCGATAGATTTTTCACCTTATAGCCAAATAACCAATGGGCGTTTTAAAGGCGGCTTTATCACACGCCATTTTGGTCAACCAAGCCAGTGTGTGGAAGCCGTTCAGCTCGAGTTATCACAAGCAACTTACCTCGATGAGCAAACCCTAAGTTATAATCAAACTAAGGCTGAACAAGTTAAACCAAAACTCAAAGCGCTAGTATCGAGTTTATTGCGCTATGCTCAACAACAATCACAAGAGGCTGCCAAGTAAATGAAACTTTTTGCCAAAAATATCTTGCTAGCCACAGGCTGGGCAAAGGATCAATTACTCACCATTGAACAGGGCGTTATCCAAGTAATTACTGATGGCAGCGAGCAACAGGCTGACCAAGTCGTAGCAACAGTAATTCCAGGTATGGTGAATTGTCACTCCCACGCTTTTCAGCGCGCCTTTGCCGGTTTTAGCGAGCAAGGTAGTGAGGGTAAAGACAGCTTTTGGACATGGCGCAATGTGATGTATCAATTCTTAGAGCAACTCAGCGTTGAAGATGCCGAACTTATTGCTACTCAGCTTTACATTGAAATGCTTAAAGCAGGTTACACCCGAGTCGCCGAGTTTCATTATTTACATCACGACAATAACGGCCAACCTTATACCAAGCTCAGTGAAATGGCTAAAGCGCTATTTAAGGCCAGTAAAAATTCTGGCTTAGGCTTAACCATGTTACCGGTGCTCTATCAATACAGCGGTTTTGGTCAACAGCCGCCAAATCACGGTCAGCGTCGCTTTATCAATTCAATCGAGCAATTTAATCAGTTAGTCAGTGATTGTGCTCAGCTAGCACAAGAAACGCCTAACACCAATGTAGGTATTGCACCACATTCACTGCGAGCCACCGACAAAGAAGGTATTAACCAAGCAGTGGCCCATGTTCGTAGTATCGATAAACAGGCGCCAATCCATATTCACATTGCCGAGCAACAAAAAGAAGTTGACGATTGTATCGCTCACTACGGCAAAAGACCGGTGCAATGGTTATTAGATAATATCACTGTTGATAAACACTGGTGTTTCATCCATGCAACTCATATTGATGAGAGCGAACTATCAGGTATGATTGAAACCGGCGCAATTGCGGGGATCTGCCCGACCACCGAAGCCAATTTAGGTGATGGTATTTTCCCTACTACTGAATTCATGGCGCGCCAAGGCACAATAGCTATCGGTTCTGATTCACATATCTCGGTAAACCCAGTTGAAGAGCTAAGATTGCTCGAATACGCTCAACGCCTAATTAAGCAACAAAGAGCAATTTTAGCGACTACCGCAACGCCATCGGTTGGCTTAAATTTATGGCAACAAGCCGCTAAAGGCGGCGCACAATCAACGAGCTCCAACACCGGTGAAATCGCTGTCGGCAAGCAAGCAGATTTATTGGTGCTCGATCAAGCCAAACTCAATTGTTTTGCTACGGGCGACAAATACAACCTCGACAGCTTGATATTTGCTAGCCAAAGCAACTGTATCAAAGATGTTATGGTCAATGGCCAGTGGGTGATCCAAGATTATCACCACCCACTTGAACAACAAAGCCAAGCAAGCTTTAGCGAGCTATTAGCTAAATTATCGAGCTAGTTTAACGATGAGCAAACAAGGCGTGAGCGAACATTCAAATCCAGCTTTAGTCACCATTAGTAAACTCAAGCAAACGGGCACATTGCGTGAACGCCTTAGTGATCAACTCGCCATAGAAGCGCCGCTATTAATTGTCGTTGTTATCAAACAGCAACCAATAGAACTAGCCACGATTATGCGAACCCCCGGCGATGATCAAGCACTCGCTTTAGGCTTTTTATTAAGTGAGCACATTATTAAATCGGCAGAGGATGTCAGCGATATCGATGTCAGTGAAGACAACGAGATAACGCTCACCTTAGCCGAGCATATCAAGCTAGCTAAACAGCACGCTCGCACATTTACCAGTTATTCTGGTTGTGGTATCTGTGGTAAAGCGAGTATTAAGCAATTAGCATTGAATGCCCAGCGCAAGATTGATGAACAAACTCGATGGCTAGATTTAATCGCCGTGGTTAACGCTACTAATGAGTTAAAAAGCCGCCAAACCCTATTCAATCAAACCGGTGCCGTTCACGGCGCGGCATTAGTTGAACTTATTAATGGGCAAGTATCCTGGTTAGCTTGCAAAGAAGACGTTGGTCGCCACAATGCTGTTGACAAAATAATCGGTGAACACTTACTTACTGCAAAGCCCAATAAATATATATTATTACTTAGCGGCCGCATTAGTTTCGAGTTAGTACAAAAAGCGGTAATGGCGGGCATTAGTGTGATTGCCGCGATCGGTGCACCGTCAAGCTTAGCGCTACAAACGGCACAACAGTTTAACCTGACCTTATTGGGCTTTATTGGCAACGAACAAGCTAATATTTATTGTAATGAATGGCGTTTAACTGACAGCAACTTGGAGAGCACAATTGAGCAAAAATAAATATCAAGGTGCTGCTGGTGGTTGGGGCGCATTAAAGAGCACCACCCAACACTTGTTAAAAAGTGAGAATGTTGCCAAAAATATCAAAACGCTATTAAAAACCAATCAAGATCACGGCTTTGACTGCCCGGGGTGTGCATGGGGTGAAAAAGACGAGCCGGGGCGTTTTCGCTTTTGTGAAAATGGCGCTAAAGCCGTCAATTGGGAAGCAACCAGCAAGGTTGTTGATCGGCACTTCTTTGCCAAGCACAGTGTCAGTTACCTCAAACGCCAATCCGATTACTTTCTCGAATATCAAGGTCGCCTCGTTGAGCCGCTGAGTTACAACCCAAGTACCGATCACTACGAGCCAATCAGTTGGCAAGCCGCCTTTGAGCTTATTGCCAGAGAATTAAACGCGTTAGAAAGTCCCAATCAGGCCGAGTTTTATACCTCTGGGCGCGCCAGTAATGAAGCCGCATTTTTATACCAACTTTTTGTTAGAGCATTTGGCACCAATAATTTGCCCGACTGCTCTAATATGTGCCATGAAGCTAGTGGTGTAGCCCTCAAGCGCTCAATTGGCATAGGTAAAGGCACAGTGACAATTGAAGATTTTGAGCACGCCGATGCGATATTGGTTTTTGGTCAAAATCCTGGCACCAACCATCCGCGAATGTTAGATGCGCTGAGCCATGCCTCGCGCCGAGGGGCGCGGATTGTCTCGATAAATCCATTAAAAGAGCGCGGTTTAGAGCGCTTTACTAACCCGCAATCAGCAAGCCAGATGTTAACACTTAGTGCCACCAAGATTTCATCTGATTACTTCAGACCAAAGCTCGGTGGTGATATGGCGATTGTGCGCGGTATGGTTAAAGCGTTATTAGCTAAACACCAACAAGCTGTTGAGTCAGGCGGGCAAGTATTTGATATCACCTTTATCGAGCAACACACGCAAGGACTCGCGAGTTACTTAACACAAGTAGAGCAAACGAGTTGGCAAGCGATTATTGAACAATCTGGCTTAAGCCAAACAGAAATTGAGCAATTAGCTGCAATTTATCAGCAGGCGGATCGCGTCATATTAACTTGGGCAATGGGGATTACCCAGCACCAACACTCCGTGGTAATGATCCAAGAAATGGCCAACTTGCAGTTACTCTTTGGTCAGATCGGCAAAAAAGGGGCAGGGCTTTGCCCAGTGCGAGGGCATTCGAATGTTCAAGGCGATCGCACTATGGGGATCAATGAAAAACCCGATAGCGCGTTTTTAGCCGCTATCGAACAGCAGTTTAACTTCAAACCACCTCATCAACAGGGTCATAATACCGTACAAGCCATTGATGCCATGCTGGCAAACCAAAGCAAGGTATTTATTGGCTTAGGCGGTAATTTTGTCTCGGCAACCCCAGAAACCCAGCAGACGGTTCAAGCGCTAACGAATTGTCAGCTCACGGTATCTATTGCTACTAAGCTCAATCGCACCCATGTGACACCGGGTAAGCAAAGTTTAATTTTACCTTGTCTTGGTCGCACCGATATCGACCGACAACACGGTATTGAGCAAGCAATTACCGTAGAAGATTCATTTTCCATGGTCCATGCATCAAAAGGCGTAATTGATAATCCACATCCGCAGCTAAAGTCTGAACCAGCAATTATCGCCGGTATGGCTCAAGCAACCTTAGGTAACTTTCCCGTTAATTGGCTTGAGTTGATTGCAGACTATCAGCACATTCGCACGTTAATTGAGCAAACCATACCCGGGTTTAACGATTTTAATCAACGATTATCACAGCCTGGTGGCTTTTATTTGGGTAACAGTGCTGCACAACTCAACTGGCAAACGCCATCGGGCAAAGCACAATTTAGCAGCGCCGCGCTACCGAGCTCATTATTACCAGCGTTTAATGAGAAAAACCAACTGATATTTACCATGCAAACGCTGCGTTCCCATGATCAGTACAACACCACCATTTACGGCTTTGAAGATCGCTATCGCGGGATATCAGGAGAGCGTAACATTGTCTTGATCAATGAAAAGGACATCAAACGCTTGGGTAAGCAAGACGGCGATATCGTTGATATCGTTAGCCTGTGGACAGACCAAGTCGAACGCAAAGTCTGTGGCTTTAAACTGGTCGCTTATGATATTCCACGCGGGCAAGTAGCTTGTTATTTCCCTGAAGCAAATCCGCTGATCCCACGTGCTAGTGTTGGCCGTGATAGCTTCACGCCAACCTCTAAGTCAGTTGCCGTGAAGATTGTCGACTCACAACGCCTTATCTAGTTGACGAGAAAAACTGGCGAAGCTGTTGACACACTTTTTGATGATTGTGTGAATGAAACTCAGGATCAGATTGACCCGGTTGACAATGATTATTTAAATAGTCACGAGCACTATCACGAGTTAAGGTGATTTCTTTTAACTTATTGAGCTCGGAACTGGAGAAGCTCGATAATTCTTTATCCATTTTGCTAATAATGGTACTGGCTTTCATTCGAACACCCGTGCCTGAAAATTCAGCCATGGTATCTAAAAAGCTGGTTTTTTGCTTTTCTAAGAACTCATTCACTTCTGGTTGAGGATTAAAATGTAAAAATAACGCAATTACAACGATTAAGATCAATATTTTTTTCATGGCTTAGCTTATAATCAAGATGTATTTTCTCAATAAAATAAAATTACTAACATTACATTAACGCTTTCGTCATGATGTACTGATAGTGACTTAACAAAACATTATCGTTAAGGAAGGCTCGTGAGCTCTGACCGTAAAGATACCAAACCTGTAGTTCATATCCCAGTAAAAAACGTCAATATTCATCCGGCTAAACACGGCCCCGCGGAAAAATATCAACCGCGTGATCAAATTTATGTTCGCAAAGTTGAAGGTTTTTTCCAGAAGCTAAGACAGCGAATGAATTTCTTCTTCATGGCAATGTTCGCTTTATTGCCATGGCTTCAGTTTAATGGTCACCAAGCTATTCTATTCGATATTGGTGAACAGCGCTTTAATATTTTTGGCCTAACGCTCTGGCCACAAGATTTAACCCTGTTCGCATGGCTGCTAATGTTTAGCGCCTTTTTATTATTTTTCGTCACCACGTTTTTAGGTCGCGTATGGTGTGGCTATTTATGCCCACAAACGGTTTGGACTTTTATTTTTATCTGGTTTGAAGAAAAAATTGAAGGCACTGCCAACCAACGCAAAAAGCTCGATGAACAGCCCATGAGTAAAAATAAATTTACCAAAAAAGCACTCAAGCATTTTTGTTGGCTCGTTGTCGCCCTGCTAACCTCGCTAACTTTTGCCGGTTACTTCACCCCCATCGATGAGTTATTTATCGATTTCTTTACCTTTAACGCCTCGGTTACCGTAGTCGTGGTGGTGATATTTTTCACCTTTTGCACTTATGGCAATGCCGGTTGGATGCGTGAAATTATGTGTTTACACATGTGTCCGTATGCTCGCTTCCAATCAGCGATGTTCGACAAAGACACACTCACGGTTACCTATGATTTTAATCGCGGTGAAAATCGCGGTGCTCGCGGCCGAAAACAAGATCCTAAAGCACTAGGTTTAGGCGACTGCATTGACTGCAACCTGTGTGTCCAAGTTTGCCCAACGGGCATTGATATTCGCAATGGCTTGCAATACGAATGTATCAACTGTGGCTCTTGTGTTGATGCTTGTGACGGCGTTATGGATAGAATGAATTACCCAAGAGGCTTAATTCGCTATACCACTGAACACGAGTTAGAAGGCAAAACCGTTCATTTAATCCGACCCAAGCTGATCGGTTATGCCGTTATCTTGGTGATCTTTGCATCACTGATGACATACGCCATTGCAACCCGTGTTCCGGTGGGCTTTGATATCATAAGAGATAGAACTGAGCTAGCGCGAGAAAATTTTGACGGTGAAATAGAAAACGTTTACACCCTAAAAATTCTCAACAAATCGCAAACAGATAATACTTATCAATTATCCGTCAAAGGCATAGATAATGCGCGCTGGATTGGCGAGCAAGAAGTCACGATAAAAGCGGCCAGTGTTTATACCTTGCCAATCAGTATTGCCGCCGATCCTTACGATCTTGATGGTTACATGACAGATATAACATTTGTCATTAGGCAAATTAACAGCGAAGATGACGTTTATCTTGAACACGACAGTCGATTCTTTAATAAACGTTAATGGCAGTATTTAATTTCAGCTCGCTCTCGCCAGATGTCATGCTTGATGCAATTGAGCAATTAGGCATCTTTGTTGAGAGCGGTCTATTACCCCTAAACAGTTACGAAAACCGCGTCTATCAATTCCACGATGAAGATAAAATAAAGTACGTTACCAAGTTTTATCGTCCACAGCGTTGGTCAATTGAACAAATTCAAGAGGAGCATGACTTTGCTTTAGAGCTAGAAGCTCAAGAACTGCCAATAGTTGCCCCCTTGGTTATCGACGGCCAAAGCTTGTTTGAACATCAAGGCTATCACTTTGCCCTGTATCCTTGTCGTGGTGGTCGCATTTTTGAAGTCGACAATCTCGATCAACTCGAATGGATGGGGCGATTTATCGGCCGTATTCACGCAATTTCACAAAAATCAGCGTTTGTTCATCGGCCAGCGTTTAATAGCCAAGAATTTTTACTCGATGCTCAGCAAACCATTTTAACATCTGAGTTTGTCCCCTTAAGCCTGAAAACCGCTTTTGAAACCATATTAGCGCAAGTAATTGAATTAGCATCAGCGCAATTTAAACCGAGTAATTTCATTCGCTTACACGGTGACTGCCACGCGGGTAATATTTTGTGGACAGACGATGGACCTCACTTTGTTGATCTAGACGATTGCCGCATGGGACCTGCAATTCAAGACCTTTGGATGATGCTTTCAGGCGACCGACAACAACAATTGTTACAATTAGATACGCTACTTTGTGGCTATGAAGAGTTTAATTCGTTTGATAACTCACAACTTGCCTTGATAGAATCATTGCGTACAATGCGAGTTGTTAATTATATGGCTTGGTTGTGTAAACGATGGCAAGATCCAGCGTTTCCGCGTAACTTCCCTTGGTTTAATACCGAGAAGTACTGGGAGCAGCAAATACTCATGCTAAAAGAGCAAATGTCTGCCTTACAACAACCGCCACTCAGTTTATTGCCGTAAGGCAACAAGAAGGAAAGCAGTGAATATGAAAAAAATTATCGGTTTATTTTTATTAATCGCCATGCCATTTTTGGCTAATGCCGCGCAATATGAAGAAGGCAAACACTACACAGTTGTTAGTGATAAAGCATCGAAAAAACCAGAATTACGTGAGTTTTTCTCTTTTTACTGCCCACACTGTTTTAGCTTTGAACCGTTTATGGCGGATATCAAAAAGCAATTGCCAGCTGACGTAGCGTTTGAGCGCAACCACGTAGACTTTCTTCGTATGGCGCCTGAAGACATTCAATTTATGTTAACCAAAGGTCTAGTCGTTGCACAACAATTAGACATGGAAGAAAAGCTAGTTGGCGCAATGTTTAACTACGTTCAAGTACAACGTGCAGCGTTTTCTTCAGAAAAAGACTTGCGTAACTTATTCGTGTTAAACGGTGTTGACGGTGAACAGTTCGATAAACTAATGAAAAGCTTCAACGTTAACTCACAAGCTAAAAAGATGAAAAAGACCCAAGATTACTATGGTAAGCGTGGCGCGATTAAAGGTGTGCCAGCGGTTATTGTTAACGGTAAATACCTAATTAACATGCAAGAATTAGATCGCAACGACTTAAAAGGCGACTACAACAAGCTAGTAAAGCACCTACTTTCTTTAGGTTAATATAACAAACACATTTAAGTGGATAACAAAGGGCTCAGCGTTGCATTGCGTTGAGCCCTTTTTCTTTTAATGGCTATCACCGGTGTTCTTGTTGATATAACCAAACGCCAAGTATCAAGGCAAGCAGGAATAAACCACCAGCAACGGCTAAATGCGCACCACTACTTAGCTTGACGCCAGCCCCAACCAAACTAAACACAAGCATTTGTGGAATAAACCCCAATGCACTGCCGGCAACAAAAGGGGTCAGCTTTATTCGGCAACTGCCCGCGATAACATTCGTTAAAAAATTACTGCCGACGGGCAATAGTCGAATAATTAATGCCTTAGTAAATTCATTAACTGATAAAAACTGATAGATAGCTTGCTGCTGCTTAGCAAACTTTTTGGTGACAACATTGGCAAAGAGAGTTCTAGCGAGTATCGCGGTAAAAAAGCAAGCTGTTGTCGCAGCAACTAATCCAACCAACATACCATGCCATTGCCCGAGAATATAACCGCAAGCAATGGCGGCAAACTGCCTTGGCAAACCAAGGGTCAACGCCAAGCTGAAGAATGTAAATAAACTTAATACTTGCAGCCAGTACTGTGCCGGTAGCCAGGTTGTTATCCACTGAGCAATACTCTCTTGGCTTAACCAAAGTTGGCTAGGTATGAATGCCAACGCTAATAGTAAAATGGCAACAGCACTAGTCACTATTATTGATTTATTCACACCAGCCTCGACGTTTACCCCCTTGATAAGGTCTTGCAAGATTGTTGGCAATTAACTGTGACGCCAAACTTTGGCCATCAATATAAACATCAGCCAAAATTCTAAAATACTTGCCTCGTTCGATATTGCGCAGTTCAACTTGTTGGCTATTGAGCAATAATGCTTGAGTAAATAATTTCGCCCGTTGGGCTAAAGCTTTTTCACTCGCACATTTCCCCCTGATCTCAGGCGTATCAACTTGCTTTACTCTAATCGGTGCACTTTGACCAACCAATGCAGGCCAATGGTCAATATCGACCCTAAACGTATCTCCGTCGTAAACTGAGACTACGCGTGAAATCACTACACTGCCAAAGGTTGCCTGTGCCAGAGACAAGCTAGGAAAAACACTTAACAATACGACCAGATAAAACAAAACTCGAGCCATAAACTACTCTACTGCGACGACATAACCGCTCTATTGTCGATATTTGTTAGTTATTGATCAACTAAGCTTTGTAACAATTTGGTTTTAGCACTTAAAAACTCGGCATCATCAATAAAGCCTTGCTGATGTAACTTGGCAAGTTTCTCAAGTGCATCAATAATTTTGGTGTCTTGAACATCACTCAGCTTTTCGAGCTGGTCATTAAGCTTTTGTTCTTGAGGTGGAGAGGTATCAGTAGAGGTTTGTTGCTTGGATACTGGCTGCTCGGCAATATCCTCTTTATCTGTTTTGTTAAATGGTAGTTGCTGGTTACTTTGCCCCGATTGAGGTATTTGGGTTGCGGGCTTTAAGCAGCTTTTATCAGGGACTATTTCTTTTTTACGCTCAGGTGTCGCTTGAGGGTTTATCAGGGTCGACAGTTGCCATTGGAAATCAATGAGTAGTGCTAAGCTCGGTTTAAAATGCAGCCTTGTATAGCGCTGATCACCAATTCTAAAATACGGGCAAATCAAATACTTTTTGCCCTGTTTATCGGTTAAGCAAAGTTGTACTTGCCTAACTCGCTTGCCATACATCTTTAGGTGATATTCACGGTTAAAAGCACCTTTTACCTCTGTTTCAGTCTCATTGCTAAAAGGGTTTGCTTGACGATCAACCAAATTAACCCGCTGCTGATTTAGCAACAACTCACTCGAGGCGATATCTTGTGATGCAAGTGTTAAAGCAATAGTTTCTTGATGGCGGTTGTATAAACTTATTTCACCATCAATAATGCTCACTTTGCCATACTGTTGTCGAATTTTACGCTTGGCGTGTTCTTCAATCAGCTTTTCTCGATTAAGCCAAATAATTAAACTGATCAAAATTGCAAACGTTAAGTACAAAAATAATCCATTGCGATGAGTCTCAACATCGCCAATACTGACTTCGCTCTGTTGTGCTCCTTGAGCTAATTGGTAATTAACGACTGTTAACAGGCGCTCAGATTTGGCATATAAGGCCATAATAGGCTCAGCAACTTTGATCAAATGACTATTACGAGGAATAGTTACATTGTCTAACAAGCTGCTATTGGCCAATTTTGCTTGTTGTTCAACAAATGAGACATGTGATAGCTGATTATTATCGTTGCGGGTCGTTAAGTATGTAGGCGATGTATCGAGTTGATTAGTAGAGAAGTAATGTAGACCTGAGAACAGTTGCTTGTCCTTAATGAAAAACTGATATTCCGGCTTGATCGCCAGCATATTTTCACCAAGGCCAACGGATGAAACGACAGGATGCCCCTGATGATAATGGTGTAATAAAAAGTCGTTGTGACTATTTTTTTGCCAAACTAAAGCTTTTGGTTGCTCAATGTTATGTAACACAAGCTCATCTATAAGGTTACTTTGCTGTTTATAAGGATTGTTAATCGGTACGGTATATTGTTTTAAGCCAAAAGGTGTCGGATTAATACGTAACAAGCTACCACTATACAAGGGTGAAGTAGCGCTTTTTGAAGCACTCAGCAAGACATGCAATAACCCAAAGTTATCTTGCCAAGGTTTGATATGTGGATTAAAGCTCAACTGCTCAACGCCAAAGTCTCTATTACTGCTGGCAATGCGAAAGAGCTCTCGCTTAGAGTTTACCGCAACTGCTTGGCTATGTGCCAAGTAAACCCACTCGGTAACGACAACATCATAAATATTTTTGTCAGACTGCTGAGCTAATCGCACAGCCCCACTTTGGCGTTCAAATGGTATGCGCTGGGCGGTGTAAAAAGTAGTATGCCCAGCCTGGCCATCAGTTGAAAAGCTCGGGTGAAGCGCCACCGCAAGTAAGTCTACCGACTCAACGGCTAACGCTTGTTGTAAATTCAAAATGGGCTGATGGTGAACAACCAGTTCACTGCTTTCTTCGACGCCAAGCAGGTAAATTTCACCGGTTTGAGTAAAAGCAAAAAATCGCTCTTGTTGAGGGACTTTTATTAGTTGTTTAGTATTGATAGTGCTTAAATATTCAGGCAATTTTACTTGCCAAGTTATCGCTTGGGCGGGGTAATTAGTCAGCAATAAAACACTGCATAGAAGCGTATAGTAAATACGCCAACTTAACCATACTGTGTTTCCTTGATTGCCCATAATTAGCCAGTTATTCCTTGTTCAAGACAATATTTATTATTTCCTTAATCCCAGTATGCAAAAATTATTTACATAGCTCAATAATACCAATTGAAATAAATAGTCAAACAAACAACCTAACTTTTTAAAACAACCGTTTGTTTTGCTTCAATAAACTGGGTTTTTTGCTGATCCTTTTGATAACTCAATTTACCTTCAACCACCACTTGGCTGCCCTCTTGTGCATTATTGGCAATATATTGCGCCTGCTTACCCCATACGTGTACTAGGCGTGTCATTTCAAACTCTTGCTTTTTGCCAGATACCGGTGAGTAAACTTGATGTTTTATTGCCAAAGAAAGCTCTGCTAGTTGCTTATCGCTTGCTGTTGTCAATAATTTTATCGGTGCGTTGATTTCACCACTTAACTGCACCAAATTGATCGATTGCGCGTAGCCTTTGGCAAAGTGTTGCGCAAAATTGGCATGAATGATCTGGCGTTGTGACTTAGCGCTATCTAGCATATATCCGTGGATCAACATAACATCGCCTTTATCGGCATATAACAGCGCCTCTTCCACGATATCGCCAATCACCTTGATGGTGTGAAAGTCTGTCCACTCTTTAAATTGGTTGCTGGTTTTATCAAACCACCGGCTATGCGTCGCCAAGGTAATTTCAGCAATCGCTAACACAGGGTTACTTGAATACCTCACTTCGGGTTTCGCAACTAAGTTACCTAACAGCGTAACCTTGCATAAGTGATGATTGCCAAGAGAAGTTGTCATTATTTAAATTCTTTACCGGATCATTAACTTAGCTACTTTACGTAATCGTTTGGCTAGATGCAATCTAACGATATTGTTATCGCAAAATACCGACCACTTAGCCCAAGTTAGTTTGAATGGCTAACGACAATCTTTTATAACTAAATTATCAACAAAGGATGCCCTATGAAAAAAATAACAATACTCGCTGCTTTAAGTAGTTTAATGGTAAGTCAATTTGCTTTTTCAAGCACCGTCGTTACAGCTAAACATTTACTCGATGTTGAAACTGGTAAAACGCTAAAAAATCACTTTATCGTGATCGATAATGGCAAGATCACCGATATTACTAACAAACAGCACAACCTTCCTGCTGATGCTGAAATAATCGATCTCGGTGATAAATACTTACTGCCTGGTCTTATGGATATGCACACCCATGTAGTACAGCACCTAGAAAAAGACTTTTATGCTGGCCTCTTCCAATCACCTCATCGCGCGCTGATCGGCGGCGTGGTTAACGCAGAAAAAACACTAATGGCTGGTTTTACCACAATTCGCAATGTCGGCGCCGCCGACTATCAAGATGTTGCGTTGCGCAATGCAATTAACGCGGGTGAAATTCCGGGCCCTCGTATGGCGGTTTCTGGCCCTTCAATCGGTATTACGGGTGGTCACTGTGACAATAACGCCCTAAATCACAGCTTTGAACAAAAATCAGATGGTGTTGCCGACGGCCCTTGGTCGGTGCGAGAGAAAGTGCGTTTGAACGTAAAATACGGTGTAGATCTCATCAAATTCTGCGCAACTGGCGGCGTTTTTTCAAAAGGCACGAAAGTTGGTCAACGCCAATACACCTTTGAAGAGATGAAAGCGATTGTCGACGAAGCCCATACTCATGGCCGTACCGTGGCTGCGCATGCTCATGGCACCGAAGGTATCAAATTTGCCATCAAGGCGGGCGTAGATTCTATAGAGCACGCCAGCTTTTTAGATGAAGAAACTATCGCTTTAGCAAAAAAACACGGTACCTATTTATCGATGGATATCTACAACACCGAATACACCCTTGCTGAAGGAGAGAAAAACGGAGTACCACAAGAAAATATCGATAAAGAGCGCCAAGTAGGCAGTATTCAACGTCAAAGTTTTAGCAATGCGGTAAATGCTAACGCAAAAATGGTTTTGGGCTCAGATGCCGGTATTTATCCCCATGGCGATAATGCCAAGCAATTTGCTCGCATGGTAAAATTTGGTATGACACCCTTGCAAGCGATTCAAGCAGCAACAATTGAGTCAGCTAAGTTACTTAACTGGCAAGATAATCTCGGTAGCCTTAAAACAGGAAAATATGCCGACATTATCGCAGTTGATGCGAATCCGCTTGAAAATATAGCGACGTTAGAGCGGGTGAGTTTTGTGATGAAAAATGGCGAAATATACAAACAATAGCTCGAAATAGCGCGGTAATTGAGCAGTTGAACAATTACCGCTAGTAAACGCGGGCGCTTTTGTCTAGAATCTCGCCTGTAGCTGTGCTTCCGTGGTGAAATGGATATCACGTGGACCTCCGGAGTCTAAATTACAGGTTCGATTCCTGTCGGAAGCGCCAGTTCTACTTCCTTTTATTCAGGCGTACTTTCACTGTGTCCTGAAACAGAGTAGCTTGTCTCAACGCCATTGCCATTTAGCGCTGGAGGCTTACTTTGTTTAATAACATTTTTGGCCTCTGAAATTAGCGAATTGTTACCGTTTAGCAGGTCTGACAAACTACCATTTTCTCGATCAACTAACCCTAACTCTTTAAGCATGGCGTCCACTACTGGCGCATTTGCTCGGTAATTTAACGCTGCAGACGTAACTTGCTCAGCAATCCCACCATTACTTACTGAAGCTCCCTCACCAGAGTTTGATAGGCTATTGCTCGCACCATAGCCTTGTAAAATCTTAATACCTTCAATATTTTCTAGTGGTTTAACAGCATTAGCAACAATTTCTGGTAATGCCGTCAATATAGCTAACGACTTCTGCAACTCGATTTGTTCGTCTCTAAGCGTATTTTCTGCTTCATATAGCGCTTGCTTACCTGCAGCTTCTACAGCATATACTTTCTCATCTGCTTCAGCCTTCAGCTTCTTGGCATCCGCATCAGCTTTTGCTTCAGTTAGAATTGCAGTGGCCTTATCTTCAGCAGCTTGCTTTTCCGCTTCAGCTTGAACAGTAACACCTACAGCATCTCGCTCCGCTTCCTTTTTAGCATCAATCACTTCTATTTCTTTACGACGATTCGCTTCGGCGACATGCTTAGCAGTAACAACAGCTTCTTCTTTTTCAACTTTTTCCTTTTCTGCTTCTGCAGCTTTAGCTCGAGCAGCAGACTCTTCTTCAGATTTTTCAGCAACTGCTATTTGCTTTTCTTGTTCAGCAACTTCAATATCTCTTTGTTGCTGAATTCTTGCTTCTTCAAGCGCTTTTTTCTTGGCTATTTCTCGCGTTTCTATATCTTTCGATTTTTCAATTTCAGCAGATTCAATTGCACGCTGTTTAGCAATTTCTGCTTCGCGCTCTTCTTTTTCTTTCATTTCACGTGTTTTTGCAATTTCTGCTTTTTGCTCTGCCCGTTTAAATTCAAGAATTTGCGTCTGCGCTAATCTTGCTTCCTCTTCTTCTTTCTTAATTTCAAGTGCTTGGCGTTCAGCTTCTAAATTACGACGTTCAATTAGAATACGATTATCTTGTTCTATATCGTTAGTTTCTTTGCGCTTTTCCTCAATAATTTTTGCCAAACGAGCTCGACCTTCGGCATCAAACGCATTATTGTCATTGAAAAACTGTAAATCGGTTTGATCAAAGCCGGTTAGTGATACTGATTCAAGTTCGAGACCGTTTTTTTCAAGATCGTTAGCTACGTTTTGCTGTACTTTTTGTACGAAGTCTGCGCGTTGTTCATGCATTTCTGTCATTGACATTTCTGCCGCAACCGCACGTAGAACGTCAACAAATTTCGATTCCATTAACTTTTTAAGCTCGTCAACTCGCGTTGTTCTTGTACCTAATGTTTGAGCTGCCATTGAAATACCTTCTTGATGTGGAGCAACTCGCAGATAAAAGTCGGCTTTAACGTCAACACGCATACGATCTTTTGTTATCAAAGCATCCTTTTGTGTTTTTTCTACTTCGATGCGCAGGGTATTCATATTGACTGGAATAGTTTCATGAAGCACTGGCAAACAAATGGCGCCGCCATCCTTCACTACTTTCTCTCCACCTAAGCCCGTTCGAACAAAAGCGATTTCTTTAGTCGCCCTGACGTAAAGTTTGGCAAAGATTAAGCCAATGGTAAAAAACGCGAAAACAACGACACCAGCCATAATTAAAATGAACTGGGTATTTGAGCCATCCATATTGATCTCATTCATATTATTTTTTCCTTAGTACTACAGTTTATTTAAATGGAATTGCTAACCAATGATTCTCAGTCTTTTCGACCAAGATGATTTGCTCTCCCTGATTAAAAATTTGACCATCCAATTCCGGTGCCACCAGAACATAATGCTTTTGGTTGAAGCTATCTTGAACAACGGCTTCTGCTGGATTATTTTTCGATGCTTTACCTAAAGTAACAGTGCCAATTAAGCCATTTAAGCTATCAACAGATACCGCACTCGATTCATTCTTTGGCATTAGCCTAGCTAATGGTTTAGCTAACCATTTTGTTAAAAATATAGAGGAGGCAGAAGCAAGTACAAAAGCTAACCATTTCGGTAGCACTTCGTCAGAAAATTGAATAGAAAAATAATTTAGCGAAAGGCCAGCAATACTAAAGGAAGTTAGAATCACGATCAGCCAAACTAGCACGGGTAATTTATTGATACACAACCAGCTCAATAGTTTTGACAATCCTGTCTGAGATATATCAGCATCAAGGTTAATGTCTATCGGTAGAAGGTCGTCAAAAAGATTGACTAAGCTAATCCCTAGTAAAATACCCAAGCCCTCTAATAAGCCAATGACGGCAACTATTACTAATGCGACAGTATATAAGGTATTAAAATCTAAGAATAAAAAATCTAACATTTGTCTACATCCTTGCAACTACATGATTGGTATCCTTACCCATTAGACATAATATGTCAAGCAAAGCTTGCCTAAAGAAGCTTTCGTTAAATATACTTGCACTAGACACATATACTTATAGTTGTTTGTACTGATGACTTTCCGAAGTAGATCGAGACGACAAAAGCCATACCAAATCAAGAAAACCACTATTCGCGATGATTTTATCGATAAGCAAATCTTAGCGATCCACAAGGCCATGGCGAAGAAAGTATTGGCTAAACCTGAATTAATTGAACAAGTCAAAGCTACGCTAGAGCAAAAACGCGAAGACGGCCGCATGGGATATGGTGCTTATTTAACCTGGTTTAGTTTGCTCGATATTGCCCCAAACGATCCCGATGCCTTTTATCAAGGCGTGATCGAGTACGACAAGCGAATGCGAAAATTGCGCAGAAACACGCCTTTTGTAAACATTTTAACGGAAGATGAACGACAAAAAGCGATTGAGCTTGATGCCACAGGATCGCTCGATGATTACAACTTTATGTTGTAACTCAACATTTAAGCTTGCGTTTGCCATTTTGGGCTATATACTGACAATAAATACACCACTGTACGAAACAACAGGTTAATATGCGCGAGTTAACAAAGAGACAAAGTGAGATCTTTGAGTTGATCAAAGAGTCGATAAACGCCACCGGTATGCCGCCAACGCGCGCGGAAATCGCTGAACACTTTGGTTTTAGATCAGCTAATGCAGCAGAAGAGCACTTAAAAGCGCTCGCCAAAAAGGGCTACATCGAAATGTTACCTGGCACGTCCCGCGGTATTCGATTAGCTGACGAGTTCATTGAAGAAGAAGGATTACCATTAATTGGCCGAGTCGCCGCTGGTGAACCAATTTTAGCGCAAGCGCACGTTGAAGATACCTACAAAATTGATGGGAATTTATTTCACCCAAGTGCAGATTACCTACTTCGTGTTAATGGTGAAAGCATGAAAGACATAGGTATTCTCGATGGTGATTTACTCGCCGTTCATACCACTCAAGATGTAAAAAATGGTCAAGTCATTGTTGCTCGGGTAGAAGACGACGTAACCGTCAAACGCTTTAAACGCGAAGGAAATATTGTCTACTTACACGCTGAAAATGAAGACTTTGCCCCAATTAAAGTCGACTTAGCTCACCAAGCATTTCACATTGAAGGGTTAGCAGTTGGTGTAGTTAGAAACGCCGACTGGATGTAACAAGCTTAAATTAACACTACATAATAAATATAATGCAACAAGCCAACCACAGTGTTGGCTTTTTTGTATCTTAATTGCCTTTTAACCCACCAAAACACGACTAAATATTAAACACCTCACAAAACCCACATTAGAGTAGTTACTCCACTGAAATTATTAAACTTTTTTTAATCCTTTCGAAAAAAAACGCTAGACCTTGATTAAAAATTAAGTAATTCTAGATTAGAAAACACCCAAAAATTAATCGTTATTACAACTATAAGATCGACGCAATCGCGCTAACAATTCTATTGCGTCACCCAGAAAATAATAAATAAGCAGAACTTAGCAACAGTGATCTGTGTTTTACGCTTCAAACTGAGGGCTGTTTCTTGCTTTAAAAAAAGAGGGAGGGATGTCGAGTGAAAAGACGTAACCTGGGTTGGCTGTTGTTGGGAAGCATACTTTCCAGTTCAGCTTGGGCAGATAGCCAATTAAACCTTACCAAAGGTGTAACGGCCGTCAGTCAAGAAGTATACGACCTACATATGTTCGTTATGTATATATGTACGGCAATAGGTATCATCGTATTTGGTGCGATGTTCTGGTCGATGTTCTTTCATCGAAAATCTAAAGGCGTCAAGCCAGCAACCTTTCACGAAAGTACCAAAATTGAAATTCTTTGGACGGCAATACCCATTGTTATATTGGTTGCCATGGCCATTCCGGCAACCTCTACCTTAATTAAAATGGAAGATAACTCAAATTCAGATATCACCATTCAAATTACTGGTTCGCAATGGAAATGGCACTACAAATACTTTGACCAAGACATTGAGTTTTTCTCTGTATTAACGACACCAAGAGACCAGTTTGACAACCGTGTTGGCAACGCGCCAAAAAGTGAAAACTATTTGTTGGAAGTTGATAATCACCTCGTTATTCCCGTTAATAAAAAAGTGAGATTTTTGATCACCTCAGACGATGTTATTCACTCGTGGTGGGTGCCTGCGTTTGCCGTCAAGCAAGACGCCAACCCGGGCTTTATCAATGAAGCGTGGACAATCGTCGATGAACCGGGCATATACCGCGGCCAATGTGCTGAGCTGTGTGGTAAAGATCACGGCTATATGCCCGTTGTTGTTGAAGTGAAAACCGAAGAGGGTTATGCCCAGTGGCTTAAAGATCAAAAAACATTAATTGCTGAACGCAAAGCTGCTGAACAAGCCTCTTTGAGCGCATCACTATCAATGGATGAGTTAATGAGCTTAGGTGAAACCACCTACACTGCCCACTGTGCGGCATGTCACCAACCTAATGGTGAAGGTTTACCACCGGCTTTCCCTGCGCTTAAAGGTAGCGCAGTAGCAACGACCGGCGCTGTTGATAACCATATTGATGTTGTCGTTAACGGTATTGCTGGCACAGGTATGCAAGGTTATGGCAAACAGTTAAGTGCAAAAGAAATTGCTGCTGTTGTTACTTATGAGCGAAATGCTTGGGGTAATAACACGGGCGATGCTGTACAAGCAGCTGACGTTGCCAAAATTAAAGGTGGCGCGGGAGCAAGTGGTACTGTTGATAACATGACAGACGCAGCATCACAAGCTGCGGCACAAGTTGTCGAAGAAGCGGCCCCAGCAGAAGATTTAACTAAACAATATTCTATGGATGAAATGATGGCGATGGGTGAGCAGGTGTACAACAGCGCTTGTATTGCTTGTCATCAGCCAGGCGGTGTTGGTATGCCACCAGCATTTCCATCATTAATTAAGAGCCCGTACATCACAGGTGATGTTAATGCACATATCGACATGGTTGTGAAAGGCAGCACGAAGAATCCAGCAATGCAAGGTTTCCTAGGTGTATTAACTAAAACCCAAATCGCAGCGGTAGTGACTTTTGAGCGAAATGCTTGGGGTAACGACAGCGGTGATTTAGTGCAACCAGCAGATGTTGATGCTGTAAGTGGCAAATAAGGAGTTCGAATAATGACAACAGAAGCAATTCATGATTCGCACGACAATCACGACGGCGAACATCACGACCACAAAATGACGGGCTTAAAGCGTTGGTTATTTACCACGAACCACAAAGACATCGGGTCAATGTACCTATGGTTCTCGTTTATTATGTTTTTAACAGGCGGAGCGATGGCGATGGTCATTCGCGCCGAGCTGTTCCAACCGGGTTTACAAATTGTCGACCCTGACTTTTTCAACCAAATGACGACCGTTCATGGCTTGATCATGGTATTCGGTGCCATTATGCCCGCCTTCACAGGCTTGGCTAACTGGATGATCCCGATGATGGTTGGTGCGCCAGATATGGCACTGCCACGCTTGAACAACTGGAGTTTTTGGATACTGCCATTTGCGTTTAGCATTTTATTGGCATCTTTCTTTATGGAAGGCGGCGCCCCTAACTTCGGTTGGACCTTCTATGCGCCACTATCCACCACCTACAGTAATGGTAGTACCGCGTTCTTCGTGTTTGCCGTCCATATTATGGGTATCTCATCGATTATGGGCGCGATTAATATCGTTGTCACTATTATGAACATGCGTGCACCGGGTATGACCTACATGAAAATGCCATTATTTGTTTGGACATTTTTCATCACCGCATACTTATTGATCGCTGTTATGCCGGTATTGGCGGGTACCGTGACTATGGTATTAACTGATACCTATTTTGGCACTAGCTTCTTTGACGCTGCAGGCGGTGGTGATCCGGTGCTATTCCAGCATATTTTCTGGTTCTTTGGTCACCCTGAAGTTTACATCATGATTTTGCCTGCCTTTGGTATTGTCTCAACAACCATTCCAGCGTTTTCTCGTAAGAAGCTATTTGGTTACAGCTCAATGGTATATGCAACTGCGTCAATCGCGTTCTTGTCATTTATCGTTTGGGCGCACCATATGTTCACGACCGGGATGCCATTGTTTGGCGAGTTGTTCTTCATGTACTGCACCATGTTAATCGCCGTGCCAACTGGTGTTAAGGTCTTTAACTGGGTAGCTACCATGTGGCGCGGTGCCATTAGCTTTGAAGTGCCGATGTTATTCTCAATTGCCTTTGTGATCTTATTCACTATCGGCGGTTTCTCAGGCTTGATGTTGGCGTTAACACCCGTTGATTTCCAATATCACGATACCTACTTTGTGGTCGCTCACTTCCATTATGTGTTAGTAACTGGCGCCCTGTTCTCAATTTACGCAGGTGCTTATTACTGGTTGCCAAAATGGACGGGATTCATGTTCGACGAAACCTTAGCCAAGGCACATTTTTGGTGCTCACTGATCTCAGTGAACGTCCTGTTCTTCCCAATGCACTTCTTAGGATTAGCGGGTATGCCTCGCCGGATCCCTGATTACGCGCTGCAATTTGCCGACTTCAACAAGTGGGTAAGTATCGGTGGTTTTGCCTTTGGTTTATCGCAATTGATATTCCTATGGGTGGTGATCAAGTGCATTAAAGGTGGTGAAAAAGCACCAGCTAAACCTTGGGATGGTGCCGAAGGATTAGAGTGGACAGTGCCAAGCCCTGCGCCATACCACACCTTTGAGAAACCACCGAAAATTGACTAGATGAGCCTAAGTGAGCTCAGTGGCGTTGGTTGCGAGTAAAGCCAACGTCACCATCAAGTTAAGAAAAAAGGTATTAAGGAGCATGTTATGACACAAACAACAGAGCAAAACATTCAAAAAACCGTGAAAAAACTCGTCTTAGTCGTGTTTGCCATGTTCGGTTTCGGTTTTGCTTTAGTGCCTTTGTATGACGTGTTTTGTGAAGTGACCGGATTAAACGGAAAGACCAGCAATGAGGCGGCAACGGCACTCGTCGATGGCGTTGATACTTCTCGCACCGTAAAAGTGCAGTTTATCAGTCGCACCGCGCAAGGTATCCCGTGGCAATTTAAGCCCATGACCAATGAAATTTCCGTTCATCCAGGCGAAATGAAATTAGTAAAATTTTACGCAAAAAATGAATCTGTTCGCGACATTATCGGCCAAGCAGTGCCGTCTGTGTCGCCAGGTATAGCAGCAGTTTATTTCCAAAAAATAGAATGCTTTTGTTTTAATCATCAGCCGTTAAAAGCACAAGAAGAAGTCGAAATGGCACTGCAGTTCTACGTTGATCCTGAGCTGCCTGATGACGTAAGCGAGCTAACGTTGTCGTATACCCTCTACGACATCACCGCGAAAGCAGATTCATAACCGATGCGTTAAAGGAGAATAGCAATGAGTTCAAAAGAATATGAAAGCTATTACGTGCCGGCACAGAGCCACTGGCCGATAATCGGTGCTGTAGCACTATTTTTAATAGCCATTGGCGCAGGAAAATATGTTTCTGTGCTTAAAACGGGCGAAGCAAGCTGGGGTGGTTACGTATTACTTGCCGGTATCGCCATGGTTATTTACATGGTCTGGGGTTGGTTTAGTAATGTGATCAGCGAATCGATGTCGGGCAAGTATTCACATCAAATGGACAATTCATTCAAACAAGGGATGAGTTGGTTTATTTTTTCAGAAGTGATGTTCTTTGCGGCATTTTTTGGCGCGTTATTTTACGCCCGCATGTTTTCAGTGCCTTGGTTAGGCGGTGAGCCCAATAATGAAATGACCTGGCAAGTACTCTGGCCTGAGTTTCAAGCGACGTGGCCACTGATAAAAACACCTGATGGCACTACCACAACAGCAATGGGCTGGTATGGCTTGCCATTAATTAACACCATTTTACTATTAACCTCATCGGTTACCGCCCATTTTGCCCATGTCGCGTTAGAGCAAAACAAGCGTTCACAGTTAAAAATGTGGATGTGGGCAACCGTTATTCTAGGTGTTGTGTTCTTATTCCTACAAGTCATGGAATATCAACACGCCTATTCTGACGAAATGAAGCTCTATTTAGACAGCGGTATTTACGGTAATACTTTCTTTATGTTAACAGGCTTTCACGGGATGCACGTAACCTTAGGTACGATTATGCTCATTGTCATGATGGTGCGTATTTACAAAGGTCACTTTACCCCTGAAAACCATTTTGCCTTTAAAGCCGCGAGCTGGTACTGGCACTTTGTTGACGTAGTCTGGGTATTTTTATTCGTTTTTGTTTACGTAATTTAAGGTAAATAAAAAAGGTGACGAGGGTAAGTCTCGTCACCTTTTTTTGTCGTTAAATTTTTAAAATGGACGAGGGTTTGGCGTAATAACACCCGTCGCAATTAACACTAAAAGTAAAATAACAATAGCGGCGGAAGTCGCCACTCGTCGGCCAATAAATTTAGACATTGATGGCTGATTTGGATCATTTCGATTCATAATCAACAGCGCTCTAAACAGGTTATAAGCCATAAAAAATAGAGCAGCTACAAGTAGTATTTTAAAGAGTAACAGCATGCGTTTTTTTCCACCTTTTTTGTTGTATCTCGCACGAGTTGCGGTTGTTTAGTATGGGAAAATTTTCCTATCAACACCTGGTGTTAACACTGTTTACCTTGCTAGTTTTTTCAGCATTAATCAAGTTGGGTTTGTGGCAACTCAACCGCGCACACGAAAAAGAGGCGCGTATCGAACAAATGGCTATTTGGCAACAACAAGGCGGTATTTCACTCGCTAGCGCCCTACAGGTTTTCAGTAAAACCCCTGAGATAGCCAACGATTTGTTAGTCAACGAGCGAGGGAGCTTTACTGACGACCCAATATTTTTACTCGACAATCAAGTCAGCAATGGCCAATTTGGCTACCGAGCACTGCAGGTTTTTGAGGTTGATCAGCAACATATTTTAGTTAACTTAGGCTGGCTTGCAGGTGATCGCAGCCGCCAAGTGATGCCAAGTGTCCAAGCCATAAGTGGCGAATATTCGCTCAGTGGCGCATTGCGCATAGTTGAGCCGGGTATAACGCTTAAGTCACTAGAATTAAAAGAGAATAATGGCACTGTTTTGATTCAACAAATCGAGTTGGAAAAAATTTCTCGTTTAATTAATAAACAGCTATTGCCCTTTGTCTTTTACTTAGATAAAAATGAAGACATAGGATATGAAAAAAATTGGCAACCTATCGTTATGCCACCAGAAAAACATCGCGGTTATGCGTTTCAGTGGTTTTCGTTAGCGATTGCATGGTTAGCCCTGATGGGTTTTGCCGCCAGAAAATATAAAAACAACAAGGCGTAGCAGTATGAATAATCCTGAAACTAAAAAAAATCGACGTAGTTTTATTCTTTTATTATTTGCGTTTATCTTACCGATTGTTTTAGCCAAACTCGCGCTTGAGCAACAGTGGTTTAATTACGGTGTCACCAATCAGGGTCAACTCGTTGAAGGCGAGCTCACCCTTGAAAATACCGGTATTAACCTGCCGAGTGTCGCAGAAAAACAATGGTTAATGCTCTATGTTATGCCGGATAACTGCCAAGACAAATGCGATCAAGTACTCAGCGGCGTTAATAATACCTATATCGCGCTTGGCAAAGAAATGCCACGTGTCACGCCTGTTGGTCTATTCCAGCAAGTGATCACGCCAAATTCGCTCACCAATATCCGCCAACAAGATTGGCAATTTATCAAACTCGCCGATACCACCAAGCAGCGATTACAACAAAACCATATCTATATTGTTGATCCGTTGGGCAATATTGTTGTGAGCCACGTTATCCCAGAAAATTCAGATGCCATTCCAGCATTTGGTAAAGCCGTTGTCGCAGATTTTAAAAAATTATTGAAGTATTCAAGGATTGGTTAAGATGAAAAGTTTACGTACCCTAGTTTTAATTTCGATTATCTTAGCCATTGTCGTTGTTACCCTTGGAGCCTATACTCGCCTGACACATGCGGGATTAGGTTGTCCTGATTGGCCGGGTTGTTATGGCCAAATTGATGTACCACGCACTGCCGAACAAATAGCCAAAGCAGAGCAGGCGTTTCCCGAGCGCCCAGTCGAAGTACAAAAGGCTTGGAATGAAATGATCCACCGCTATTTTGCCGGCGCATTAGGCTTATTTGTTTTAGCTATCGCTGTTCTTTCATATCGCAAAAGGCATTTGGGCACACCGCTGTTTTTACCCATGTCTATCTTGGCCTTAGTCATTTTTCAAGCCGCACTCGGGATGTGGACCGTCACCATGAAACTCATGCCGATTGTTGTCATGGGGCATTTATTAGGTGGCTTTACCACCTTGTGTTTATTGTTTTTACTGTACTTAAGGCTGTCGAATTATCGCATTCCAGAAGGTGATTTTGCCGTAAAAAAATACGCGAAATTTGCCGGTATTGGCGTCATTATTTTAACCTTGCAAATCGCCCTTGGTGGTTGGACATCATCAAATTATGCTGCCTTGGTGTGCACTGAGCTACCGATTTGCCAACAGCCTTGGGTAGAAAATTTAACCTTTGAAAACTCATTCGACCCCATTCCACCTAAGCGCGATACCTATGAATATGGCCACTTAGATCATTACGAACGGGTCACTATTCACGCTATGCATCGCATTGGCGCAATTATTACTGCCGTGTATTTATTGTGGTTAGCACTAAAAATATTTACCCGATCACAAAGCCAACTAGTTAAGCAAACCACCGCGATACTCACCCTGGTTTTGTTCGTTCAAGTTGGCTTAGGCGTGAGTAATATCGTGTTATCACTGCCGCTAGCGATTGCCGTTAGCCATAATATTATCGCCGCCTGCTTGATGATGGTGCTGATCAAGCTCACCTATACGCTAAAACGGAAAATTTAAGGAGCATTCATGCCAAAATCTACCAGTATTCATATGCCGTTAAGTGTTACAGCTAAAGCCACGTGGCGAGATTACTATGAATTAACTAAACCGCGTGTTGTCGCGCTTTTAGTGCTTACCGCGCTGGTTGGCATGTGCCTATCAACACCGGGCGTTATCCCGTGGCAAGTGCTTATTCCTGCGATGTTGGGTATTGGTTTGTTATCATCTGCGGCCGCCGCTATTAACCATATTGTCGATGAGCGCATTGACGCCATTATGGCGCGCACTCACAAACGCCCCTTACCTGAAGGAAAAATTAGCCAAGCCAATGCTATTGCTTTTGCCAGTGGCATCGCTATCTTAGGCTTTGCGATGTTGTACGCCTTAGTTAACCCGTTAACCGCTTGGTTAACGCTATCTGGCTTAGTTGGCTACGGTTTTATTTACACCATGTACTTAAAACGGGCAACGCCACAAAACATTACGATTGGTGGTTTAGCGGGTGCTATTCCTCCCCTCTTAGGTTGGACGGCAATGACCAATGAAATTCACCCTAATGCCTTGTTATTAGTGTTATTAATTTTCACTTGGACGCCACCACACTTTTGGGCACTGGCGATCCATCGCAAAGACGATTACGCCAAAGTGAACATTCCCATGCTCCCTGTCACTCATGGCGTTACTTTCACCAAAACCCAAATATTACTTTATACCGTCTTACTCTTTGTCGTCGGGTTAATGCCTTATTTGGTGGGCATGAGTAACTGGTTGTATTTAATCGGCTCGATTGTGCTGAATTTGATTTTCTTTGCGTACGCTTGGAAGTTAAAATTCAACGCCGATGAAAACACAGCAATGGATACTTTCAAATTTTCTATTATCCATTTAATGCTGCTCTTTATCGTGTTACTTGTTGATCATTATTTATTACCGGTGAGTTAATTCGAGGATATTACGCTATGAACAAAGTGGTATTGCCGCTGATTATTGCTGTTATTGCGGCGTGCGCAGGCGTTTTTCTGTATCAAAAAACCATGCTTGCTCAACCTGAGCACAGCTTGTATTACGAAAACCCTCGCGAAGTCAAAGCGTTTGAATTTACCGATCACAATGGCCAAGCATTTACTAACAGCCAATTAGAAAATCACTGGACGTGGGTATTCTTCGGCTATACCTCGTGCCCAGATATATGTCCGACAACCTTGCAAGAGCTCAACTTTGTTTACGACGATTTAAAGGCCGTAGCAAATAACACGCAAGTATTAATGGTCAGTGTTGATCCAAATCGCGATACCCAAGCGCGTCTATCGCAATATATTCCCTACTTTAACGATGAATTTTTTGGCTTAACGGCCGGCCATGACGTGTTATTCCCATTCTCGAGAAATTTGGGCTTAATGTACTCAGTCCATGACGATACCACGGAGCAGAATTACTTGGTTGATCACAGTGCCTCAGTAGTTCTGATCAATCCGGCAGGTAAGATAGCGGCGATTTTTAAACCCGATCACGAATTAGGTAAACTCCCGATTGTTAAAGGGGATGACCTGCTAGCTGACTTTAGTAAAATCGTTCGCCTACATTAAAAACTACTGGGGTCAGAGTCATTTTACTCTGACCCCAAATTGGCTGCTACAGTGGGAACCATTGGCCGTCTTGTTGTAAAACAAACCAAGGTTTTGAATACCAATAATAACGGCTTGGCATACTTATGCTAGGTGCTGTGCAGTTACAACGCTGACGCCCAGGCTTTAAATCTTGAGTAAAGCTCACTTTAAACGTTGTCTCATCCAGCCAAGTAACCTCTTGTTTACCTAAACCTGAAACATAACAAGCTAAAAGCTTAGGATGAAAGTCAAGATTATTAACTTGCATCACCAACTCTTTGACTGAGCCATAACTAACCACTGTGCTTTTACTGGTGGCAAGCGGTGTTAGGTCAAAGGCTAAAGTATTGAGTTTATCCGATAAATTAGCAATTTTGTCGTAAGGTTGTGACACGGGAAAACGCGGTACAATCGTTAAATCAGTAAAGTCGCCTACCGCACCAGACTGTTGTGAAAAAGCAATAAAGTCATTGTCTTTTAACCACGCTTGCCACTCTGGCGTATACTCACCGTAAGGGTATGCAAACAATCGATAATCTTGCCCCGTTTCCTGAGCGATTTTAGCTTGGGCAGCAAGTATTTCATCGCCTTTTTGTTTGACCCATTCAGCAATTGAGGTGCCAGTGGGAATACGCGCTAAAGAGTCGTGTGTTAAGCCATGATTAGCAATAGTTGCACCGCGCTTGGTCAATGCTTTTAATTCAGCCCAAGTGAGCGAGCTCGCGCTTTTTTGATCGACAACCTGTGGGTTGATAAAAATTGTGTAGGCAAAGCCATATTTTTCCAACTCAGGAATAGCATGCTCAAGTAGGTTGTTGTAACCATCATCAAAGGTAATGGCGACGTGATTAACAACATTTTGCCCTGCGGCAACTTTAGTCATCAAATCGGGTAATGAAACAACTTGATACTGCTTTTCCTGTAGCAAAGCTAAATGTTTGGAAAATTGCTCCGGTGCAATACTGGTTATCTTAGGCGTTTGTGTACTGACATGGTGATACTGCAAAATAACCGCAGCTTGTGCTTGGTTGACCATCGTCGCGATCAAGCTAAAAAACATCAGCAAAAAAGCATAAAACGATTTATGAACTACCCCTAACCGTTGCATAATATTTACCTTACTTCTATTTATCTGTTGAGTATTTACGTGACACCAATTTCACAAATGGTCCACAAGCCATTGTTTGCGCTCGCCTTCCCCATGATCATTTCGAATATCACGGTGCCGTTACTCGGCTTAGTTGACACCGCAGTCATTGGTCACTTACCACACGCCTATTATTTAGGTGCCAGCGCCGTGGGCGCAATGATTATAACCTTTATTACTTGGTTATGTGGATTTTTGCGCATGTCTTCAACAGGATTATCCGCACAAACATTAGGTAAACAAGATGTAGCACAAAGCCTACAGGTTTTATTACGCGGTTTATTGGTTTCACTCACAATTGCCATCGTATTTATTTTGGCGCAATCACTGTATTTCGATATCGCTTTCTTTTTAGCCGGAGGCTCTGCCGAAATACAGCACTATGGCCGAGAATATGCCGAAATTAGGATTTGGGGCTTACCTGCTTCACTCGGCAGTTTAGTGATTTTGGGTTGGTTGCTGGGGCAACAACAAGCTCGGCCGGTAATGTGGCTGTTGATCATCACTAATCTATGTAATTTAGTCCTCGATCTCTTATTTGTTTTAGGCTTTAACTGGGGTTTACAGGGTGTTGCTTGTGCAACATTAATTGCCGAATACCTCGGCTTTATCACCGGATTAGCATATATCGCTCACTATATTCACCGTAAGGTTGCGATAACAATAGATATTAGCGCAATGTTCTCGAGTATTTTTAAAGCGGATAAACTCAAGCAATATTTTGCCCTCAACCGCGACATTTTAATAAGAACACTATGCCTTGAGGTGTGTTTTGTTTTTATTACTTTTCAAGGCGCTCGCTTAGGTGATGAGGTTGTTGCAAGTAATGCGATTTTAATGAACTTTGTCCTGCTGATATCTTTCGGCCTTGATGGTATCGCCAATGGCGCGGAAGCGATGGTCGGCAAAGCCCATGGCGCTAATGACAACCAACAACTCAAACGGGTTGTTGATACGTCTTTACTTTGGACCTTTATTTTCGCACTCGGTTATAGCCTGTTTTTCGCCTTTTTAGGCGAGCAATTTATCGCATTGATCAGTGATATAGAGTCAGTTAGGGCGTTGGCGAGTACTTACCTTCCTTGGATAGTCATACTGCCGATACTCGCCTGTTGGTGTTATTTATACGACGGAATTTATGTTGGTTTAATGCAAGCGGATGTGATGCGAAATAGTATGATTTTCTCAACCTTTGGCTGCTTTTTTCCTGCCTGGTACCTTTTACAATCGCTGGGTAATCACGCTATTTGGGGAGCTTTTTCAATCTTTATGATCGCTAGAGGGCTGTCTTTAGCTTGGCATTTTCACAATAAAAGCTTGAGTTCAGAGTAATAAAATAGGGGTCAGAGTCAATTGACTCTGACCCCTATTTTGTAACACAAGGGTTTAGTAGTATGAGTGCTCACCACGTTGGTGCTCAGTCATATCGCGAACGCCTTTAATTTCATCGCCCATCAATTCGATTAACTGTTTTTCAATGCCGTCTTTCACCGTTACATCGATTTGGCTACAACCATTACAGCCACCACCAAATTGCAATACCGCGTAACCATCTTCGGTAATTTCCATTAACGTACATTCACCGCCGTGGCCAGCAAGTTGAGGGTTAACTTCTGCCTGAAGAAAGTAGTTTACTCGGTCGAATAATGGTGCATCATCAGCTACTTTGCGCAGTTTCGCATTCGGTGCTTTTAATGTTAATTGCGAACCCATTTGATCTGTGGTGAAGTCAATTTCCGCGTCTTCTAAAAATGGTTTGCTATCGGCGTCAACAAATGCAGAAAAACCATCAAATTTAAGTTCTAAATCTTCAGGCTCAACCGCATCAACAGGGCAATAAGAGACGCCACATTCAGCGCTTGCAGTACCAGGATTAACAACAAATACACGAATATTGGTACCTTCAGCTTGTGAAGATAAAAGCTTTGCAAAGTGTGCTTGTGCCGCTTCAGAAATAGTGATCATAAAAACTCATCTCTCGTTTAAACTACCCGACAGTATTGCCCGAGCATAGTACCCGAGCAATTTACTCAGGTATAGTATTTTACTCTGCATTGCAGACAATAACTAGTGGTTGAAAATAACAAATACGAATAAATTAACCGACAACTTGAGTTAACAGCTCGCTAACTGGTTTAAAGCACAATTGTTTGGTATCTTGGCTTACGCACATTTAGGAGAAATATCATGTCGTTATCACGTATACTAATGCTGTTTGCTTTATTCAGTACTAGTGTTTTTGCTTTACCTGTTGAACAGTTTTTACCAAAGAACAGTCAACACGATATTGCCATTGCAAAACCTGAACAGGTTTTGGGTTTTGAAGTCGGTGAACGCCACGTTCGTCATTTCCAAGTGGTCAACTACATGCAAACGCTTGCTCAGCAAAGTGATCGCGTACTTATTGAAGAATTTGGCCGTACGTTTCAGCAACGCCCGCAACTCTTATTAACAATATCTAGCCCGAAAAATCTCGCGCGATTAGATGAAATTATTGCTAATCGTCAATTGCCTAATAAGCAAAAGCCCAAAGATGAGCCCTTGGTAATCTGGTTAGGTTACAGTGTGCACGGCGATGAAATCTCGGGAACCAATGCGGCTTTGGTTGTCGCCTATCACCTTGCTGCAAGCCAAGATAACGCTGTTAAACAGTTACTTGATGAAGCCATTATTGTGATTGAACCATCGATTAACCCCGACGGCATGGACCGTTTCGTCAATTGGGTTGATACCTTTAGAGGTGCAAGTTTTAACAGTGATCCAAACCACATTGAACATCACCAAAATTGGCCAACCGGCCGCACTAATCACTTTTGGTTTGATTTAAACCGAGATTGGTTACTACTCTCGCAAATCGAGTCAAAAAACCGCATCAAACAATTTCACAAATACGCGCCACACGTACTCGGTGATTTCCATGAAATGGGCGCGAACAGCACATACTTCTTTCAACCAGGTATCCCGTCACGCACGCATCCGCTGACGCCTGAAAGTAACATTACGCTCACTAACGAATTAGCTAATTATCACGCCAGTGCGCTTGATCAAACTAAACAGCTTTATTTCAGCCAAGAGTCGTTTGATGACTTTTACTATGGCAAAGGCTCAACCTATCCAGATATCAACGCAAGTGTCGGTATTTTATTTGAACAAGCGAGCTCTCGAGGCTTCGCTCAAGAAACGATCAATGGCTTATTAACCTTTGATCAAACCATTGCTAATCAAGTGACAACCTCTTTCTCAACCATCGAAGGCGCATGGCAAAACAAAGATAAACTCAAAGCTCATCGCAAACAGTTCTACCTAGACGGTTTTAAACTCGCAAGTAATCAAGATTTCAAAGGCTATTTATTTAGCGTAAATAACGATGATTACCGCTTACACAGCTTTATTGAAAAATTACAAGCGCACCAAGTCAAAGTCTACCAAACGAGTCGAGATCAAACCATCAACGGCAAATTATTTAAAGCTAAGCAAAGTTTTTATGTCCCGTTAGCACAAGCTCAGTATCGAATGATTGAAGCTATGTTTAATCAGCAGACAGATTTTAGAGACAATACTTTTTATGATGTATCTGGCTGGACGATACCATTAGCGATGAATATCACTTTTGAGGCCATTACTAAAACCTCTGGCCTTGGTTTAGCGAAACAAAATTACCAAATAAACACTCAAACAACTGCGCCATTTACCTCAGGTGCATATGCCTATGCGTTTGATTGGTCACACTCGTTAGCGCCTAAACTGCTTAATCAGTTGTTGAAAAAAGACATTAAAGTCCGCGTATCAACACAAGACTTCAGCGTAACGAGCCAAGGCAATGTCGTCGATTTCAACGCCGGCACTATCGTTATCCCGGCAGGTATCCAAACCGCTGATAACTGGGAGCAAACACTCTCGGCCTTGAGCGCTAAAAATGGTATTGAAATATCAGCACTTGATACCGGCTTAACGGTTAAAGGCATTGATTTAGGTAGCCGCAATATGCAGATTATTAGCCCGATTAATGTCTTATTGGTTGGCGGTAAAGGTGTTTCGCAATACGAAGCCGGTGAAGTCCTTTATTACCTTGATAATTTAATGCAAATCCCAGTGAGTGTGGTGGAGAAACAACGTCTTGCAAGCATCGATTTAACTCGCTACAGCCATATTATGCTCGTTAATGGTCGCTACCGAGATTTATCAGAAGTCGCGATAAATAACCTCGCCCTGTGGCTAGAAAACGGCGGCGTGATGATCGGCCAAAAAGCAGGTGCACAGTGGCTAGCTCAGCAGTCTTGGTTACGCGCTGATTTTGTCAGTAAAGCAACGTTAGACGACTTATTCGACACGAGCTCACTCGGTTATGGCGATAAAGAAGCACTAGGGGCTCGCAAACGAATCGCAGGGGCGATTTATCAAAGCGAATTGGATCTCAGTCATCCGCTAACCTTTGGTTATCAGCAAAAAACCTTACCGTTATTTAAAAACTCAACCCTGATCATGAGGCAGCCACAAACGCCATTTATTAGTGTTGCTACCTACAGCGATAAACCATTAATGAGTGGTTATAGCGATCGCAACTTAGTTAATCAAATCGCAAACAATTCAGCGATCATCGCACACAATTACGGCAAAGGTCGGGTCATTGGCTTTACTGATAACTTAACGTTTAGGGGCTATTGGCTGGGAAGTGCCAAGTTACTCGCCAATAGTTTGTTTTTCTCAAAAGCCTTTTCAGCTCAGGCACCACGCCAAGCACAAGACTAAAACTCAAAGCGCTAGCGCTTGATACTAAGCGCTAGCGTAAACACCGAAACACTGTTCGCGCCAGCCGCTTTTAGTAATTTTGCCAACGCATCGACGGTACTTCCCGTGGTTAAGACATCATCAAATATCACAAGGTCTTTGCCCCTAACACTGTATTTGGCATTTAATTGAAAATAGCGCCTTCTTCGCCGACGTTCTTTACCAGATAAGGTTTTTTGTTGTGACTGCGCTTTCGTTTGATGGAATAAATCTGGCCGGTAATCGCACAGGTCTTTATGCTTAATACGCTTAATAATTTCATGACACTGATTAAACCCACGCTGCCCCCAACGCGATGAATGTATCGGCACTATGGTTAAAATAGGAAGTTGCTCGCTTGATAAAGCGCGTAGTAATTGCTCGAGATGGCTTTCGCTGAGCTGCGCGAGCAATCGAGCGAGCATCAAATGACGCTGATATTTTAATTGGTTAAGCCAGCGGCTAAGCGGCTTTTGATAGGGTGCCAGACAATGAAGCTGATCGATCTCGGTCTGCTCAACCGCATTTGAAATAGCTGGATAAGCTAATAAATTGGTGACTGGCCAACGGTTAAAGTCGGCGAGGCAAGTGGCACAAATCGCTTGATTTATATAGCACGGCAACTGACACAAATAACAATGCCCGAGCGTTGAACACACCGATAAACGCATCGCCTTATCGGCAATTTGTGAGACCACAAATGACAAATTAGTCATAGAATTCCTTTCCATAACAAATAGCGCTCACGTAAAATAACTATTTCAATTGGTACAATACAATTAATCATGGCTGAAAATAACAGTAATTCCACCCCGATAACCAAAAAAACGCTAGTCCTGTTGCACGGCTGGGGTGTTAACTCAGCTATTTTTGAGCCATTAAGCCAGCAACTCAGCCCTTATTTTCAGGTCGTTTGTCTTGATTTGCCCGGCTTTGGCGACAGCATCAACACTAGCCCAATCCCCTATGTTCTCGAAAGCGTTGCAGAGATGGTCGCTAACCAAATACCTGACAACTCGATACTCGCAGGCTGGTCGTTAGGCGGCTTAGTTGCGACAAAGATTGCACTAAACCACAGTGAAAAAGTCAGTAAACTCATCCACATCGCATCAAGCCCTTGTTTTGTTGTCAAAGACGCTTGGCCAGGCATAAAAGCCAATGTGCTAGCGAGCTTTCATCAACAACTTGACGCCAATATCAGTAAAACACTGTCTGGCTTTTTAAAACTACAAGCCATGGGTAGCCCGCATGTAAGAGAAGATATTCGGCTCATTCAGCAGCTCGTTGAACAAAAGCCGCAACCATCAAAGTTGGTGTTAGATAGCGGCTTAAATATTCTTGAACAAGTCGACTTACGCGATCAGTTAGCCAATATTCAGCAACCGTTTTTGCGGATTTACGGCAAGCTTGACTCGTTAGTACCAAATAAAGCCGTCGAACTCATTGATCAACTAGCGCCAAACAGCAAAAGCGTTGTTGTAGAAAAAGCTTCACATGCCCCTTTCATTTCCCATCAGGTTGAATTTATTGATATTTTAAAAGCGTGGCTAGACAATTAAAAAGATGTTAATCGAACTCCACCAAAGCCTAATAAATACTGGACTTCAGCCGCATTTTGGTCAATAATTAAACGAATGAATTATCTCATATAGTGTGGAGGCTGTTATGGAAATTCAATCTGCGTTTAATGCTGGCGTTGCTGGTTATAACAACGCTACCGAAGCGGCGACAGAAGCGGCGAGTAACATTGCACGTGAAACAGCGCGCAATGATCAAGCTCAGCAAACACTGGAAACTGAGCAAACGCCAGCACCGCAACCAACAACAACCAATGAGCCAGTGAATTTAACTGAAGAAGTGGTTAATTTACGCGTAGCGGAACTGCAAGCTCAAGCCTCTGCACAAGCTATTCAAACAGCTGATGACACCTTAGGCACACTGCTCGACGTGCGCGTTTAATCAGTTTTTTGGATAACAGATAATTAAAGGTTTTCAGCAAAATTTTTAGTTAGGGTTTACGTAGCAAGATGAACATTACACCGCAAGCAACACAGCTTCCACTCGCCACTGTGGTTAATCCGCAGACGGATAGCTTGCGCCGTGAAAATGTTCAACGCGAAGTTATCACCCAACCTGTGGCAGTAAAGCCATCACTTGCCGAACAAAAACCCGCCGGCGATAAAGAGCGGGCGAGAACGCCAGGCCAGCTCAATGAGCAAGTTGATTTTGCCCAATTAGAAAAAAATGCGGCCCAAGCCAAAGCCACGATTAACGGTCAGCAAGAGCAAAACAGCGAGCAAAACCCACAACAACAGCAAAACCAAGATCCTTCGTCGGAAGATAGCGGCAACAAAGAATCGGCACAACCAAGCCAAGAGCAAGTTGTAGAGCAAAAAGTCATTGAGCAAATGAAAGCTCGAGATACCGAAGTAAGGCTTCACGAGCAAGCGCATGACGCAGTGGGCGGCTCTTACACTGGTGCGCCAAGTTACACTTATCAAACTGGCCCAGACGGTAAACGCTACATTGTTGATGGCGAAGTGTCAGTCGATCTTTCTAAAATACCCAATGATCCGCAAGCGACAATCGTTAAAATGCGCAAGGTTTACAGCGCGGCATTGGCACCGGCAGAGCCATCTGCGCAAGATCGACGAGTAGCTCAAAAGGCAAATAAAGCTATCGTTGAAGCTCAAGCAGAATTACGCGCTGAAAAAACCGGGATGAGCGAAGCAAAATCGTCGTCGATTGGGCCAAATAAAGTTGATTTAGACAAGCAAGGCTCGATAGAAAGCGACGAATTATTTGCCGAGAGTTCGCGCCAGCAAAGTAAAGATTTTGATCAGTTTATCAATGAAACACTTGCTTCTCAGGAAACCATTGCGCCAAGCCAAGACAGCCTATTTAGTCAGCGAGCCAATGTTATCAATAGCTTCTACAGCAATATTGGCAATGCTTATGATAGGCCACCACGCTCACAGTTTGAGTTGACGGCATAAAACCGAAAACAAAGAACAAACGATAAAGAACAAGCACAAAAAAGGGAGAGTAAACTAATTACTCTCCCTTGTTTGCTATCTAGACATTATTGCTTCAATTGGCATGACACCAAACGAATTAAATGCCGTAATCTTGGCGATATTGCTTAATGTTCGCTAAGTGCTCAGCCATTTCTGGTTTATCTTCAAGGTAGCTAATGAGATCAGCAAGGGTGACAATCGAAATCACTTTCGTGCCAAAGTCACGCTCAACTTCTTGGATTGCAGATAACTCACCTTTGCCTTTCTCTTGGCGATCTAAGGCAATTAACACGCCTGATAACTCAGCGCCATTGGCTTGAATAATTTCCATTGATTCGCGAATCGCGGTACCTGCGGTGATCACATCATCAACCAACATCACCTTGCCTTCAAGCGCACTACCTACTAGGTTGCCACCTTCACCGTGGGTTTTCGCTTCTTTGCGGTTAAAGCAGTATGGCATATCCATATTATGGTGATCGGCCAATGCTACCGCTGTTGTTGTTGCGATCGGAATACCTTTGTATGCTGGACCAAATAATAAATCAAACTCAATGTCGGCATCAGCTAAGGCTGATGCGTAAAAGCGACCTAAACGCGCTAAATCGCCACCGGTATTAAATAAACCAGCATTAAAAAAGTAAGGACTTGTGCGGCCAGATTTCAAGGTGAACTGACCAAAACGCAACACCTGCTTTGACAGTGCAAATTCAATAAACTCTTTTTGATACGCTTTCATGTTAGTTCCTTTCTTAATTTAGAGCCGATTTTTGGGCGTCAAATAATTCATTAATGCCATGCTTAGCAAGTTGCATCATTTCATTCATCTCATCAAAGCTAAATGGCTCTTCTTCTGCTGTGCCTTGTACTTCAATTAACTTGCCTGTATCTGTCATGACAACGTTCATATCAGTTTCAGCAGCCGCATCTTCAAGATATTCTAGATCAGCAATTGGTACGCCTTGGTAAACACCAACAGAAACCGCAGCAATCATGTGCTTTAATGGGTTGGTTTTGATGATTTCTTTTGCGCGCATATAATTAAGTGCTTCAACTAATGCAACACAAGCACCCGTAATAGAAGCCGTGCGCGTGCCACCATCAGCTTGAATGACATCACAATCAATCGTAATAGTATTTTCACCCAAGGCAGCTAAATCTACTGCTGCACGTAACGAGCGAGCAATTAAACGCTGAATTTCCATCGTGCGGCCACCTTGTTTACCCGAAGCGGCTTCACGGCGCATACGCGTATGAGTAGAGCGTGGCAACATACCATATTCTGCCGTCACCCAGCCTTTGCCCTGACCTTTCAAAAAGCGCGGTACACCTTCTTCAACGGTTGCTGTACAAATGACTTTGGTCTCACCAAATTCAATTAAGATTGAACCTTCAGCGTGTGCGGTAAAATTACGAGTAATGGTAACTGGGCGAATCTGCCCTGGAGTTCTGCCACTTGGACGCATGTTATGACATTCCTATAAAACTAAAATTGGCGTAATTATAAAGGTATGTGAATAAATATAACACAGCCAGATGAAATCAATTTTCACGCTTAGCCATAAACCAAGCTAAGATCTGTAAGCCTCAACGATAGCGACATCGACCAATTGATAACATATACTGATAATTAACTGAAAGAATGTCTGACTTGGCTAGGTCTGTTAAAACAGAATGTAAAAATGGAATATCAGTATTATGAAATTTGTTGTTAGTGTGCTACTTGCCTTAGCACTTGTCACCAGTACTCAAGTGTTAGCCTCTTCCCTTCAGCACACGTTACCACAGTACAGTAAACAATTTGACGACACTCGCGATCCCTTTAAAGATGCGATCCATGCAATAAATCTTGCCAAAGAAACCAACCGCAATATCTTGATCAAAATAGGCGGAGAATGGTGTGGTTGGTGTCACAAAATGGATAAATTCTTAAAAGATAACCCAGATATTTACGCCCAACTTCACAACAACTTTGTTTTACTCAAAGTTAATGTTAGCGACACCAATGAAAACGCAGAATTTATGAAAGGCCTACCACCTGTGGAAGGCTACCCGCATATGTATGTCACGACAGCTACCGGTAAAATGCTGTTGTCGAAAGATACTGCGGAGTTTTTAGATGACGAAGAGTATTCTCGTACTCAGTGGCTAACTTTTATTGAAAACTGGCAACCAACGGGCGCCAAAGCAATCGCCATTCAAGCGGGTCATTAGGAGGAGCAGGTGTCGTTTTTTGATAAAAATTACCAAACACCAAGTTGGTACAAAACCAAAGTATCACGCCGAAGCATTTTAAAATCAGCCGCTGGTGCTAGCGCAATCGTTGCAATGCCAAGTATCGCGTTTTCGGGTGGCAAGACATCGGTTAATTTAGCCCAAGAGCCTTGGTTAACCTTAGATGCAGTGGTTAATCATTTACTGCCAAGCTCCAATTCAGGCCCAGGCGCAAAAGAATTACAAATCACCCAATACCTCTATTTGTTGATCAAAACCCAACCTATCGATGATGCCGAAAAAACCTTCATTCAAAATGGCGTAGGCTGGTTAAATGGCTATAGCCAAAGCCAAACCCAACAAGATTTTGCGCAGCTCGACAACGACACTAAAGAAACTATGTTACGGGCGATTAGTAACTCCGAAGCTGGCTACAACTGGATCAATACCCTGATCAACTATATATACGAAGCATCACTTTCCGCGCCAAGCTACGGCGGTAACCCCAATGGTATTGGTTGGCAATGGCTCGAGCACAAAGCCGGCTTTCCACTACCGCCAAAAGGCAAACGCTATTTCGAACTCCCCGGCAGCCACCGTATATCTGTGAGTCAGGTCACCAAAGAGGAATCTACCAAGTCATGAGTTTTGATATCTGTATTATTGGCAGCGGCGCTGGCGCATCTCCTATTGCCTATGAGCTCTCAAAAGCCGGTGCGAAAGTTATTGTGTTAGAAAAGGGCCCTTGGCTGACCGAAGACGACTTCTACAAAGACGAAATAGCCATTAGCCTGCGCGATGCTTACAACCCAAAACTCACCGAAGAGCAGCACGTTATTGAAGAAGAATACGAAGATGCCAATGGTGAATCATTCTGGCAAAAACAAGCAACCAGTGATTCGGGTTGGAGTTTTTGGAATGGCACGGTTGTTGGCGGTTCATCAAATTTTATGAGCGGCTACTTCCACCGCCTCAAGCCGATTGATTTTCGCTTAAAATCTGAGTTTGGCGAAATTGACGGAGCTAATGTGGCCGATTGGCCCATCTCGTATGACGAGCTAGAGCCGTTTTATACGAAAGTTGATCACCTCGTTGGGGTGTCAGGTAAAGTCGTTGAACATCCATATAAAGAGCCGCGCAGTGAAGCCGACTACCCATATCCACCCATCGCTGAACATCCAGTTGCGAGCTGGATAGACAAAACCGCAAGCGAGCTAAATTATCACAGCTTACCCGTAGCCCGTGCGGTATTATCTCAACCAGCTATGGGTAGACAAAGCTGTGAATATTCTGGCTATTGCAGTAGCTATGGTTGTTCATCTGGCGCTAAAGGCAGTGGCAGAGCTGCACTACTAAATCACGCCGTAGCAAGCGGAAATTGCACCATTACCCCGCACGCAAAAGTTTATAAAATTGCCACCGATGATAACGGCGACATTACCGGAGTGTGGTATTACGATAAAAAACACCGCAGCGTAGAGGTTAAAGCCAAAATTTACGTTGTTGCTTGCCAAGCAATTGAAACCTCAAGGCTGTTGCTCGCCTCTACAGGTAAAAAGTTTCCCAATGGCCTTGCTAATAATCACGGCCAAGTGGGTAAAAACCTCGTATTTAGCGCAGGCGGTACTGGCCGAGGCGATTTTTTCTTTGATGAGCTCACAAGTGAACAAGTAGCGCAACTAAAAGCGGTTGGCCCTTTTATTAATCGCGCCCTACAAGACTGGTACGAAATAGACGACAAAGCCTTTGGCAAACGCGCAAAAGGCGGCACGATAGACTTTCTGTTCTACCAAAACCCAATCGCTCGTGCTCGTGGTTCGCAATACGACAACAACGACAATCTCGTTTGGGGCGAACAATTAAAAGCCAATCTAAAACAAGAGTTTACTACCTATAAAACCTTGCGTTTTGAAGTATTTAACGACTGGCTACCAACCGACAACTGTTTCGTTGAGCTAGACCCTGACGTAACCGATAAATGGGGAGATGCGGTTGCTAAAGTGCGAATTGGTTTTCACGAGCACGATTTAAAGGTAGGTGAATATATCGCTGAAAAAGCCGAAACGGTATTAAAAGCCATGGGCGCGAAAAATGTTAGCTCATCGGTTAGCTCATATCCACCAACCAATTTAATTGCCGGCGGTTGTCGATTTGGTAATGATCCCAAAACCTCAGTATTAAACAAATACTGCCAAGCGCATGAAGTTGAAAATCTTTATGTCACCGATGGCTCATTTATGCCAACCGGAGGCAGCGTACCTTATACCTACACTATATATGCCAACGCCTTTCGGGTGGCTGAGCATATCAAAGAGCAGTGGCAAACTATCGCTAAGAACATTGATTGATACAACAATATATGACCGAGGCTCGCCTAATAAACAATTACCAAAATCACCACTTAATGGTTTTATTGGCTAATCAAGGGTGGTTAATTTACCTAACTCAAATTCCAAACCAATAAAACCCCTTAAAAAACAACAAGGTAAAATCTGGCACAAGCTCTGCTGAAGGTTCGTTAACATTCTCAAACAACGGACCTAACATGAGTCAGGTATTAAAAGAGCAACCAACAAAACCGACCGCGGTCAAGCTGACGCCGAATTCCGGCCAGACAATGGATCGTAAGATCGCAAAAACTACCACACCTTATAAAAAAATCATTATCGGGCTTTTGATCACCACTGTAGCAGTCGGCGCTGGTTACCACTATTTGGGTAACGACACCGGAAAAACCCTGTCACTAGATAACCAACGTCTTAATATTTCCACGGTTAAAGCTGGTGTCTTTGATGATTTTATTCCGATCAGAACGCGAGTGGCACCACTAAAAACCGTTTATTTAGACGCCATTGAAGGTGGCCGTGTTGAGCAGGTGCTGGTAGAGGATGGCAGTGTTGTTACCAAGGGCCAGCCGATTGTCAGACTTTCTAATACTCAACTTCAACTGGATGTAATGCGCAATGAAGCGGCGGTAACCGAGCAGCTAAACAATATGCGTACTATTGAGTTATCGTTAGAGCAAAACCGCTTAAGCCACAAACGCAACCTAATCGAATACAACCACGAAATCAAACAATTGACCCGCCAACTTGATCGTGAACGTGTGATCCGTGCCAATGGCAGTATTTCTGAAAGTCAGATACAGGAAACCGAAGACGAGCTTGAATACAACAAGCAAATGCGCGAGTTGACGCTAGAAAGTCAGCAAACCGATGCTCGCATGCAGGAGCAACAACTAGCGTTCTTAAAAGAAACTAATGAGCGTTTAGAAGCTAGTCTGGCCTTTGCCCGCGATAACATGAATAACCTCAATATGCGCGCGCCAGTAGCAGGCAAGCTGTCTGGCTTTGATGTTGAAGTAGGACAGTCAATTAATCGCGGTGAGCGCATTGGTCAAATTGACGATCCTGATAACTTCAAACTCGAAGCCAGCATTGATGAGTACTACCTCGAACGTATTCAGCTTGGTCAGAAAGCCAGTGTCAGTAAGAGCTCAGAAACCTTTATGGTCGCTATTAACAAGATTTATCCGGACGTTAAGAATGGCCAGTTTCAGGTCGATCTAACTTTTGATGGTGATCAACCTGACAATATCCGCCGGGGACAAACACTACAAGCCAAACTAACGCTCGGTGATAGCGCGGAAGTGTTACTGATCCCCAACGGTGCCTTTTATCAGGATACCGGCGGTAACTGGATCTTCGTGGTCAGCCCTGACGGTAAAACAGCGGTTAAGCGCAGTGTCAAATTGGGCAGAAAAAACAACCAGTACATTGAGGTGATTGAAGGGCTTGAGGCGAATGAAAAAATTATCACTTCACCTTATTCGAGCTTTAAAAGCATGGACACCCTGATTTTAACCAATAACTAAAGCAGAAAACTAAGAAAGATAACGAGAGTAGCAGAGAAAGACTATGATAAATCTAAAAAATATCCACAAATACTACCGCACTGAAGACGTTGAAACAGTTGCGCTTAATGATGTTTCAATTGATATTGCGGCGGGTGAGTTTGTTGCCATTATGGGACCTTCGGGCTGCGGTAAGTCAACCTTGTTGAATACTCTGGGAATGCTCGACAGCCCCTCAGAAGGGCAGTACCTGTTTGACGATGAAAATATTGCCGGCTATGGCGAAGCACGCCTAGCTGACCTGCGCAAGCGCAATATCGGGTTTATTTTCCAGAGCTTTAACTTAATCGATGAATTGTCGGTCAGTGAAAATATTGAGCTGGCCCTGCTTTATCACGGCATCCCCGCGCAAGAGCGCAAGGCACGAGTACAGCAAGTGATGGAAAAGGTTGGCATTGCTCACCGTGCTAACCACATGCCCAGTCAGCTATCCGGTGGTCAGCAGCAGCGGGTCGCGGTCGCGCGCGCTGTGGTAGGAAATCAACGGGTGATTTTAGCGGATGAGCCAACAGGTAACCTAGATACCCAGCACGGCATTGAAGTGATGGAAATGCTTCAGGCACTCAATAAAGAGGGCACCACGGTGATCATGGTAACTCACTCACCAGAGCACGCGCGTTATGCTTCTCGCACCATTAACCTGCTTGATGGTCAGGTTCAAACTGAACAGTTGCGCGCGGCATCGTAGGAGAGCGGTTATGTTATTAACGAATTACTTAACTTCCGGCTGGCGTAACTTGTTTAAGAACAAGTTATTTTCTGCCATTAATATCTTTGGTCTGGCGATTGGTATTACCGCAGTTTGCCTGATCAGTTTGTTTGTTCGTTCTGAACTCAGTTATGACAAGTTCTGGCAAGATTCAGATCGCATTGCTCGCGCCCATGTAACCTTTAGCGTGCCCGGTCGAGACCCTATTGCTTCGGTAGCAACACCTGGCCCTTTTGTGCATGCTCTGAAAAAAGACTTTGAGCAGGTTGAATACGCAGCGCGCCTTGGTTTGGTCAGCCCGTTGATCACGCATCAAGAGCAAAGCTTTATTGAACAAATTTCAATGGCTGATGCCGATATTCTAAACATCTTCAACTTTGACTTTATACACGGCAATGCAGAAAGCGCACTCTCGAATCCGCATTCGTTGATACTGAATGAGACATTAAGTGAAAAGTACTTTGGCGATCAAAATCCGGTAGGGCAAACACTGACCATGGATTTTGGCGAGTTCAAACGCGATTTTAAGATCACTGCAGTGATTGCCGATTTACCCGATAACACACAGCTTGAAGTGACTGGATTAATGCTGATTGACGAGGCAGACTGGCAAGATCAACCGTGGCGCTTGGAAGCTTGGTTTTCAGTCAACACGCAGACTTACTTTAAAACCTATCAATCTGACGACCTAGCGTTTATTAATAGCCAGTTAGATGACTTTACTGAACGCAATTTTCCTACGTTACCAATAGGTGACGAGTCAGCAAAGAAAACCGACTTTATCGCACTCTCTGCCATGCCGTTAACCGAGCTACATTTAAATGCAAGTGGTATGGGAGAGTATCGCCCTACAGGTAGCAAAACCACAGTATACACCTTCAGCACTATCGCTATGCTGATCTTGATCGTTGCCGCCATTAACTTTATGAACCTATCAACCGCACGTGCCAGTCAGCGCGCAAAAGAAGTATCACTGCGCAAGGTAATGGGGGCATCACGGAGCAATTTAGTGGTGCAGTTTTTAGGTGAATCAGTACTCATTACGCTGATCTCGCTGGTTATTGCCGTTGTTTTTATTGAGCTCGCTTTACCTGTTTATAACGAAATGCTCGGTAAAACCCTAGCGGTTGATTATCTCTCAACCGATTTGCTGGCGTTATTAATACTTTCGTTAAGTGTTGGCGTACTGGGCGGTTTGTATCCAGCTTTTGTATTGTCAAACTTCAGACCGGCGACCGTGCTTAAAGCCAATAAATCGGCTGAGTCTGGCGCTTCAATGAGCCTGCGTTATGCACTAGTAGTATTGCAGTTCGCGGTATCTATCGGCTTATTTATTTCAACCAGTGTGGTCTATAGCCAGATGAAGTATGCCGACAGTATGGATGCCGGCTTTACCAAAGATAACTTGTTGGTCGTTCATCGTTTAGGCCGTGATGCAGCCAATGAAAAACGTGAAATGCTGGTTAAGGAAATCACTAAGATGCCGGGTGTAGTTGATGTGACTTGGTCAAATGAAACACCTGCCAGTGGTAATGAGAATAATACCATGGTGCGCACCGAAGGTATGGCGGCCAAAGATTCGATGTTGATAGGCCAGCGCGGAGTGGGTTACAACTTCTTTAAAACCTATCAAATACAACTGATTGCCGGACGCACTTATCAGCGTGATCGCAATGACACAGCACTTACAGCTGATGAATTGCGTGAGGGCAATAACAGAAAGTCGTCAATTATCGTTAACGAATCAGCGGTAAGACGACTGGGTTTTGCTTCACCTCAGGAAGCTTTGGGACAGTCAATCTTTATGGGACGCGGTAATCCAGAGGAAGAACTCGAAGCGGAAATGGAAATCATTGGCGTGGTTGGCGACGTACACTTTGAGAGTCTGAAATCTTCGATTCGTCCGGAAATTTATAACCTGAATACAGAATGGGGCGCAGCCTTAACCATACGTTATCAGGGAGACGCTGATGCGGTCGTTAAGCAGGTTGAATCATTATGGGAGAGTGAAGTTGCCACCGTACCATTTTCTTACGCTTTTGTTGCTGATGATGTTGCTGAGCAATATCTGGCAGAACAAGGGCAGGCGAGCATGTTTGCTGGATTCTCAGGGTTAGCAATTTTAATTGCCTGTCTTGGCTTATATGGCCTAGCAAGCTTTACTGCTGAGCGCCGCACCAAAGAAATAGGTATTCGCAAAGTGATGGGCGCATCAGTTAGTAACATTATTAGTCTGCTGGTCTGGCAATTTAGTAAGCCAGTTATCCTAGCTAACCTAATAGCCTGGCCAGTGTCGTTTTATCTAATGAATAACTGGTTACAGTCGTTTGTTTACCGCGTAGACAGCAGTCTTATCCTAATATTGTCGTTGGCTGCGGCAATTGGAGCGTTGTTGATTGCTTGGGTAACGGTTGCCGGCAACTCGTTTTCAGTGGCCAGATCTAATCCTATTCTCGCACTCAGGTATGAATAAGGCTGTAGTTAGTGTGATCTCTAACCCAACAAAAAGCGCGGCTCATACCGCGCTTTTTGCTTGAACTACCCTTTACTACCATGTCAAATTCCACCCTATTACACGCTTTATTTAGATTCCTGAGTAATAACTATTGGTTTACTTTACCTTCGTGAGCATTACTGATAAAAAAGGTAATAAAAATAAATTGATACGTTAGCACAAGAAAGGATTCGACATGTGGAAATCAATCACACTGATCATTACTGGGGTAATCGGCCTTATAATTTCCATGTATACCTTTCAAAAAGGTAGTTTAACTTTTAGTGATATCGCCTCATTTTTTAATGGCGAAAAAACATTTTATCAAGTATTTGTCGAACCCCAAAAGCCACTAATTGCGCCTTCAAGAGCTAAGTCATATAAGCAATCTGAAAGTTTTGAAAATACACCCAATACCTGCCTTAATCTGAATAATAGCCGAGCCTTTATTGCACAATATTTACGTCAATATATAGACCTAGATTCAACCTTCACCACAGAGCTTCAAAAAGTCACGTTACTCAAAAGTTATTTCGATACGCTCCAAAACGATTATTACATTGGTGAATATGAATTTAGTGGCCAAAAAGCGCTAATGTTTCACAGTGCACCAGTGCACACACAAATGGATTGTGCCAAACCCCTCAATAAAATCTCTGATATTGTATACAAAATTGCATCGAACTCCTCTAGACAACAAATAAAAGAGTTTTCAGGCTACATAGAGGGAAATGATAGCCACCCTTTTGAAAATGAGCAGATAATGGTTTCGCACCCCTTTGTGTTTCAGTTTTCTAAAGGCAAGTTGATTGACTTCAAATACAAAGCATTGAGTGAGAGTAATTATGCAAACCACTATCTTGATGAAATGCTTTGGCCTAAAAATTAATGCTATAAATCACTATTGATGTTCTGCACCTTGTTAATATAAAGTTAACACCCCTTAAGCCATAATCAGATACGTATCTATGCAGCATTTTATCGTTGAGTTTAAACAAGCACTTTCCGCTGAATTTTGTCAGCACCTCATTGAAAAATTTGAACAAGACGATAATAAACAACAAGGAAGAATTGGCTCAGGCGTAGATACTACCAAGAAAAACAGCATTGATATTCACCTCTCAACCTTGCCCGATTGGCAGCAAGAGCATCAACAGATCAACGCGCTCGTTTTACAAGGCTTGGTGCAGTATGTAAAAGCCTATCCTCATATCATCACAGGTGCGATAAGCCCAAGTATCAAAGATGCCAAAACCGGACAATTAACCACGTTAACACCTGAAATGATCAGCCAACTCGACGACAACCAGCTATCATCAATCATTCAAAGTATTTTTAGACTCGACGATATCAATATGCAAAAGTACCCCGTACAAGAAGGTAACTTTGGCCATTGGCACGCTGAGCACTACCCTCACCCAAGTGATCCGGAACAAAAAAGCTTACATCGAACACTCTTGTGGCTAATTTATTTAAACGACGTACCACAGGGCGGCGAGACAGATTTTTTATATCAGCAAGCGAGTATTAAACCAACAACGGGCAGCTTAGTACTCTCCCCATGTGGCTTCACCCACACCCATCGCGGCAGAACCCCTTTATCAAACGATAAATATGTACTGGCTTCTTGGATTATGTATAAGCCAGCAAGTGAGCTCTACCGATAAACTTCCCCCGTGATTTAAGCGATACACACTGGCTGTTGTAGCCTAACTCAGGCATAATCTAGCGGTTCATTCTTATAAAACTAATTAATAGGAAAGATATTATGATCCATAGTATGACCGCCTTTGCTCGCCATGAAGTAAAAGGTGATTGGGGTAATGCCGTGTGGGAAATCCGCAGCGTTAACCAACGATTCTTAGAAACCTACTTTCGCCTACCAGAGCAATTTCGCAGCTTAGAGCCTGTTTTGCGCGAACGTTTTCGCAAGCAGCTAAACCGCGGCAAAGTAGAATGCGCCCTGCGATTTAATGCCAACCCTGCGGCCAAAAGCAACTTAACACTCAACCAAAATTTAGCCAATGAGCTAATAAAACATGCCAACTGGGTAAATGAGCAAACATTGAATAGCCAAATCAACCCGCTTGAAATCATGCGTTGGCCGGGTGTAATGGAAGCTGAAGAATCAGATATGGACGCTATTCAAGCTGAAATTCTGGCCGGCTTCGACCAAGCGCTTAAAGACTTCATCGCCGCCCGCGCAAGCGAAGGTAGCAATATGAAAGCGTTAATTGAACAACGCCTAGAGTTGATTATTGAGCAAGCCAATAACGTAAAAGCACACATGCCAGAAATCATTCAATGGCAGCGCGACCGCATTATTGAAAAATTCAATGACGCCGGCATTGAACCTGAATCACAGCGCCTAGAGCAAGAGCTTGTACTACTCGCTCAAAAAATGGATGTTGATGAAGAAATCGACCGCCTATACAGCCACGTAAAAGAGACCAACAAAATCCTCAAAAAAGGAGGCCCACAAGGCCGCCGTTTAGACTTCATGATGCAAGAATTTAACCGTGAAGCAAACACTTTAGGCTCTAAATCAATCAACGCAGACATCACCGCAGCAGCTGTTGAATTGAAGGTGTTAATTGAGCAAATGCGCGAGCAGATCCAGAATATAGAATAAATGTTTCACTGTTTTTCAACACCATTCAAATCAAACCTAAAGCCCTTATTTTAAGGGCTTTTTAATGTCTAGCATCCCCATTTATGTTTCAACTCTGTTCAGTAATTTTCAATCTGTTTAAATTTATTGGTGGCAGAAAAAGTGACAGAACTTCGATATTCATGTGCTATTATATATCTGTCTGCCACCAGTAAAAGGAATTGAAATGTTAGACACAAACAAAGATTTACAGAAGAAAGTACGCGAGGGAGTTGCGAACAAATGGAGCTGCGGGAGATCTTTATACTTTCGCATCAGTCATGAAGGAACTGCCTTTTTCATGGTTCGTTATACCTTTGAGAATAAACGTCGTGAAATGATCATTGGTAGGTATGGCAAGCTTGCTGATGAGATGACACTCGAACAGGCCAGAGACAAAGCAGCTGTAATAAGGGCAATGGTTAACCGCGGTGAAGATCCTCGACTTAAAAACGTAAAGCGAACAAATGAGAAAACTGTTAACTCAATCGCTGAAGTCTTTTTATCAAAGAAGAAGCGAAGAGTTCAAGATATCAGGCCTACAGAAAGAGTTTACTGGAATGATATATCGCCGGTAATAGGTTCATTGCTGCCTAAAAAAGTAAGTGGAGAGCACATACAAGACTTACTTGATCAGATTGTTGAGTCTGGACGTCCGACAGTTGCAAATGACGCTTTGCTTATATGCAAAGAACTACTTAACGAAGCAATGAAGTTCAACCATGTACGATACAATGTGGCGTTAGCATTTAATATGAAAGATGCGGGTGGCAAAGAGAAATCTCGAACTAGGGCTCTTAGCTTTGATGAGATAGAAACGTTTTATTCTGAGCTTGCAACACACCCGACAGAAATAACTCGCGAAAACTATCTTGCATTTGCGCTGTTAAATACGCTTCTAGTGCGTAAGGGCGAGTTAATAAGCGCAAAGTGGCAAGAGTTCGACTTTGAGCTGCAAACATGGACTCTTGAAGCAGAGCGAACAAAAACAACTAGTCGACTTGTGATTCCACTTCCCAACCAGTGCGTCGACTGGCTCAGAGAGTTAAAGATGCGAGCTGGTAAGTCAGAATATGTATTCCCCGCGCGTCGCGCTGGTAAGCGCAGAGAGTATATTAGTGATGATACACTAAATCACGCCCTATCAGGCTGCTTTAACAAAAAAGTGATGCGTAAAGGAAAGAAAACGCTAGTTGAAGGCGTATTGGCAAAGGTTGGCTTCAAACACTTTGTAGTTCACGATCTACGTCGAACAGGCCGCACCTTACTGGCTGAATTGGGTGTAGACCCTTTTGTTTCTGAGCGTTGCCTCAACCACAAGCTTAAAGGCGTTGAGCGTGTTTACGATCGTCATGACTACTTTGAACAACGTAAGGCGGCTCTGCAAAAGCTGGCTGATCGTATTGCTCCGCTGGTGAATGTTTAGTCACAATCATTGAAATGTGTAGTCAATTGTGAGGTGTGAGTTAGACAATTGTAATTGTCTAACTCACTACACAATTTTTATACGCTATCGCTAAAATTGTCGTTCGCAGGCAAGCCTGTTGAAAATAACTTCGTTATTTTAATGGCACATATTTCATTCTATCGCTAAAGAAGATCAGAAACTTCTGCTAGAGGTTTAACATAAGGAGAGTTTTAGTGCATGTTATGGTTCACGGCTTTTTTGGCAAGTATGCTATCGAACACGTAGCAGAAGATGACGTTATCGAGATGAAAATCGACAATGAATTGTTAGCCGGAGTGTTTGAAATGGTCAGTAGTCTAAATCGCCGTTATTGCGTTTCAGCAACATCAGGTAATACGAATAATTCGTTCAGCAATGATTGTGTCGTGAAAGTTGAAGATTTGCCAGATTTTATGCGTGCAATAATGTTTATGGTAAATTGCAAAAACGTAAAAAATTTAAATGGCTTAGCAAAGCTATCTGCGTTAATACACACGGCACAGCGATACAATGCACCAATTTATTACCTGTAACAAGGCTTGCCTAATCTCGGCTTCAACTCACGTTTAAGCTCAGTGTGTTGCATTTGAATAAGCTGTTGCGTTAAAGCTTTCTCTTGTGCCAGTTGAGTTTCGAGTGACTTTATTTTTTTACTATGCTCGCTGCTTAGCGCGTCAGCAATTTTTGACATTGCGACCGTCCAGTGACCAAAGTCTTTAGGATCTCTACTCGCTGGTTTTTTAATCGCTAATTTCTCGCAAAGAGCTTCAACTTTATTAAGAGCGGTATAGTACGATTTGATGCTTTGATGTTTAGCTCTACTTCCTTTTACACCTCTAACCAAGCCTAGCGGCTTCATAACCTCCGCGTATGATGTTTGTAGCTCGGATAGCGTATTGCGTCCGCCAAAGAATTTTCTAGCATTCAGCTTCCATGAACCATCTGGTTTTTGATCGGTTAAAACCAATATACAGTGGAGGTGGTATGTCTCTTCATCGCCGTGGCTGACACAGTTTATAACACGATCTCCGTACCTTTTGTTTAGCCAACTCAAATTTAGTTTTACCCAATTTTGAAGTCTATGTTTTGCATCTTGAAAGTAAGAACCATCTTCTTTCTTCAAAAAACAGGGAGAAAATGACAGTATCATTTCAACGGCAATCACTGCATTTTTTCTAATCTTTTTAATGCCTTTTTTATCAATATAGTTCTGCCAGTCAGCTTTTAAGTCATTAGAGCCGATAAAAACACGGTTATATTTTCGTCTTTTAGGATCAGCGTTAATAACAGGCCTTAAACGAAAGTTATGACTCCCCCGTTGTGCTAATTCCTGCTCTGTTTTAATTTTTTGTATGCGACATACAGTTCTCGGTAGGTTACTCATAAGAGTAACCTACCGTTGATTCTTTCTGGTGCTGGATACTAGCCTTTGCGACTTTCATTTGCTGCTTGATAAGCTCGTTATGAACTATATCGACGGCCTGCTCTATGCTCATTCTGCCAGCTAACTTATCATTTAACTGATCAATTAGTTTAGCTTTGCGAGCATTGCAATTTACTTTCGCACGATTAAGCTCCAGTTGTTCGTGAAACAGCTCATAACTCTTTGCACGTTCATTAGCCTCATTTTTCTCTCCTGTCGCTACGTACAGGTCCTTTGTTAGCTTTGCAATACGACGCTCGGCTTTATCAAGACTGCTTTCAGCAGACGTTGATAATATGACACACTCATGTGAGCTAGAGAGTAGTTTACCTGCTTCTTTGAGTAACACCTTGATTGGTGTTGAACCTGTTGGAGAGAGTAGCTTTTCGAGCTCTTGCGGTATCTTGATTATCTTGTTCGTGTTCATGAAAAATTCCTTTTTTCTTCACTAAGAGACAAAATCCTTTTTTGTCTTACTTTGTATATAATAACGTAATCTTTTTGCGATTTACGTGTATTTTGCGAAAAAGTCCAGATTTTGCTTATTTACAAAGCGTTTTATATGAAAACCTTACCAAGTTGTCTCATTTGATTTTTTCAGTGCGAATCGCAATACTTTGATAACGTAAATATTGGGTAATATTACATCGCTTTTTCAATTTATTTGTTCACAGATAGGTTACCACTACTTTCAATTCATGTGGCAACTACTACATTAATAAGTTAGTTACGAGTATATAGCTAAGTAATTTGATGAAAGATGAATCCTGTCAATGACAGTCGGTTTATTTGCTATACTACTCGAGCATTGCGCAGAGTACTCACATAATTACAGCTATTCAACTCCAGAGTATTAGTAAAATATTATCAAATATACTGTGGATTGTGATAACAGGTATAAATTCACATTATCCCTTTATTTGAATTGCCCAATAAAAACAGTAAGTTAAAACCCTAATACACGTCTTCTTATGTAATAGGGCTGAGCGGTTATTGTTAGCCTAGCTTGCCAAATTCCTCTTTTAGATTGAGCGCTGTCGCTAAACTTCCTTTGAACGCGATTTCAGGGTTTACCATGAAGGAGTTATTACCGATAGCTCGTATTATCCCCGCTTTTTTCAGGGCACATAAGTGATTGTTAAGGCTACCAACTGAAATACTCAACTGATCAGCCATTTCTCGTCTGATCGTCGAATTAAGGTCGATACGATTCGTATTATAACCGAGGCTTATGCAAAACAGATCAAACACATTTCTCTGCTGCCTTGTTAGCGCTCTGAGCAAAGGAGTGCAGGTTTGGAACACTGAAAAGTAATGTTCGTTACAACGCTTCTGCTTGTATAGCTTTACAACCTTTCTTGATGAATACTCTATTTCACCAGTTAATGTGTTTACGTTTTCGCGTTTAGTTAGCTCTTCCATTGCTAAATTTGACATAATTATATCCTTTTTTGTCATTTGGCTTCATGCCATACAAACAACATCATGTCGTTTGAGTCACTAATTTAGCACATAATCAAAGGATTATACTTTTTTTGTACTTTTAGCCATTATCAGTGCGAATCGCATCTATTTATATCTATTTAGGCTGCGAATCGCACTTATATTGCCACATACATATTTTTTCAATCAATCAACTCAAGGAAAAATTAAAATTACGATCAATATAACACTATATTTTCAGTTCTTACGTTATGTTAGCAGCGACAAATGGTCGTTTTTACTGGCTGGCACTATATAAACAGTTATAAGGAGCTCATAAGTTAAAACCTGTATACAGCTGTATGTGGGGCAATATTTGGTTCTCCCCTCATACTAGCTTCAGCTAATAAGTACGGAAGAGAGAACCAAAAGCAAAATCTATCATGACTTTCTATACAGTGATACGTCACTTATATGTTCTGAACACCATTGAGCAATTGGCTCTATAATACTACGAGCTAACTCTACAGGTACGGCGTTACCTATCTGCTTATATTGCTTGTTTAACTGGTTATTTATAGAACCCTTAGGGTTAATACCTTTTGAAAAGTTGAACCAGTCGGGGAAAGTTTGAATCCTTGAAATCTCTTTTACTGATAACCTTCTATGCAATGAGTCTTCTGGTAGATGCCATTCATCTTTACCTAATTTAATCATGTCGCTTCCAGAAGGGTGCAGTGGCGCTTGCCTTCCTGATGCCTGAATTGTAAAGCTCTGCTCTGACCATTTTTTCTTACGGTTTCTTGATAAATAAATAGGTGAATAACTTCCAGTGAAAAACTCACCTGGTGACGCTTCTAAATCACCAATAGCTTCCCGTAAAGAAATAAATGGTTGTAAGCCCTCACCTTCTCCGTGTGATGGCGAGGGGAATTGGTATTCAAAGTCAATATCAGAACGAACTCCGATAAGGAACACTCTTTCTCGAAGTTGAGGTACGCCATAATCTCTCGAGTTAGTTAGTTTCATTTTGACTTTGTAGCCTGCCGATTCAAAGTCTTGCTTTATTTGCTCAGCAACAGCACCTTTCCCAAGCGTTAACATGCCTTTCACGTTCTCCGCTACGAAAAACAACGGTTTTGCTTGCATCAAGCACCGAATAAAATGCAAATATAAAAAGTTACGAGGATCATCGATTAACCTTGGACCTCCTTCACTAAATCCCGGACAAGGAAATCCTCCAAGCACTATATCTGCTAGCGGGAATTTATTAACTTTACGAATATCTTCTTTTATTTGCAGGATATGTTTCGGGAAGTTGTCTTTATAACTCTGATTTGCTTCAGGGAAGTTATCTAACGACGCAACAGTATGAAAAACAGAGATATTTCTCTTCACATCAAATGCTTCTCGAGATAAGAGCGACTGATTGGTTTCGTTTCTACCAATAACTACATCCATACCTGCCAACTCAGCGCCTAGGTCTAACCCCCCACACCCTGAGAACAGGCTAACTAAATTGAACTTTGGAGGCTCATAAGCTAACATCTCGCGAGTTATTTCTGTGCCGTTTTGAGCAGCGAAAGATTGCTCTTGAGCTATTTTATCTTGTAGTAAGGACCTTACATCTTTCTCATCAATATTTTTTTCTGGTCTGAACTTCGCACGACCACGTTCTGCAATCTTCATAGTACCCTCATGTTATCAAAAGGGAATTTACCATTGATGCGGACAAAAGGCCAGTGTCTATTTAAAGTTTTTTGTAAAAAGGATTCAAATGAACAAAATTAAACCACGATTAATTGGGGATGAACATTTGCGGGACGTCGCCTTGGCTGTTGCTGGGTATTGTATGAATAGTTCACAGCCCGATAGTTCTATCCCTAGCGGTGCAACCGCAAAATATATAATAGAAAAATACCCAAATATAAGGTCAGTGATAAGTAAATTAGATATGGAAAATTGCGATTCTCATCCAGATCTCACTATCACCTTATCTGATGACTGCGTAGTTGCTGTTAACCTATACAAAATTAAGGGCAAAGGAAACATTCAACCAAAAAACTTAGGTGCAAAAAGTTTCCTTTCGACTTATTTTCAATCACAAAAACTTCAGGATGATTTTAATCATGAATTTGAAAGAGCATATCGAAAATTTTTGCTGAGTACAGCTGAGATAATATCAGGGCAAAGCTTTGAAAGTATAGACACAAAAGAAATAAGATCTTACATAAGAAATCAAACTAATTCATTTACAAATGAAATAGAGCCGTTTAGAGAGCGCTTGCTATATCATATGAGAGAAAAGTGCTTTTTGTTGTTATCTAATGAATATAATGAAAAAAGCGAGTCAATCCGAAATGCTTTTAATGAGTTATTTATGACCGACTCAGTAAACATTATATGCAGATATAAAGACAATAATGAAGTCATTGATGTGGAAGAATTTAAAGCCGAAATAGATAAAATTGATGAAATAAGTGTATCCAAGGTTGGAACTTACAGTTTAGGAATTACAGCTGAAGAACACACTCTGCTTATCCGTTTCAAGTTTGAAAGTGGCCCAAGTTCCTCTGTTAAATTAGCGACAAGCTTTAAGGTTGCTCAAAAAACAGATGAAGTTAAGAAAGGTAATTTAAAATCTATTGCAACTTTTAACTCAACACTAGGTGAGCGATTAAGAAAAACTAGTAATAAAAAAGATAGCGACGCTATTGGTAAGTGCTCTGAAGCAATATTTTACTACACAGTGTTGCAAGCAAATAGCAGCCTTAGGCGTGTAGACGAGAATAAATACATCGAAATGTTCGAGAAATATTCAGTGTTAGTGCCGAACAAAGACATTGAAAATATTATCCACACGACTGCTCAAACTATTACCAAACTTCAAAAGTACTTAGAGGAAAAACACGGTCAATATACGATTGATTCTATTGAGTTAGTCCCTGATAGTTATATTGCTGATAGATTAGACACAGCAGACATAGAACTAATTCTTAGATCAAACTCCAAATACATCATTGAACCTATTTCAGTTAAAGCAACGGCACTAAAGACTGGTAAAATAACCTCGAAGAATGCTGGTGTAGGACAAATAATGGGTCCAACATATTTCGACATGGATCAGAAAGCACTAACAGCATTAGTTAGCCAATTAAAAGAAGAATATAATAAAGGCGCAATTACGCACAGAGATGCCCAAGAATCAGTATCAAGTAACATCGGGAAACAATTATCCGATGCACCAATAGAGAAACTTAAAGGTGGAGTAGAGGCTTTACTTGGCAAAGCACTAGTTGTGATAGTCTTTTATAAAGTCAATAGCTGCCTTATACACGAGCATGGGAGTTCTATTTCTGATATTGAAGTGCAAAGAGATACACCAACAAAAATACAAAACACTATTCGCTGGGGGAATGGTAGCGCTGAGATTTCAATTCGTGTGAAATTCTCTGCTGGCCAAAATAAAGGATGGAGCTCATTAAAGTTAGCATGCGACTATAATTACGCTCTCAGTTAATCTTGTAACTAACTACTTATTTAGTGTTTGTTAGTGCCAGCTAATAAACAATATATACTTATAAAAGTAACTTATAATCATCTCTGGTCATAGTTTACCAATAAGTATATATTGCTTTTGCTTACAGGCTGAATTTAGCGAGCTCTTCGTTGCAGAGCTAGCCAGCTATAGAACTCGGCAGAATCCCAACCCAGCATATGTTTACCTGATGTTAACTGGCGGGGGAAATTGGGGTTTTGTCTCATTCTGTAAAGCGTCGTTCTTGATACCTGCAAAATTCGCATCAAGTCACTTTGCTTCAGAACGTGAAACATCTCTAGTTGGTGGGGGGCGTATTCTTTATTAGTTTGCACTTCCATTGCAAATTCTCCGTTTGTGATTGATTACTGTCATTCCTCTGACCTTATTCATATATCACAAACGCAAAGGCGATTGACGATTATTTTCAAATTAATTTACAATCATTAACTTAAGTAATTGTTCTTAAGTAAATATTGTGAAAGAAAATTTTCCCCTCCTATCGCCGGTGGCAGAAATGGTTAAAAACAAACACAAGACCACTTAAATAATATTTAACTAACTGATAATTAATAATAAAACAAAAGTTACAGCATTCAGATCCAGAATATTGAGTAATACACACTGACCAAGAACATCTTTAAATCCCTGAAATTCATTTTGAAACTCGGGGATTTTTTGTTTTTTCTGCCTAACACAAACACAGATCAAAAATGGAACAAAATACTTAGCGTTCTTCGGGTATACTGTTTTGGTTTTGAATTTCTTATACTGATTTCATGAATACAACGCTTACATATTATCAAACTCATGCAGCAGAATTTGCACAGTCAACGTTAGATGTTGACGTTTCTGCGCTATACGCTGAATTTGAACCTTTGCTCCCTCAAAATGCTAAGGTTTTAGATGCAGGCTGTGGCGCAGGTAGAGATTTAAAGTACTTTACCAGTAAAGGTCACAACGCAATAGGTATCGATGCTAGCAGCAATCTAGTTGACATAGCTAAGCAACAATCAGGTTGCAATGTATTGTGTAAAACCTTTGAGCAAATTTCTTGGCAGAATGAATTCGATGGCATTTGGTGCTGTGCTAGCCTATTACACGTTCCAACAAACCAATTAACAGATGTCTTTAAACGTCTTGAAACGGCATTAAAACCTCAAGGTGTTTTATATGTTTCGTTCAAATACGGCAGTGAAGAAAAAGAACGTAATGGTCGGTGGTTTAGGGATTTAAACGAACAACTGCTCACAGAGTATTTGCTTAGCGTGCCAAAACTAAAAATTAAAAAACACTGGATAACTGGCGATGCTCGGCCAGGCAGAGCAGATGAAAAATGGTTAAATGCCATTTTGCTCAAAGAGTAAGATTAGCCGTTAGTAAATATAAGGACATTTGTATTGGCCAAGTTTACAGCTCAAGAAAGTACCTCAAATAAGTTTACTCAACTCGATAACCATATGGCTGAACTTGGCTATCAACTCACTCAAGTATCGAAAACTAGTCGACTTTTTGAAAATGATAATACAGCTGGTAGCCAAGCCAAACCGGTGTTAGTCGACACGACACTCTATCAGCACAAGCCTACTGAGTACCATTACGTAGAATACACCAGTATGCAAAATGCCTTGATGCATAAACATCAGGGCATCTTACGGTTTTTATACGATGATCACACTGTTTTTACCAACGAACTCACAATCTTTTTAAATGACACTGATGACCCCGAGCAAATTCGCATCTATGGCCAGCAACGAGATGAACATCACCTAGATCCAACACCACCAGAGCATAATTTTGCTGTCATTTATGAGCGTGTTTTTGGTGGTAAAGCAATCCATGCGCTAAAGGCCGAAGACAGCTACATTGATCGCAATGGCTCGCGCAGATTTATCGATTTTACGCTCAAGCGTTCTTCCTCACCTATAGCTATCGAATTAAATGGCGAGAGTTATCACCACCCATTAATAACTGGCCAAAAGCAATATCGCTCACAATTGTTTAAACAAAACTCGCTGGTTAGTGATGGCTACTTAGTATTCCGCTGGTCTAATCGCGGGATGGAAGATCACACTAAAATCGAAGATCAATTACGTACTTATTTTGGCTGTGCGAGTAACTTTTTATCGGCGCCACATTTTCGGGCAGAAAGAAGTATCAGCTCTTTCGATTTATATCAGCATCAAGAAGAATCGCTACAACGAATAAACAAAGAACGTGAGGCAGGTAAAAATACATTCTTAGTGGTATTACCCACCGGCACCGGTAAAACTGAAGTTTTTATTGAAGACATGCGTCAGCAATTTGCTGAAGATAACATTCAACGTGTCCTCGTAATCGTGCCAACCACCGCACTTAAAGATCAATTTGTTGAAAGGCTAAATCACCAATTACCTGAATTACGCGTTGGCTTTTCATTAGATTCATCGGTCACAGATATTGTCGTGCAAACCAGTGCTTATGTACTTCGCCACTTTGTTCATCAGCCCAAAGACAGCTTTGATTATATTCTTGTTGATGAGGCACATCGAGCCGCAGCTCATGGTTTAAGAAAGGTGCTTGAGCATTTCTCTCCCAAAACCTTAATAGGTTTAACCGCAACTGACGAGCGCCTCGATAAGCAAAAACTCGAAGATATTTTTGGTAGTTACGAAGTTGATTTAACCCTAGAGCAGGCCATTGCTAAAGGGCTAGTACCGCCGATCAGAGCGTTTCGATTATCGTCAAATATTGACTTAAGCAAAGTGCGCTTTAACGGCAAAGATTTTGTCAAATCAGACTTAAATAAAACCGTACAAGTCCCTTCGCGCGATCAGCTAATTGTTGATGTATTGCTCAAATACTTTAATGCGCCTTTGCAAACTGAAAAGCCGATTTCACAAGGGATCATATTCTGTGTTGATGTAAAACACACCAAGCGCATAGCAGACTTACTCAACAGTCAAGGTATTAGCGCGGCTTCAGTTCACGGCAAAGATCGCAAAGGCATCGAACAATATCAAAATAGAGAAATACGTTTTTTATGTGCGTGTGAGCTATTAAACGAAGGCTGGGATGCCCCACAAACTGAAGTTGTAGTAATGGCGCGTCCAACCATGTCAAAAGTACTCTACACTCAGCAACTTGGGCGAGGCACGCGTAAATTTGCAGGTAAAGAAGCGCTTTACGTCATTGATGTTGTTGATAGCTACGGCGCAGCATTACAACCTTGGAGTCTTCACAGTTTATTTAACCTAAATACTTATTGCCCATTTGAAAATGTCATTCATCCTGAGCAACATCTTCCTGAAAATGAGCTGATTGTACTAGACGGGCTCTGGGAAGGTGAACGACGCATAGAGCCAATCAATATTTTTAATTTTGAACAAGAATATGGCGATCTGATTAACGAAGAGCAGCTAGCTCGAGAGCTTTTTGTTTCAACGGGCACCGTAAAGTCATGGCTGAAAAAAGGTGATATTAGCTCAGATAAAAGCCTGCCATTTGGCCGCGCAACATTACATTATTTCGAGCCTGAGCAAATAGAGAAAATTCGCCAACTAAAAGGCTTGAAGGTACGCACGGAAGAAAGCCGCTACCAAGATTTTTTCGAATTCCTAGAGCAACGAGATTATACCTTCTCATATAAAATCGTGTTTTTGCTGTCATTACTGAAGCATTGTAATGACCAAGGTGAAGCCAATATTGCCCAAGTGACGCAAAGTTATCAGGCTTTTTATAAAAAGCTACTCACACGTTTTGGCAAAGCCGAAAAAGCCGGCAATCCATTGAATGATGTTAATAAACTCGATGATGAAAAATACCTTCAACGCAGTATGCTACAAAACCCGTTTGAAAAATTTGAACGTAAGCGGTTTGTCTATCAATGTAAGGATCTCGCACTGGTATCGTTTGATACCGTGTTATGGGAAAAATTAACTAGCGATGACCTAAATAAGATCCGCAGCCAGTATATTGACGATGGTATTACTTATTTTGAAAAGTTTGATGTGCAGCTTGTTAACAGTGATTTTGATGACCTAATGCCACGTGAGTCAATAACCGCTAATGATAACGTGATTACATTTGAGCCTGTTACTTTAGAAGATGCGACAGAGTTAACCGAAATCCCATTTTTCCCTAATATCAAAATTGCCTGTGGCCACTTTAAAACGGGCTTTGCAGATGTTGTTGAAACCATTGAGCTTGGCATCGAATACGGCAAACTTGACCCGAAAAGGCACTTCGTTGCTTGTGCTAGTGGTAATTCCATGAATGGTGGAAAAAATCCAATCTTAGATGGAGATTACTTATTACTCGAGTGGATAACACCAACCAGTGCAGGCTCCATTACCAATAACATCATGGCAATTGAACGATTGGATGAAACAGGTGATGGTCAATATCTCTTGCGCGTCATCAAAAAAGATCCAAATGGCCGCTATCGCTTAAAAGCTAACAACCCTGATTACGACGATATCACAGAGACAGAAGGGCTAAATACTTTTGCTCGGTTAAAGTCGATTATTAGAGATTAAGATAGTTTTACTTAACAAGATTTCACAATGATTGGCTGTAATTTATAGTTGTTAAACCTATTATTTATTCAAGGAAGATTTATGCGATTAAAAGGAAAGCTAATAAAATGGGATGCAGATAAAGCATACGGCTTTATTGCGCCTAACGGTGGTGGCGATCATGTTTTTATTCACAAGCGCGGTTTTGCCAACAAAAACCGTACACCACAATTAAATGACGTGATTACATTTACTTTATCTAAAGACAACCACGGTCGTCATTGTGCTGATGAAGCCACTTTTTCAGGTGAAAAGCTAAAGAAAAAACAGGCCAAGAAGGTCAGTAAATTCTCTATTTACCTCTCCCTACTCTTTTTGATTGCATTAGGCGCTGGTGCCTTATTGGGATTTGTACCTGTAAATCTCGTATTGATATATATTGGCTTAAGTATCGTTACCTATATCGCCTATGCTTTTGATAAAGCCAGAGCACAAAGTTGTTCATGGCGTATCCCTGAGGACGCACTGCATATGCTTGCCCTGTTCGGCGGTTGGCCTGGCGCTGCTGTCGCGCAGCAGGTGTTGCGCCATAAATCTCAGAAAAAAGCATTCAGAATCGGCTTTTGGTTTACGGTTGCTGTAAATGTTGGCCTGTTGTATTGGTTACTATCGGCAAGTGGTAATCCTATACTCGCTGCTCTTCAATAGTTTAAAAACACAAGGGATAGGATATAAACATTTTTATGCGCATAGAAGCGTTTAATTTATATCTGCGTGTTATCTCAATTTTTTAGTCGACTGAGCTCTTAGTCCTGCAAAGATAGTGGTTGCAACATATTCAGGAAAGTTAGCTGGTATTTTATTTTCAACTTCAGTAATAGCATGTTCGACATTATCAATGAAGTACTCATAATGTTGAGCCGCTTTTTCAACTGGATACTTAAAGTGTGCAGCAGTTGAGACAAAGTGGCGAGGCTGTATTCTGCTCCACTTAAAATGCGTGTTTTTTCCTTTCAACGACATTGCCATCTTGATTTTTTGAGATTGTAACGTGCTTTTCGACATCATAGGATATGCAGACAAAATGTCGTATAGTGGTGTCATTCGGTATTTATTGTTTGGCTCTAAAAACACACTGAAGTTTTTTCCATGGCCATCGATGGCAGCCAACAACCAAAAAAGTATTTGGGTCTTAAAAAAAGTTTCTCGATCCTGCGTATTTGAAGACGCGCTTAATAATTGCAGGCAATCACCAATACCTGGACCTCCATCAGCTTGGTATTTCTTGGCCGACGAGATCCCCTTAGCCTGACAAAAATCTTCTTGGGGCAAACGCATAAGCCACGTTCTATCTGAAGAATATTTACGGTCAAATCGCTCAATACTCAGAACTTTCTGTTCACCAAAATGAAGCACCTGAGTATTTGCAACCTCAAAACCAAAGGCTCTGGCAAGCTCTAAACAGATAAATTCATTTTCACAGCTATCTGTTAAGTCTATTCCTACCTGCGGTAATACTCCCATCGGCAATTTTATTATATGACTCGTTGGCGTTGTGCCTATTGGTTTAGCCCACTGCCCATCAATATTTAGCAATGCGGTTTTCTCTTGAGCGCCAGCAATAGAGATACGGAAGTCTTCATCATCGATTTCCATCCCTAACGGAGTATGTTTATAACCTTGCAGTAGCTTTTCTATTTCTAGCTCTGATAATGGAGTAAAGCTCAACTTATTAAGCAACTCAGGCTCAGCAGTTGATAACTGAATTGCCCCCACGCAGTCATTACCAATCGCAGCTAAAAGATCAAATGCATGCCCTGTTGCTACATCAAAGCGCGCTTGTATTTTGTTCCTGATATCTAGGTTATCTGGTAGCAGATTATCAAAGAAGTTATAAACTACATCACCAGAGTATTTTTGCTTAGTTATTGGCAATGACAAAGAAATGGGTCGGGCACCACTTCGTTCCATCCACTCTTGAGTATAAGAAAAATGTAAACCACCATTCTTATCTTTAGATAAAACACCAACCTTGATGCCATTAAGGCTTACATTTAGGTGCATTTTACCACTCCTGATCCCAGCCTGACTCTTTACTCTTACCGCTCTTAGTCTCTCCAATAGGCGTCAACTCAAACGATAAACCTAATTCATGGGCAATTTTAAATAAAGTATCAATACGAGAAGAACCCGCTGAATTTTCCATTCCTGATATCGTTTTTTGCTTAAGCCCGATGTGCTCAGCCACATCAGTTTGTGTACGGCCCTGTTTCTTTCTTTGCAGCTTTATATAGTCAGCTAACTCTTTCGAATTATTTAACCTCATAGCAACACCTTAAATTAACTTTCTATTTATACCCCCAAGGGTCTATTCATACCAATATACCCCTAAAGGTATACAAGTCAAGCGATTCAAATTAATACCCCACAAGGTATAAACACAACATTACCCCCTATAGGGTATAAATAGAAAAAAATAATTAATCTTAAACACAACGGCATAGGTTGTACCCAATTTAACAATGTTGTTTGTTGAACGTTTGCTATCTTGGGTGAATGAGTTTAACTGACTAAGCTGAACGACGGTAAGTATCACTAATATGAAGTTCGGCAAAAGCGCTAAACAAATATTATGTTCAAGTAGCGATCTGATTAAGCATAGGTCTTAAGACCTTATGCCTATTTCTCTTAACATCCTTAGATCGCCAGCTTTCGCTGTATTGACGGTCGAAAATTCAACTTCTTTGTATAGCTGGTTAAAGCGTACGTTAATACAGACTAGTAAATCATTGATGATTTTATTGGCAGCTTTCTCTGGGATGCTAAGCTCTTTTGCAAATTGAACGGTAGCATTTCAACCATAGATGTATAACGGCAATTTTTACAAAGTAGGGTAGCTAGTTATTTGTTGATAGCTAAGCTATCTCGGTATAAACCGATGCTGACTTATTTCCAAATCAGTTAATAGGGTTGAGCCCTTAAAACTAAGGGCTTGTCATTGCTATTTTAAGTGCTGTTTTAAAAATGCTAACACGTGATTCATGTATTGCTTTTTGTTATCTGGATCAAAAAAACCGTGATTTTCTTTTTCAAAGGCGTGCCATTCATATGGTTTGTTGGCTGCATCGAGTGATGCTTTTAACCTTAGCGAATGCTCATAGGGCACTTGTTGGTCTTCTTCACCGTGGGCGAGCATCAATGGAATTTTGATTTGTTGTGCGTGGTGCACTGGCGACATTTTTGCAATACGAGCGCTATCTGTACCTATCGTTTCTTTAATATAGGCTTTACCAAAGCCCAAGCGTTGAATATCACCTTTTTCACTCAGTAATTGTAAATCGTACACGCCAGCATAACCAATGGCGCACTGGTAAGTATCTGGGTAGTTAATTGCACTTTGAACTGCTGAATAGGCACCAAAACTAGCGCCCATAATACACGCCTTACCTGCTTTGGCTTTGCCTGATTTAATCGCCCATTGATAGGCCTCAAAAATGTCTTGTTGTATCAAACTTCCCCAGTTCTCATAACCGGCCGCTTGGAAGTTATGACCGAATCCAGCTGAGCCTCTAAAATTTACCTGCATTACCGAAAAGCCATTGAGAGCAAGGTATTGCACGTCTGCTGAATATTCCCAGTAATCTCGGCTATGAGGGCCACCGTGCACTAATACCACTAGCGGAGCATTTTTTGACTTCCCTTGGGTGAAGTAGCCAGATATCGTCAGCCCATCTGATGATTTAAACTCAAACGGATCAGTATAAACGAGCTGCTTACTCTTCACTTTAGGGTAATACTTGAAAAGCTTTTTGAGCTTGTTCTTTTTCAGATCGTAAAGGTAGAATTGCCCAGCCTCAATGTCTGACGACACTCTGACAATATATATTTCACCGTTTTCACTTTTACTCGTAATATCAACTGTTTGACCAGGAAATGCGGCAATTAGCCCCTTGAACACTTTTGCTTCGTTAAGCTCGTTATTTAAGATGTAATAACTTGGAAAGCCGTCATCAACACCTAAGGCATAAATGCTGTGGCCATCACTGGTGTATTTTACGTGGTTAATATCGACTTTTTTGTCGGTGATAATTTTCTTCAAGGTGCCCGATGCGAGGTTTAACTTAAATAAGCCGGCTTTATCTTGATTAAAATTATCGATAACGAATAGGTTTTCTTCGCTTTCATCAAGGGTTAGCGGCCAAAATTTATTACCAAAGTTCGAGGTGGGTACTTGCTGCCAACTATCGCCTTTTCTCAAGTGAACTTCGCGGTTGAATTTCTTATTGATCCCCGTAACTACTTTAACATCGCCATTCGAGTTCGTGATGTAATCAGCGTAAGGAACTGGTGAGCCCATTACCAATTTCTTTAATTTGCCGTTATATATATTAAGTTTATACAACCCTGGCATTCTATCGCCTTGGTTATCATAAGGAGTTGATTTAATAAGGATATGGCGCTCTTCATCGGCTAGCCTGTCGACAACATCAGCCCAACCCATGGTACCTTCTTTTTTCTTGAATCGAGAGCCTAATGACGATTCAAAATTTCGATAACCATAAATAAGCTCGCCTCTTGAGCCATCTAAATCTACCGCAAATAATTCACCGTAATAAACCAATTGCTCTTGCCACGGTTCACGCTGATTAATTTTGATAACCACCCGTTCATTGTTCGCCCAAAAATACTCTCCGACTTCATTTTTGCCCGGCAGTTTAGCCGAGCCAACCATTTTCATGTTTTCTCGAGAGATAAAAGCTAACGCGCGTTTGCCTTCTGAGTTAACAGCTACCGCTAAATGCTTGCCGTCTGGTGAAATTTTAACGCTGTGGTAGGTGGCTGAATCAAACAAGTAATCCCACTTGTTGGCGAAACACACGGTTGTCATCAGTGTGTAGATCAGCATGATAGCTAGGTACTTTTTCATTGTTATTATTCCTTGTTAAAGCAATCCTTTGGGCAAAACACTAAGTTATCAGGTAGATAGATGCAACAAAAAATGCCATACACAATGTTTATGTATGGCATTTCTAGTTTACTGGTTAAGCAATTACTGCTTTTTCACACCATCTATTCCAGTATCAGTTACGCTCGCTTAGCAGCATTAAGCGTATTGATAATGTATTGATCGTGGCTTGGCAATTGCGATAACGCCGTTTGTTTTACATCTTTAATTCTGCGCAGCATATTCAGCAGTTGAGCTTCAGGCATACTATCAGCTAGGCAATGGTATTCTTGTGCTGACAGGCCTTGGCCAACCATTACTTGCAACCAAGAAGCCTCTAAAAACAAGTCGTTTTGATCGCGGAATATCAAGCCCTGCTCTTTAAACAATGACAGTTTATTCACTAGTCGCTCTGGCAGTTCCATATGCTGTAGGTCTAACCAAAAGTCGCTGTCAGTTCTTTCATTCTGATGGTAATGCAACACCAAAAAGTCGCGTACTTGCGTGTATTCAAGTTCAGTGAGTTGATTGTACTTTTCACTTAACGCAGGGAAAATTTCGCCGTTTGGAAAGAGGTGTAATAAGCGTGACAAACCCGATTGAATAAAATGAATACTGGTGCTTTCAAGCGGCTCTAAAAATCCTGCCGACAAGCCGATGGCAACCACGTTTTTATACCAAGGTTTTAGGCGTCTTCCGGTAGTAAATTTAAAGGTTTTAGGATCTGAAACGGCCTTTGTATCAAGATTAGACATCAACAAATCTAGCGCTTGTTCATCGCTGTAATGGCTATCGCTATAAACTAGGCCGTTGCCGTTGCGATGTTGCAGTGGAATGCGCCATTGCCAGCCCGAACTATGCGCAATTGAGCGCGTGTATGGCAAGGTAACGTCTAATCGCTCTGAAGCAACGGCTACCGCGCTATTACAAGGCAGGTATTTGCTCCAGTCATCAAAGCCAGCACCCAGTGTTTTTTCAATTAATAGCGCAGCCAAACCCGAGCAATCGATAAATAAATCGCCGCTAATCGATTCGCCACTTTCCAATATTAACGATTCAACATCGCCAGAGAGCTGACATTGAGTTACCTTGTTTACTTTACCTTCAATACGTTTTACGCCTAAGTTTTCACTAAACTTACGTAAAAATGCCGCATACAAGCCCGCATCGAAATGATAAGCATAGGGCAGTTTTAACATGGGGCGTTCAGAGTTAATTTTGGCGAATTTACCTGCTTCAGCCGACATAGCGTTCAAATCGTAGTGCCAAATATCTTCCGATGGGTCAACTAACCCCTGCTTTTTAGCTCGAGCTAAATAATGATGAAATTGGCAAAATGTTGTGTCTCTGCCTGGTGCGCCAAAGGTGTGAAAATAGCTCTGCCCTTGTTTTTTCCAGTTCTCAAACTTGATCGCTAACTTCATCGTCGCTTTCGTTTCTTGAATAAACTGTCTTTCATCAATACCGAGCTTATTATTAAATGCTTGTATGGGAGGAATGGTTGCCTCACCTACGCCTACCGTACCAATAGCTTCAGATTCAACCAAAGTTACCGCGGTACCTTCAGGCAACATTTTTTTCAAGAAAGCGGCGCTCATCCAGCCTGCCGTGCCGCCGCCTAATATCACGACTTTTTTTATTGTTTTTTTCATAAGTATCTCTGCCACGTAAAACAAAAAACAGCCAAAAATCGCTGTTTTTTAGCGCTATAAACCATTCTTAACATACGAAAACAAGAAACTAAAGCACCATTAACGCCTATTAACAATCTATTGATGCCACATTAACATTAATGACTATTGAGCGGTTGTTGTTGATTAATTACACACATAAAAAAATGCCATATACAGAACGAGCATATGGCATTTATCGATGTAAAAAGCGTGTTTTTAACGTGCGGCTGTTAACTCACCGCTTTACTTTTTCATTTTGGCAAAGGCATCGGCAAAGGCGTTGCCCATAGCCGCATTGGTGACCGGCTTGGCTTTTTGCTTCGGCCTATTTTGCTGTTTTGGTTTATTCTGCTGACCGTTTGCCTGGTTAGCTTTGTGTTGCGGCTTGGCTTGTGCCTTATCAGTTAAGCGCATGGTTAAGGTAATGCGTTTTCTATCTGCATCGACTTCTAACACTTTAACTTTTACGATATCGCCCGCTTTAACCACTTCACGGGGATCTGAAATGAACTTGTCGGTAATCGCCGAAATATGCACTAATCCATCTTGATGGACACCAATATCAACAAAGGCACCAAAGTTAGCAACATTGGAGATAACCCCTTCTAAGATCATCCCCACCTTAAGATCGCTGATGGTCTCAACACCTTCTTGAAAGGTTGCGGTTTTAAACTCAGGGCGCGGATCACGCCCCGGCTTTTCTAGCTCAGCAATCACGTCGTTAACGGTGATTTCACCAAAATCATCAGAGGTTAATTCTGCGGTATTTACCTTACTTGCTATGCTAGCTTGACCAATGACCTCGTTAATCGGTTGGCCCAGTTGCTCGATAATTTTCTCAACAATGGCGTAAGTTTCAGGGTGAACGCCTGACATATCTAACGGGTTTTCACCTTCGCGAATACGCAAGAAGCCAGCTGATTGCTCAAACGCTTTTGGCCCTAAACGCGCGACTTTTAGTAACTGTTTACGCTCGTTAAAGCGACCGTTTTGCTCGCGATAAGCGACAATATTTTGTGCAATAGTTTTATTTAACCCCGATACCCGAGCTAGCAACGGCATTGAGGCTTGGTTTAAGTCAACACCAACTTTGTTTACACAATCTTCAATCACATCATCTAAGCTTTGGCTTAATAAACTTTGGCTAACATCGTGTTGATATTGGCCTACACCTATGGCTTTCGGGTCAATTTTCACGAGCTCTGCTAATGGATCTTGTAAACGACGAGCAATTGACACCGCGCCGCGCAATGATACATCAAGCTCGCTAAATTCTTCAGCGGCAAATTCTGAAGCCGAGTAAACCGATGCGCCAGCTTCCGACACCATCACTTTTGTCGGCTTGTTGTTTTCTAGCATTTGAATGGCTTCAGCCACTAACTTGTCGCTTTCTCTTGAACCCGTACCGTTGCCAATCGCTATTAATTCAACCTTATGCTGACGGCATAAATTAACGATGGTGCGCATCGACTTATCCCAATTATTTTGTGGCGCGTGTGGGAAAATCGTATTCGTTGCCAATAGCTTACCTGTGCCATCAACAACCGCTAGTTTACAGCCCGTACGCAAGCCAGGATCTAATCCTAAAGTAACTTTTTCACCAGCAGGCGCTGCCATTAATAAATCGGTTAAGTTTTTAGCAAACACTTTAATTGCTTCAAGCTCGGCTTGTTCGCGCAATTGCCCTAGCGCCTCATTTTCAAGTGAAAGGCTCAATTTGGTTTTCCACGCCAAGCGAATGACGCGTTGAATGAAGGCCGCGCCAGCTTGCTTGGTTAAACGAAAATTAAAGTGCTCGGCAATCATTTGCTCTGCGCTTGAAACGCTTGTGCCTTCGGGGTCAATGGCAATCGCGAGTTGTAAAAAGCCTTCATTGCGCCCGCGCAACATCGCAAGTGCTCGATGTGAAGGTACTTTCGCTAGCTTTTCACTGTGCTCAAAATAATCGCGATACTTCACCGCTTCGTTGTTTTTACCTTTAACTACGCTTGAGGTTAATTGCCCTTGCTTTTGCATTAATCGACGCAGTTTTTGTACTAAAGTGGCTTGCTCGGCGATGTGCTCAATTAAAATAAAGCTGGCACCGTCTAATACCGCTTTGGTGTCGTCTAACCCTTTGGTGGCATCGATGTAGGCATTCGCTTCTTGCTCAGGATCTTTGTGAATATCAGTAAACAATGCCATCGCTAGTGGCGCTAAGCCTGCTTCAATTGCTATTTGGCCTTTCGTTCTGCGCTTGGGTTTAAACGGCAAGTAGATATCTTCAACTTGTGTTTTATTTTCCGCACGCTCAATTGCCTGTTTTAATGCGTCGGTTAGTTTACCTTGCTGCTCAATGTTGATTAACACAACTTGCTTACGCTCATTGAGCTCACGTAAATAGACTAATCGCTGGGCGAGCACCCTAAGGTGATTGTCATCTAAACCTTGAGTTGCTTCTTTACGGTAACGAGCGATAAAAGGTACGGTAGCGCCTTCATCGAGCAATTTTACTGCGGCATCAACCTGCGCCGCTTTTACATTAAGTTCCGTTGCTATTTGTTGTGAAATAGATGACATTCTGTTGCCTTTGAAAATAATTTTTTATCTTGCTCATTGTCATGAACAATCTAGTTTAGGTTTTATTTGATTGATTTATATCAGTTTTTTCATATGTGATCTGATTAATTAACCACACTTTTTCACCTGTTGGCGTGCGAACAACGGCTTCGTCGTCGACTTCTTTTTTCAGCAATGCACGAGCCATTGGCGCATCAATTGAGATATAGTCTTTTCGGCCATAAATTTCATCTGGCCCAACAATGCGAAAGGTGAGTGTATCGCCTGCTTCATCTTCAATTTCGACCCACGCGCCAAAAAACACTTTGCCGTCTTGCTGGGGATTGTAATCAACAATTTTTAAACTCTCGAGTCGTTTTCTCAAATAACGCACGCGGCGGTCAATTTCGCGCAACCGCTTTTTGTTATATTGATAATCGGCATTTTCTGAGCGATCACCTAAGCTTGCTGCCCACGCCACTTTCTTGGTGGTTTCAGGTCGCTCTTCGCGCCATAAATGATCGAGCTCTGCCTGCAATTTCGCAAAGCCTGCTCGGGTAATTAAGTCAGTTTTTTTCATTCTTTATTTGTTACTTAGTTACTCACTACCACGTCATTAAACGGGCGCGAAAGGTTTTGCCTTTCATTTTATCGCGCTCTATTTTCTTTAACGCCACTTTCGCAACATTCGACTGTACCGCAACATAGGCTTTTAGATCGGTTACTTGAATTTTGCCAATTTGATCGCCCTTTATCCCTTGTTTACCGGTTAAACCACCAACAATATCACCGGGGCGAAGTTTGTGCTTTTTACCACCGTCGATTTGAATCGTCACCATTTTTGCTTTTGGCGGCGCAATAGCTAATACATCAGGTGTAGGTAGCGGTAAAGGCTCAACCACCATATCAAAATATTCTTCAAGATCAGCGATTTTACGAGTGTCTTTATCGGTATAAAGTGAACAAGCAATACCTTGAGCGCCAGCGCGACCAGTACGACCAATGCGATGCACGTGTACTTCTGTGTCACGGGTTAAGTGATAGTTAATCACCATTTCTAAATCATCAATATCTAAGCCGCGAGCAGCAACATCAGTTGCTACTAAAATTAATGCACTTTGGTTAGCAAATCTTAACAAAGTTTCATTGCGTTCGCGTTGCTCCATATCACCGTGTAGTGCGAGCACGCTAAAGCCATCGTGTTGTAGTGCTTGATAAATATCGTTTACTTCCGCTTTGGTATTGGCAAAAATAACCGCTGAGCTCGGCTGTTTATCGAGTAATAATCGCTTGGTAGCATCGATGCGCTCGGCACTATTTTCTAGGTGATAAAACGCTTGGCTAATGGCACTTTCTTGATGAACACTCGCCACTTTAATCAGCTCAGGCTGATGCATAAATTTCGCTGATATTTGCTGAATTTTTTCTGGAAACGTAGCACTAAACAACAAAGTTTGCCGATCGTTTGGACACTGTTCAACAATATTATCTAATGCCGCCTGAAAACCCATTTCAAGCATGCGATCGGCTTCGTCTAATACCAGTGTGTTGACGTTTTCAAGATTTAAACGGCCGCGAAATAAGTGATCTTCAATCCGCCCTGGTGTGCCAACAATAATATGTGCGCCGTGCTCTAATGAACCAATTTGTGGCCCCATCGGCATACCGCCACACAACGTAAGTACCTTAATGTTGTGAATACCTCGGGCAAGCGTTCTAATTTCTTTGGCCACTTGATCGGCTAACTCACGCGTAGGGCAAAGCACTAACGATTGGACGCGAAACTTTTTCACGTTAAGTGCTTGCAACAACCCTAACGCAAAAGCTGCGGTTTTGCCCGAGCCAGTTTTTCCCTGACCGATCACGTCTTTCCCAGCAACAATTAACGGCAAGGTTTGCGCCTGAATTGGGGTCATTTGGTGATAACCCAAGCTCGCTAAATTATCGAATAACGCCGGCTTTAAATTTAGGGTAGAAAAGTCTGTTGAATGCACGTTGGCCAACCATCAAGAAAAATAAAGCGGCATTGTATCACTGCATTGCACATTAGTTGAAACCTTTGTCGCAATAGTGTGCTAAATTGCACCAATAGCGATAAAAAGAAGACTGTGATGAAAGCCAATACTGCAATATTTGTTGATGTGCAGAACATCTATTACACCACGCGCCAAGCATTTGGTCGCTCGTTTAACTATCGACAATTTTGGCAAGATGTAGCGCATACTCACGATATTTCACTGGCCAATGCTTATGCCATTGCTCACCAAGACGATCAACAACACAAATTTCAAAAAGCGCTTAGCCACATTGGTTTTACGGTTAAAACCAAACCTTATATTCAACGCAAAGATGGCTCAGCTAAAGGCGATTGGGACGTAGGTATCACACTTGATGTGTTCGAACACGCAAGTGAGGTTGAGGAAGTTATTCTACTCTCAGGTGATGGCGATTTTGACTTGCTGCTCAAACGCATCAAAGAAAAATTTAAGGTCAAAACGACCGTTTATGGCGTTGAAGGGTTAACCGCGGCGTCTTTAATTAACGCCGCAGATAACTTTATCGCGATAGATCAGCGCTTATTGCAATAAGGCTATTTTGGTCGATAAATTAGCTTAGTTGCTACAGGTACTTGGCAAACATCGAGCACCGGCGGTGGCTTTTTGTAGAAAAACGCATTGTCGCGCTTACGGCGATCATCAAGCTTTTTAACAAAAGCTTCGCTATTGGTATCTTCAACGGCAATTTGCCATTGCTTTTCTTCAGGTAAATCGCTCATTAACTGCATATCGAGAATTGGCGTGTACATTTCACTCGGCACTTGATCATCACCTTCGATCACAGCGGTGCGCTGGATCGCCTGTACGTGATTCATCCCGTAAATCACTCGGCCAAACACTGACATAATGCGATCTAAATACCTTGGCGCTTGGCCATTGGTAATATAAAAGTGGCTCGTTGCGGTGTCGGGCTCATTGCCTCGGCCTAACGCAAGAATGCCCGGGCAGTGGGTTAACCATGCTTTACCGGCTTGCTCGTCAACGCCAATACCAAAACCATTTTTGAAGCCGGTAATTGGTGCGAACAAGTCATTATCTTGCACCTTGGTGTAATACCAGTTTTTATCAATGGTGAGATCTTCTTCGATTTTAAGGGTGTTAATCTCAAACTTCTTTTCGGTTGCTTCATCAGGCCCACCTTGGGCGACAAAACCATCGATCACACGATAAAATTTGTTGTCTTTATACAGGCCATCACGGGTTAATTTTTTAAACTGTTTCACATGCTCAGGTGAAAAATCAGTTGATAGCTCAAACACCACATCACCGTGGGGTAAGGTCATGATCACCATATTTTGCGGCGAAACATTGCGCCACTTAACGTCCTGCGCAAAGGACATTTGCGTTGAGCCAATAGTTAGGCCGATAACACTTGCCACTATCGCCACTTTGCTGTTTAAAAACTTGTTCACCATGTAATTCCTTATTGTTTTTCTTTTGAGATTACCGTCTCGATAATTGCTCCTGCATTATTCTACTTACCTACATCCATGTAGGCATCCACGGTAATGACGGCATAGTATCATGCCCGAGTAGTCGGGTATCTCATTCCCAAACCGTCATACCCGAGCAGTCGGGTATCTCTGCATTTGATTACAACCATAGTTAGCTGTCCAACACTACGCTCACCCATCTAATTTAACCAGTTTTAAGCCTCTTGTATATTAGCGCGACTGTATTAGATAATAGCGCCACTTGTCTAACCAACAGTTGAGAACAAACGTGAATAAAAGCCTGATCACAAACCTTATTGCCCTACTAACCACGCTTGCGGGTTACTTCCTAGAGTACCCCATTTTGTATGCGATTGGTCTATTCGCATTATCAGGCAGTGTTACCAATTGGTTAGCTATTCACATGTTATTTGAAAAAGTACCAGGGCTTTATGGCTCAGGCGTTATTCCTGCGCGTTTTGAAGACTTTAAACTCGGTATTCGCCAACTTATGATGAGCCAGTTTTTCACCAAAGAAAATATCGACCGTTTTTTATCAAGTAGCTCAGCAAGCAGCCAAATCGATTTAACGCCAGTGATTGATAAAGTCGATTTAACACCGGCGTTTGATAACTTGGTCGACGTCATTGAAGCTTCGTCTTTTGGCTCAATGTTAGCCATGGTTGGCGGCCGAGAGGCGGTTGAGCCCATGCGCGAGCCATTTATTGAAAAAATGCGCGCTAGCGTGATTGATATTACCCAAAGTGAGAGCTTTCACGACAACTTAAAAGACGTTTTAGAAGGCGATTCAAATATTGCCAATATTCAAGATAAGGTCAGTAATATTATCGAACAGCGCTTGAATGAGTTAACCCCGCAATTGGTCAAAGAAATTATCCAAGAGATGATCAAAAAGCACTTGGGGTGGTTAGTTGTTTGGGGTGGTGTTTTCGGCGGTATTATCGGCTTTATTGCAGCTATCACGGGTAATTTTTAAGTTAGCGATTTGTTACTTTTATTTGGCTGTCCAAAGCTGTTGCCACACCTGTAAAGTTTTAGGGAATATTTTATTCCGTTTTATCTGGATTTTTTGATCTATTCCCCTTTAACTTAGCCATCTAAATAGCTATGCTTAAGCCTCACAATTTCCTCCCGTTAACAATAAGGTAAATGGAGTCATGTTCGGTAACTTAAAGGCGTTGCCTGCCGATCCTATTTTGGGTCTTTTGGCAAAATATCGTGAAGATGCAAATCCTCAAAAAATCGATTTAGGTGTAGGTGTTTATAAAGATGAAGCGGGTCATACCGCAATCCTCGACTGTGTTAAAGCAGCAGAGAAATATCGTCACGATAACGAAGATACCAAGGTATACATTGGCCCAACGGGTTCACCGTTATTTAACGAGGAAATGTCAAAATTAATCTTCGGCGACCACCAAGTATTATCGACTAATCGCTCACGCACGGTATCTACCCCTGGTGGTACTGGCGCATTGCGCGTAGCTGCTGAATTTATTAAGTCGTGCAAAGCGGGCGCTACTATTTGGGTGAGCAACCCAACATGGGCAAACCACACCGGCTTATTCGAAGCCGCGGGTTTAACGGTAAAAACTTACCCGTACTACGACTACGAAACGAAAGCATTAGATTTCGATGGTATGTTAAACGCACTTAAAGAAGTGAGCAGCGATGATGCGGTATTGCTACACGCATGTTGTCACAACCCAAGTGGTATGGATTTAAGCCAAGAGCAATGGCAACAAGTTGCAGCCGTAGCTAAAGACAAAGGCTTCTTACCTGTTATCGATATGGCTTACCAAGGTTTTGGTGACGGCTTAGACGAAGACGCATACGGCCTTCGTTTAATGGCTGATACGGTTGAAGAGATGATCGTATGTAGCTCTTGTTCGAAAAACTTCGGTTTATACCGCGAGCGCATTGGCGCAACAACCATCATCGGCAAAACCTCAAGTGCTGTTGATGTTGCTTACTCAGTATTACTAGCTGTTGTTCGCGTAATTTACTCGATGCCACCTGCACATGGCGCAGCCTTAGTCGAAACCATTTTAAGCTCAGATGAACTGCGTCACCAATGGTTTAACGAACTAGCGACCATGCGCGATCGCATTAATGGCAACCGTCGTTTAATCGTTGAAAAGCTGATTGAAAACGGTGTAACGCGTGACTTTAGCCACATTACACGCCAAAAAGGTATGTTCTCATTCTTAGGCATTACCCCTGAGCAAGTACAGCGCTTACAAGACGAATACTCAATTTACATGGTTGGCTCAAGCCGCATGAGTATCGCCGGTATTGCTAACAGCAACGTCGATTACTTAGCGAAATCAATCGCAGCTGTCATTAAATAAGCGAAAATAAACTTTATCTTTAAAGGCGACCTGTTTTACCGCAGCTCGCCTTTTTTATTTTGCTATTAGCTAAAAAAATGCGAAAATATGGCGCTTTATATCTCTCAAGCAAAGGGCATATCGTGACTGTTCCAGGTAACCTATTCATATTATCTGCACCAAGTGGTGCTGGAAAATCTAGCTTAATTAGCGCCTTATTAAAGTTAGAATCGCCTCGTCCGGTTGAAGTATCAGTGTCAACAACGACTCGCGATCCTCGCCCAGGTGAAGTTGACGGCCAGCATTACCACTTTGTCAGCAAGCCAGAATTTGAACTGCAAATTAGCCAAAATCACTTTTACGAATACGCCGAAGTGTTTGGTAATTATTATGGTACTTCAGAAAAAGCAATTGATGAGCAACTGGCCAAAGGCATCGATGTTTTTCTTGATATCGACTGGCAAGGCGCCCAACAAGTGCGCTTGAAAAAACCTGAAGTAACAACGATCTTCATCGCACCACCGTCAAAAGCAGAGTTAGAAAAACGATTAAAAGGCCGCGGCCAAGACAGCGATGAAGTGATTGCTGATCGCATGGCACAAGCACAATCTGAGTGCTCGCACTACCAAGAGTTTGACTACATCATAGTGAATGACGACTTTGACCAAGCCGTTGAAGACTTAAAAACAATCGTCAACAATCAGCGTTTAAAGCGCGATCAGCAAATTGCCAAGTATCAGGCGATGTTTGACGATCTTATTGCTGATTAAAAAAGATCCTAAATCAGTCACTTATTGATTGCAGTTAGTCAGCCCCTCAAGTAAAATACCGGGCTGTTTTATAAAGTTTTAAATGTTGGAGTAGCTAAATGGCTCGCGTTACAGTTGAAGATGCCGTAGAACAAGTAGGCAATCGTTTTGACTTAATTTTAATGGCTTCTCGTCGTGCACGTCAGATTGCAACAGGCGGTAAAGAACCTCTAGTTGAGTTAGAAAATGACAAGCCGACAGTACTCGCATTACGTGAAATCGAAGAAGGCTTAATCAACAACGAATTGATGGACGAAGCAGAGCGTCATCAACAAGTTGAAGAAGAATCAGCCGAGTTAGCTGCTGTTGCAGCAATCGTTGGTGGTAACAGCTAATCTAAGCGTTACTCACAAAAACAGAAAAACGCGTAACCATTTACGCGTTTTTTTATACCTAAAAATAAACAATCAAATAATAATAACAATTGCCTATTTAACGTTGGCAACAATCCCAATTCAACGTATGCTATTCATACAGAATAGGGGCTTGCTAGCTGTTTCTATTTACAATAATTAAACAAATGAGTCTCAGGGGAGCTTTTAGTGTATTTGTTTGAACCATTAAAAGAATTGGTTTCTACTTATCTTTCCAAAGTACAGGTTGACCTATTAAAACAAGCCTATGTTGTCGCACGTGATGCTCACGAGGGACAAATGCGCTCAAGCGGCGACCCTTACATTACACACCCTGTTGCCGTTGCCATCAACCTTGCCAAAATGCATCTCGATCACGAAACCTTGATGGCGGCATTACTGCACGATGTTATTGAAGACACAGAAGTGACTAAAGATGAGCTCGCAGAGCTCTTTGGCTCAACGGTTGCAGAATTAGTTGAAGGCGTATCGAAACTAGACAAACTCAAGTTCGATAACAAAGAAGAAATGCAGGCGGAAAACTTCCGCAAAATGATCATGGCGATGACCCAAGATATTCGCGTGATTTTAATAAAGCTTGCCGATCGCACCCACAATATGCGCACGCTCGAATCACTTCGCCCTGAAAAGCGTCGCCGCATCGCTCGTGAAACCTTAGAAATTTACGCTCCTATCGCCAACCGCCTCGGTATTCATGACATTAAAAATGAATTAGAAGTACTCGGTTTTGAAGCCATGTACCCGATGCGAGCTCGAGCGCTCAGAAGTGCGATTAAACAAGCACGCGGTAATCGCAAAGAAATTATCAACAACATTCACGATGAAATTGTCTCGCGCCTAGAAGAAAGTGGTATTCAAGCTGAAGTTATCGGCCGAGAGAAACACTTATATTCAATCTATCGCAAAATGAAAAACAAAGAGCTAATGTTCAACGAAGTGATGGATATTTATGCCTTTCGCGTGATTGTGCCTGATAAAATTGATGACTGTTATCGCGCGCTAGGTGCGGTACACAATTTATTTAAGCCAATTGAAACCCGTTTTAAAGACTACATTGCTATTCCAAAAACCAATGGTTACCAGTCACTGCACACTTCATTAATTGGCCCGCACGGTATTCCAGTTGAAATCCAAATTCGTACCACAGACATGGATCAAATGGCAGATAAAGGTGTTGCCGCCCACTGGTTATACAAACAAGATAACAACGAAAGCAGTGGCACTACCGCACAGATGAAAGCCCATCGCTGGATGCAAAGCTTACTTGAATTGCAACAAAGCGCCGGGAGTTCGTTTGAATTTATTGAAAACGTTAAGTCAGATTTATTCCCTGAAGAAATTTACGTATTCACCCCAGATGGCCGTATTGTTGAATTGCCAATGGGCGCAACCGCTGTTGATTTTGCCTACGCAGTACACACCGATGTCGGTAACTCATGTGTTGGTGTGAAAGTCGATAGAAAAACCTATCCTCTGTCAAGGCCACTAGATTCAGGGCAAACCGTTGAAATTATTACCTCGCGTGCAGCCAGACCAAACGCGACATGGCTTAACTTTGTGGTAACGGCCAAAGCGCGCTTACAAATCCGGACATACTTGCGCTCGCAAGAGAAAACTGAATCACACGCACTAGGTTTACGCTTATTAAGTCATGCATTAGGTGGAACCAAAATTGAAGATATTCCGACTGAAAAAGTTCACCAAGTCGTGTCAGAAACCGGTCATAAGTCATTTGACGATTTACTGATAAATATTGGTTTGGGTAATGCACTAAGCATTGGTATTGCTCGTCGTCTCACCGATGAATTCACCGACGAGCACGAAAGTACCAACACAAATCCGAAAACCAAAATGCCAATTAAAGGCACAGAAGGCATGTTGGTAAGCTACGGTAAATGTTGTCGACCAATTCCTGGCGACTCAATTATGGCTTATCTGAGCCCAGGTAAAGGCTTGATCGTTCATCAAAATGGCTGTGGCAACATCAAGAGCCAAGAACAAGGCAAGTTATTCCCAGTGAGATGGGATACTGATATTGATCGCGACTTTATCGCGAAATTGCGTATCGAAATTATTAACCACCAAGGCGCCTTAGCTGCACTGACCAATGTCGTCGCGCGCTGTGGTTCAAACGTTCACTCACTTAACTCGGGTGAAAAAGATTCTAACTTGTACGTTATCGACTTGGAGTTAACCTGTCGAAACCGTGTCCATTTGGCTGATATCATGAGAAAAGTCAAAGTGATGGTCGACGTACAACGCGTAATAAGAAACAAGTAGGAAACCATGAAAACAATTATCTCAACAGAAAATGCACCAAGCGCAATCGGCACATACAGCCAAGCAGTTAAGGTTAACAACACGGTCTATTTATCAGGCCAAATCCCATTAGATCCACAATCAATGGAAGTTATCGGCGACACCTTTGAAGCGCAAACTCACCAAGTTTTCAAAAATTTATGTGCCGTGTGTGAAGCAGCAGGCGGCGAAATTAACGATATGGTAAAAGTGAATATCTTCATGACCGACTTAGCTAACTTTGCCACAGTTAATGAGATTATGAGCCAGTACTTTAGTGAGCCATACCCAGCTCGTGCTGCTATTGGTGTATCGCAGTTACCCAAAGGTGTCGACATTGAAATTGACGGCATCATGGAATTGCCAAACGTTTCATAAGGCAATGGCTTCATAAGCCAAGAGAATCACGTACACAAAGTACGTGATTCAGTTTAAAATACCGCACATTAAGCACTAACATAGGTTTTTTCAAAATAATTTGGATTTAGGCAAGGCAAATTGAGCGACGTGTAGTACCACTACAGCAGCGAAATTTAACGCCGCACAAATTCAAAGTATGAAGAAAGAAAGAAGAATGACCCCAGAAAGACACCAACGAATCCTCAATATGCTCAACAAACGCCAGCCTGATCTAACCGTTTGTATGGAAGGCGTTCACAAAGCACATAACTTAGCCGCGGTGGTGAGAACCTGTGATGCCATTGGTGTTAGCGAAGTTCACGCGGTATGGAAAAACGAGCAGATGCGCGTTTCAGGCGGTATTGCTACGGGCAGTCAAAACTGGGTTGACGTGCATAATTACACATCAACCAAAGATGCAATAAGCGTGTTAAAAGACAAAAACATGCAGGTGCTCGTGACCAACTTATCTGATACAGCGGTTGATTTTCGTGAAATAGATTACACCAAACCAACGGCAATTATTCTTGGCCAAGAAAAGTTTGGCGCATCACCTGAAGCGCTAGCACTTGCCGATCAAGATATCATTATTCCAATGGTCGGCATGGTGCAATCACTTAATGTATCGGTTGCTAACGCCGTTGTTTTATATGAAGCACAGCGTCAACGTGAAGCGGCTGGCATGTATGAAAGCGCGCCAACGATTGATGAAAGCGTGCGACAGCGTATGTTATTTGAAGGTGGTCACCCAATTTTTGCCAAAGTATGTCGAGCCAAAGGTTTACCTTATCCACATATTGACGACGACGGCGAAATTATCGCCTCAAAAGATTGGTGGAACAAAATGCAAATGAGCCAAGAGTCGTGGCAAGATATCGACGATCAATAATAGGAATGGCACTAACGGCATGACAGCGCAAGTCAAGGAAGGGCTCACCAATTTATCGGCGATTCAACTCTCTTCATTGAAGGGTGTTGGACCTAGCATGGCGGAAAAGCTCGCCAAAATTGGCTTGAATTCAGTCCAAGACTTGCTATTTCACTTACCTAATCGCTACGAAGATCGCACCCGTATTACCGCGATCCGCGATTTACTCCCCGGTGTATTCACCAATATCATCGGTGAAGTGACCAATAACCAAATTGTTCAAGGCCGTCGTCGGATGATGGTAGTCACCATTAATGACGGTACAGGTAACGTGACCTTGCGCTTTTTCCACTTTAGCGCAGCCCAAAAGAACCATTTATCGGTGGGTACGGAGATTCGCTGTTATGGCGAAATTCAGCGCGGTCCACAAGGCTTTCAAATTGTTCACCCTGAATACAAAACCCTCGATAAAGATCAGGCCTTAACGCCGGTAGAAGAAACCTTAACGCCGGTTTATCCAACGACTGATGGCCTAAGACAAATCACTTTGCGAAACCTGACCGAGCAAGCGCTTATTCGTTTAAAACGCGGTCAGGTTGAAGAGTTGTTACCTGAAGAATTTCTCAATGAGCCTTATACCTTAGCTCAAGCTTTGGCGATTATTCATCGACCACCACCAGATGCCTCAACCACCGCGTTTGACGAAGGTAAACACCCTGCACAATTACGCCTGATCAAAGAAGAATTGCTAGCCCATAACTTGAGCATGCTAAAGTTGCGCGAATCGAGTGACAAGCACTTTGCCGTTACCTTGCAGGTCGATGATAAATTGAATAAAAAATTCTTAAAAAGCCTGCCATTTTCACCAACCAATGCCCAAGCCAGAGTGGTTGACGAAATTCGCGCCGATTTATCGAAAAATCTGCCGATGATGCGCTTGGTACAAGGCGATGTTGGCTCAGGTAAAACACTGGTCGCTGCGCTCGCGGCGTTAACCGCGATTAGCCAAGGCTATCAAGTCGCTCTGATGGCGCCGACAGAAATTCTAGCAGAGCAACACGCGATTAATTTCAAAGAATGGTTTGAGCCACTCGGAATAAACGTTGGTTGGCTCGCAGGTAAAACCAAAGCCAAAGCACGCCGAGAAGCACTTGAGAAAATCGAGTCTGGCGAAATGCAACTTGCCGTTGGCACCCATGCATTGTTTCAAGATCAGGTGAATTTTAACAAACTCGCGCTGATCATTATCGATGAGCAACACCGATTTGGTGTTCATCAGCGCCTATCACTGCGCGAAAAAGGCGCGTTTGACGATAAATACCCACATCAGCTGATCATGACGGCAACGCCAATTCCACGTACCCTTGCGATGACCGCCTACGCGGATTTAGACACCTCAGTGATCGATGAGCTCCCACCGGGACGTACACCGATACAAACCATCGCACTGCCAGACGATCGCCGCGATCAAGTCATTGAACGTATTCGCGAAGGCTGTAGCCAAGATAAGCGCCAAGCCTATTGGGTGTGTACCTTGATTGAAGAATCGGAAGTACTGCAATGTCAGGCCGCCGAAGATACGGCTAATTATCTTGCCAGCCAATTACCCGAGCTCCACATTGGCCTTGTACACGGTCGGATGAAGCCGGCGGAAAAACAGCAAGTTATGGAAGCCTTTAAAGCGGGCGATCTCGATTTATTGGTGGCAACGACGGTCATTGAAGTGGGTGTAAACGTGCCCAACGCCAGTATTATGGTGATTGAGAACCCTGAGCGTTTAGGCTTAGCACAACTGCATCAGCTGCGCGGTCGCGTTGGCCGAGGGGCAGTGGCATCACATTGCGTGTTAATGTATAAATCGCCACTGTCTAAAACAGCAATCAAACGCTTAGGCGTGTTGCGCGAAAGCAATGACGGCTTTGTGATTGCTCAAAAAGATTTAGAAATACGCGGGCCGGGTGAATTACTCGGCACCAAACAAACCGGTTTGGCCGATTTGAAAATTGCCGATTTAGTGCGCGACGCCCAACTAATTCCAGAAGTACAACAACACGCGTTATTGCTGTGGAAAAAGTATCCCGAAAAAGCCAATGCTTTAATCGATCGTTGGTTGGGTAACCGAGAAAAATATTCAAACGCTTGATACAGAACAATTGTTGTCGTGCCAAGCATACAGTAAACTAGAGCGAAATCTTAACGTAGAGCAAGTTGATGTCATCTCCAGAACAATCAAATCAAAACGAACAAACCACACACTTTGGCTATAAAACCGTAGATAAAGACAATAAAGCGTCAATGGTTGCTGATGTTTTTCACTCGGTCGCGGCGCAATACGATGTGATGAATGATTTGATGTCGTTTGGCATCCACCGCTTGTGGAAACGCTTTACCATTGATGCCTCAGGTGTTCGCCCGGGTAATAAAGTGCTTGATTTAGCGGGTGGTACTGGCGATTTAACGGCTAAGTTCTCACAAATTGTCGGTAAAGATGGCCAAGTCATTTTAGCCGATATCAACAGCTCTATGTTGAATGTTGGTCGTGATAAATTGCGCGATCGCGGTTTAGTCCAAAACATTGAATACGTGCAAGCGAATGCTGAATGCTTACCGTTTGAAGATAACACCTTCGACATTATTACCATTGCCTTTGGCTTGCGTAACGTCACCGATAAAGACAAAGCATTGCGCTCAATGTATCGCGTATTAAAGCCAGGTGGCCGCTTATTAGTGCTCGAGTTTTCAAAACCTGAGCACGATTTATTAAACAAAGCCTACGATTTCTACTCATTTAATATTCTGCCGAAAATGGGCGAATTGGTTGCTAAAGATGGCGATAGTTACCAATACTTAGCTGAGTCAATTCGCATGCACCCAGATCAAGTAACTCTTGAAGGCATGATGAAAGAGGCTGGCTTTGAGCAAACCACCTACAAAAACCTAACCGGTGGTATTGTTGCGCTGCACAAAGGGTACAAATTCTAATGGTCAGTTGGCTCTTGCCTACCCAAATGATGACCGGCGCGCTTGAAGCGATTATTAATCAAGCCTTGGTTAAAAATATAAACCCTTCAGTGTCGACCATTGAAATTGAAGGCAAGCACCTAACGCTTGATATTGCCGAGTTAGGCCAACCGCTAACCATCGGCTTTAGCGATGGCAAGGCCTATGTGCTCACCCAAGTCAGCGATGCTGATTGTGTTATTTCAACGAGTTTAAGTACATTAGCTGAGCTCAAACAATCACAACAATTAACCGAGCTTATTAAACAAGATAAGCTCGATATTCAAGGCGATTTAAAAACTGCACAACAGTTTGCCAAAGTATTTGAACAGTTAACCATTGATTGGCAATCAGAGCTTGCCAAACACATCGGTGATCTAGCGACCTATCGCTTAACCAAGGCTGCTGATTTTATCAAAAACAAAGCGCGCTTTGCGAAACAACAAATAGCTGAAGATTTTAGCCAATGGCTCATTTGCGAAAAAAAGTTAGCGGTTACCGATGTCGAGCTCAATCACTTCGGCCATGACGTAGCCCAGTTAGAACAGCATCTTGCTGCGCTAACCCAACGCGTTAATGCTATCGCCTCTTCAATTAACGACAACACTTAAGAGCCTAGTTACCCGTGAAAAGTAAACGTTTACATCAAATCGTCAAAACCTTTATGCAGTATGGCTTAGACGAGCTGGTCCCAAAACATTTACTACCTTGGTATGTCAAACTTGCCAAAGGCTCTTTGTTTTGGCTGAGAAATAAACACCAAGATAAGCCCAAGGCAGCGCGCTTTCGTTTAGCGATTGAATCACTCGGCCCTGTGTTTATTAAATTCGGCCAAATGCTATCAACGCGTCGTGATTTACTGCCTGATGATTTTGCCAATGAACTGGCACTGCTTCAAGATCAGGTTTCGCCCTTTGACGGCGAACAAGCCAAGCAAATTGTGATTCAAGCAATTGGCGAAACAGTGTTTGAACAGCAGATTACCAACTTTGATACCACGCCACTGGCATCGGCTTCAATTGCGCAAGTACATGCGGCAACGCTACTGCACGACGGTGAAGAAAAAGAAGTGGTGATCAAAGTATTACGCCCAGACATTGCTGACATTATTCATGCCGATCTTGAAGTGATGGAGTTTTTCGCGGGCTTTGTCGCCAAATGGTTATCCGATGGCAAGCGCTTACGTCCGAAAGAAGTGGTTAATGAATATCGCAAAACCATTCTCGATGAACTCGATTTACTGCGCGAAGCAGCAAATGGCATTCAATTAAAGCGCAACTTTAGCCAAGGTCGCCAGTACGACGATATTCTCTATGTGCCTGAAGTCTATAGCGAGTATAGCCATAAAAACGTGTTGGTGATGGAGCGAATTTACGGTATTGGCGTTGGTGAAATAGAGCAGTTAAAAGCCAATAACGTCAATATGAAGCTGCTTGCAGAGCGCGGCGTTCAAGTGTTTTTTACCCAAGTGTTTCGCGATAGCTTCTTTCATGCCGACATGCATCCGGGTAACGTATTTGTTAACGCTACCAACCCTCAAGATCCCACTTGGATAGCAATTGATTGCGGTATTGTTGGCACGCTAAACAAAGAAGATAAACGCTACTTGGCGGAAAATTTCGTTGCCTTTTTTAATCGCGATTACCACAAAGTTGCGCAGCTGCATGTCGATTCTGGTTGGGTGCCGAGAAACACCAGTGTTGACGAGTTTGAATTTGCCATTCGCACCGTCTGTGAGCCAATTTTCAATAAACCTTTGGCTGAAATTTCCTTTGGCCAAGTGCTAGTGAGCCTGTTTAATACGGCGCGCCGTTTTAATATGGAAGTACAGCCTCAATTAGTGCTGTTACAAAAAACTTTGTTGTATATCGAAGGGTTAGGGCGCCAACTTTTCCCTGAACTTGATTTGTGGGATACCGCTAAGCCATTTCTTGAAGATTGGGTAAAAGAACAAATGGGCGTTAAAGCGGTGTATAAAAAAGTTAAAGACAACCTGCCGTTTTGGAATGAAAAACTGCCTGAAATTCCTGACCTAGTATATGACTACTTACAAGCAGGTAAAGAAAATCACCAGGCTCAACAACGCCTTATGCTTGAGTTAAATCAGCAACAACAGCGCAGTCAAAAACGCGTTATCTTTAGCGTTATCGGCGGTAGCTTTTTGATTTCTAGCGGCGTGATGTTCTCTGCCAATACGGTGATTAGCGGTATTTTATTTATCAGCGCGGTTATTTTCTTACGTCAGTCGTTAAAGAAATAGCTATAGCTGATATTTCGCATTAACACTTACTTTGCTTAATGTTATCAATTGTTATCCTAATGATATTTTCATTGTTATAAATCAAATTATTGTTCTCGAATATTCTCTACACTGAACTTATGTTTGTTCGTAGAGATTCACCTTGACTGCCACGCTCAAAAAATTAGGAAAATTTTTGATCGATAGCGTGCGCGATTTAGCGCCAATCGTGCTTGTCATCTTGTTTTTCCAATTATTCATTATTCAACAACCGCTACCTAATGTTGGCCAAGTATTGGTTGGCGTACTTTTTGTGCTCTTTGGCCTGACCTTTTTTATTCATGGTTTAGAACAAGGCTTATTCCCGATTGGTGAATCCATGGCACATGCTTTTGCCCAAAAAGGCAGTGTATTCTGGCTATTGATTTTCGCCTTTTCACTCGGATTTGGCACCACCATCGCTGAACCAGCGCTGATCGCCATTGCAGCTGAAGCTGCCGAGGTTGCCGCTAATGGCAATATGATTGCAGCAACTGAGGAAGCTAAAGCCTCATACGCCTCGGGATTGCGTTTTACCGTGGCTTTTTCTGTTGGATTAGCGATTTTAATTGGTGTGCTGAGAATTATTAAAGGCTGGCCAATTCAATGGTTGATCATTGGTGGCTATATTTTAGTGGTCATTATGACCATGTTTGCCCCCGTTGAAATTATTGGTATTGCCTACGACTCTGGTGGGGTGACAACCTCAACGATTACTGTACCGCTTGTCACCGCACTTGGCGTCGGGCTCGCATCATCAATATCAGGCCGAAACCCAATGACAGATGGCTTTGGTTTAATTGCACTTGCTTCACTCACCCCGATGATTTTCGTGATGGCATACGGTATGGTGATGTTATGAGCATAGTGGCAATGTTCTCTGAGTTTATTACAACGTTATTAACCACTATTACCGACGTACTGCCAATAGCGGCGATATTGTTTGGTTTTCAATTTGCCGTTATTCGCAAGCCGATTCCCAATTTAGCTAAAGTTTTAGTTGGTTTTGTCTGGGTTATTATTGGTTTATCACTGTTTTTAATTGGCCTTGAATGGGCCTTGTTCCCGCTCGGTAAATTGATGGCGCAGCAGCTAACCGATCCTGCTTTTATCGCCGGCGTTGATGCCAGTGAAACCGCTGCTAATATCGTACTGCATTGGCAAGATTATGCTTGGGTTTACGTATTTGCTTTTTTAATTGGTTTTAGTACCACTATTGCCGAGCCCTCGTTGATTGCGGTTGCCATTAAAGCTAATGACGTATCAGGTGGTGCAATTGGCGTGTGGGGCTTACGCATTGCTGTGGCAATTGGCGTTGCTGTAGGTATTTCATTAGGGTGCTACCGGATTGTTGTTGGCGACCCGATACATTGGTACATTATTGTTGGCTATATCGTGGTTGTTATCCAAACCATGTTCGCGCCTAAGATGATCATTCCACTAGCGTATGATTCAGGAGGCGTAACAACCTCAACAGTAACTGTACCTTTAGTTGCGGCATTAGGATTAGGTTTAGCTGAGACCGTGCCGGGCAGAAGCCCGCTGATTGACGGCTTTGGCCTAATTGCTTTTGCCAGTTTATTTCCGATTATTTCTGTTATGGCATATGCGCAAATATCACAATGGCGCGCCAGTAGACAAAACTAATCCAACGCATTCCTGCCATAGCGCAGGTATTAAGGGAGAAAATGCATGCATTTTAAGATGATCATTGTATTTACTGACGATAACGTGACTGAAGACGTAATGGATGCCGCACGTAAAGCGGGTGCAACAGGTGCGACGGTAATTAATAATGCCAGAGGAGAAGGCTTAGAGAAGCCAAAAACCTTTTTTGGACTATCGCTAGACACCCAACGTGATGTATTAATTTTTTTAGTAGAAGAGCATTTGAGTCGCCACATTTTAGAAACTATCGCCAAAGTTGGTGAGTTTGACGAAAAGCCTGGCACAGGTATCGCTTTTCAAATTGATGTCGAAGACGCCGTTGGCGTAAGCCATCAAATTAATCAATTAACCTCAACGGTGGAGAGTGAGCTGTGAATAATAAATTAGCAATCAAAGCAAAAGATGTGATGACGCAGAATTTCATCAAACTTGATGGCTTAGCCACAGTTCAAGACGCGATTAATGCGATGCGAGCGAGCAATTGTGAAGTTGTTATCGTCAACAAACGCGATCAGCATGACGCTTACGGTATTTTGATGTTATCAGACATTGCCAAAAAGGTATTAGCAAAAGACAAAGCGCCAGAGCGGGTTAATATTTATGAAGTAATGACGAAACCGGTTATTCCCGTAGCACCAGAGTTAGATATTCGTTACTGCGCACGTTTATTCGACCAAGTCGGTTTGTCATGCGCACCGGTAATCGAAGCAGAAGAGTTGCTCGGCTTAGTAGGCTATAAAGAGCTTTTGATGGCCATGTTTGACGCCGCAGACGCATAACTTAGGTGCCTATTTAGAACGAAGCCGAGTAATACTCGGCTTTTTTGTGCCTAAACCAATTCATTTGGTTTATATTGGTAGTTATACCAATATAAATAATAAATAAGGATATGTAATGATAGATTTTAATAGCTCGGATTTATTCAAACTAAAATCGGTAGATCACGATAAAGCACGCGACGACTTTCATCGCTTTTTAATTGATGGTGAAGAAATTTTTGCCGTCTTTAAAACCTTTCGCGACCAAGTGGTGTTCACCAATAAACGGGTTATTGCCGCCAATGTTCAAGGTATTACGGGCTCTAAGGTCGATTACACCTCAATTCCGTACAGTAAAATTCAAACCTTTTCGATTGAAACCTCTGGCTCACTCGATCTCGATTGTGAAATTCAATTGTATATCAGCAGTGTCGGTAAAGTCGGCTTTGAGATTAGCGGTAGCTTCGATATTGTTGGCTTTAACAAAATGCTCAGCGAATTCGTCTTATCTTAATACTTGGGGTCAGAGTCAATTGACTCTGCCCCCTCTAATCTATAACAGAGTTTCAAGGTTATTTTTTTAATAACGCCCGCAGGTTGGCAACGCCCATTTTGGCTTTTTCTTGCGTTTGCTCGCGCGATTGTGGCTTGCGAGTATTTTCCCAGATCAAATCGTCTTGTGGTAGTTCATGCAAGAAACGACTTGGCTCAGTTCGAGCAACTTCGCCAAACTGTCTGCGTTCTTTGGCGTAAGTGAATATTAACTCACGTTGAGCACGGGTGATGCCAACATAAGCTAATCGACGCTCTTCTTCAACGTTACCTTCATCCATTGAGGTTTGGTGAGGTAATAAACCTTCTTCCATACCAATCAGGAATACATAAGGAAACTCTAGCCCTTTTGATGCGTGTAGAGTCATCAGTTGAACTTGATCGGCGTTGTCTTCTTCTTCACCGCGCTCCATCATATCGCGCAGGGTCAACCGAGTAACCACTTGCGCAAGTGTCATCGGCTCGTCCATGTCTGAGCCTTCAAGCATATCTGTCACCCAACTAAATAGCTGGGTAACATTTTTCATTCGCATTTCAGCCGCTTTTGCACTGGTTGATGAATCGTAAAGAAAATCTTCATAGTTCATTTCGCGCACCATGGCGCGCAATACAGCAGCGGTATCACCGCGCTGGGCATTATCTGCGGTTTCGACGATCCAACGAGTAAACTTTTGCACGTTAACTAAACCGCGGCCGGTTAGGTGTTGCTCTAACCCCAACTCAAAGCTAGCCGCGAACATACTAATTTGGCGCATATTGGCGTAAGTACCTAGCTTCTCTAGAGTTGCCGGACCAATTTCCCGTTTCGGGACATTCACAATACGCAAAAAGGCGTTATCGTCATCAGGGTTCACAATAAGGCGTAAATACGCCATCATGTCTTTGATTTCAGCGCGTGAGAAGAATGACGTACCACCACTTATTTTATACGGGATACGGTTGGTCATTAATGCCTTTTCAAGCAATCGCGATTGGTGATTACCTCGATACAGCACGGCGTAGTCGCGATATTGGGTTTTGTTCATAAAGCGATGACCAATGAGCTCCCCGACTAAACGCTCAACTTCGTGCTCTTCGTTTTTGGTTTCAACGACTTTTAGCTCAACACCGTATGCCAATTCACTAAACAGCGCTTTGTCATAATCGTGCGGGTTGTTGGCGATCAAAATATTAGCGCATTTTAATATACGGCCACTAGAGCGATAGTTTTGCTCAAGTTTAATCAATTTTAGGCTCGGGTAATCTTTACCAAGCAAGACAAGATTTTGCGGTTTTGCTCCACGCCATGAGTAGATCGACTGATCATCATCACCCACTACGGTCAATAAACCTTTATCACCAGTAATCAGTTTTACCAATTCGTATTGACTGGCATTAGTATCTTGATACTCATCGACTAGCATATATTGAATCTTTTGCTGCCAACGCTCGCGTACTTGCGGGAAATTGCGAAACATCAAGGTAGGGATCAAAATCAAATCATCAAAGTCGAGCGCATTATACGCTCTCATATGTTGTTGATAGCGTTGATAAAACTCAGCGTACATTCGGGTATCAGCATCACCGGCATATTCAATGGCTTGTTCAGGTAGTAACAAATCATTTTTCCAGTTGGAAATCATCATTTGTAGTTTACTGAGCAAATCTTTATCTCCGTCTAACTCCTCGAGGGTCAGCTCTTTTAATAGGGCAATGGTGTCTTGATCGTCGAACAACGTAAAACCGGGCTTGTAACCTAGCGTGCGGATCTCTTTGCGAATAATGTCTAAACCTAACGAGTGAAAGGTCGATACCGTTAAACCACGCGTTAAGTCGCGACCAAGCATATTACTTACCCGCTCTTTCATTTCACGGGCGGCTTTATTAGTAAAGGTTACCGCTGCAATATTTCTCGCTTTATAGCCACACTTTTGAATGAGGTAAGCTATTTTTTGACAAATTACACCCGTTTTACCGCTACCAGCGCCTGCTAAAACTAGACAAGGACCAGAGACATATTTTACTGCCTCTTCTTGCCTTGGGTTTAATCTCATTGCCAATGTTTACTACCTCTAAAATAAAAAGGCGATTTTACCTGTTTTTATGATCAAGAGCAGTATTGAAAACAAAAATTCTCGCACCAATAACAAAATTGATTACAATGAGCTATCGAATCAATAGGACAAACACATGATTAACGCGAAAAAACTTGAAGAAATCGCTCAGCAAGTCACCGATGCTATTCCACCGGGTTTAAAAAACTTAGCTAATGATTTTGAAGATAAGACTAAGACGGTTATCCAACGCAAACTCGCTGAGTTAGATGTTGTTTCACGCGAAGAGTTTGATGTACAAACGCAAGTGTTGTTAAAAACACGTGCTCAAATTGCCGAGCTTGAAAAGAAAATCGCTGATCTTGAAGCGAAATTAGCGGAAAAAGAAGATTAATTAGATAAACGAGATGCCCGAGAAGTTGGGCATCTTTCAAATACCTGCAATAGTGCATTTGCAGGAGATTACCGTCTTCACGGTAATGACGGCATAGTGTCTTACCCGAGCAGTCGGGTATCTCATGTTGTAATGAATAATTGGCTAGGAGATTCCCGCTAACAACATGCGGGAATGACGATAATAATACTCGATAATATGAATACACCGTCATACCCGAGCAGTCGGGTATCTCATACCGTAATGCGTAATTGGCTTAGAGATTCCCGCTAACAACATGCGGGAATGACGATATTTTATGTTCTAAGAAATGACTAATTTGCGTTCTCGAGAACGACGATGTTGATCCTCGATAAGATAAACACACCGTCATACCCGAGCAGTCGGGTATCTCATACTGTAATGCGTAATTGGCTAGAAGATTCCCGCTAACAACATGCGGGAATGACTAATTTTCAACATGCGAGAGTAACTTTTTTTTAAAGTCTGTAATGACGATAGTAATCCTCGATAAGATAAACACACCGTCATACCCGAGCAGTCGGGTATCTCATACTGTAATGCGTAATTGGCTAGAAGATTCCCGCTAACAACATGCGGGAATGACTCATTATTTTTGCTCTGTAATGACGATGAGTTACTTACTCAAAAACGCTTTAAATGCTGGATTTTGGCTTTCTTCTTGCCACTTATAGCCCAAATCTTTTAAGTGCCTAAAAAACGCAAGCTGCTCTTCATTACCTACTTCAAAACCAGCCAGTACTTGGCCATATGCCGCACCGTGGTTGCGATAATGAAACAAGGTGATATTCCACAGCTCGCCCAAGGTTGCGAGAAAGTTTTCCAATGCGCCCGGCGCTTCAGGAAATTCAAACCTAAATAGTCGCTCTTGGGCAGAATTCGGATTAGGGCCACCCACCATATAACGAACATGTAATTTGGCTAATTCGTTGTCGGTTAAATCAATAGCGCTAAAGCCTTGCTCGTTAAGCTGGTGGCAAAGCTGCTCGCGCTCTTCATTGCCGCTAATTTTTACGCCAACAAAAACATCGGCTTGTGTTTTGCCAACAAAACGATAATTAAACTCGGTGATCACTCGCGAGCCCAAAGACTGACAAAAGCGCTTGAAGCTACCTTTTTCTTCAGGAATGGTTACCGCAAACACGGCTTCTTTTTGCTCACCAAGCTCACAGCGCTCTGAAACATAGCGCAAGCTATGAAAGTTCATATTAGCGCCAGACAAAATAGCCGCTAGGTTTTCATTGCCACGACTGGTTTGACAGTATTTATTGACCCCCGCCAATGACAACGCGCCAGCTGGTTCAGCAATGACCCGTGTTTGCTCAAACACTTCTTTTATTGCCGCGCATATTTCATCAGTAGTAACCGTAATCACTTGATCACAATACTGCTTGATAATATCAAAGGTATGTTGACCAATGCGCTTGACCGCGACACCATCGGCAAATAATCCTACTTGCGCTAAATCTGTTGGTTCACCTTTTTCCATTGCTGCTTTTAAACAGGCAGAATCTTCGGCTTCCACACCGATAATCTTGATATCAGGGCGTAATTCTTTGAGATAAACCGCCATGCCAGCGAGTAAACCACCACCGCCAACCGGCACAAACACCGCGTCTAATTGATGGTTTTGTTGCAATAGCTCTTTGGCAACTGTGCCTTGACCAGCGATAACATCGGGATCATCAAACGGATGTACGATAGTTTTACTTTCTTGCTCAGCAATGGCTAATGACGCTTCTTGTGCATCGTTAAAGCTTTTGCCAATCAATCTAACATCAGCGCCAAGGCGCTTAACGTTTTCAACTTTAATATCAGGGGTGGTGATCGGCATAACAATGGTTGCCGTGATACCCAGTTTTTTAGCCGCTAACGCCAAGCCTTGGGCGTGATTACCAGCCGAGGCTGCAACCACGCCTTGCGCTTTTTGCTCATCCGCTAATTGGGCGAGCTTGTTATAAGCACCGCGCAGTTTGAATGAGTGCACGGGTTGTTGATCTTCTCGCTTGAGATAAACTTGATTGCCATTGCCAAGGCGCGCCGAAATTTTATGGCAATGAGTTAAATCAGATTCAACCGCGACATCGTACACCGGTGCCAGTAATATCTTTTTTAAATAATCAATTGCCATGTCTGCTTCGCCTTGTTGGCCGTCGCTACGTGTCACTGTCCCTGAGGTAGTCATCTTGCTAATCCTTTTCAGACGGACTGTGATGAGGCGCTGCGCCATCAAGTACTGCGCGATCTCGCACCGCACCTTTATCGGCACTGGTCGCCAACATCGCGTAATTTTTTAATGCATAGCTAATTGGTCGCACGCGATCTTTTGGCTGCCATGCGTTTTTGCGCGTATTCATTGCTTGTTTGCGCGCAGCGAGTTCTTCATCAGAAAGGTTTAAAGAAATACTGCGATTTGGAATATCGATCGCAATAATATCGCCGTTTTCAATTAAGGCAATTGCCCCTCCGTTAGCCGCTTCTGGAGAAATATGGCCAATCGATAAGCCAGAAGTACCGCCCGAGAAACGACCATCAGTTATTAATGCACATTGTTTACCTAAGCCCATAGACTTTAAATAGGTGGTTGGGTAAAGCATTTCTTGCATACCTGGGCCGCCTTTTGGGCCTTCGTATCGGATCACCACGACTTCACCAGCAACGACTTTACCCGATAAAATACCATCTACCGCATCGTCTTGGCTTTCAAAAACGTGCGCAGGGCCTGTAAACGTTAGGTTTTCTTCAGCAACGCCGGCGGTTTTCACGACACAACCGTCGAGTGCAATATTACCGGTAAGCACCGCTAAACCACCTTCAGTTGAAAAAGCATGATCGATTGAGCGGATGCAGCCATTTTCACGATCGTCATCTAGGGTATCCCAACGGCAATCTTGGCTAAAAGCTTTGGTCGTGCGAATACCGGCTGGACCGGCTCGATAAAAGGTTTTGATTGCTTCGTCTTCGGTCACCTTAATATCATATTGCTTAAGGTGCTCTGCAAGGCTGGTGCCTAAGACATTGGTGACATTCATTTTCAATAAATTAGCACGTGCCAATTCACCTAAAATAGCAATAACGCCGCCAGCACGGTGAACGTCTTCCATGTGATAATCTGGCGTTGACGGTGCGACTTTACACAACTGAGGTACGATACGTGACAATTTGTCCATATCTGCCATGGTGTAATCAATCTCGCCTTCTTGCGCGATCGCCAGTAAGTGTAAAATGGTGTTGGTTGAACCGCCCATCGCAATATCTAAACACATTGCATTGTGCAAAGCGTCTTTATTGGCAATGTTGCGCGGTAAGGCAGTTTCATCGTCTTGTTGATAATAGCGCTTGGTTAATTCAACGATTTGCTTACCCGCTTTTAAAAATAATTGCTCGCGATCGGCATGAGTTGCCAACATTGAGCCATTACCAGGTAAGGCTAACCCCAACGCTTCAGCTAAACAGTTCATTGAGTTTGCCGTGAACATGCCCGAACAAGAGCCACAGGTTGGGCACGCTGAGCGCTCTACTTGTTTGCTTTGCTCGTCTGACACGGTTGGATCGGCACCTTGGATCATGGCATCAACCAAATCGAGCTTGATAATTTGATCTGAAAGCTTAGTTTTACCCGCTTCCATCGGGCCACCAGAAACAAAAATAACCGGAATATTCAACCGCATTGCGGCCATTAGCATGCCCGGTGTTATCTTGTCACAGTTGGAAATACAAACCATGGCATCAGCACAATGCGCGTTCACCATGTATTCAACGGAGTCAGCGATAAGATCGCGCGATGGTAAACTATAAAGCATGCCCGAATGGCCCATGGCAATGCCGTCATCAACCGCGATAGTATTGAATTCTTTCGCTACGCCACCCGCGTCTTCAATTGCGCCCGCAACGAGCTGCCCCATATCCTTTAAATGAACATGACCAGGAACAAATTGCGTAAACGAGTTAACGACAGCGACAATCGGCTTGCCAAAATCTTCATCTGTCATACCTGTTGCACGCCAGAGCGCACGCGCGCCTGCCATGTTGCGGCCTTGAGTAGAAGTAGCAGATCTTAATTTTGGCATGGTGGTTTTGTCCTATCGTTAGAAATTTTATTATTTAAATAAGTGGATGCGCTAAATCCGATTAGCGCATCCAAGGTTGATTATTCAACCGGTAAAAGCCATGAATCAGGGATTTCAGTTGAGCCGTCAAACATACCGAAAAACGCTTCTTGGATAGCTTTGGTAATTGGCCCACGTGTGCCGTTACCTACAGGCATACCATCAACGGTTTTCACTGGCACAACTTCAGTTGCGGTGCCGGTCATAAAGAATTCATCAGCAAGATAGAGTGACTCGCGAGAAATCGGCTCTTCGCGAACTTCGTAGCCCAATTGCTTAGCTAATTGCATCACCGTATCACGGGTTAAGCCGGGTAAAATTGATGCCGTGCTAAATGGAGTATAAATAACACCGTTACGCACTAAGAATAAGTTTTGGCCAGCGCCTTCACTAACCATATTATTAACATCCAACGCGATCCCTTCGGTATAACCATGACGGCCAGCTTCCATTGAAATTAATTGCGAAGATAAGTAATTTCCGCCAGCTTTCGCTGCTGTTGGCATCGTGTTCGGCGCTAATCGGTTCCAACTTGATACACCAACATCAACACCTTGTTCAATGGCTTCTGCACCTAAATAAGCTTCCCAGCTAAATGCTGCAACCATTAAATCAGCTTTTGCATCGGCAGGTGGACGAAGCCCCATGCCCACATCACCTAAAAAGGCTAATGGACGTAAATAGGCTGAGGCTAAACCATTTTTAGCTACTGCATCTTTACATGCTTGCTCAACTTCTTCTTGGGTGTATGGGATATTCATTCGATAGACCTTTGCTGAATCGAACAAACGTTTGATGTGCTCTTCTAGACGAAAAATACACGTGCCTTTGTGCGTTTTGTAGGCGCGAATACCTTCAAAAACCGATGAACCGTAATGTAATGCATGGCTCATCACGTGAACTGTCGCATTTTGCCAAGGCATGAGCTCACCGTTAAACCAAATTAATTCTGCATTTACTTTTGCCATTGTTGTTGTCCTAAATATATTCTGTCGCTTGCTGTAAGAAAAAATTACAACAAACAAATTTCTTGTTAATTATGCGTGTATTATGCACTTGCTAATTGCATGGCTGTATTGTCTACCGTGACACTCTTGATGTCGATGAGTTTATTAATTTGATCTATCAACAGCTCAATGGGTCGCTCACTACTGACCAATAGCTCGATAATACCGATATTATTCTCAGTGTTAACCCGCGCGTTGATGCCGTTAATGAGAAAACCGCGGTAGCGAGCAACTTGTAAAATTCGCTCGAGTACCACTTGTTTATCATCGGCCGTGATGTTTAATTGATAACGATTCATTAGGTACTCTCCATCATTTTGTCATTGGCCGTTTCTGGCGGCACTAATGGCCAAACATTGTCTTTGGCATCAATTTTTACTTGTAATAGATAAGGGCCATCGTGATCGAGCATTTCTTCGATAGCGTCAATCACTTCGTGCTTTTTCTCTATTTTGCGTGCTTTAATATCAAAGGCTTGAGCAAGCATTAAAAAATCGGGGTTATCTGATAAATCGGTTTCACTTAATCGACCATTGAAGAATAAATCTTGCCATTGGCGTACCATGCCCAATTTTGAATTATCGATTAAGACGATTTTAACCGGTAGTTGAAAACGCTTAATGGTTGCTAGCTCTTGCACATTCATCATGATCGAGCCATCACCTGATACCGCGATAACACAATCGTATGGGCGGCTCACTTGCGCGCCGATCGCCGCTGGCAAACCAAAGCCCATCGTACCCATACCACCACTGGTTAAAAAATTCGTTGGATCGGAAAATTTCATGTGTTGGGCAGCCCACATTTGATGCTGACCAACATCAGTAGTGACACAAGTATTTTTCGGCATGCGTGAGCTGATTTCGTTTAATACCGCTGGCGCGAAGATATTCTCACCTGGGTGATCATAGCGCCAACCAAAATCAGCTTGCATTTGACGACAGCAAGCTTGCCATTCGGTGATCGCCAATGGCACTTCTAGCGCCGGTAAATTCACTTTAAGATCACCTAAAACAGGGACATCCGCTTTGCGGCGTTTATCGATTTCAGCGGTGTCGATATCAAAGTGGATCACCTTGGCATGGGGGGCAAATTCCGCTAGCTTGCCGGTAACCCGATCATCAAATCGCGCACCAACGGCAACGAGTAAGTCGCATTCTTGTACTGCTAGATTAGCGGCTTTTGTGCCGTGCATGCCTAACATCCCCATGTAGTTCGGATCGTTAGGGTCAATTGCACCAAGTCCTTTCAAGGTAGAAACACTCGGCATACCTGTGGTTGCGGCAAAACTGCGCAGTTCATCTATAGCTTGTGCCATACCAACGCCGCCACCGACATATAACACGGGTCTTTTAGCCTTGCTCATCAGTGCAAGTGCACCACCGACATTGGCTGGAGGTAATTTGACTTTGTTTTTTAAATGCGAGTAATTACCGGGTTTTTCCTCGACCATGGCAATCTGAACATCTTTGGGAATATCAACCAAAACCGGCCCTTGACGCCCTTCTAGCGCGATGGCAAAAGCGCGATGAAGTACTTTTTCTAAATCATTAACATCGGTGACTTGAAACGAGTGTTTGGTACAAGCTAACGACAAACCAAAAACATCAATTTCTTGGAAGGCGTCTGAACCCATTGCCGCTGTTGCAACCTGACCTGTGATAGCAACAATTGGGATGGAGTCAGCTAGTGCATCGGCTAACCCCGTAATGAGGTTAGTAGCCCCAGGGCCTGAGGTGGCAAAGCAGACACCCACTTGCTCAGACGCTCTGGCGTAACCAATTGCTGAAAACGCAGCGCCTTGCTCATGACGGCAGAGAAAATGCTCTACATCACTATCATAAAGCGCATCGTAAATTGGCATGATGGCACCGCCGGGATAGCCAAAAACGTGTTTTACATTGTGTTGCTCTAGCACTTTAAAGAGTAATGCTGCGCCAGTTGTCGTTTGTTCACTTGCCATGTGTGTATTTAAGAATATGCAAAAAGTTAATCATCAATCCTGTAACTTAGTACATTTCTTTCCTCTGTCGTTGTTAAGTAAAAGCTTGGTAGCTAGCTTGGTAAATTTTTGCCCTAAAAAAACAAAACCCCCGGTCCTTTCGGAGCGGGGGTTTGTTGTAAAAATAAATTTTTTAACGCAACAAACACTCCCGCGGCGAAATAATAATCACCACGACGAGGATAATGTTAATAATAATTGCGTTTAACTTATGCATATTTATTTAAAAATTATGAAAATTTATTTTAATAGCTGTCTTTTTTAAATTAGTACCATAGCTCTAATTCATCGCGCAAGTGATTTTTTGTTTTTTGTTAAACTTTTTTCTCGCGATTAAAAACGATTAGTTATTAAGCAAAAAATAAAGAGCTTAACTACACTAATAACGTTCAAGATATTTATTAAATGGAATTATTATGTCTTTAGCCTGTGTCTATAGCCGTGCTCGTTTAGGACTTGAAGCACCGCAAGTAACTGTTGAAGTGCACATTGCCAATGGCTTGCCTGCCTTTCACATCGTTGGTTTACCTGAAACCTCAGTCAAAGAATCAAAAGATCGGGTACGCAGTGCCATTTTAAATTGTGGCTTTGAATTTCCAGCTAAGCGGATAACGATAAATTTAGCACCTGCCGACCTGCCCAAAGAAGGTGGTCGCTATGACTTACCTATTGCCATTGGGATTTTACTTGCCTCACAACAATTGCCGAACACTGAAATTGAGCAATATGAATTTGCTGGTGAACTCGCGTTATCGGGTGAACTACGACCAATAATTGGCGATATACCGATGGCGATGGCTTGTGCTCGAGAAAATCGCACCTTAGTGATGCCATTAACGAGCGCACAAAAAGCGAGCCATGTTAAATCGGCAAAAGTACTCGGCCTTGGCCATTTAACTCAGTTATTTAGCCATTTTGCCAAACAACAAACACTGCCGTTGATGGAATGCCCACCGCAAACAGAGCCGTCGAGCACCACCTTGGAGCTGCTCGATATGGCCGATGTTGTTGGTCAGCCTCACGCCAAACGCGCATTAGAAATAGCTGCAAGTGGTGGCCATAACCTACTGTTTATTGGCCCGCCAGGCACAGGAAAAACCATGCTTGCTAGCCGACTACCCGGTATTTTACCGACCATGACTGAGCAAGAAGCATTAGAAGTATCGGCGCTGGCTTCAATTTCTCAACAAACCATTGACGAGAGCAATTGGTATACCCGACCTTTTCGCGCGCCACATCACACCGCGTCATCAGCGGCATTAATTGGTGGCGGCAGTCAGCCTAAACCCGGTGAAGTGTCATTAGCCCACAACGGCGTATTGTTTCTAGACGAGCTGCCAGAATTTGATCGCAAAGTACTAGACGTGCTGCGGGAGCCGATGGAATCAAATGAAGTGACCATTTCTCGCGCTAGCCAAAAACTGACATTTCCGGCGAACTTTCAGTTGGTAGCGGCTATGAATCCGAGCCCGACAGGGTTTTATAATGATAATCGCTCAACCCCTGAGCAAATCTTAAAATATTTAAGCCGGTTATCTGGGCCGTTTTTAGATCGGATTGATATTCAAATTGAAGTGGCTAGGTTGCCACGCGGCATGTGGGCGAATGAGCAAAACGAAGGGGAATGCAGTGCTCAGATCAAACAACGCGTTGCACAATGTCGCGACATTCAATTAGCTCGTCAAGGCTGTGCCAATGCACAGATGAGTAGCGGGCAAATCAAACACTATTGTTATTTGAGTCACGACGATAATGAGTTTTTAGAGCTCGCCGTTGAAAAGTTAGGGTTATCGACTCGAGCACATCACAAAATTCTCAAGATTGCTCGTACCTTGGCAGATATGTCAGGTCAAAAAGAGATCGCCAACAACCACTTAGTTGAAGCGCTTTCCTATCGTGCAATGGATAGAATATTACGCCATTTAACCGAGTCTATGGCGTATTGATAGCGTCGAAAAAGGCTTTCACTAAGGGTTGCTGTTTTTTGATATTTAAACAACAAACACCAAGATCAAACGGTTTGATATCCGTTTTGATATCTAATACTTTCACGCGGTTTTTTAATGGGCTTAACTCGGTCACTACCTGCGGGGCAATACCTACACCACAGCCTAACGCCACCATAGAAACAATCGCTTCGTGGCCAGAAACATTGGCGTAAATCGATGGCTTGCCGTAATGTAATTGACGAAACCACTTTTCAAAACGCGTACGTGCCAAGCCTTGCTCTGGCAAGATGATTGGCACCTTAGCCCAATCAATATGACTGCGACTAACCAACTGCTCTACTGGGCAAACCATCGCTGGGGCAATCAGCTGCAGTTCAATCTCGCTCAAGTGGTGAAAGTAAAAACTACTCGATAATTCATCGGGTTTGGCAGCAATGGCGATATCAACGCTTTGCTGCTGAATTTGGCTAACCGCATCGGCGGCATCACCCGTGGAGAGCATAATTTCGACCATGGGATGTTGCTGGCGAAAGCGATCAAGCAAATCGGGTAAGTGACTGTATGCGGCAGTAACAGAACAGTAAATATGTAATTTACCGGTGAGTTGTACTTGCTGTTTCGCTAAGTCGAGTTTTAACCCTTCTAACTGGCTTTGTTGCAACAAGGCGTAGTCTTGCAGTTTTTCGCCTGCTTGCGTTAACACAACATTGCGATTATCGCGGTGTAATAACTTACAACCGAGCTCATCTTCTAAGCGCTGTACCACTCGGCTTAACGTCGACGGGCTAACATAAAACGCTTCAGCTGTTTTACCAAAGTGTAAGCTCTGCGCTAAGTGAGCAAACATCGCCAGTGCTTTGGCGTCCATACCTCAACCTTTATTGCAAATTTTGCAACATAATAATGCAAATATATCAATTTAAGCAATATGATTTTTGTATTAGGCTTGCCTCAATACGTTTTTCTGGAGAGTAGTCACATGGCAAATTATTTCAATACCTTAAGCCTAAGAGAGCAATTAGCGCAATTGGGCAAGTGTCGTTTTATGAAGCGCGAAGAGTTTCAAGACGGTTGTAATTACATCAAAGATTGGAATATTGTGATTGTCGGTTGTGGTGCCCAAGGCCTCAATCAAGGGTTAAATATGCGTGATTCTGGTTTACAGATCTCCTACGCACTGCGCGAAGCGGCGATTGCTGAAAAACGCCAATCATATCAATGGGCAACCGAGCACGGTTTTACCGTTGGTACTTATGAAGAATTGATCCCACAAGCCGATTTAGTCTTAAACCTAACGCCAGATAAACAGCATACCTCGGCGGTAAGCGCAGTAATGCCACTGATGAAACACGGCGCGACCTTGTCATACTCGCACGGTTTTAACATTGTTGAAGAAGGCATGCAGGTTCGTCCAGATATCACCGTGATAATGGTTGCGCCTAAGTGCCCGGGTACCGAAGTACGCGAAGAATACAAACGCGGTTTTGGGGTACCCACCTTAATTGCTGTGCACCCTGAAAACGATCCAAATGGCGACGGTTTAGCCATTGCCAAAGCCTACGCAAGCGCCACTGGTGGTGATCGCGCTGGTGTTCTAGAGTCATCATTTATTGCGGAAGTAAAATCTGACCTAATGGGTGAGCAAACCATTTTATGTGGCATGTTACAAACCGGCGCGATTTTAGGTCATCAGCAGTTAGTCGCTAATGGCGTTGAAGCAGGCTATGCCCGTAAATTGATTCAATACGGTTGGGAAACGGTTACCGAAGGGTTAAAACACGGCGGTATCACCAATATGATGGATAGACTGTCGAACCCAGCGAAAATCAAAGCCTACGACATGGCGGATGAGTTAAAAGATATTTTACGCCCGTTGTTTGAAAAACACATGGACGATATTATCGATGGCACATTCTCAACCACCATGATGGAAGATTGGGCAAACGATGATGCCAACCTATTAACTTGGCGTGCACAAACGGCTGAAACATCATTTGAATTAGCCCCTGATTGCGACACCGAAATCACCGAGCAAGAGTTTTACGACAAAGGGATTTTCTTAGTCGCGATGATCAAAGCAGGTGTAGAATTGGCCTTTGAGTCGATGGTTGCGGCCGGCATTATTGAAGAGTCAGCTTATTACGAGTCGTTACACGAAACACCGTTAATTGCCAACTGTATCGCGCGTAACAAATTATATGAAATGAACGTGGTTATTTCAGATACTGCCGAATACGGTAACTATTTATTTAGCCATGCGGCTGTACCATTACTATCTGATTTTGTTAGTAAACTTTCGTTAGAAGATTTAGGACAAGGTTTAGCTGATCCGTCAAACCAAGTTGATAATCAACGCTTAATCGAAGTCAATGACGCCATTCGCAATCACAGCGTTGAAATCATCGGTAAAGAGCTGCGCGGTTACATGACCGATATGAAGCGCATTGTAAGTGATAGCTTATAGCTCGATTGAAACAGGTGCTCGCTGACTGAAATTACCAAGTAAAGTTGTCGGGTAGATTCAGTTAAAAAGCGGTACGAGTTGCACCTCGTACCGCTTTTTTATTACCACAATTTTAATATTTTCTATCGGACTTGGCCGTCACCAATAACAACAAACTTCTGCGTGGTTAATGCTGCTAACCCCATCGGGCCATAAGCATGTAGTTTACTCGTTGAAATGCCAATTTCCGAGCCTAAGCCAAGCTCACCACCATCTGAAAAGCGCGATGAGGCATTAACCATGACAACAGACGAGTTAATTTGGCGAATAAATTGCTGCGTTCGCGACGTATCTTGGCTGACAATCACTTCGGTATGATCTGAGGTGTAGCGATTAATATGGTCAATGGCAGCACTAAAACTATCAACCACTTTAATGGCGATTTCCTGCGCCAAGTATTCTGCCTGAAAATCACTTTCATCAGCTAACTCTGCATTATTAAAATAAGGCAGTGCTAACTCACAGGCATGAATTTTTACCTTAAATTGAGCGAGTGCTTGCTGTGCCTGAGGTAAAAATTGACTGGCAATATCTTGGTGAACGAGTAGCGTTTCTATGGCATTACAGGCACTAGGGCGCTGTGTTTTGCCATTAACCAAAATCGCTAACGCTTTATCTAAGTTGGCAAATTTATCGATAAACAGATGACAAACGCCCTTAAAATGCTGGATCACCGGAATTTGGCTTTTCTCTGTCACCATAGTAATTAAGCCTTCACCACCGCGGGGTATCACTAAATCGATATACTCTCGCATGGTGAGTAACTGTTCTATCATTTGGCGTGATGTATCCGGGATCACGGTAGCAATTGCCGTTGGCAGTAGATGAGCGACAAGCGCTTGGTGTATACACTTTGCAAGTGCCAGATTACTGTGAATCGCCTCGCTGCCGCCACGCAAAATAACCCCGTTACCCGATTTAATACACAAAGCAGCAGCTTCTGCCGTCACGTTAGGTCGAGCCTCGTAAATCATCGCAATAACACCCAACGGGATACGCATTTTGCCGACTTGTAAACCATTAGGACGTAAAGTTGTTTGGTCGATCGTGCCGACGGGATCGGGCAAACTAATAATTTCTCGAATGGCCTCAGCGATATCGACGATCCGTTGCTCGGTCAACAATAAGCGATCGAGCATAGCTTCTGTTAAGCCTTTTGCTCGCCCCGCTTCAATATCTTTAGTATTGGCTAATAAAATATCATCAATGCTTTGCTCAATGGTATCGGCAATAGTGCGCAATAAATCATTTTTCTCAGTCGCGGTGCACTGAGCTATCGTTAAACTGGCTTGTTTTGCTGCTTGCGCAGCGAGTTTCATATCAAATTCGTTAGCACTTTGCATCGTCTATTCCTTGTGTTGAGCATTGATTAAAACCAAATCGTCGCGATGAACAATCACTTTGCTCGGACAAAAACCCAAAAGCTTTTCAAATGAGTCACTGTGTTGACCTTTAATTTTATTGAGATCGCGACTGTTGTATTGACTAATACCTTTGGCAATAATCTGTTCACTGGTTTGGCAGCGCATTTCTATTGAATCACCAACGTCAAACTGGCCGTTAACTTGGACGATCCCTGACGCTAATAAACTTGCGCCCTTGGTAGTCAACGCTTTACTAGCGCCGGCATCAAGTACGAGTTGACCAGCACTTTTTAAGGTATGTTTAAGCCAGTGCTTTTTCGCTTTAGTCACGCTATCTTGCGGTGTAAATAAAGTGCCGGGATTTTCGCCACGCAATAGCTGGTCAAACGCTTCAGGCTGAGCACCATCAACAATAAACGTAGCAATACCGTTATCTACGGCTTTTTCGGCGGCTTGAATTTTAGTTTTCATGCCACCAGTGGCAATATGATTTTGGCTACCGCCAGCCATCGCATAGATTGCTGGCGTGATCTGATTGATCACCTTCAGCTTTTTAGCTTGTGGATTCGTTCGCGGGTCTTGATCATAAACGCCATCGACATCGCTTAAAATTAATAGGCAATCTGCCTCACTGACCATAGCAACGAGCGCCGCCAAGTTGTCATTATCACCGACTTTGAGCTCATCAGTTGCGACAGTATCGTTTTCGTTAACGATCGGGATAATTTTATTTTCTAGCAAAATACGCAAAGTATTGCGGATATTGATATAGCGCTTGCGATCTTTTAAATCACCATGGGTGATCAGTAGCTGTGAGCACGGTACATCAAAAAAGCGCTGCCAATTGGCCATCATTTTCATTTGCCCTACCGCTGCCATGGCTTGTTTAGCGGGGATGGAGGGGTTGGGTGAGCCGTGTTGAATTAATTGGCGGCCAGCGGCAACACTGCCTGATGACACTAAAATAACTTCTTTACCAGCGAGATGACACTGGGTAATAAAACGGGCAATACTCAATAAATGCTGGCCACTGCAGCCATGACCTTGAGGTGCAACTAAGGCACTGCCCACTTTGATAACAACACGGTTAAAGTTCATTGTTCCTTCCTTAATCAGTTCCATCTTTAGCATGAACTTAATTAACCTGATAAGCAATGAACTTTTTGCTTTGTTTTTAGACAAAAACGCAATTTTTAATACGTTAAATCAATAATCATTCCATAAAGGTGTTTTTCATGAGTTAACCTTGAGGTTTATGATTAATAAATTGATACAAATCAAAAAATGTCGTTTTTTTCACCTAGCTATTTACGACGAGTAAACGCCTTTTTAACAAAGTTAGGTAATGCTTTGGCGCCTTGATGAATTTCTGCATTGTAGTAAAGAGTTTCAAAAGTGGCTTGTTTAGCATCATCTTCTCTAAAACCATCAATACTTTGATCTTTTCTCGCTAGCGTACAACTCCACCAACCACTTGGATAAATCGGCTGTGGAAAGTTTAGCGTTTGCAAATCGGCAAAGCCTACATCTTCCATGGCATGGCGCATTGCGGTTAATAACTCTAAATGATAAAGCGGCGATTCACTTTGTTGAACGAGAATTCCACCGGGTTTTAAGGCTGTTAAACAAGATTGGTAAAATGCGTGATTGAACAATCCTTCACCAGGTCCGATTGGGTCGGTTGAATCAACGATCACGATATCGATTGAATTTGGCGCAGCATCCTTCATAAACTTGATGCCGTCATCAAACATAATCGTTGCTCTTGGGTCATTATTTGACTCGCATAATTCAGGAAAGTATTGCTCTGCCATTTGTGTAACAACTTCGTCAATATCTATCTGGTATGCTTGTTTAACGCCCTGGTGTTTAAGCACTTCTTTTAACGTACCGCAATCACCACCACCAATAATTACCACAGTTTCTGGGTTTTCATGGGTGAATAGCGCAGGGTGGGTCATCATTTCGTGATATAAGAAATTCTCACGAGTTGAGACCATAGTGCAACCATCAATCGTCATTAATTTGCCAAACTGAGTGGTTTGGTAAATTTCTACTTTTTGAAAATCTGACTGTTGCTCTGCTAGTTTCTCAGTGATTTTTAACGAGTATGCACTTTCTACGTCTGTGTGAACCTCGGTGAACCAGTTTTTAGCGTCAAATGTTGACATGTTTTAGCTTCCAATTAACAAACTCACTATGAGTTTACTCAAAATTTTGCGATTTATACTGAAACTTAAGCGATTTGTCATTAAAATTAATCAATTCTGTGTGTTGAGAGTGAACAATGACAAAGGCAACAACACAAGCCATTGATACATACAACGTTGATGAGTGGGGCCAAGGCTACTTTACCATTGCTGATAATGGTCACCTGATCGCCCAACCAACGGTTAACGACAAATATCCAGCTATTGATATGGTTGAGTTAGTCGAAGCGATGCAAAACCAAGGGGTTACCTTACCTGTTTTGGTCAGGTTTACTGATATTTTACAACATCGCGTGACTAAGTTAGTAAACGCCTTTAAACGGGCAAAAGAAGCTAGAAACTATACTGGTAAATACACCGCTGTTTACCCTATTAAGGTCAATCAACAACACAGTGTTGTTGAGCACTTGCTCAAAGATAGCAACGGTAAAGTTGGCCTTGAAGCCGGCAGTAAACCAGAACTACTGGCAATTTTAGGCGTTACGACACAACCGATAAAAATTATCTGTAATGGTTATAAGGATTCAGAATTTTTACGCTTGGCCTGCATTGGCAGCAAAATGGGCCACGATGTTTGCATCGTGATCGAAAAGATCAGTGAATTAAAAACCTTCCTGCGCGATGCCGACTTTGCTCAGCCATTACCTTCATTAGGTATTCGGATCAAACTGCATTCAGCAGCGAAAGGCAAATGGCAAAATACCGGCGGAGAAAAAGGTAAGTTCGGTTTAAACGCCAGCCAGTTACTCGATGCCATTGACCTGCTAAAGCAACACAATGCTTTAGATTTACTCAACTTAGTGCATTTTCACATTGGCTCTCAAGTGGCCAATATTCGCGATATTTATAATGCGATTAACGAATGTGCTCAACATTACGCTCAATTTCACGCGATTGGTGTCAATATTAAAACAGTTGATGTAGGCGGCGGCTTAGGTGTTGATTATGACGGCAGTCAGTCACGCAGCGCTTGTTCAATGAACTACTCAGTAGAAGAGTATGCGAAAAATGTGGTTAATGGCTTTGCCGATGTTTGTCAGCAATTAGGCTTACCTCAACCAGATATTATTTCTGAGTCAGGTCGAGCAATGACCGCGCATCACGCGGTACTCATTACTAACGTAATTGAGTGTGAGCCATCATTAAGCAAACGCTCTCCTGCGCCAATTACTGAAGACGCCTCTAAAGAGTTACAGCAATTAGCGACAATTGCCGAGAAAATCAACCGCCGCAATGCAATTGAGCTTTATCACGATGCCAAGCACACCTTTATCGACGCACACCAACAATACAGCCACGGCCAGTTGTCTTTGATTGATTGGGCCAATACCGAGCAATGGTATTTCCACTGTTTGGGCAAAATTAAACAGGTGCTTGACCCAAGGCAGCGAGCGCATCACGAATTACTTGATCGACTTAACGAAAAACTTGCCGATAAGCTGTTTTGTAACTTTTCATTGTTCCAATCCATGCCGGATGCATGGGGTATCGATCAATTATTCCCGATTATGCCGCTATCTGATTTAGATAAGCCGCTTGATCAGCGTGTGATTATTCAAGATATGACCTGTGATTCAGATGGTCAGATCAAGCAATACGTTGACGGTGGTGGTATTGAAAACAGTTTACCGACGCCACAGTTTAATCCTGAAAAGCCGTATCATATGGCGATGTTTATGGTCGGTGCTTATCAAGAAATTTTAGGTGATTTACACAACCTATTTGGCGATACCGACTCGGTGCACGTTGAAGCGACCGAGCAAGGCTTTATCATTAAAGAGCATATTAAAGGAGAAAGTGCTGCTGATGTGTTGCGCACCGTACATTTTAATAAAAGTGACATGCTAGACAACTATCAAAAGCGATTTAAAAACAGTAAAGTATCAGAGCACGAGATAACGCTACTGCTTACTGAGTTGAGTGAGAGTATCGACGGCTACACCTACTTCGAAGAATAAAAAAGAGAGAATTATGTTACGTTTTTTGCCAGCAGTACTCATTGGCTGCTTGTCATTCTTGCTTTACGTTGTTAATACCCTGTTTTGGTTTGTGCCTATTTTTATTGGCTCAATCTTCAAGTTACTGATCCCACTAAAACCGTGGCAAAAGCTCATGAGTTATTTACTCGATGCCATGGCAAATAGCTGGGTTGCCGTGAACACTTTGAATCAAAAATTATTTATTGGTACCAAAATCGATGTTCAAGGCTTGAGTAACTTAAAGCTTAACGATTGGTATTTGGTGATCAGTAACCACCAGAGTTGGGTTGATATTTTGGTGCTGCAACGCATCATGTTAGGACAAATTCCATTTTTAAAATTCTTCTTAAAAAAAGAGCTTATTTACGTACCGGTCATTGGTATTGCGTGGTGGGCATTAGATTTCCCATTTATGAAACGCTACAGCCAAGCGTTTTTAAAACGCAACCCTCACCTCATCGGCTCTGATATCAAAACAACCCGTAAAGCCTGCGAAAAGTTTAAGCACAAGCCAGTGAGTATCATGAACTTTATTGAAGGAACGCGTTTTACCCAAGCTAAACACGATAAACAGAACTCGCCTTTTGAACACCTGTTACGGCCTAAGGCAGGCGGTATCGCTTACGTTTTAGATGCCATGGGCAAACATTTAACCAAAGTCGTTAATGTCACCATTTATTACCCAAAAGGTATCCCAAGTTTTTGGCAGTTTATTTCAGGTCAAGTTCACAGTATTAAAGTAAAAGTTGATACCTTTGATATTAACGAAAAAATGTCAGGTGACTACTTTAATGACAAAGCCTTTAAACAATCTTTCCAACAATGGTTAAACCAATTGTGGTTAGAAAAAGATCAAGAACTCAAGCTATTGGCGCAACAAACAAAAAGTTAATAGTGCCGTAAGGAGCAAGCATAATGGAGACATGGTTAAACTTTTTGTCGTCAAATGGCGCAAGCCCCGAAATGGTAGGCTGGGTTGAACATCTGTCAGGCCTACTTGTTGTTCTAACCTTGGCTATTATTGCTCGCTATGTGGCGAAGTATCCAATTAAGTCTGTTATTAAACAGGCGGTTAGCAAATCTCGCAACACCTATGACGATTTACTTGACCAAGAAAAGGTTTTAGATAGGCTTACCGCTATCGTCCCTAGTGTTGTGATTATTTTGAGCGCGCCGCTAGTCTTACAGCAAGAGCATTCGATCACACACATTGTTGTGACATTTGCTAAATGTATGATCAGTTTTCAGGTTGCTAAAACCATAAGCGCCCTGTTAAATGTGATTAATCGAACCTATGAATCAGTTGCCCAAGAGCGTTATATTCCGCTCAACCCTATCATTCAAGTGCTCAAACTTACCTTATATTTAATCGCACTTATTTTAGCTGTCTCTTTTGTTGTTGACCGCTCGCCACTGTACTTACTCAGTGGCTTAGGGGCAATAGCAGCCGCTTTAATGTTAGTGTTTCAAGATACAATAAAGGGGTTTGCTGCCAGTATGCAAATCTCGGCTAATAAAATGGTCACCATTGGTGATTGGGTCGAGCTGCCAAAATATGGCGCTGATGGTGATGTTCTCGAGATCGGCTTAACCACAGTTAAAATACAAAACTTTGATAAAACCATTGTTACTGTGCCGACTTATGCGCTCACTTCAGACTCGTTTAAGAACTGGCACGGCATGAAAATTTCAGGTGGTCGAAGAATCAAACGTACGATTGCCATCGACACCAATAGCATTCGCTTTTATCAAGCAGACGATCTAGAGCAGTTAAAACACTTAACCTTGTTAAAGCCATATATCGAAGAAAAGCTTGCTCACATCAACGCAGAAAGTGCCGAAAAAAATCTCGCAGAAAACGATATCAATGCACGACAACTCACCAATATAGGTACTTTTCGCGCCTATATTACGCTGTATTTAAAACAGCACGACCAAGTTAATCACTCGATGACCTGCATGGTGAGGCAATTACCCGCTGAAGCGAAAGGTATTCCACTAGAGCTATATTTTTTCAGTAAAGACAAGCGCTGGATTAGTTATGAAGGCATTCAATCTGATATTTTTGATCACTTATACGCCATCGCCCCAATTTTTGATTTGCGTATTTTCCAATTGCCCAGTGGCTATGATTGGCAGCAGGCTAGGCGCTAAATTAGCGCCATTAAGAGGCCAAACTAACCATTAGATAGGTCGAATAACACCTTCTTGCACTGTCGAAGCAACCAATTCACCTTGTTGGTTAAAGATTTTTCCTCGAACAAAGCCTCGGCCGTTACTTGCTGACGGGCTTTCCATTGAATACAACAACCAATCATCAAACCTAAACGGGCGGTGAAACCACATCGCGTGATCTATAGTGGCAATTTGAATATTGCCATGCCAATGCGAGGCGCTATGCGGATAAAGAGAGGTCGGCAAAAAGTGATAGTCAGAGGTATACGCCAACATATACATATGGGTTCTTAAGTCGTCTGGTAATGAACCATTAGTTTTGATCCACATGTCACAGGCAGGCGCCATTTTTTCAGGTTTTACCCAGTTGTAAATTTGTACCGGTCTAATTTCTATCGGCTTTTCTGCTAAAAACTTGGCTTTCACTGGATCTGGGAAAAAGGACTGGTTTGCCGCAATGAAATCCTGAAAAGAGGCGATACCATGTGGCCCTTCTACCTTTGGCATGGCATCTTGATGGTCAAAGCCTTCAGAAAATGGTTGGAAAGACGCTGTCATATAGAATATCGCCTTGCCATTTTGGATCGCCTTAACACGACGTGTCGATACCGTTCTGCCATCGCGAATGGTTTCTACGTCATAAATCACTGGCTTTTTGGCGTCACCTGGTAATAAAAAGTAAGAGTGTAATGAGTGCACCATACGATCGGCATCAACGGTATTTTGGGCCGCAGATAGCGCTTGCCCCATAACTTGGCCACCAAATAACGCTTTAAAACCTAAGTCTTGGCTTTGGCCTCGAAAGAGGCCGTCTTCAATTTTCTCTAGCGATAATAGGTCGAGTAAATTTGTTAGTACTTGGCTCATAAACACTCTGTGAAATTATTTTTAAAAATCTGTGGTCTAGTATAACAACAGCATACGTATTGATACTAACAGTATGTCTGACTTACTGGTCGTATTTGTTCAATCTTTTTGGTTTTTTTTCAATCTGATTGTTGAATAAGCAGACAAACTAGTTTATGTTGAACTCACTTATGGTTAAAGAAGTAACTTACTCATAAGATTACTAAATATTTGAGGTAAGCAATGCAAGCGTTACGTGAAAGAGAAGTTTTGTTAGAGAGGCGCCAATATTGCCCGGAACAATCTGCTCTGTGGGACAAGTTAACTCTAGCTCAAAAATTTGCTGCGAGCAGCTTAACGCAATTTGGCTATGATTTAACATTCATAAGAAACAGCAATAGAGGAAGCGTCGCTGTTTTGCTTTGCAACGGAAATGCCGCAACGATTTCAGATGATGGCGAAATCAATACCGCGCCAGATATTCAAATCAGATTTTAAAAAAGCGCTCATTGGGCGCTTTTTTCTTGCCTAACATTCACAGCTGTCGTGAGTTAACAAATTAGCTAATTTAGCCATAATCACATTTTATCTATGGATTAGCTTGCTCAATAATACGTTTTTGTAGCTTTAATGATCGGTGTATATAGTGCTTAAAGAATCAGACAAGCCAAATTTCCACTCCCCGTCCTGATTCACTAGAGTTTCATCATTGTTAGATAAAACAGTCAGCTCACCTCCTACACTGACAAAATAAGTTATCGTGCCATTCACAAACTCAAAACCTTTAACTTTACAACCCTCGTTTTTTTCACAAGATAACTTCTTTTCACCAATTAATACTAGCGAATTTCCAGATTTTAAGCTTTGACCAAAGTAACGAACCTTATCGCACTGTACTCCTTTTTTTGGACAATATGGAGCAATGGCAACGTAGAATCCAGCAGTGAGTAATAATGAGGACGGCTCTATCACAAGTTTAGCCCGTGATACTTGTTCGGGGCTTGCTTTAGGAGACATTGAGGGATTTGGAAAGCGTTTTGTTCCATTGTACTCTAGGTTGACGGCTCCAACACCACCAGTATTGACAATAAGATCTCTCCAACCATTTGTTGAAGTGTTTTTCACATAGATTGGCGGGCTTGTTATGGTGCCACGAGATAACAATGAAAAGCCCGATAGTTCACCTTTAAAAACAGCAAATGAACAGCCGCCAGTACCGCAATAATTTCGATCAACAATAGATACCAAAGCGTCTATGTAACCGTCATTGTTTAAATCTTCAAACCCAATTTCAACTCTTGGCAATGGTTCTGCTTTATCCAAGCTAAACGCTTCTCGAATAGAAAAGGAAAGTTCATGTATCAGATTTTCGTCAGCTTGAAGAGGTATTAGAGATTGGCAAATGATTATGAGCGTTAGCGTTATTTTTGTGATTGTTTTTATCATGACAAGTCCAGTTTGAACCATTATTAATGGTGTTATGTGGAGTCAACGTTATACGGGGTCAATGGTAACAAACCCTGACCCCGAGCTTACTGCAAAACGATTGTCTAGCTAAGCTATTTCCTTAGTTTTTTGGTTTTGCATTTGTTTTGTTTGGATTTCAAGCTGCAGCTCAATAAAGCTGATAAAAACACATAAATCTTTACTCGCCCACATTTGTCGAATCTTTGCATCACTCTCGCGAACGTGTTCGTCTATATCAGAAAAATAGCGCTTACCCGTATCACCTAAAAACTTGCTATACAGTTGGCTAACCGTTTGCTCGCCCTTTAATAGTTCGCGATAGACATTAGAATATTGACTAAGTAAATACGAGATCACCAATAACTCATGCTTCATTTTTTCGTCATCGCTCACTTTATCTTGCAATTGACTCAGCCTTCTTTTGAGCATGTCTTGATGACGTGTTCCAGCTAGTACCATCGAATTAGCAATCGATAGGTTTTCTTGTTTAGTCATTTTTGCTTCGCGCTTGTAGGCGCTTATTTCCTTTTTGAAATGCTCTGCGCGATAAAATAAATAAATGCTAATCAAAAATAAAATAGCGGTAATACCTATGATCAGAAACATGATTTTCCTTTGACGTTAAGTTTTTAATTGTTCTTGTTCTTTGATTGAATCGGTTAGTCGCGATAAAAAGATATATGGCTCGATATCTTGCACCGTTGGTGAATCGACCGCGTAGTTAAAATAGACCACAAAATCGCCTAGATTAGCAAAAAATCGCACGCGTAACGCTTCGGTTAACGCTTTAATTTTTACTTGTACATCATCGAGTGTTTGATGTGGAAATATTAACAAATATTCACTGTTATTGAGTTCACCAGCCAAATCAAACTCATCAATATATTCATTTACCACAGTGGCAATCGATCGCTTTGCCTCATCTAAGCCTTTGCGATTCGTTCGAAACAATAAGTCATTCCAATTTGTCACTTTAATATACGCGACACAAATTGGATACTCATAACGACGGGCTTTTTTAAACGCTAATTGGTACATCTGCTTGGTTTTTGTACTACTGGCTAATATATCAACTGGCGACTCGTGTTCTTTATAAGCTTGTGAGTGTTTATCCCGCCTGCGCATCAATAATAACAATACGAGTAAAGCCACCAGCAAGACATTAAATACTGACAAACTAAAAATAAGTTGATTTTTCTTCTGATAGCGCAGGTTATACTCTGCTTCTAACTTCGTCTTATCAGCTATGTCTAGGGCTATTTGCCTTGCTTGCTGTTGAGGTACATGGGGAGAAACCTTAGTGAAGCGATATTGATTCAATGACGCAATGTGTTTTTCCGATGCCTCTAAGTATTTCTGCTGGTACTGCCACGCTAGTTGATATTTCGCCTCATTCGCATACATCTGGCTAAGTAATTGATATAGTTCTATTTGATCCGACGTTAGCTCCATATTTTTCGATAGGCTTTCGGCGCGTAATAACAAGGATTTTACGTAATCATCTTCGGATAGTTCAAAAGACACTTTCGCCAAATTGATCAGTGCGGTTAAATACGGCTTAGTCAAATTTTGACCATTAAAAATGCTCTCAGCACGTTGTAAACGCTGTTGAGCATCAATCATACTACCTTGATCAAATAGTACCAGCCCTAGCCCCAACTCTGCGTAAGCTAAACGAATGGGTGCTTCGACTTTTTCAGCCTCTACCCGAGCTTCCCAATAAGCATTATAGGCATCGTCTAGACGCCCCATCTTCCAATAGGCTGAAGCCAACGAGTAATATGTGTTACCTAGGCGCTTAAGCTGTTTGAGTTCAAATCGCAGCTTCAATACCTTTAAATGTATGCTAACTGCCGTGTCATAATCTTCGAGATAATGATAGGCAACAGCGAGAATTTCTAACAACTCAATTTGTTGTGAGTAACTGCGAAAACGAAGGGTAATACGGTTAATCAGTTCGAGCTCAGCAACTGCCTCTTCATACTGTGAAGTTAAGGCAAAATAGACCGCTCTATAACCATGAGCTTTTAGTCGGCTTTTGATATCTTCTTCAGTGGCTAAATTAAGAACTTCATCGGCTTTCGTTTTAACTTTTTCAAATTGACCTTGGCTGTAGTTAGCTAGCGCCACTTTCAACAACAGCTCTAACTGAGTTTTTCGATCCAGTGAAATGACCTTTAAACCGTCGAGAGAAAACTGCCGCGCTTGCTCCATGTCGCCTTTACTTATCGCAACATCAGCAAGCAACACATAGGTTTTAGCGATAGTATCACCGTGATATAAACGGCGCGAGCGGATCACCTTTTGGGCGAGCGCCACCACTTTATCTGTGGCTAAGTAGTCGCTTCCTTTTTCGTAATAGGCGTCGATAAGCTCGGTATTTTGGGCAACACTTTTTTCTTCACTCGACTGTGCTAACACGAACTGAGCACAACAGAGCAAGATCAGGCCTATAAGCCCCTTTGTCCAACCTACCACTAATATTTGCCCCTTTGACACTGCGTTCAAGATGAATATAACCATTTTCTCAACTTTAACACAGCCACTAAAATTAAAGCTAGCGCTCTATTTACTTTAGCTTTTGATTCACTATAATGGCGGTTGAGTACTGTTACTCGAAAAGGCAAATTTGGTGAAAGCCAAAGACGCAAAGTTACCGGTCTACGGGCATAGCCTAAGACAGCGGGACTACCGAACTTGATACAGTGGGGGCTTATCTTTTTTGATAGGACTAATGTTTCCGGTACTTTGCAGCTTGCTTTTCGCTTCTTCTCGTCAATATCTGACGATATTCATCCCAAAAACCAAACATAGTAATGCAGTTACTGTAGGCACTTTGCCATGCAAAGCACCCACAATGACTTAACACTATTTTTGCTGAGCTTCCCTGTCAGCAATATAGTTTTCAATAATCAACTCAAGCATCGACAATGGCATCGAACCATTTTTCAATATTTCATCGTGAAATTCTCGTAGATCAAACTGCTGACCTAAACGCTGCTCCGCATCTTTTCGCAAGCGTTTAATCGTCAGCTCACCGATTTTGTATGAAAGCGCCTGACCGGGCCAAGAAATATAACGATCGATCTCTGTAGTGACATTATGTAGTGATAATGCCGTGTTGCTGGCGAGAAAGTCGATCGCTCGTTGGCGTGACCAACCCATTTGATGCATGCCCGTATCGACTACCAAACGCGCCGCGCGCCACATTTCATAAGTTAAGCGACCAAAATCACTGTATGGATCTTGGTAAAAACCAGCTTCTATGCCTAAATACTCTGAATATAATCCCCAACCTTCGCCAAATGCTGAAATATAAGTTTGGTTGCGAAATTTAGGGACGTTCTGCATTTCACGCGCAATTGAGCCTTGCAAATGATGCCCCGGTACGGCTTCATGTAGCGTAAGCGCCTCTAAAACATATAACGGTCGTCTATCTAACCGATACGTATTGACCCAATAATTACCCGGTTGATCATCACGAGACGGGCCTGAGTAGCGACCCGTTGTGTATTTAGGCGCAATATTAGCAGGGACTTCGATAACGCCATAAGGCGTTCTTGGTAGTGTTTTAAATAAACTCGGTAGCTTGGCATCCATTTTCTTGGCGATAAATGAAGCTTCTTTTAACAAGTCTTCCGGTGTTTTTGCATAAAACTGCTCGTCGGTGCGTAAAAACTCTACGAAATCAGCAAAGCTACCATCAAACGCAACGCGATCAATAATGCTCTGCATCTCAGCACGAATGCGCTTCACTTCGGCCAAGCCAATGTTGTGAACTTCTTCGGCACTAATATCTAAGGTGGTGTAGTGCTTTACTCGATTGTCGTAAAACGCGAGGCCATTGGGCATAGCGCTAGCTGCAATATTATCACGAGTATTGGGAATATAATTATTGACCATAAAATCAAAATACTTTTGATAGCTAGCATAAACCTCTTTGCTGATGACCTCTTTAGCTTGTGTGCGCAACGCCGCTTGCTGCTCATCACTGAAGTGTTTGGGCATGTCATTAAATGGACGGTAATAAGTAGATTGTGTAACGTCCTCTTTAATAAATGCGGCAATTGATTGTTCATAACCAGCTAATACGGCTTTAGGTTGGGTAATTCCTTGATCAAGCCCGAGTTGCATCCAAGCCATTTGCTGATCGAAATATTTTGGCAATGCCGCTAAACGGGCAAGATAATCTTGATAATCTTGGAACGTGCTCATTTTAGTTGAAGATGCGATCCAGCTGATCCAGACGTGAAAACCCGATTCTGCGGTAAATGGTGTGTAATGCGACTTAAAGGTGTATAAATCTAATTCATTTTTAATTCGGTAACTCAGGACAGCGAAATTAATTTGCTCATTGGTATCAAGTTGCTCGCGATCAACCTCGAGTAACGACTGATAAATCGCGGCCAATTGGCGGTTGTTTTTGGCCAAGTTTTCTGCTGATAGATCGGGTAACTCAGCGTTGCTTCCACCGGGTTCATTGCGATTTAACGGACTACTAGACTCATTGTAATTATGGTATTTTTCAATAACTTGAGAAAGCTTATCTGATTCGCTAAGTGACTGTTCCACGGTACTCTGGCAGCCGGCGACTAGCATCAACGCCGCGAGTGTCAACCAAGATATAAATCGCATGTTGTGTATCCTTAATGATTTATTATAAGTCTAACGATTATGGCTAAATGCACCAAGCGTTTAGTCTGATTTAACCTTCATTTAACCGTATTGTTGTAAATTACTCGTTAATAAAAACCACTAAACGACGATTTTTTAGCTAAAAATACTAGCAGTTTTACTTACTTTGCTAGACAATAGCTTTAAAAGAATAATAATTAATACATAATACTTTGAAGTATATAGATTCCATTCAGCAAGCTAATAAAAAAATGGCGCTGGCTGCTCAACAGCTAGATGAATGGCGACTCCCTGCAAATCCGATCAACTACACCATCAGCTATGAATACGTTGAAGGTAAAAATGCTTCTCTCATTAATGCCGTACAACAACGTCTAGCTGAGGGCAAAACGCTTGATAATTTCTCGATGGAGGAATTTTATAAACACTATATCCTTGGCCAAAGTAAATTTAGAGATGAGCTTGTCGACGATATGACCGATGTGGTTAGCCAAGTCGATAAAAGTGCGCAGCAATCGGCGCAGCAGGTTGAACGATTTATTAATAAGCTCGATGCCAACTTAGTGCATATTAATCAAGGTGAAGGCGAAAAATCGCAGTTGGCGATCCACAATATTCGTCGTGCTTCAGACGATTTTAAATCACAGCAACAAAGCTTAATTGAGCGCCTACTTGCCTCACAGCAAAAAGCTCGCGCGCTAAAAGCAGAGCTAGATAAAGTTAAGCAAGAAATATATCTCGACCCGATCACCGGTATGTACAACCGCAAGGCATTGCACAAACACTTGGACACTTGGCACAAGCAAGACCCATCACGCCAGCTCGCGGCAATCGTTGTATCTATTGACCAATTCACCGAATTTCACGACAAGTTTGGGCCATTAATCGGCAACGTGTTGTTGTCTAAAATAGCGCAAAAAGTCAGTAGTTATGTTGATGACAGTGGCCTACCTGTGCGAACAACTAACGATGAGTTTTTAATTTTCTTACCTGATATTGATAAGCATATTGCCGGCGAAATAGCGGAGAAAATTCGTCAAGGGGTAGAAAAGTTGCGATTTATCAGCAGTAAATCTGGCGTTAGGTTTCCGAAAATGACGATTTCATTAGGGGTCGACTGTTTCGCAGTGAGTGAGTCGTCAACCGCTTTGATCACTAAAGCCCGTCGTATTCTTAGCCAACACCCCGGTGACACCAGTAATAAAGTCATTCTCGCTTAATTAGGCTGATTAGCTGGTCTAGAGTTTCTTCTGAAAAAACTTGAATACCATTGTCACTTAAGAGCTTTGCCGTGATCCCCATACCTGCAACTTTACGCTGTGAAAAACTGCCGTCGTAAACGAGATTACTGCCACATGATGGGCTTGACTCTTTTAATAAAGCATAGCGAATACCGTGCTTAAGGCATAAAGTAAGTGCACGATGAGCACCTTCAATAAACGCTTGGGTGACATCTTCCCCATCACAGGTTTTCACCTTTTGGCTAGTCGGATTATACTCTGCAGGTGCACGAGGAACACTCAAACCGCCAGCAACCTCTGGGCATATATTGACTAAACGCCCTTGCTGCTGCCATGTTTGAATAATGTTTTGCGCAAGCGGTTTTGATTGACCGTCATAGCGAACGGGCTGCCCGAGAAGGCAACTACTGATTAGAATTTTTTCCATTAAGCTTTATTAACTTGGTCTTGGTGCTGCTCTTCAACATCACTGACATACACCATATTACGCCCCAAGTGTTTTGCTTGATACAAGGCTTGATCGGCTAAGTGAAGCAGTCTCGTTGAGGTGACACCATTTCTTGGATACATCGCAATGCCAATCGATGTCGTGAGTTGTTCGATTTGTTTAGATTGATGACTTACCACTAAATTTTCAACTAATACACGAATTTTTTCTGCTAATAGATAGGCTTCTCGCAAGTTAGTATCAGGGCAAATGATGCAAAATTCTTCGCCACCGTAACGACATGCAACATCCGACATCCGCAAATTGTGTTTAAACACATCGGCGACTAATTTCAACACTTTGTCGCCAGCATCATGACCATGGGTATCATTGAGTTGCTTAAAATAATCTAAATCTATCATCAACAGTGCTAGCGTTGACTTATAGCGAATGGCACCACTTAAACTCTTTTCCAAAGCTTCAGATAAAAATCGACGATTGTAGAGATTCGTCAGCGGATCGCGAATAACCTTTTCTTTCAGGTCATTTTTCAACTGTAAATTAATCAAGGCAATATTTAACTGGGACACAAATTTTAAAATATGCTCAACGCTGTCTTTTGAAATACGGTGTTTATCATGCTTTAAATGAATCGCACCATATTGTTGATCGTCATTAATCAAAGCAACGATTAATGAACGGTTTCTCAGTGTGTAATATTGATTGAGATATTCCCTGCGCGCCTCATTCTTAAACCATGTTTTGCTGATCAGCACTTTACTTGTATAAGCGCTATTTCTACCCCAGCTACCAAAAGGCCTTAACGCACCTGTGGTATTGTCACAAAACAAAACCGAACCTGAGTAACCTGGAAAAATTTGAGGAAAATCGCGTTTAATTTCCTGAGCCGCTTGTGCCAAATTGTCTAACTGATTAATTGACGCGGTTAATTGGTGCATCAGCATAATTTCACGCGTTTTAACGGTAACCGCATGCTTTTGCAACTCTTTAGCTTGTTCGACAGAGATTCGAATATATTTTCGAAACGCGAATAGCATAAGTAAGATCACAGCAAAGGTTAATAAAACCACCCGCATAATCATGCTTTGATCATTAAACCACGCGAATTGGCTATCGGATTTATTGAGCGTTAATAATAGTGCCTGACGCTCATTTAACGGACTCAAATAATGCCAATAATTTGAGGAGCTAATAAACTTTGGCGAAGAGATTGGCGCCCCCGATATAAAGCTCTGCGCTATGCTCGCTTGTTCTTTGTTTGAAAGCTGAATAAATTGATTCTTTCTTGAGAAATTAATGAGATCAATAGCAAGGGCTTGAGGAAGTTTTTCTTGATGATTAAATTGTTGATAGATTGATGTTAGTTGGTCATTTACAGAGGTATTATTTTGCTTTTCCGAAAGCGTATCGAAGTCGACATTAACCAACAAGAGGTTAACCGCTTCGACCATCCTAAATCGAACCCGTTCTTGATTGTTTTGATGATGTTGCCAAACAAAGCCCACCAAGATGACAACGTATACCATCAAGGGAGCTAAAATTGGCAAAATGTAATCAGAAAAACGATACTTCATTGATAACTAACGCATTATTAAGAATAAATCTTTGTTATTGTTAGGCCTAATCAATTCAGTATAGAAGCTTATTCACATTTTGCTAATTTTTTGTTCACATTTTCAAAAATATAACGAAGAGAATCAGTATCTTGATGATTAACCACCTCCAACCAACAAGACGCGCTATAAAGCTCAAAATTAACCAATAAATCGAGCGTATCGACACGAATATGGAAAGTCTCGATATCAGCTCCTTGAGCATGCTCAATGAGTGTGACATCGTCGAATAGAGAAAAAACGTCCTCAGCAAGTGCTGTTACATCATCTTGTCGCCAACTTTGCAGAAAATAAACCTGAATAACTGCTGATGTTTCATGGCGAATATAGTCGACTGAGGTGATTAACTGCTGCATGAGATGTTTAACTCCTTACCCCATTGAGGTGCTTGTTTAGCATAAGCATTATAACGCGGCTGCTCATCAAATGGCGTTGCTAAAATGGTTTGCAACCTAGCAATTTCACTATAATCACCGGCATAAGCGCTGTTAATCGCATTTTGTGCCAAGTAATTTCGCAAAATGTATTTCGGATTCACTTGGTTTTGTCGAATGACGCGCTCGGTGCGAGCGAGTGGATTGTCTCGTAATCTCGTCTTGTATTGGTTAAGCCACTGCTCAATCGGTTGTTGATCAGCAAATTCATCGAGCAGTGCTTGGCAACGCTCAAAACTCGTCTGATGCTCATCAACATAGCTAAGTTGCCTAAACACCCGAGTATAGTCTGCCTGTTGCTGTGCCATTATCGCCAAAAGTTGCCCGATAAGCTCAGTATCACTTTGACGCCACTGACTAAACCCGAGTTTTTGTGCCATCAGCTCGTTGTAATGACTCACTAGCACTGGCTCATAGTGTCTAAGCGCTTGCCTGATTTGCTCGGTATTTAGCCAAGTTGAGAACGTATAGGCGAGGGCATTCAAATTCCACAAGCCAATACTCGGCTGCTGCTCAAACGCATAACGGCCAGTGTGATCCGATGTATTACTGATAAAGCTTGGTTGATAAGTATCTAAAAAACCAAAGGGACCATAGTCAATGGTTAGCCCCAAGATAGACATGTTATCGGTGTTGAGTACACCGTGGGTAAAACCCACCGCTTGCCATTTAGCGATCAGCCTTGCTGTGCGCTCAACAATTGCTTGCAGCATCGCCAAGTGAGGATTGTCGCTTTTGTTCTGCTCAGGAAAATAATGCGTTAAGCAAAAGTCTGCCAGCTTGTTTAACGTCGCTTTTTTATTGTGATGAAAAAAGTATTCGAAGTGGCCAAAGCGAATGTGGCTGGTAGCAAACCGCGTTAATATTGCGCCGGGTTCGGCTTGTTCACGCCACACCTGCTCACTCGTGCTGGTGATGGCTAATGCTCTTGTTGTTGGAATGTCTAACTGGTGCATTGCCTCACTAGCTAAATATTCACGAATAGTCGACCTCAATACCGCTCGACCATCGCCATGGCGAGAAAATGGTGTAATACCTGCCCCCTTGAGTTGTAGCTCGTAGTATTCTCCTCGGTCAGTTTTTAGCTCGCCAATATTCAAGGCTCGACCATCGCCAAGTTGCGGAACATATTGACCAAATTGATGACCGGCGTAGACCTGAGCGGCACTAAAGCCATTTGGGGGTAGTTGTTGACCCGTGATCATCGCTAAAAAGTTTTCACTCTTTGCATGATCAGCACAGATCATTAAATCATTTCTCGCCGTATCATTAATACAAACCAAGTGATTATCAGCAAACACTGAAGCGGCGGCGTGTTGATAAGCCTCTGGAATTGCGTTATAAAATCGATTAGTAAATGAAAACGTTGACTGTGTTGCCATTGTCTACTCGGCTAAATTGAACATGATACCAATCTGGATAATAACATGGTCAGCTCAGAGCTACATCAGTCATTCGAGTACAATCAAAATGTTCTATATATAGTTATTCTATATCTAGAACATTTTGGGCCGTAATCGGGTGACTGATGAGCTCCCGAGGGCTTGGCTAAAAGGCTTTACTACATTGTTGCCTACATGGATGTAGGTTTTTGGGTTAGGTCTGGAACAAGTAACCTGTACTGGTTTTTGAAATGGAATAACCATATCTTAAAAACAAGTGCCGCGTATTAAAGCCTTTTAACTCAAGCTGAGCGACCATTTATTTATCCAGATTGGTATTTTTCTATGATACTTTGTTTTAGAACAAAAAGTTCAGCAAAGATCAGGGAAAATAATCTGGGACAGACCTGTAGTTTTTCCCTATAATTGGCAACAGAAAAATTATATTTATTTAAAAAGAGAGATATTAGCTATGAAAAAAATGATCTTAGCTGCGGCGGCAACAATTGTTATGGCTTCTCCAGCATTTGCAGGCGACCCTGCTATTGGTAAAACAAAATCAGCGACATGTGCTGCTTGTCACGGTGCAAATGGTATTTCTGCTATCCCGATGTACCCTAACCTTGCCGGTCAAAAAGAAGCGTACCTTGCTAAGCAATTACGCGATTTCAAATCTGGTGCACGTAAAGATCCTGTAATGGCGCCAATGGCTATGGCTATTGCTGATGAAGACATCGAGCACGTAGCTGCATACTTCGCAAGCCTTAAGTAATCGAAGTTTCAAATCGAAAGAAAAAGCGTTCAACATGAACGCTTTTTTTATCTTTGTTTTTTATTACACCAAGTAAATTAACCAAGCGATTCAAGGTGCTCTTTGATCACCACTAAAAAAGCACTTCCGTAGCGCGCTAGTTTAGTATCACCAACACCAGTAACATTGAGCATAGCTTGCGGTGTCGTCGGTTGCCGTTTAGCCATATCTGATAACGTAGCGTCGTTAAACACAATATAAGGGGCAATATCTTCAGCCTCAGCAATCGTCTTTCTCAATGCTCGTAGCTTACTAAACAATTGACGATCATAGCTTTTATTACCGGCTTGATCGTGACGCCAATAACTAGCGTTTTGCAGTCTTGGCGATGCCAACATTAATGGCTCCTGTGCTTTTAATACAGCATGTGAGGCTTGTGTTAGCATCAGTGCAGAGTGCTGAGTAATGTCTTGTTGTAAATAGCCCAAGTGAATAAGCTGTCGAATAATTGAAAACCAATAGCCCGGTGTTTTATCTTTGCCAATACCAAACGTTGAGACTTGATCATGGCCTTGCTTGATAATGACCTCGTTTTTCACGCCGCGCAGCACATCGATAACGTATTTAATATCGCCTTGTTGCTCAATGCGATAAACACAAGATAACACCATTTGAGCCACTTGCGTTGCATCGAATTGACTCGGTGGATCTAAACAAATATCGCAGTTGCCACAGGCGTCTTTGGTAAATTGAGCAAAATAGTTTAATACCACTTTTCGGCGGCAAATTTGTGCTTCAACAAAACCACTAATCGCCATAAAGCGTTGCATTTCAACATTTACCCGTTGCTCATTTTCGCCATCACTAATGCGCTTTTTGATCCGCTCGACATCTTTATCATCATGTAAAATAAGCGCCTCAGCTGGCAAGCCATCACGTCCTGCTCGGCCGATTTCCTGATAATAGGACTCTAACGTACGCGGTGGCTCAAAGTGAATGACAAAGCGAATATTCGGTTTGTTAATACCCAAGCCAAAGGCTACGGTTGCTACCACAACCTGTAATTTATCTTTGATAAAGCGGTCTTGGACACTGTTGCGCAATGCTATATCAAGCCCCGCGTGATAAGCGTCAGCATCAATGCCCTGACCTTTTAAATACTCGGTTAAACGCTCAACTTGCCAACGACTATTACAATAGATAATACCGCTGTCTTGCTTTTGTTTTTTGATATAGCGGGTAATTTGCTGATCGCCGTAATATTTTTCAGCTAAAGTTAAACGGATATTGGGCCGATCAAAACTGCCTAAATAAATATAAGGATCGTTGAGGTTTAACTGTGCTAGAATATCTTTTCGCGTAGCAACATCAGCTGTTGCAGTCAGCGCCATCATAGGCACATGAGGAAAATTCTCTTTGACGATTTTAAGGTTGGTATAAGCCGGCCGAAAATCATGGCCCCATTGTGAAATACAGTGTGCTTCATCAACGGCAAACAAACTGATCTTAAGCTGGGTTAAGCACATCATAAAATAGTGATTATTTAGCCGTTCTGGCGCTAAATACAGCAGTTTAATTTGCCCTTGGCTAATACCTGCAAAAATTTGCTCAGTCGATTGTTGGTCAACCGTTGAGTTGATATACGCTGCGCCAATGCCTTGTCGAACCAGACTATCGACCTGATCTTTCATTAAGGCAATCAATGGCGAAATAACAATGGTCACCCCAGGTAACAAGCTCGCTGGCAACTGGTAACACAATGACTTTCCTGCACCTGTTGGCATTAGTACTAATGAATCTCGCGATTGATAGACACTTTCGATGACTTGCGCTTGACCATCGCGCAGCGATGAATAGCCAAATTGATGCTTGAGCGCGTGATTTATATCATCTAAAGAAAAAACAACGGGTGGTAACACGGGTGAACTTGTCGGAGAAAAATATTGGCCCTATTTTACCCGAGTTGACCGATAAAGGTAGTGTAATTTCACCGCACCAGATTAATTAAGCCACTTCATGTGAAGTTAAAAGTGAAGTTAAAATTCCTTAATCCTAAACACAGTGATATGATGCGCGTCTTTTTTATCACCTGAGTGCTTAATTAGCTTATGTCGACTGCACAAGATTCTCGTACTGGTGTCATTAATGCCGTTGCCGCCTACTCAATGTGGGGCATAGCACCGTTATATTTCAAACTTATCGCTGAGGTTTCTTCAGGTGAAATACTCATTCATCGCATTGTTTGGTCGTCACTTTTGCTTTTTGGCTTGTTGGTTGTTATGCGAAAAATACCCGCGACAATCAAAGCAATTAAACAATCGAAAACCTTAACCATTCTATCGCTAAGTGCCACGCTTTTAGCCGTCAACTGGTTTTTGTTTATCTGGGCGGTCAACAATGATTATATATTGGATGCCAGTTTAGGCTATTACATTAATCCCCTATTAAATGTCGCGCTTGGCATGATTTTTCTGGGCGAGAAACTTAGAAGACTTCAGATTATTGCAGTGGTACTCGCAATCATCGGGGTCGGTGTGCAACTTGTAATACTCGGCTCCATTCCCATTATTTCATTAGCGCTTGCTGGCACATTTGCCTGTTATGGCTTAATTCGAAAAAAATTGGCCATTGATACCTTTATCGGCCTATTCATTGAGTCATTATTAATGTTACCCGTCGCGCTCATGGCGTGGCTCTGGGTAATCGACAGTAGCACCGTAAACATGGCCAATAACTCAGCCTATCTCAATACTTTACTGATCTGTGCTGGCATAGTTACGACCGCACCACTACTTTGTTTCACTGCGGCAGCTAAACGCCTACCATTATCAACACTGGGTTTTTTCCAATACATAGGTCCAAGTATTATGTTCCTATTGGCAATGTTCCACTTCAACGAACCCCTCGCCCTGCCTAAGCTAGTCACTTTTGGCTTTATTTGGAGCGCATTGGCAATTTATAGCTTTGACTCACTCAAGCAGCAAAAAAAAGCCCGCTCTAATTAGCGGGCTGTGTATTCTTAACGATTGCTAATCGTTGTCATCACCGTGAATAACGACCTGATTACGACCGTTTTCTTTGGCGTTATATAGCGCTGAATCAGCTAAATTTAATTGCTCTGCAACGCCAGATTTAACATTCATTGCAACCCCAATACTGACAGAGATTGAAATGGCATTATCTTCATAAGGGATTTGTTGAATTGATAATTCACGTCTAAAATCATCGAGTTTTGAGTACATTTGATCTTCGTTAACCCCTGCTAAAACAACGGCAAACTCTTCACCACCTAAGCGCCCTAACACACTGTTACCAAGATATTTGCGCATATACAAAGAAACCACTTTTAAAATGTGGTCGCCAGCTTCGTGACCGTAATTATCGTTGATCGCTTTAAAGTGATCTAAATCTATCATCGCGGCACAGTATGGCACATCTGATTTCAAGCACTTAGCCACGAATTGCTGGGCTTGTTGGAAAAACGCTCGGCGATTCGGCAACTCGGTTAAATAATCAGTATTAGCGGCGTGTTTGATTTGCTCGATATGGCTCAAACTTTCAATATTTTGCGTAATGCGACAATAGAACTCTTCAGGGCAGAATGGCTTTCTCAAGAAATCATCAGCGCCATTTTTGATAAATCTTGCGCTGTGAATACCCGATGTTGCGCCAGATATGCCAATAATCGATAATTGATCGCGATTGTATTTTTTGCGAATTTCATTGGTTAACACAATGCCGTCCATCTCTGGCATTTCAAGATCGGTTATGACCATTTTAATGTGAGGGTTAGCCGCTAACACCTCGAGCGCTTCAACGCCATTTGTTGCACCATAGGTTTTAAAATTGCGGCGCTTAAGTAATTCGGTAACGTGTTTGCGAGCTGACAGTGAATCATCAACCACTAACACACCGATACTGCTATTGGTGGTTTGCCAATGTAAAATGCGTTTGAGATATAAAAATGCTTGGCTGTTTTCTTTAGGAATGTAGTCGATAACCGGTAGTGATAGAATGCGTTCACGCGTTTTATCATCCATCTTGCCAGTGAGTACTAAACTTGGAATTTGGTTGGCAAGGACTAATTCAATCGCCTCACCATCAGGGGCATCGGGTAGTGCATAATCGACTGTTGCGGCAAAAAACTCTTGATCGGTATTTAAGATCGCTTCTACTTCAGACAGCGTTTTAGCAAGGACTACATTGAAGTTTAACGCTTCACCGATCTGCTTAATCACCGATGCAATCGGTTTACTGTCTTCGACAACTAATAAGTTTCTTACCATAGTTTATTACTCTCAATTTACTGCTTGCAGATTTGCATAAGCAACCACCAGCCACTTGCTACCAAATTGGTCAAAGTTGACTTGTATGCGGCTTTGCGCACCACTGCCTTCATAATTTAAAACCACGCCTTCTCCAAACTTTGGATGCATCACTTGCTGCCCGAGGGCAAAGCCTGTGTTGTCAAAACTCTCTGTTGTAAAAGACGATGAAAAGCGGCCACTGGTTACCGGACGACTCACTTGCTGTTGCAATCGAATCTCTTCAATACACTCACTGGGCAACTCGCGAATAAAGCGACTTTGCTTGTGATATTTTTCTTGCCCGTATAAACGACGTGACTCCGCATGACATAAGTATAGCTTCTCCATCGCACGTGTCATGCCAACGTAGCACAATCGTCTTTCTTCTTCTAATCGGCCGATTTCTTCTGCCGATTGCATTGATGGGAACATGCCTTCCTCTAAGCCAGCAATAAACACTAACTTAAATTCTAGACCTTTAGCACTGTGCATTGTCATTAACTGCACGGCGGGTTCATAATCATCGGCTTGCGACTCACCGGCTTCTAGTGATGCATGGGTTAAAAAGGCATTGAGATCTGTCATTTCTTCTTCGAGTTCAGGATCTTTTTCAAAGGTCTGACAGGCGGTGACCAACTCGTTCAAGTTTTCAATTCGCGCTTGTGCTCGCTCACCCTTTTCTGCCTCATACATGGCTTTTAAACCACTGTTTTTAATGACGTAATCGGCTTGCTGATCAAGGTTTAGATTAACGGCATCATCTTCTAGCTGATCAATTAAATCGATAAAATTTTTGATCATTTTGGCACTGCGGCCTTTGAGCTCCTCATGAGTCAGCATATGCTGACACGCTTGCCACATGGTCATTTCTAAACTGCGCGCGGCATCTCGTACTAAACTCAATGTCGTATTGCCGATACCGCGTGTTGGCGTATTCACAATGCGTTCAAACGAAGCATCATCGTCGCGATTAGCAATGAGGCGCAAATAGGCGAGCGCATCTTTGATTTCTTGTCGATCGAAGAAGCGCTGACCGCCATAAATACGGTAAGGCAAGTGCTCTTTTAATAACGCTTCTTCTAAAATACGCGACTGAGCGTTGTTGCGATATAAAATGGCTACATCGTCTAGTGAGCCATTTTGCGCACGCCAGCTAGTAATGCGATCAGAAATAAAACGCGCTTCGTCTAAGTCGTTAAATGCTGTGTAGATAGAAATTTTTTCGCCTTCACCATCTTGGGTCCACAAGTCTTTTCCCAAGCGGTTATTGTTATTGGCTATCAGGTGATTGGCTGCCTGTAAAATATTAGCGGTAGAGCGGTAGTTTTGTTCAAGTCGAATAGTTTGAGCACCAGCAAAATCGGTTAAAAAGCGCTGAATATTTTCCACTTTAGCGCCGCGCCAACCGTAAATTGATTGATCATCGTCGCCGACAATCATCACGCGACCTTGCTCACCACCAAGTAATCTCAACCACGCGTATTGAATCGCGTTGGTATCTTGGAATTCGTCGACCAAAATATGGCGAAAGCGCTGCTGGTAATGATGCAACAATACCGGATTATTGAGCCAGAGTTCATGAGCGCGCAGCAATAATTCAGCAAAATCGACAAGGCCTGCGCGATCACAGGCTTCTTGGTAGGCTTGATACACTTTGACAAACATCTGTTCGGTGGGATCATAACTGTGCTCAATGTGCTGCGGACGAATGCCTTCATCCTTTTTGCCATTGATATACCATTGCATTTGTTTAGCTGGCCAACGTTTTTCGTCGATGTTTAACGCTTTTAAAATCCGTTTGATCAAACGCGTTTGGTCGTCTGAATCAAGCACTTGGAAATTTTGCGGTAATTTGGCTTCTTGAAAGTGCATGCGCAATAACCGATGGGCTAAACCGTGGAACGTGCCAATCCACATCCCGTGAACGCCACCACCGGTAGTTTGTTCGACCCTTGCGCGCATTTCTGCGGCGGCTTTATTGGTGAAGGTAACGGCTAAAATACTGTGAGCTGAGGCTTGCTCAACTTTCATCAACCAAGCTATACGGTGCACTAAAACACGGGTTTTACCACTGCCAGCACCAGCGAGTACCAGCATATTTTGTAGCGGCGCGGCTACCGCTTCTCGTTGCTTGTCATTCAAGCCATCAATTAAGTCAGAAACATCCATTATGGGATCTCTAGTTACCTAGTTGGGTAATTGTAAAAGTTGTTCGACACTGGAAATTTCAACATTTGGCAGCACTTTTAACGGCTTACCAACATCGTATTTGTTTAACCAAGCGCTTTGGCAGCCTGCGCGCATAGCGCCGAAAATGTCAGCGTGGCCACAATCGCCAACATGTAACAGTTGGCTGGGCCTAATATCAAGTAATTGGCAGGCTTGGTTAAACATATCGCTATCCGGCTTTTGTAAATTGCCATCGCCTGCTAGAAAAATATGGGTAAAGTAGGGGGCTAAACCAACCCGGCGAACATCAACGTTACCATTCGTAATCGCAACGAGTGGCAGCTTTTGAGCTAATTGCGCTAAAAAATCTAGCGTGGCTTGCTCAACCGTAAAGTTACTGCGCTGATATAAGAAATGTTCCAATCCTTGCTTTGCCAATTTTGTCGCAAGTTCATCAGCCAAGCCAAGCGCGGTTAAACCATGGTGATAGACCACTTCGCGTACTTTAGTGACGTCATGCTTTAACATCGGGGTTTGTTTGACGACCGCTTGGCGATACGGCCACCAAAATTTAGCGCTATAATCTTGCTCAGGTAAACCGTGAGGTGGCAGTACTTGGTTGAAGTACTGATTCATCGCTTGGTCGGCGGCAATCATTTGTTCGCGATTGCTATAGAGCGTGTCATCTAAGTCAAAGCTGATCGCCTTTATCGCTTTAAAGCGACGATAAAACTTCATTACTTAGCCTGTAAATGTTGACCGAGTAATTTGCCAACAAGTTTTCTAAACTGCTCAAGCAATAAGGTATCCATTGTTGGGTCAAAATGATCGGCATCTTGTGAGCTAATCGCAATAAAACCAAGTGTTTCATCGCCATTTTCTAGCTTGATCAGCACAACAGAGCCGGTAGTCGGCTCAGTAAAAATCATCTCTTGCTCACTTTGCTGTAAACGACCAAAGTAGTAATCATTTTTTGTTAGTCGATTTTGCAGTACGCCATAACAGTCATTGGTAATGACATTTTGATGATCGAGTAGTTTATCAATTAGCCACAATTTACAGTCGGCCAATGATAATAGTTGTGTACAAGCCTGATGGATACAGTCGATAATCTCTTGCGCACTTTGGCAATCGATCATGCGCATATACATGTCGCTGTATAAAAAGAACAGTCGCTCATTTTGCTGTGCTGTTGACATCAAGTGGGTGATTTCTTCTTCTAAGCCTTGTACTTTTTGACGCAATACTTGCTGTTGACGCTCAACTAATGACACCACACCGCGTTGTGGCTCTTGTAGTCTCAAACTCGCAAGCAGCGCTGGATGACGAAGGAAAAAATCAGGGTGTTGCACTAGGTAATCGGCAACGATTTGCTCAGTGACTTGGCTGCCCACTTTGGCGATCATTTCATCGCTAACACCTTCAATGTTTGCGTCTAATTTTTCTTGTTGGTTCTGAAGGTTGTCATTGTTCATAAGTGTAATTGCCCATCGAATACATGCACTGCAGGACCTGACATTTTGACTGAATGGCCAGGACCTTTCCAAAAAATACGTAATTTACCACCGGGAAGCTCAACCGTCACTTGGTTGGCGAGCTTTTTCTGAATTTGCCCTACCACTACGGCTGCACAAGCACCACTGCCACAAGCGAGTGTTTCACCTGCGCCGCGCTCATAAACCCGCAACTTAACAAACTTGTCTGAGACAATTTCCATAAAGCCAACATTTGCTTGCTCAGGAAAACGCTCGTGGTGTGAAATTTCAGCACCCAAGGTTTCGACCGGAGCAGATTCAATATCATCGACCGTGACCACGCAATGCGGGTTACCCATTGAAACCGCGCCACAAAATACGGTTTCATCGTCAGTGCGAATAATATACGTGCCTTCTTTTTTCTGCGCTTGAAATGGAATTTGATTCGGTTCAAGTTGCGGGACGGGCATATGCACCGAAATATTGCCGTCGCGCTCAACAAATAGCGTCATCTTGCCTGCTTGCGTTGACACTTTGATCTTGGTTTTATTGGTCAGCCCTTTTAATCGGACAAACTTGGCGAAACAGCGCGCGCCATTGCCGCACTGGCTAACTTCGCTGCCGTCAGCATTAAAAATGCGATAGTGGAAATCTAGATCGGGATCATACGGCGGCTCAACAACTAACAGTTGGTCAAAGCCGACACCAAAATTGCGATCCGCCAACTGCTTAATTTGTTCATTCGATAAAAAGACATTCTGCGTGACATTGTCTAACACCAAAAAGTCGTTACCTAGACCATGCATTTTTGAAAAATTTACTAACATACCACTCTTCTTACTGCGCCGAAGGCTGTTCCGGTAAAACAGTTTCGCCGTGCCACAAACTTTCAATCGTTTCACGCTGACGAACTAAGTGTGCGGCTTCGCCATCAACCATCACTTCAGCAGCGCGCGGCCGAGAATTATAATTTGAACTCATGGTAAAACCATAGGCACCAGCTGAGCGCACGGCAAGTAAATCGCCAGCAACTAGTGATAACTTGCGCTCTTTGCCAAGAAAGTCACCGGTTTCACAGATCGGGCCAACAATATCGTAGGCTTGCTCTTCAACTTCAGGGCGTACCGTTTGTTCAACGGGAATAATTTGCTGATAGGCTTGATACAAAGACGGACGAATTAAATCGTTCATTGCCGCATCAACAATGGCAAAATGGCGACCTTCATTAACTTTTAAAAACTCCACTTCTGTTACCAAAATACCGGCATTGGCCATGATCGCTCGACCTGGCTCATAAATTAAGGTCAGATCGTAATTCGCGAGTTTTTCAGCTAACGCTTTGGCGTAATCGTTAGGATGCGGCGGCTGCTCTTGATCGTAGCAAACGCCAAGGCCACCACCGACATCGAGGTGGGAAAGCGCAATGCCCATGTCTGACAAGCGATCAATTAACGCTAATACCCGATCAAGTGCATCTAAAAACGGGGCCATGTCAGTGAGTTGAGAGCCAATATGGCAATCAACGCCCTTAACTGCTAGCCCAGGCATTTGATTTGCTTTTTGATAAAGCTTGATCGCTTCTTCAATGCTGACGCCGAATTTGTTTTCTTTTAAACCCGTTGAAATATACGGATGGGTGCCAGCATCAACATCGGGATTTACCCGCAGTGAAATATTCGCCACTTTATTTTTATTTAGCGCAACGTGATTAATACGCTCTAGCTCGGCCGCTGATTCAACATTAAAGCAGTAAATTTCTTGATCGAGTGCATAAGCTATTTCGGCTGACGTTTTACCGACGCCCGAGAACACCACTTTTTTCGGATCACCACCGGCTTGAATAACGCGTGCAAGCTCGCCTTGCGAGACAATATCAAAACCACTGCCAAGTCGCGCCATGGTATTTAATACCGCCAAATTACTATTAGCTTTTACCGCGTAACAAACTAAATGCGGCTGGTCACCTGCCGCCTTATCAAAGGCGTGCCAGTGGCGCTCAATCGTTGCGCGAGAATAGACGTATAAAGGCGTACCGTAAGTTTTTGCCAACGAAGTCACTGAGCAGTCTTCAGCAAAGAGTGACTCGCCTCGGCGATTAAAATAGTCCACGAATTACTGTTCCTGTGAAGAGGTAGTTGAAGTAGTTTGCGAAGGTGGCTCTTGATATAGCTCACCATTTAAGCCACAGCCCGATAAACACAAAACCAATAAACTACAAACGAATGAGATAACTTTTTGCTTGTTCATATGAATTTCATACCAAATATCTTTAGATAATTGGTCTTTCGAGTTTTTTTACCATGATAGACGTTTTATAATCGCTTTTATACAACGAATTTTATTACCTTGACGTATATCAGTATAAAGGTGAATAAAATTGCTACATTACACGAGTTAAAGGATAATTATGAACGATAGCCAATACAATTTAATTGCTGATGACTTACTACTGGCAATTGAAGAGGCCATTGAAGATTGTGGTGTTGATATCGACTACGAAAGCGTCGGTTCAATGCTGACATTAGCGTTCAAAAATGGCTCAAAAATCATTATTAACAAACAAGCACCGCTACATGAAATATGGGTCGCTACTAAGTTTAACGGTCACCACTTCGTTTTTGATGGCGAACATTGGCAAGATAAACGCGGCGGCGGCGAGCTTTGGCAGTTTTTATCTAACGCAGTAAGCGTTCAGGCCGAAGCCACCATAGAACTAAGTGCTGAATAAATTAAGGTAGTTTCATGACCCCCACTGTACGCATTGCTACGCGTAAAAGCGCTTTAGCACTATGGCAAGCTGAATATGTTAAAGCTCAATTAGAGCACTTTCATGACAATATCAAGGTTGAACTTGTTCCTATGGTGACCAAAGGCGATATTATTCTAGATACGCCATTAGCCAAAGTTGGCGGTAAGGGCCTGTTTGTCAAAGAACTCGAAGTTGCGATGCTAGAAGGTCGCGCCGATATCGCCGTGCATTCGATGAAAGATGTGCCGGTCGAATTTCCTGAAGGCTTAGGGCTTGAAATTATCTGCCCGCGTGAAGATCCACGCGATGCTTTTGTCTCAAATACCATAGCCAGTTTTGCCGACTTACCACAAGGCGCGATTGTTGGCACGTCAAGCTTGCGTCGCCAATGCCAAATCAAAGCATTGCGCCCTGATCTCGATATTCGCGATTTGCGCGGTAATGTAAATACTCGATTGAAAAAGCTCGACGACGGTCAATACGATGCCATTATTTTGGCAGCAGCTGGCTTAATTCGCTTGGAAATGCCTGAGCGCATCAAAGAATTTATCGAGCCTGAGGTCATGCTACCCGCTAACGGCCAAGGCGCTGTTGGCATTGAATGCCGCACCAATGACGAGCAAATAAAAGCCCTGTTAGCCCCTTTAGCTTGTGAGCAAACTCGTATTCGCGTACTCGCTGAGCGTGCGATGAACCGCGCACTTGAAGGCGGTTGCCAAGTCCCGATTGGCGCATTTGCGACCTTAGATGGTGATCAAGTGCTGCTAAAAGGTTTAGTGGGTGCTGTTGACGGCTCACAAGTGATCGAAAAATCGATTACCGGCCATAAAGATCAAGCCGAACAATTAGGTCAATCTCTCGCACAAGATTTATTGGCAATGGGCGCCGACAAAATCCTTAAGCAGGTTTATGACCAAGCATAAGCCTCACGTATTAGTGACTCGGCCTGAACCCAAAGGCCGAGAGCTCACCGCTTTATTCATCAAGCATGGCTATAAAGCGCGCTTTGAACCTCTATTCGATTATCAAGCCCACGCGTTAGCTACAGAAAAACCGCAAGCAGATATTGCCATTTTTATCTCACAAGCTGCCGTTGAATTTGCACAGCAGCAATCGGCTATTAACCGCTGGCAGGTAACAACCTTTATTGCTGTCGGCCAAGCAACCCAATTAGCGTTAGAAAAGCTCGGTATTTCAGCTATTTCACCTGATCAGCAAAACAGCGAAGGCATGTTAGCGTTGCCAGCGCTCAGCCAAGTTGATAACAAAAGTATTATTATTATTCGCGGTGACGAAGGCCGAGAATTATTGTTTGAGCAATTAGTAGCACGCGGCGCCAAGGTAACGTATTTACAAAGTTATCAACGATTATGGCGAACATTCCCCAGCCAAATGGCTCAGCAGTGGCACCAAGAGGGGATAAACTTTATTATCTGCACAAGTGTCGCTATGCTAGAAAAGATGGCAAAATTATTAGTAACGACTGATAATTACTGGCAAAGATCATGTATTTGGGTAGTTGCCAGTGCACGGATTTACGCAAAAGCAAAGCAGTTAGAATTAACCCACATTATTCTAGCCAAAGGCGCAAGCAACCAAGATTTACTGACCGCTTGCCAAAATGGAAGTAATTATGACCGATAAAAAATCAACGCCAACCGACTCAACTGCGTCTGAAAAGGCTGTAGAAACCGACAACACAGATCAGGCAACACAACCAAGTACGCCTGAGGCAGTCGAACATAGCGCTGAGTCAAAAGTCGCAACATCAAAGCCTTCAACTGCCACAGAAAAAAGCGCAGTAAAAGCCGACGATAAAACTACGGCTAAGGCCAGTACATCATCAAAAACTGCGCAGCGTAGCCAACCAGAGCCACCAGCACCGATAAAACGTAGCAACAAGCTTGCAGGGTTTGCGTTATTCCTAGCGTTATTAGCCATAGCTGGTGTTGTGGGTGTTTTTTATTGGTATCAACAACAGCTATTGGTGTTAAACCAACAAGCCTCGAGTAAAGTCGCCGAGTTAGAGCGTGCTAACCAAAACCAAATTAATGGCTTGATTGCCAACCAGAGCAAAGTACTTGAAGCTAAAATTGCCAGTGCTCAACAAGGCGGAAAGTCTGAACTTGCCCAAGTTTCAAAAACTATCAGCCAACTCAATCAACAAGTGATTGAGCTAAAAGACATGCGTTCAAGCGACTGGCTACTCCACGAAGCGCAATACCTAGTTCGCCTAGCATCTCGTGCATTGTGGTTAGAAGACGACACGCAAGGTGCGATTACCTTACTGCGAGATGCCGACAATCGTCTTATCGAACTTAACGATCCCAATTTACTGCCATTGCGCGAAGTCATTCATCAAGATATAGAGCAACTTTCGCTATTACCGGCGCTCGAAAGTGAAGCTGTAATTTTGACCTTAATCGGTCTAGAAAAACAAATCGAGCAACTGCCGTTAGCATTAGCCTACAAGCCTGATAGCGCAGAACAAGAAACAGATCTTACTCTCAGTGACAACACCGATGATTGGCGTGAAAATTTGGCAAAATCATGGCAGCGCTTAATGGATGACTTTATTACCGTGCGCCGCCGCACAGCCAATGTTGAACCTTTACTCGCACCACAGCAACAGCAAAATCTACAGCAAAACCTGAGTTTAAAACTACAAGTTGCTCAATGGGCGGTTACACGTAAAAATCCCGCGTTATTCAAACAAAGTATTGCCGATGTTCAAGCATGGTTAACAACCTATTATGATGCAGATAGCCAACAAGTGATTAGCTTTAGTGAGCGACTAACAAGCTTAACCGATAGCGTGATCGACCTACCATTACCGAGCAAGTTGCGTTCATTAGGTGCAATTTCTCAAACGCTCGACAGCAAGACCAATCGCGCACCAACGCAAGTCCCCTTGCTAGAAAAACTGCCAATGCCTAAGCCTGTATCAACCGACAAGGACGGTGAGGGCAACGCATGAAAAGTATAATGTTATTTATTCTGTTGTTTCTGCTTGCCGTGGCAATAAGCCCAATGCTGATCGGCGAGAAAGGTTACATCTTGATTGCCATGGGCAATATCACGATTGAATCGACAGTGGTCACCGCTGCAGTACTACTGTTTTTCAGTATGATCGCATTGTTTATTGTCTTGCGCGTTATCAGCGGTAGCGTCAGTTTTAGTTTTAGCACGTGGCGCAAGTTTTCACTGGCGAGTAAACGCAAAGCCAAGCGCAATTTTCGCAAAAGTGTTGCCGCCTATATCTTAGGCGATTACAAAACGGCAGAAACATTGTCGGTAAAAAGCGCAGAGCCCATCGATAACCAAGATATCGCTTATCTTATCGCTGCCGATAGCGCCCAAAAACAAGAAAATAAAGCCAATACGCTGCACTACTTACAATACTTAGAAAGCAGTGAAAATACTAAGCACCACATTGAAAGTGCGCTCGTGCGCTTAAATACGTTAATGGCACTTCAAGAGTATAAAAAAGCGCGTGAATTACTCGATGAATATCATCGCCATATTGGCCATGAATCACGCCTACTGGCGCTAGAAATTTCGCTATCACTGGCTGAATTGCGTTTTGACCACGCTATTGAGTACCTAGTGCGCGCCCGTAAAGATAAAAATATTGGTGAAGATGAAGTTTGCCAATGGGAGCGTGTTGCTTTTACTGGCCAGTTTAACTTGATCATTCGAGAAAAGAGTAATGATGCGCTGCACAATTATTGGCAAGATCTACCGCGCAAAGTAAAACAGCGTGAAACCGTGATCAGCTGCTACGCCCATGTATTAGCGGAAAATAATATTCAACAAGGCCTGAGCAAAGTGTTATTGCCACTTATTAAGCCAGGTACGAATGCCGAGTTACTCAAAACACTTCGCGACTTACCACTGACTAAAGCTGATGACTTAATTGCTAATGTCCAAAAAATCGTGCAAAAACAACCTGAAAACGGTGTCTGGCTCAGTTATTTAGGTCATGTTGCTGGCCAGACAAAAGACTGGGATATGGCAAGCAAGGCATTTCATTCACTCGCTCAGCTTGAACATTACCAGATGGATAAACAAGATTACGTTATGTATAGCAAAGCGTTAATCGCACAAAATAAAATCCAAGAAGCTAATGATATATTAGTTAAAGCGTTAGCTTAAAGATCAAAAATGGAGAAGAGTTCAATAAAGGAAGGTCAATGAACAATGAAACAATAGATATATTAGTACAAGCTGTATTAATTATTCCCGCCTGTTTGTATTGTTTATATTTTTTATCAATGGCGTTGAATGGTGCTAATAAAAAGTTATTTCAAGTTATTATTTTTAATATTGTTTTTTATTCCTTTTTGGTCGCATTTTCTTTAAAAATTGGACTTCTGTGGTATTTCAATCAACAGCCAGATTTTTTGATGGCGTTTTTCAATGTATTCGTCTTAATGTTGGTTTTATTTGCTTTAACATTTCATTACAGCATGTATGTGACAGATTGCACTGTAAAATCTGTTATGAACGCGATAGAAGAAATAAAAGAAGAGCAGGAATTCAATTATGAAATAAATGAGTACAATTCAGGTCGTAAGTTTACACTAGTTAATATTAATGATAATGCTAAAAATAAAATTAGTATCAGCTCTATATTCGGTTTAACTGTTATAGGAGTGTTTAATGAAAAAAGGTTTAACTCATTAAATTTGCTAGATAATGTTGAGATAAAGTTACAAAACAATGCTAAGAAAACAGATGTTGATGCAATTATTTGTTACGTTCTTATTTTAGTTATTGTGAGTGTGTTAATTGCAGGTAACTTTCTTAAATAAAAGGCAGCATCGAATAAATGCTACCTTTTACTAAAAAATTATGTTCAAAGTTAATTTTAAATAAACGCAAAAGCATCGGCAAACATATGCGCTTTAATGCCACCTTGCTCGATAAAATCTTGACGAACTTTGCCAACCATATCAAAACGACCAGCTAAATAAATATCATACGGCTCAAAGCTAACAATATCTTTCATCGCCACTTCGTGTACTAAACCCACTTTACCTTGCCAGTTCTCATCAGGCGTTTCAACCACGGGAATGAAGCTCGAATGAGCCAGCTTGCCAATCGTTTGTGCTGTTTTTTCTAGCTCATAGCAAGCACTTGGTTCACGTAATCCCCAGTAAACAATCACAGGACGCTGGCACTGGCTGTTAACCAAATGCTCGAAAATCGACTTGATGTAAGAAAACCCAGTTCCGCCAGCTAGTAATAGAATAGGGCGCTCACTATCAGCTCTAAACTGCGCCTTGCCCGCTGGCATTTCAACTTGGACGGTTGCTGATGCTTTGATGCGATCAATAACCTGCATTGGGTAGCTATCAGCACCATAGGCACCAATTTGCAGCTCAATGATTTCACTTTCTGGCGCGCTAGCGATAGAAAATGGTCGTTTGTCTTCTTCAGACATAACAAAATTCAAGTACTGCCCAGCTTCGAACGAGACAGCTTGTTCAGGCTTTAACAGCACTTTATACACGTGCTCAGTTAACGGGCTAATTTCCACTACCTGACAAGTAATTGTTTTCATATTTAACCTTACATCTTAGTTGGCATATACGTGAAACGGCTATTCTAAAATGCCGAGTGATTGCCAAATCTCATCTACTTCTTGTTTAACTGCTTCGTCCATCACGATAGGTACACCCCACTCGCGATCGGTTTCGCCCGGCCATTTATTGGTTGCATCTAACCCCATTTTAGAGCCTAAGCCCGAAACTGGCGAAGCAAAGTCTAAATAATCGATTGGCGTATTATCGATTAACGTGGTGTCGCGTGTCGGATCCATCCGCGTGGTCATTGCCCAGATCACATCGTTCCAATCTCGTGCATTCACATCGTCATCACAAACAATGACGAATTTGGTATACATAAATTGTCGCAAGAACGACCATACCCCCATCATCACACGCTTGGCATGGCCAGGGTATTGTTTCTTAATGGTCACTACCGCCATGCGATACGAGCAGCCCTCTGGTGGCAGATAAAAGTCGACAATTTCAGGGAACTGCTTTTGAATAATCGGTACAAACACTTCATTTAACGCAACCCCCAAAATGGCTGGCTCATCGGGTGGACGCCCCGTATAAGTGCTGTGATAAATCGGTTTATGTCGTTGCGTAATATGGGTAACGGTAAAGACAGGGAAATCATCAACTTCATTGTAGTAACCGGTGTGATCGCCATACGGCCCTTCAGGCGCCATTTCATCTGGATCGATATAACCTTCTAGCACGATTTCAGCCGATGCTGGCACTTGTAAATCGTTACTAATCGATTGGACAACTTCGGTCTTACTACCGCGCAAAAGGCCAGCAAACGCATATTCAGAGAGTGTATCTGGGACAGGTGTCACTGCCCCTAAAATCGTCGCTGGATCTGCGCCTAACGCGACTGAAACTGGGAATTTCTCACCCGGATGCTCTTTTTTCCACTCAAAAAAGTCTAATGCGCCACCGCGATGCGATAACCAGCGCATAATCACTTTGTTTTTACCGAGCAATTGCTGACGGTAAATCCCTAAGTTTTGACGCTTTTTATGTGGCCCTTTGGTAATCGTTAAACCCCAAGTGATCAAAGGGGCGACATCACCAGGCCAACACAGTTGGATAGGTAACTTAGTTAAATCAACATCATCACCGGTCAACACCACCTCTTGGCAAGCGGCCTTTTTGACTTGCTTGGCCGGCATATTCAAGACTTTCTTGTATACCGGAATTTTATTTAACGCATCGCGAAAGCCCTTGGGTGGCTCAGGCTCTTTTAACATCGCTAACAACTTGCCTAACTCGCGTAGCGCGGTTAAATCTGGCTGGCCCATCGCCAATGCTACCCGCTCTGGCGTACCAAACAAGTTGGTTAATACCGGCATATCAAAACCAATAGGATTTTCAAACAGCAAGGCAGGACCTTTGGCGCGTAAGGTGCGGTCGCTAATTTCCGTCATGGTTAACTCAGTTGATATCGGTTGAGTGATGCGTTTGAGCTGACCTTTAGCTTCTAATTGTTCGATAAAATCGCGTAAGTCGTTGTATTTCATTGAGCGTTGCGTTCTAAAATTTGCTGAGCATTATATGCTATTGCAAGGATTAACCAAAGCGTGAAATCAATCACCTTAGCTCTTATTCAAGCTTGTCTATTTCAGGTGACTCATCGTAAGCCTGTAAAAGACGACTAATAAGATGAGGGTCGGTTCCCTTACTAAATGCAAAATATAATTGAGTAGAAGGTACAGGTAACGGATGGAACTCAACCAACCGATCACAATTTAAGCTCATTTTTTGGCAAAAAGCCGCCAAACTGGTACTGTTTGCAGGAATCGCATCAACGCGTTTTTTATTGAGCATATTCACCATTTGAACGGGGTTATTTACTAATTGGAGGTTTTCATAACCATACTTTGTGAGGTGCTGCTCTGTCGCCGAATTGCGGATTGCCGCGATGTTAAGTGCCTTTAATTCCTGCTGTGACAAAGACGAAAAAGCCTGTTGATTCTCTTTCAGGGTATACAGTGAATAGCTCAAATCAGTGATCGGTCGCCCCCAGATAAATTCATGCTCTCTTGCTGGTGTTCGGGCAATCGAAAAGATCATCACATTAGGGCTATTGAGCGCGATATTATAAGCGCGTGCCCATGGCAGTACTTCTATCTCCGCGGCTAAATTCGCTCCGGTCAACATCGCCTGAACCGTTTCGGCGTTTTTGCCTTTGATTACGCTATTTTCAAGGTACTGAACCGGATAAGAATCTTCGGTCACGATCCGTAAATTAGTCGCACTAGCGGACAGCGAGCAAAAAAAGACCAATAAAAGTGCATTTAACGCTCGATGCCAACCACCTTTACAAGTTATTAATTTTTCGAGGGTTTTAACAATATTGAAATTCATCATTTCGCTACTACCAAATACGAAAAAGCCAGCAATTAAGCTGGCTCTTAGATAACGCTTTGATTTATTGACGCTTCATCGAGTCGAAGAATTCATCATTGGTTTTGGTCATTGCCAACTTATCAATAAGGAATTCCATTGCATCAATTTCACCCATTTCATGAACGATTTTGCGCAATATCCACATTTTTTGTAGTTCGTCAGGTTTAGTCAATAATTCTTCGCGACGCGTGCCACTGCGGTTAATGTGGATAGCAGGGAATACGCGCTTCTCTGCAATTTTACGAGAAAGGTGTAGTTCCATATTACCTGTACCTTTAAACTCCTCGTAAATCACTTCATCCATTTTTGAACCGGTTTCAATTAGCGCTGTTGCGATAATCGTTAAGCTACCACCTTCTTCAATATTACGCGCAGCACCAAAGAAACGCTTCGGACGGTGTAAAGCGTTAGCGTCAACACCACCGGTTAAAATTTTACCCGATGAAGGAATAACTGTGTTGTAGGCACGGGCTAAACGGGTAATAGAATCTAATAAGATAACCACATCTTTTTTGTGTTCAGTTAAACGCTTAGCTTTTTCAATAACCATTTCAGCTACTTGCACGTGACGACTCGCTGGCTCGTCAAAAGTAGATGCAACAACTTCACCTTTAACTAGGCGTTGCATTTCAGTCACTTCTTCCGGACGCTCGTCAATCAGTAACACCATTAACTCACACTCTGGGTGGTTATAGGCAATACTTTGGGCAATGTTCTGTAAAAGTAAGGTTTTACCCGCTTTTGGTGGCGCAACAATCAAGCCGCGCTGACCTTTACCGATAGGTGATGCTAAGTCTAAAACGCGTGCGGTAATATCTTCAGTTGAACCGTTACCGCGCTCCATGCCTAAGCGTTCATTGGCGTGAATAGGTGTTAAGTTTTCAAATAAGATTTTATTGCGAGAGTTTTCTGGGCGGTCGAAGTTAACTTCATTAACTTTTAATAGGGCAAAGTAACGCTCGCCGTCTTTAGGTGGACGAATTTTACCTTGAATAGTATCACCGGTGCGCAAACTAAAGCGGCGAATCTGACTCGGTGAGACATAAATATCATCAGGCCCTGCTAAGTATGATGAATCTGCCGAGCGTAAAAAACCAAAACCATCTTGTAAAATCTCAAGTACACCACCACCGAAAATGTCTTCACCGCTTTTAGCGTGAGCTTTTAAAATGGCGAAAATAATATCTTGTTTGCGGTGTCTAGCTAAATGCTCAAGTTTCATTGATTCAGCAAGTTGCACCAATTCATTAATCGATTTTTCTTTAAGTTCGGTAAGATTCATAGTGAGAGTACTTAAAAATATTTAATATGTTTGATGGCCTGACGGAGCAGGTTCACAATATTATAGAAAGTGTTTTTGGTTGATATGTAAACTTCGTTTGAATGCTAAACTTAGCATTAATTTTCGAATAGGTAAAGAAAGTGGCGTTTCTTTCTAAATTTTCTTGTGTTAAATCAGCCTAAATAACAAAAAAGCCCTAAAAAGGGCTTTTCTATCTTATCGCTTATAAGTTGTTATCTAAAAACTCTTTCAATTGAGTTTTCGATAAAGCACCTACTTTGGTGTCAGCTACATTACCGTCTTTAAATAACAATAATGTTGGGATACCGCGGATGCCGTATTTTGGTGGCGTGCCCGCATTTTGGTCGATGTTTAATTTAGCTACCGTTACTTTGCCGTCGTATTCTTCAGCAATGTCGTTTAATAGCGGGGCGATCATTTTACATGGACCACACCATTCAGCCCAAAAATCAACAAGTACAGGACCAGATGCATTAATGACATCTGCTTCAAAACTATCATCTGTTAGCTGAACAATCTTATCGCTCATTATTTTCTCCGTTGTATGTGGCCTAACTGCCTGATGGTGGAAGAGTATAACGCTATCTTCCACAGATACCAAATCACCCTTTTTTATATCTAATACCAACCGTTATTAAAATTCGATCAATGCAACGCACTTTATCACGCAAAAGAGGGTAAAAATCTTGCTTAACACCTATATAAGGGCGCAAGAAACAATAATCAATAGTTTTTTATTAACTGCTTACCTGTTAAGCTAGCAGCCATGAAAAAAACACACTTATCAGATAAAAAGTTTGCCGACTTAAACCTGGATCCAAAGGTAGTGGCCGGTTTACATGCCATGGGCTTTGAACAATGCACCTCAATTCAGGCAAAATCGTTGCCAGTATTAATTGAAGGTAAAGACATTGCAGGCCAAGCACAAACAGGTGAAGGTAAAACAATTGCCTTTTTAGCCGCCACGTTCCATCGCTTGATGCAGTCAGAACGACCGAACAATAATAATCCTCGCGCGATTATTATGGCGCCAACTCGAGAACTTGCGATTCAAATCCAGAAAGACGCTATTGAAATGGCGAAAAGCACAGGTTTGCGCGTAGGCGTTGTCTACGGTGGTGAAGGTTACGACTCGCAACGAGAAACGCTCGAAAAGGGTGTTGATATTCTGATTGGCACCTGTGGTCGCTTAATCGATTACCTAAAGCAGGGTATTTACCAATTAAACAATATTGAAGCGGTTGTGCTAGACGAAGCCGACCGAATGTTTGATTTAGGCTTTATTAAAGACATTCGTTACTTGTTTAGACGCATGCCTGAAGCGAAAGAGCGCTTAAACATGTTGTTCTCTGCCACCTTGTCATTCCGGGTAAAAGAACTTGCCTTTGAGCACATGAACGATCCGGTCAGTGTTGAAATTGAGCCAGAGCAAAAAACCAACCTGCGCATTTCAGAAGAGCTATTTTATCCATCGAACGAAGATAAAATGACCTTACTTCAAACACTGATCGAAGAAGAGTGGCCAGAAAAAGCGATTATTTTTGCCAACACCAAACACTCATGTGAAAACGTCTACAATTACCTTGTTGCCGACAAACACCGCGTAGGCCTATTAACAGGTGATATCCCACAAAAGAAACGCTTAAACATTTTAGAGAGTTTCAAAAAGGGTAACTTAGATATTTTAGTGGCAACCGACGTTGCTGCCCGTGGTTTACATATTCCGTCGGTAAGTCACGTGTTTAATTACGACTTACCCGATGATTGCGAAGACTACGTTCACCGCATTGGCCGTACTGGTCGCGCGGGAGCGACGGGGCATGCGATTAGCTTAGCTTGTGAGGAATATGTTTTTAACTTGCCGGCGATCGAAAACTATATCGAGCACACCTTACCTGTTAGTAAATACGATCCCGATGCTTTATTGACCGACTTGCCTAAACCAAAACCTAGACAACGTCGTCATAAACCACATAATGGCGGACAAAACCGTACAAAAACCTCGTATAACAAACAACGTAGAAATTAACGCTTATGACATCACCTTTGTACGCTGTTATTGATTTAGGCTCAAACAGCTTTCATATGCTCATTACCCGCCAACTGGCTGACAGCGTACAAATTGTTGATAAAATTAAGCGTAAAGTGCGTTTGGCCAGTGGCCTTAACACTGACAATATGTTGAGTGATGAAGCAATTGAGCGCGGTTTAGAGTGCATGCGCTTTTTCGCGGAGCGATTACAAGACTTTCCCAAACAAAACATTCGAGTTGTCGCTACAGCGACTTTAAGACTCGCGAAAAACCGCGATGTTTTTATCGAACAAGCCAACCAAATTTTGGGGCATAATATTCAATTATTATCAGGGGTTGAAGAAGCCAAAACGATTTATAAGGGCGTGGCTTATACTTCCAATATCCAAGGTAATAAATTAGTTTTCGATATTGGTGGTGCCAGTACTGAAATTATCATTGGTGAAAATGTTGAGCCACTCAAAGCAATGAGCTTAGATATCGGCTGTGTTACCTTCAACCAAACATTTTTCAACGCTGGCGCATTAACGCTAAGCGCCTTTGAACTGGCTACAGCACAAGCCAAATTACATATCAATAGCGTGATCAGCGAATACCAAGGGTTAACCTTTGATGTTGTGCTTGGCGGTTCGGGAACCATGCAAGCGTTGGCTGAAATTTTAATGCATCAGCAAAAACCTACCCTCATCGATTACGAGTTTTTATGTGCGATTAAACAGCAACTCATCGCCTGCAAAACCATTGATGCGATTAGTATTGGCGGTTTAGACGGGGAGCGTATTCCAGTTTTTGCCAGTGGCCTTGCGATTTTAATCGCATTATTTGAAGTGTTTGAAGTTAAGACCTTGCGTTTGTCATCAGGCGCGCTGCGTGAAGGTTTGCTTTACGATATGTTACCAAGTGCAAAAACGGTTGACATAGCGGCCTTAACCATTAATTCGATGATGGTGAAATATCACGTTGAACAGCAACAAAGTGAGCGGGTTACCAGTATTGCTCAGCAACTTTTTAATGGCTGTGTTGATCACTGGCCAGCCATTGTCAATGATGATTATTTTGTCGTTAATGCGGCTTGCCAACTACACGAAATCGGTTTGCTGATCGACTTCAAGAACCAACAAAAGCACGGCGCCTATATTGTTAATAACAGCCAAATGCTAGGCTTTGATCAAAGTCAAAAGCAAACGCTTGCCATGCTCATTGCCCAACAAAAATCTGACATTGATTTACAATATTTGGCCAGCCAGCTGTTACCGCTAAACACCTGTGCATCGCTACTCGCAATTGTCCGCCTTGCGATTTTACTGGCAAGCAGACGTCACGACAAACATCTACCAACACTCACATTAATTAGTGATGTCGATAGCCTAACGCTAGGGTTTGAACACGCTTGGTTAGCTAGCCATCCGCTGATTGCAGATGAATTAAGACAAGAAGTAAAACAGTTTGGCAAACTAGGTATTAAGCTGAACGTTAATACCTAGCGCAATCCATAAGACGGCATTAAGCCTTACTTGTCTTCTGTTAACCAGTATGCCACTTGCTTGGCAAAATAAGTCAATATACCATCGGCACCCGCGCGTTTAAATGCTAATAAACCTTCCATGACGCAAGGTCTTTCAGCTAACCAACCGTTTTGAATTGCAGCCATGTGCATAGCATATTCACCACTGACTTGATATGCATAGGTTGGCACTTGGAAGTTATCTTTAACACGACGCACTATATCTAAATAGGGCATGCCTGGCTTAACCATCACCATATCAGCGCCTTCGTGAATGTCTTGAGCGATTTCGTGTAGCGCTTCATCGCTGTTTGCCGGATCCATTTGATAAGAGTATTTGTTACCGCCTTTAATATTGCCAGCAGAGCCAACCGCATCTCTAAATGGGCCATAGTAGTTTGACGCATATTTTGCTGAGTACGCTAAAATACGGGTGTTAACAAAGCCGTGCGCTTCAAGTTCTTCGCGAATAGCGCCAACGCGACCATCCATCATGTCTGACGGTGCAACGACATCTGCGCCGGCTTGTGCGTGCGATAAGGCCTGTTTTACAAGAATGTCTTTCGTCACTTCATTTAACACGTAGCCGTTATCGTCGATAATGCCGTCTTGACCATGAGTGGTAAAGGGATCTAAGGCGACATCGGTAATAACACCAAGTTCTGGAAATTTCGCTTTGAGCGCGCGAACAGCACGTTGAGCAAGACCATCAGGGTTGTATGCTTCTTCTGCCATCAACGATTTTTTATCTGCTGGTGTGACCGGAAATAACGCAATCGCAGGTACGCCCAAATCAACTAATTCTTGTGCTTCTTCGAGCAACAAGTCGATGCTTTTACGCTCAACACCTGGCATTGATTCAACCGACTCACGTTGGTTTTCACCTTCTAACACAAACACGGGGTAAATTAAGTCATTAACCGTCAATTGGTTTTCTGACATCAAACGGCGAGAAAAATCATCAGCTCTCATTCGTCGCATACGACGTGCTGGGTATTGTCCAAAACTCTTTGTCATTGTGTTCTACTTTTCTAAATTAATCGGCAAATATTGAACCTGATTTCGGCCCTCGTTCTTTGCCCGATACAGTGCTTTATCAGCACAACTAAATAAGGTTTCTACTGTAGCAAAAGATTCTTGTCGGTAGGTTGAAATACCGCAACTTATCGTTAAGTTGATTTCGTTCTCTGCTAGCGTAATCGGGTGTTCTTCTACTTGCTTGCGCAACTTTTCCGCAATTGCCATCGCACCTTGTTCATCGGTTTCAGGCAATATAATACAAAACTCTTCACCGCCATAACGACACGCGATATCGGTGCTGCGTTGGGTTGTCAGCTTGATCAGTGAGGCGACAGCAATCAAACTTTTGTCACCGCCTAAATGACCAAAATTATCATTGACTTGCTTAAAGTGATCAATGTCGATCAGCAATAAACTCAACGGCGTTAAATTTCGCTTGCTACGTCTAAATTCCGCCAGTATTTTTTGATCGTAAAAACGACGATTATACAAGCTCGTTAGCTCGTCCGTCGTGTTTGTTCGCTCTAACTCTTGGTTTGCTTGCTCGAGTTCTTGCAACGCTATATTAAGTTCAAAGGTTCGCTCTTGTACCCTAGATTCTAACTCTTCTTGGGTGGTATTTTGTAAGGCAAGGAGTTCTTCTTGTGCTTTTCTTGTTGCATTGGCCTGCGCTAACGCCTGTCTTTGCGCTAACTGCTTGTCTTGAATTTGGTGGTAATACTGTTTACTCAGCAAAAACACCACCAAAATATTATGCAACCAAAAGCCGACAAACATCAGGGTATGTGACTGCTCAAACCAATAGTAATTGTAGCTGTAATAATAGAGCACGCCCAAGCAAAGTTGAATTGCCGAGATAATGGTAAACGCTAACGATAACCGAACCTTGCGCTGATAGAGCTGCCAACCAATGACAACAATGGCGCCGGTAACAATAAAATGCATCAAACTTGAAATTGCGCTGTTAATACGAGTATCAATAAGCAAGCTCAATGGAATATAAACTACCAAAATTAAGCCAACGGTTTTTAAGATTCGATGGGCACGCGGTAATCGCTGACGTAAATTAAACAGGTTTTCAATAAACAAAAAGTAAAAAATTACGGAAATAGCACCTAAAATAGGAGACTCTACTGAGCGCAACTCAGGATATTCGGGGAAGAAAAAATAGAGGTTGTACCCCATAGTCGTGGTTAACAACAAAGTACGAGTAACAAAAAACGCAAATAGCCATAACAGTGGCCCATTGCCGGTACCAAAGTACAACAACAAAGCAGCGATTGATAAACACAACATACCGCCAATGGCAAAACCTTGAGTAAATTGAGCGTCAAACGATGCTTCGACAAATGCCGACTCTTTACTGAGCTTGATCTGAACCAACTCAGGCCAATCAGCTTCAATCGCTAAGTATACCGTCGAACGGCCAAATGCCGTTAACGGCATCGATATCGACCAAGTATCATTATTGAGTAAACTCACCGATAACGCTTTTGGGTCTAGGCGTTTATCAACGTAAAATGCTTTGATGTTTTGCAGTGCATGGCGATTAGCTATATTGATAAAGGCAGTTGCGGCATCTTCGTGGTGATTGGCAACTTCAAATCGAAGCCAATTTTTACCTTCGGCCAAGCGGATATAGTTAGCATTGTCGACTTGGCTATCTTGCCAAGCACTTGCCGGTGCAGCCAAGACGGCCGATACTGAAGACACCGCTAATGACTGCATACGCAGCGCTTGATACTCGGTGACAACAAACGTTGTCGACTTTTCTTTGAAGCCGTAAACGGTTTGGCCATTAGTTGCCAAGCTTGTTAACAATAACCAGCAAAGCAAGGCCAACCTAGCCATGACAGCTCCCTAACTTAAACACGCGAGCCGCATTGTTTTGGCTGTGTTCAATAATGACTTGTTCACTCTCACCATATAACTGCGCTAGGGTGCTAACGACAAAACCGAGGTAACTTGGCTCGTTGCGGCTCGATTTAGGTTTTGGCCGAATCGTACGAGGGGTTAGATACGGCGCATCCGTTTCAATCATTAACCGCTCAAGTGGGATCAGTGGCACGATAGATTGGAGCGCTTGGCCTCGGCGTTCATCGCAAACCCAACCAGTAATACCAATATACATGTCATGCGCTAAACAAGTTTCTAACTCTTGTTGGTTGCCAGTAAAACAATGAGAAACCATTGCTGGTACTTTACCCAAATAAGGTTTAAGACAGCCAAACCATGTGTCAAATGCATCGCGCTGGTGCAAAAACAGCGGTTTTTGTAATTCACTGGCGAGCGCTATTTGCGCCTCAAAAACCCGTTGTTGATTCGCCGGTGTTGAAAAATTGCGATTAAAATCAAGGCCGCATTCGCCAATAGCTTTAACACAAGCATGTGATGTCGTTAATAATCGCAATTGCTCGATAAAGTCATCACTCACGTGATCAGCGTCATGTGGATGAACACCACATGTACTAGATAAAAAATCGGGGTATTGTTGGCATAGCGCAACAGCTTGACTACTTTCAGCAACACTCGTTCCCGTGACCAAGCAATGCTTAACACCAGCTAATTGAGCGCGATCAATTACCTCAGGTAAGTCTTTACTAAAGCGACTATTGGTTAAGTTAACCCCGATATCAATCAAGTACTTACTTCACTCTTTTTACACGAATCTTACGGTTGTAACCGACTTTCTTTAAATACACGGCACTCCAAGCCCCTTTAAACAATTCAACTTTATCACCCGCTTGTAAGCGCAGTGATTCAGTATCTGTTTGGTGCCAGCGCTGGCCGTTCTCAAAAGTTAGCTTGAGTTTTTTCTTCGCCGAATACGAAACCTTCGCGACAGTAAACTGAACGCGCTCTAACTCATCGGGTTTTTTATCTTTTTTCAGGTGATGATCGCCAAACTCATCCACGTTGTTTTCCGGCTTTACAGGTGGCTCAATCGCTGGCGCCGGTATAACCTTGGTTTTAGCTGTCGCATCTGCCTTTTTCGAGGAATTCGCAAGGTTGTCGTAACAAGCTAAACGCTCAGTTGAAGAAGCTATTTGGGCACATTGTTGCAATGAGCTATTGAGATCAACGGCATAGGTACTACCAACAAATAGACTCGAAAAGATAAGTGCACGAGTGACAATGGATTTAATCATGGATACTTTCCTGCTTAGAGAGATTTTTCTTATTTTTTGACTGTATCGACGCAATAATGACACCAACTTCAAACAGTAACAACATAGGTAAGGCAAGTAGCGTTTGTGAGATAACATCTGGCGGCGTAAGTAACATCCCAATAACAAACGCACCAACAATTATATACGGGCGTTTTGCTTTTAAACTTTCTGGTGTCGTCACCCCTGTCCAACACAGTAAAATTATGGCAATAGGAATTTCAAAGGCGACACCAAAGGCAAAGAATATTTTTAAAATAAAATCTAGATAGCTCGATATATCCGTCGCTATTGTGACGCCTTCAGGCGCAACGGACGTAAAAAATGCAAACGCCAGTGGAAATACCACAAAATAAGCAAACGCAACACCACAATAAAACAAAAACGAACTACCAAACATTAATGGTGCCACTAGGCGTTTTTCATTCTGGTACAACCCCGGCGCAATAAACGCCCAAATCTGGTAAAGAATAAATGGAATGGCTAAAAACAATGACAGAATCAGCGTTAGCTTGAACGGCGCAAAAAAGGGTGAAGCGACCTCAGTTGCGATCATTTGAGTGCCTTCTGGTAACACGTCGAGTAACGGTTTAGCAATAAATTGATAAAGGTCTTGAGCAAAGTAAACTAAACCACAAAAAATCAGCAAAACCGCCAATATCGACCTTAACAAGCGCGATCTTAATTCGATTAAGTGATCAAAAAGCGTTGATGACTGAGACATTTATTCTTGTTTTTCTGTTGATTGCGAAGGCGCTGCGCCATCGTCTTTCTTGGCGTAAGGGCGATTGACCATATCTGCTGCCTCTTTGAGTTGAGCAACCGATTGTGCGACATCCGGCGAAAGGTTTTCCATATTGGCCTGCTCGGCCTTTTTCAAATTCTCGTGTAATTCATGCACACGCAACTCTTCTTTGAGTTCGCTTTGAACGTTTTGACTAAACGCTTTAACGTTTCTCACCCAGTTGCGAACAGTGCGTATGGCTGTTGGTAAGCGCTCTGGCCCGAGCACGACAAGGCCAATTACCATAATAAGTAACAGCTCCCAAAAACCAATATCAAACATGAACTTAAGCCTGCTCTTTGTCTTTCTCTGTCGCTTGTTTAGCTTTTTGGCTTTCGTCGGTTAGCGATTCTGTTTTTTCATCTTCACTCATCGCTTTTTTAAAGCCTTTTACTGCGCTGCCTAAATCGCCACCCATACCACGTAACTTCTTGGTACCAAATAACAAGATAATAATTACCGCAATAATAACAAGCTGCCAAATACTAATACCGCCCATAGCATTCTCCTAAAATTAAGTTATGATGATTATAAAGTGTTGGAAATAAAAAGCACGTATTTCAAGTAACTTGAGTTCGCCATGTGCCGATGGAGTGTCGATGAGCAGAAAAAGTAAAATAACTCAGCTTGTGTTGTTGGCGTCGAGTTTTTTATGTTTTGCTACTCAGGCACAAGAAACTGGTGATACCCAAAAAGCTCAGAAGCCAGAGAGTGAAATACCACTGACTGAGGCTGAGCGCAAAACCATTGAGCAAATTGAAGAGCTTGAGCAAAAAGTACTTAGGCCTATCCCTGAATTAAAGCCATTAACCGAATTAACCGTATCGCCAGAAATGAATGACTGGATGGAAGAAGTGCACCGCGATATTTCTGAATCAGTGCACCAGTCAATGATTTGGTTCGATGGTTTCTTCAACGACAACCCTGGCCACGAACTCATGCCAAAATCTCTTGCTAGGATATCAACTTCATGGTTGCCTCGAGCGCGCGATTGGAGTGAGGTCAAAATCAGGTTCAAATTAAAAGCAAAATTGCCTTATTTTAAAAACAAAGTAGACGTCATTTTTTCAGATGATGACTACGCCGATCAACTTCCGCTTGAATCAGAGCAGGTAAAAGGTAGCTTTGAAGAAAGCAGCTTCGCGGCAGCAATCCGCTATATCCACAAACAAGACAGTAAAGAATTTACTGATACTCGTGTCGGTATTTCTGGTAGTGAGCTTTTTGTTCGAAGCCGCTACAAACGCACACACGTATGGCAAGAAAAGCACAGTTTTATCTTCACACCATCAATAGAGTACTACACTGACGATGGTTTAGGGGCTCGTTTGTTATTAGAGTATGACTACCAATTAAATCCCGACCACCTATTTCGCCTCAACTACTCTATTCGCGGCTCAGAATCATTTTCAGGTATTCGCTGGAAGCACGGGTTGTATTACCTGCGTCATATTTCCGATAAAGAAGCGAGCGTCTTTGGTTTTTTAGTTGAAGGTGAGCGCAATGGAGAAAATGGCTTTTTAATTGAAAACCACACCTTGAGTTACCGCTATCGCTTCAACGCCATTAAAAAGTGGTTATTTTTCGAGATTGAACCCTTCGTTGAATGGCCAGAAGAAGATAACTATAGCACGACGCCAGGTATCGCATTCAAAGTAGAAGGTTATTTCGCTAAGGGGTGAGCCTACTAGCGGCTATAATTATCTGAATAAATATCAGGTGATATCTATCGGGTTCAGTCAAATCGGGAGGAGCTAGATTGTACCAATTGCAGAAGTAAGCCAACTAGTGCCGTCATCCCGTTGAAGAACGGGATCTCCTACATTTTTTTTACTTACATCCATGCAAGCATTTACTTCAATGACGGTGTATTTTTATGAATACACTTTATTCCGTAAATCACTCTCTTGTGCCTGTTACTACCCAGTGAAAATTTAAGGTCAGGCATAAGCAGCTACAATCTATGCTTAGCTGCTAATAATTTACGTAATGTATCGGGCAACACACTTCTTGCTTTTTCAGTTATTGCGAGTTCATTTTTTTGCCACAAAACGCCTAAATATATAACGAACAAACCAAGCAAGGTTAAGGAAATCGGGAATAACCAACTCTCTTTAAAGACATTTGATGCAAGATGGCTAATATAACCGCAGCATCCTATTGCGCCAAAAACAACAAATACCCGTCTGATAATTAATACACCGATAAAGATCATGCCCAAGTTTATGGTGAAATAGATAAACTTTGCCAATTCACTATCTGAAGATTGAGAAGACAAGCCACCCCAAAAGGCAATCACACCAAAAAGGTAAAGCCAAAACGAATAATCAGCTTTACTGGTTGAGCGTACCTCAACATAAAAAGCTACAGCTATCATGAGTAACCCAGTATACATAGAGACTACTTTTCTTAACTGCCAACTATTTTCGTCGCCATAGATCATCACCGATAGATCCATGCTCAAGTACCAAAGTGTTACGGCAATCGGCATAATCAAAAATGGGTATTTGTATTTTCGCGCGATGATCACACCCACAGCGAGCGTACTTAACTCCATATAGAGCCAATGCCATTTAATCGTTCGGTGGTACTGGCGGTAGACACTTTCATCTGGCCATACCCCTAGGGCTTGTTGCAAGCCATAAACGGCTAATGGTGTTAAGGCAATAACAAAAGTACCACAAATGCCAGCAGGAATAGCTAAACCTTTAGCTTTGAAATGATTGGTAAGTTTCAGTCCAACAGCGGCATAGAATAATGAAATGAAGAAAATGCCGAGGCCGCCAAATGATTCCCAACCTAAGTTCATGAACAGCGTCATTGCGCCAATCGCGAGCATCCCACCGAGGTAATAAAGCACATGGGTAAAATCAAATTTAGGCGTAATTTCAGGTTGTTGTTTGAAAAATGCTATGAGCTGGTTAGCTTGCTGTGATGAAATAATATTTTCTTTAACTGCGCCTTCCAACTGCTCTCTATTGATATTCATGAAACACTCCTTCGCTTGTTGTGCCGCCAATTTGAGCAATAAGCAATACTTAAGGCATGTAACCTACAGTAGCATAACTAGCTTAAGCCTTGAGCTTATGACTATCGATCAACTCAGCAATTGACGACTCAATCTTAGTTGGTCGGCTAATGTGGTAGCCCTGACCAAATTCACAACCAACGCCTTGTAGTTTCTTCAGCATAGTTTCAGATTCAATACCTTCAGCGACAATGCGGTAGCCAAATTGCTCACCCAGCTCGTTCAGCGCTTTGACCAAAGTAAGGTTCTTGTCGCTATTATTGAGCGTGCGAATAAAGCTGCGATCTAGCTTAATAAACTCAAACGGATAACTGTGTAAAAAACTGAAAGACGAAACCCCGGCGCCATAATCATCAAGCGCCAATTTCACGCCAAAGTCTTTTAATTTTCGCAACCCTTTGTGAGCTAATTCAGTATGCTGGGTAAACGCCGACTCATTAAACTCTAAAATCAGTCGCTCAGGCTCAACGGTATTTTGCTTAATTAAGGCAATTAACTTATTGAGTTGATTTGCTTGAGTGAGCTGTCGACCAGATAAATTCACCCCAATAAATGCGTTATTGTATTGGCTGTGATCTTGCCACTGAGCTAACTGTTGGCAAACCTCTTCAATAACCCATGTTTCAATATCGAGAATAATGCCGGTTTCTTCAGCCATAAACAAAAACTGACTCGGCGTGAGCAAACCTTTGGTCGGGTGCTTCCAGCGCAGCAATGCTTCAAAGCCAATGGCATTAGTACTATCTAGGTTGGAGATTTGTTGATAATGTAATTCGAACTCTTGTCGCTTAATAGCCGCGCGAAGTTCCTGCTCTAACGACATATTTTCAAGTAACTTTTCACGCATACTTTCATCGAAAAAGACAAAGCGACCGCGACCTAAGCTTTTGGCTTGATACATGGCGGCATCAGCATCGCGTAAAATTTCATTGGCATCGTTGTATTGATGGCTACACAAGGCAATACCAATACTTGCATTAGAGTAAAGTTCATTGCCGTCGTATACAAAAGGTTCAGCGATTCTGTCGATAATACGCGAACAGACATCTTCAACGTCTTCTTGGCTCTGCATAGAATCGAGTAAAACGACGAATTCATCACCGCCCAATCGCGCCAGTAAATCGTTATCGCGTACACAAAATTTTAGGCGGTTTGCTATTTCAACTAAAAATTCATCACCGGCGTGATGACCTAAGGTATCGTTGATCATTTTAAAGCGATCTAAATCGATAAACAGCACAGCAAAGCGATTTTGCGGATGGCGCTTAATATGGCGAAGTGCAAAGCTCAAACGATCGGAAAACATCGCTCGATTCGGCAGTGTTGTCAGTGAATCGTGATGTGCTTCGTGATAAAGCTTGGCCTCAGCTTTCCGGCGCTCCTCTACTTGCATACGCAAATTGAGGTTACTAATTTGCAATTCTTTAGTGCGTTCATTAACCAAACGCTCTAAATCATCTTTATTCTTTTGCTCTTGCAACTGGTGATTTTTCTGGCTGATCGCGCTAGCGATGTGATCGGCGATAAAGCGAATAATTTCTAAATCGTCTCGCTGATAAGCATTTTCTTGATAAAAATCTTGCAGCGCTAGCACACCGATCACTTCACCTTGGTACATTAAAGGGGCAGAGAGCCAAGCTTTCGGTAAACTGTTATTAAACTGAGTAAAAGATAAGTCTTGCGCTTCAATGGTACCGCTAGAAGATAAACTCACCAACTGTTGTTCAGCAAGCAATAAAGGTGCTGACAAAACAATTGTCCGCTCAGTTAAACCCGACTTGCGCCGACTTGAGTTAATCTCAATAATTTGTTCATTGACAATGTACGGGTATTCTAACTTGTATCCGTCATTCGACAGCAGGCTGATAAAAAAGTTTTTCG